>JAGCJW010000039.1 GCA_017647785.1 Bacteroidales bacterium | reverse complement strand
TGTGAAAACAACTCACATATCCAAATAGTAAATCCATTAGGACAAGTCGTAAAAGAAATAAACAACTACACATCTAATTCTCTTATAGAAATAGAACAAAAAGGCATTTATTTCGTAAGAGTGAACGGAGAAAAAGCAACAAAATTGATTGTTAAATAATGAGATTTTACAAAACAATAATATTGTTAGGTTTGATAGGCACTCTTGTAAGTTGTGTAGGAGGTTATTCCTTTACAGGAGCGTCTATCTCGCCTGATGTTAATACCTATCAAGTAGAACCATTTGCCAATCGTGCAAGTATAGTTCAAGCAACTCTTGCTTCAGATTTAACCAACGATTTGGTAAGTAAAATTAATTCTTCAACCAATTTATTACAAGTACACTCTAACGCAGATCTTGTATTTAAAGGAACAATAACAGGATATAGCATAACACCAACATCGATAGGAGCAAATGATAGAGCGGCTAAAAACCGTTTGACTATAACAATAAGAATCACATTTGAAAATACAAAAAATCCTAAAGAGAATTATCAAACACAATTCAGTAGATTTAGGGATTATGATAGTAATTTCTCACTTTCAGAAGTTGAAGAAAGTTTGATAAATGAAATAAGTGAAGAATTAGTAGAAGATATATTCAACAAATCATTTGTAAATTGGTAACAAACAAATGCAACATCAAAAGACCATAAATATCATTGGTTGGATAATAGCAGCAATTAGCACTTTAATTTACACCTTTACTCTCTATCCTACAATATCTTTTTGGGATGGAGCAGAATTTGTTGCGACAGCTTCTACACTTCAAATACCTCATCCACCGGGAGCTCCTTTTTATCAATTATTAGGAGCAATCTTTTCAATATTTGGTTTAATAGACGCCTCCTTTGTAGCAAAAGGAATAGGCTTTTTGTCAGCACTAAGTAGCGGATTAAGTGTTATGATGCTCTATCATATTTCCGTTTATGTGTTATCACGTTTTAGTCAAATGTATCCTGGGATAATTGCATCTTCAATAATAGGAGCTTTAACCTTTGCAGTATTAGATTCACAATGGTTTTGTGCAAATGAAACAGATGTTTATCCTCTTTCATTATTTATAAGCTTACTCTCAATTTGGTTGGCAATAAAATGGACTCAAAATCACAGAGTAAACAATATTATTTTGATATGCTTACTTATGGGTTTATCTCTTTCAGTACACCAGCTGACATTACTATCTTTACCTGCTATTTGCCTAATCATTTATTTTGATAAAAGACATACAACCTTAAAAGGAACGTTGTTATATTTGCTAATCTCTTTTTTACTAATAATATTCATTCAATTCCTTTTACCGATTTTCTTAATTTGGATACTATCTGAATACGCAATAATTAAAATAATAATTTTTGTACTCATACTTTCCTCTCTTATATATCTTGCTTATAAAAAAGCAAAACCTATATTACTCTATACAATATTAGGATTAATATTCATCATTATAGGATTAAGCACATATTTAATTATACCAATAAGAGCCAATTCTGGCGTTCCACTCAATCAATATAACCCAAGCACAACTGCAAGCTTTAAAAACTATTACAATAGAGAGAACTTTACAAAAGCACCTTTATTTTATGGGCAATATTACACTGCTTTGCCACCAGAAAGTTTTGAAACCACAGAAAATGGTCAGCTACAACCTATATTCTCAAAAGAACAAAAAACAATATTTCCACGAATGTGGAACTATGAAAACATATCTTATGAAAATGGATACATAGAATGGGTAGGCCAAGCCGAAGAAACAGTAATTATAGATGGAGAAGAAAGACTAAAACCTTCATTTAAGCAAAACCTACAATTCTTTTTCTCTTACCAACTCAATTATATGTATTTCCGTTATCTGCTAAATAATTTTGTAGGTAAAGTAAACGATATACAAGGTTATGGAGACTACAAAAACTCACAATGGACCACAGGAATAAAATACATAGAAGACAAAACTAATATCAACTCACACACTATTAATCCACAAGCAAGAAAAGGACATAATCTATATTATGCAGTACCATTGATACTTATAATAATAGGACTTTTCTCTCACTTAAGAAAAGACTCAAAATTATTTCTTGTAAATACAACACTCTTTTTGTTTACTTCAGTAGCTCTTGTAGTCTATCTCAATCAAGCAGCTTATCAACCAAGAGAAAGAGATTATGTTTACTTGCTTTCTTTCGCAGCGTTAATTCTTTGGCTTGTGATAGGAGTGTATTCAATCTCTCAAACTCTTGCAAATCTATTAAGATTAAGACGTCCGATTTACATAACACCACTTTTCGTGGTGTTGCCTATTTATATGTTTGCAGAAAATTTTGATGACCATAATCATAAATCTCAATACACAGCACGCAATTTTGCAGTATCAATGCTTGAAAGTTGTGAAAAGAATGCAATACTTTTTGTAAACGGAGACAATGACACCTTCCCGCTTTGGTATGCTCAAAATGTAGAAGGAATCCGTACAGATGTTAGAGTAATAAATCTACAATTACTAAACGATGATTCAAATATTAAGCAATTATCACAAACACAATATGAATCCTCTCCAATAGAAACTAATCTAACGCAAGAACAATACTCAAAACAATATAATTACAATCAAATCTATCCAAGTTTTGATAGAGAAAACTTAAATAAAGTAATAAAAGACTCTTACAAAAACACTACCAAACTATACGAACAAGATATACATATTCTCAATACACATAAATATTACTTGACAATGGATAGCGATACCATTAAATGGCAGTATGGAGCATTGGAAATAAGTAAATCAACACTTGTCGCATTAGATATAATAGCAGCAAACATAGAAAAAAGACCAATATATTTCTCCTCATATTCAATAGATGATTATTTTGGATTAGACGATTATCTGCAATTAGAAGGATTTGCTTATAGGCTTACAAGTATCCCAAGTCCACAACAAGAAATCATAGCATTGAAAGCAGGGACTATAAATGAAGAAAAGATGTATGAAAATCTTATACATAAATTTCAATGGGAGGGATTTACAAATCACAATTCCTATTATAATGAAATAGAAAGGGAAATTGTGAATCAATATCAAGATAATATAATTTGTTTAGCTTATAAGTTATTGCAAACAAATAAAATTGATAAAGCTCTTATTGTAAGTAATATTCTCACGGATAACATTTCACCATATCATTACTATAACCCTATTGCAACAGCAGATTTAGCCATAATCTATGCATTGTTGGATAAAGAAGAAAAATCAAAAGAGTATATTCAATATGCCACATCTCAATTTTCTCAAATTATGCAACAATATTTCTCGCTTAACTCTTCGCAACAAGCACAAGAAAGAGTGAAAATACAAAAACTAGAAAACCAATGGTATAGACTATTACTTCAAAGCCAAGATTGGAATCTTGAAAACATACGCATACCACTTGCAGATACTTACTTTTCAATGATAAACAAATATTTGAAAATAAGCTTTGCTCAATTTGATAGAATGAAAGACAATCCTGACTACTACTATCAAGAAATGCAAAACATAATAAAACAAATCAACAACATATACGCACTTGCCGAAATCTACGAAGAGCAAGTTGTATCTATACCTGAAAATTTTTCAGAGTACTTTGAGTAAAATAAAACAAAGAATCATTTTACTAAAACAAAGAAATAATTTTTTAAAACAAAGAATTATTTTTTTAAAACAAAGAAATAAAATTCGATTGCAAAGGTTGTTAGATAGGAAAGGGAGGCTGTGAGGGCTGCTCCTGTGATTGCGTATTTTGGAATAAGGATTAGTCCACATATTATAGTAACTACCAAGCCTATTAGAGAGGCGTAGGTGCTTATTTTAAAGTTTCCTTTTGCGTAAAAGTACTGTGTGAAATTGCTTGCAATGCTTAAAGGTAATATTCCTATGCTTAAAAGCCTTATTACTTGACCTATGTTTTCAAATCCTTTGCCAAAAACAAAAGAATAAAACTCTGCTGGTAACAAACTCAATACTAATAACGCCAAAGCAGTGAATACCCCATTTATTTTACACATTTTCCAAGAAAACTCTTTTGATGACTTTTCGTTATTGTTGTTTGAAAGGGAGGAATATTGCACTAAGGCAAGCGAAGAGCCAAAAAGCATTACTGCTTCGCTAAGACTGACTGCGTTTGAGTAAACTCCTACAAGTCTTTCTCCACAATAAAAGCCTAAAATGTAGAAACAAAGCCTGTAATTCATACTTTGAGCAATGTAACCTATTTGCTTTGTGAAGCCAAGTTTAAAAAGATTTTTAAAATCTGCCTTTAACTCCTTTGCCGATGGGAGTTTTATGTTTCTGTATTCGTCTTTTAGAACAAAAACTCCATAGAATAAAGAAACAACATAGGCAATAAACATTGCTGTTATAAAGTCTTCAACCTTTGTAAAACGGTCAAAAAACCACAAGATTAGAATATAGGAAAACGAAATAAGGGGATAGAGTAGTTTTAAGGTGTTTGCTTGTGCTACTTTTTGCTTTCCGAGTAGTATGAATTGATTTATTTCGCTTATTGCAGCAAGCAGAGCAATCAATACACATATATTAGGAAAGAATAAAGAGACTACAATAGCCGAAAGACCAACCCAGAGAAACGAAGGAATTATTAGGTTTGAGAAGTCTTTTCTTGGCACTAAGTAAATTAAGGTAGAATTGCCTATAAGGGTAAACAACATTAGCATAAGATTTATGTTGTACACCATTATTGCTTGTTCTCCTTTTGCTTCTACACCAAGAATTTGTGAGATTAGGATAATAGTTAAAAATCCTAGTCCCGCAGAAGAGAATTTCGTAAAGATAGTATGTAGAATCTTTCGTATCATGGTTGCAAAGATAAGAAAAAATGAATAAAAATTTGGTGGTATTAAATTTTTTGTGTAGTTTTGCAAACTCAAATACGGTGCGAGTAGTTCAGTTGGTTAGAATATCAGATTGTGGTCCTGAGGGTCGTGGGTTCAAATCCCATCTCGCACCCAGGGTTTGAAAAGAAAGGTTTTCCAAACAAGGAGAACCTTTTTCTTTTTTTGTAGTTTCGCATATTTTTCTTTACTTTGCACCTTAGAAACCTTAATAACATATTTATAAAATGAAAAGAATCAAATTATTTATTGCTTTTTTGATTTGTGCAGTTCTTTCTTTGAACGTTTCTGCTCAAACATTTAAGTATGAAAGTGTAAAGAACGACCCTTTGAATGCAAGGATTTACACTTTGGGAAATGGACTTAAAGTTTATATGTCGGTGAATAAATCTGAGCCGAGAATACAAACCTACATCGCTGTAAGGGTTGGAAGTAAGAATGACCCAAGTGCTACAACAGGATTGGCACATTATTTTGAACACATGATGTTTAAAGGAAGTGAAAAGTTCGGTACAAGCGATTGGAAAAAGGAAAAAGAATACATTCAAAAGATAGAAGATTTGTATGAGGTGTATCGCAAGGAGAAAGATCCTACAAAAAGAAAAGGATTGTATGCAGAAATAGACTCTTTGTCTTACATAGCATCAGGATTTGCCATTGCAAACGAGTATGACAAAATGATGAGTTTCATAGGCTCACAAGGAACAAACGCAGCAACAAGTAACGATTACACATTCTATCAAGAAGATATTCCATCTAATCAATTAGAAAATTGGGCTAAGATTCAAGCCGACCGTTTTGCTAATCCAGTTTTGAGATTGTTCCATACAGAATTAGAAACCATTTACGAAGAAAAAAATATGTCCTTAACAAAGGATTATCGTAAAGTAAACGAAGCAATGTTGAAAGCTTTGTTCCCAAATCACCCTTATGGACAACAAACAACCTTAGGAGAAGCAGAACATTTGCGTAATCCAAGTTTGAAAAACATTAGAGAATTTCACGCTCAATACTACGTGCCAAACAATTACTGTATTGCAATGAGTGGAGACTTTGATCCAGATCAAGCAATCAAAATAATTGATAAGTATTTCGGCGGATTGAAGGCTGTTGAGTTACCAAAATTTGAAATTAAACCAGAAAAAGAAATCACAAAAGTAAAAGAAATAGAAGTTAAAGGTTTAGAAGCAGAATATATTACCATAGCTTATAGAATCAATGCAGGCTCTACTTCTAAGGAAGCAATGATGGCAGAATTGATTGATATGATTTTAAACAATGGCTACACAGGATTGATTGACAAAAACGTTAATCAAAAACAATTATGCCAAAGAGCAAACAGCGGAGTTTATGGATTGAACGACTATACTGCCTTTATACTTAGAGCTTACCCTACAAAAGGACAAAATCTTGATGAGTTAAAGAAAATATTGCTTCAACAAATAGATATTTTAAAGACAGGAAATTGGGACGAAGCTATTTTACAAGCAGGAATCAATAATATGAAATTCCGTGAAATACGTTCCTTAGAATCAAACTCAGCAAGAGCAATGAAAATGGCGATGAGCTATTTGTCAAACGTTGATTGGAAAGATGAGGTTAATTACATAGATAATCTTTCTCAAATAACAAAAGATGATATCGTAGCTTTCGCAAACCAAATCTTTAAATCAAATAACTATGTTGTTATAAAGAAACTAAAAGACGAACCAGAAACAGTTGCAAAGGTAGAAAAACCAGCAATAACTCCTATTCAAATCAACCGTAGTGCAGAAAGTGATTTCTTTAAAAAGGTAAAAGCTACAAAAGTAGAAGACATAAAACCTCAATTTGTAGATTACAAAAAGGATATGAGCATAAAGAAAATGCAAAACGGCACAGAAATCCTTTATGTTAAAAACAACGACAACACACGTTATAGTTTAAGTTTCCGTTATGCAGTAGGAACATGGGAAAACAAGTATTTAGGATTATTAAGTTACTATCAAGATTTCCTATATACTCCATTTATGAGTCAAGAACAAATAAAAGAAAAACTATACAACATAGCTACAACATTTAGAATAAGCACAAGCGGAGACGAAACAGTAGTTACAATCGAAGGATTAACAGAAAACCTTTTAGAAGCTTTGGACGTAGTTGATGGAATATTGACAAATCCTTGCCTTGATGAGAAAGCATTAGAGAATATAAAACAAAAATTATTGAAAGAAAGAGCAGAAGCAAAGAGTGCACAACAACAATGTTTCTCTCGTTTGTCTTCTTACGCCCTTTACGGAAAGAAAAATGCACATCGTACACTTTTGAGCGATAAAGAAATAGAAAAACTTTCTGCAAAACAACTTTGTGAGCAAATAAAAGACTTAAAACTTTACAAAGAACAAATAACCTACTACGGAGACTTAAACATAGATGCAGTAGAAGACTATTTATTCCGTCATCACCGCATGAGCGAAAAGCCAAGCAAAAAAGCAGATACAAAACCTTCTGAAAAACAAAAAATAAGCAAAAACAAAGTTTATTTTGTCAATTACCCAGCAAATCAATCCTATTGTAGAATGTTCATTGTTGGCGATAAATATAACGAAGACCAAAGAGCCGTTGTAGCAATGTACAATGAATATTTCGGAGGTAGCATGAACAGTATCGTTTTCCAAGAAATGAGAGAAAAACGCTCACTTGCATACCAAGCATCTTCACGTTACTTGATGGGATATGACAAGAATGACAAAAATTATAACCTTGCTCACATCGCAACTCAAAACGATAAAGTAGTAGAAGCCTTTGATGCTTTCAACTCATTGTTAGATTATATGCCTATTGCAGAGAATAACTTTGAGCTTGCAAAACAATCGCTTTTGAAATCAATAGCAACAAACCGTACAACAAAACAAGGAATCATATCTTCTTACCTTAACGATAAGAAATTTGAAAGAGGTGCAGGTAGTATGCAAAAATACTACGAGCAATTACAAGCAATGACTTTCGAAGACATAAAAGCATTCAGCGAAACAAAACTTAGAGGTCAAAAAAGAGTATATGTAATACTTGGAAGCAAAGAACAAATGGACTTTGAAGCCTTAAAGAAATTCGGAGACATTGAAGAACTTTCGTTAGAAGAGATTTTTGGATATTAAAATATTTTTTCCTAAAACTAAAAGCCCGAAATACTGCAAAAATTTCGGGCTTTTGTTTTTTCTTTGCAAATTCTTTAAGCATTTTGAGTTAAGCAAAACATTGCTAATCAGTGATTTGATAATTTTAAGTCTTAATTTATCCCATTTTTAAGCCTAAAAACCCTGTTTTTTTCTTTGATTTTGGCAAAATTAAACGGCGTTTCGTTGAAATTAAACGGCGTTTAATTTTTTTTAAACGGCGTCTGGTAAAAATTAATCAGCGTTTGGTGAAAACGACTCTTCATTTTAGTCAATTTTACCCTCAATTTTCGTCAATTTTTTCAAGAAAATTGAGGATTTTTTGTTAAGAAAATATATTTATTAGGTATTTAAAACCCATTAAAAGAAACATTAGAAATTTTTGTAGTTATTAAAATTTTTATAACTTTGTAGGCAAGTTAATTAATCATAAAAAAAAGAGAAGAAAATGAAGAAATTATTTATTGTTTTGATTGCTATCGTTGGTGCAATAAGCGTAAACGCACAAGAAAACGTAAAAAAAGAAAAAGATTTAGCAGTTGTAGTTGATAGCCTTACTGCTAAATTAAATAAATTGCAAAATGATTATGATTATTTGTATTGTACAAATGAATTGAATGATTTTTTAAATAAATTAGGGCAATTAAAACAAGATATAAGTATTGACTGTAATAAATTAAATAATTACATCTATAATTATAAATTCGAATATTCTATGTATAATGCACTAAAAAGAAATTATGATTCATATATTAATTATTTTGAAACCTTAAAAGAAGGTAGAGATGTAAGGTTTGGAAATATTTATTTAAAGATTCTTGTGTCGGATTTCAATGATTTACAAATAAAATACTTAAAACAATTAATGGAAAACGAATATCCTTCAGCAATAAATAGTATTGAAACAGGTTTAAATCTTTATAAACTATATCTTGATGAATATAAGAAAAAATGGTAAAGTAAAGAAAATAATAATTAAAACTTGTAAGTATGAAAAAAATTATTGGTTTATTTTTCGCAGTCTTATTTTCAGCGGGATTGTACGCACAAGAAGATGTAATAAAGTTTCTTGGAATTCCCGTAGATGGTACAAAACAAGAAATGATTCAGAACTTAAAATCAAAAGGCTTTACCTACAATCAACAAAAAGATGTTTTGGAAGGGGAATTCAACGGAGAGCAAGTTAATATTACAGTTCAAACAAAGAATAGCAAAGTTTGGAGACTTGCTATAGCTGATAAAAGATTTCGTAGTGAGAGACAAATAAAGGAAAGATTTAATACACTTGTTGCTCAATTTGAGAATAATAGCAAGTATATTCCATTGCTGGAATCTCAAACTATAGATGAAAATGAAAATATCTCCTATGAAATTTCTTTTCACGATAAAAAATATCTGGCTGCCTTTATTCCTAAAACAGTTGGGTATGTTTACTTTCAAATATTTAAGAGCGGAAGGGACTATGTTATTGGTATGTATTATGAAAATCCAAACAACGAAGCCAAAGACAGTGATTTATAACTCTGTGTTTTGATTTCGTATTAAGAATACAAATAATAACGCTCGCGAGTCTTGATTTTCTTTTGACAAACGAGCGTTTTTCGTTTTTTCCCTTTGAATTTTGTGTAGCGATTACTTTTCTTTATCTTTGCAAAATGGATTTAAAGGAAAGAAAAAAGGAACTTAGAAAGCTGATTCGTGAGAGAAAGAAATTGCTTTCTATGGATAATAAGAATTTACAATCGGAAAGGATTTTCTCTTCGGTTGTAAATTCTTCTGTTTATAAGAATGCTAATACCATTCTTTTGTATTGGTCAATGGACGATGAGGTTCCGACTCATGATTTCATTCTTTCAAACTATGAAACTAAGACAATTCTTTTGCCTTGTGTGGTTGGAGATGATTTAGTGCTTAGAAAATTCTCTGGAATGCAGTCAATGAAAGCGGGAGAGCAGTTTGGAATACTTGAACCTACGGGAGAAATCTTTTCAGACTATGAAAAAATAGATTTAATGATTATTCCGGGAGTGGCTTTCGATAGAGAAAAAAGACGCATTGGTAGAGGTCGTGGATTTTATGATAGATTGCTTTCGGTAAATCAAAACAAGAAAATGGGAATTTGTTTTGATTGTCAATTAGTAGAGCAAGTTCCTGTTGAGGAGTTTGATGTTAAAATGGACTATGTTGTAAGTCCCGATGAGTTTATAGGCAATGAGTAAGAGAAAACTAATATTGATTTCCTGCCTTTCGGGAGTGCTTCTCAGCCTTGCTTGGTTGGATTTGCTTTTTGCACCACTTATGCTTGTGGCTTTCGTTCCTATGCTATGGGTTGAAAGATATATTTCGCTAAATAACCAAGACAAAAGATTTTCTCCCTTTGCAGGTTTTGCCTTTTCTTATTTGCCTTTTCTAATATGGAATGCTACTACAATTTTTTGGGTGGCTTTTTCAACCTCTGCGGCATTGGTGCTTCCTTTCTTTCAAGCTGCTTTAATGGCTGTTGCATTCCAATTATTCCATTGGACAAAGAGAGTCTTCGGAGTGGAAAAGAAAATAAATTATGTGTTTTTCATTATTTTCTTCCTTGCTTTTGAGTTTATGGAATTGCATTGGGATTTCAATTTTCCTTGGCTTAACTTAGGCAATAGCTTTGCAAAGTATCCTGCCTTAGTGCAATGGTATGAATTTACTGGCGTTGCGGGTGGTAGTTTTTGGATTTTGATTTGCAATGTTTTTGCTTTGTTTTTACTAAACGGCATTTTAGAAAAATCTTTCAGTAGAAAAAGAATCTATTCCTTAGGTTTAATAATTTGTTTGCCTGTAATAATTTCGCTAACGCTTTATTTTACCTATCAAGAAGAAACCTCGCAAGCCTCAGACGTTGTTGTGGTGCAACCAAACTTAGACCCCTATTCAGAACAATACAATCTGTCGCCACAAGATGTTTGTGAAAGAATAGAAAGACTTACTTTGCAAAAGGCAGATAAAGAAACGGATTACGTTGTCTGTCCAGAGAGTTGCATACAAGAATATGCGTGGGAAGAATACATTGAAGAAATTGGTAGTGTTGAGTATTTGAGAAATCTTTCTAATGCTTTTCCACGCTTGGAGTTTGTTGCTGGGATTTCTACTCGCAACAAGGTTGAGGAAAGTCAAAGAACTATTGCAACAAGAGAGCATAAGAGATATGGTTTCTTGTATGAAAATTACAATACTGCAATAAAAATTGATAGAGATACAGTAAATCCTCACAGTCAATTAAGACATAAATCGGTGCTTACGCCTGCTGTGGAGAAGATGCCTTTGCAAAAATATCTTGGTTTTATGGAAAACTTTATTCTTGACTTAGGTGGTACGGTTGGCTCTTTGGGTACGGATAAGGGTTATAAGGTATTTACTTCTGAAAATAAGCCTAAGGTTGCTGCGGCAATATGTTATGAAAGCGTTGATGGGCAATATGTGGCTAATCTTGTGAAGTCGGGTGCTGAAATTTTGTTTGTGATTACTAATGACGGTTGGTGGGAAAATACTCCTGGACATCGTCAGCACGCTGCTTTCGCTTCTTTGCGTGCAATAGAGAATAGGCGTTATATTGCAAGGAGTGCAAATACGGGAATCTCCTCTTTTGTTTCTCCAAAGGGAGAAGTTTTGCAAAAGACTAAGTATTGGGAAGAAGATGTAATAAAAGAAACTTTATATGCTCAGAAAAAAATTACTTTTTACACAAAACATGGAGATTACGTTTATAGAACATCTTCGTTTTTGGCGGTTTTGAGTATTTTATTGGGCTTTGTGTATGGTGTTTTAAGAAAAAAGAAAAATTTAACAATAAATTAAAGCTATGTTTAAGAAAGTTCCACACACTTATGTGATAATATTTTTCTTGATTGCTTTGGCTGCGGTTGCTACTTGGGTGGTTCCTGCTGGCGAATTTGAGCGTCAAGAAGTGGTTACAGAATCTGGAAAAATTGTTAATCAGATTGTGCCAGGCTCTTTTGAGAGTCAAGAACAAAATCCTCAGACTTGGGAGATTATGTCTGCCTTTTTCAAGGGTTTTCAACGCGCTCCGGGAATTATTGCATTCCTTTTGATTTTGGGAGGAGCGTTTTGGATATTGAATGAAACGAAAGCCATTGATATGGGAGTACAAACGTTTTTGAAAAAGTCCTCTTCTTTGGAGAGATACGCGCTATTTAGGAAGATAGGCGTGAATAATCTTATCATTGTTGTGATAATGATTATGTTCTCTTTGTTTGGGGCGATTTTTGGAATGAGTGAGGAAACGATTGCCTTTGTTGCAATCTTTGTTCCCTTAGCAATTTCAATGGGATATGACTCAATTACGGGAGTATGTCTTTGTTTCCTTGCAGCAGGTCTTGGTTTTGCTGGCTGTATTCTTAATCCTTTCACTTTGGGAATTGCACAAGATATTGCAGGAATTAAGATGTTTTCTGGTATTGAATACAGATTGATTGTTTGGTTTGTGATTACCTTTGTGGGAATTGCATTTGTGTTGTACTATGCAAACAAAGTGAAAAAGAATCCTAAGAAATCAATTATGTATGAAGAAGATGCTTATTGGAGAGCAAATCAAGCAACAGTTAATGACTTGGTTGCAATCAAGGCTTCAAAGACTTGTTGGATTGCTTACTTCGTTACACTTCTTATTCAAGTTGTTTTCTGCATTCAAACCCAAAGTATTCCTTTGATTATAACGACTGCTCTTTATGTTATCATAGGATATTTTGGTATAAAGAAGTCTATGCAGATGTTTTCCTTGGCAATATTGATTTTTACTATTGTTTATTTGGTCATAGGCGTAATGGCGTTTGAATGGGGCTTTGAACAAATTGCTGCATTATTCTTCTTTATGGCAATAGTTACGGGAATGGCTCTTGGAAAATCGGCAAGTGATATTGCAAAACTCTTCATTGCAGGTGCGAAAGACATGCTTTCGGCAGCCTTAGTTGTAGGTTTGGCTTCGGGAATTATTATAATATTAGAAGATGGTAAAATAATTGATACTTTCCTTTCAGGTTTGGCAAGTGCGATTTCTGGTAGTGGACAAGTTGGTGCTTTGAGTATTATGTATGCTTTTCAGTCTGTGTTGAACGCAATCATAACTTCGGGTACTGCAAAGGCTGCAATGCTTATGCCAATGTTTGCAGAAATTGCAAATATGACAGGAATGTCTTTGCAAGCTGCTGTTACTGCTTTCCATATTGGTGATGGATTTACTAATCTTATTACTCCAACTTCGGGAGTGTTGATTGCAGTTTTAGGATTGGCTAAAATCCCTTATGCAAAGTGGGTTAAGTTTTCTTGGAAATTTATTTTAGCAATGGTTGTGCTTGGTTGGTTGCTTTTGATTCCAACAGTGGTAATGCAACTTCCAGGATTTTAATTTTAAAATAGGAATATGAAAAAATTATATTTAATATTAGCGTTAATAGTAACTACTCTTTTTGTTTCTTGTGAGGCTTTTCAGGAAACAACTTATCAACTTTATTATGATAGTTTTTCTGGAACTGATGAAGTGAAAAGAATAGAGGTAAGAGAGTTTAATGAGGATAAAGGTTTGTATGAAAATGTTAAAACTATTAATCTTTTAAAGGGTGAAAGGTCTCAAATTTATGAGATAAGTTCTGATATTGCTTTTTTGGAAATAACAATAGTGGGACAATACAATCCAACGCAAGAGATATATTTTATAAAACACTATTATCCAACAATAGGAGAGGATAATCTAGTAAGGTTATCTTCTTTGGAATAACAAAATAATAAAGACTTGATTTCTTGAATTAGCAATTTTTTCGTAATATTGCAAATTCGCAAAAAATAAAAACTATATATAATGGCATTGTTAGAAATAAAGGATTTACACGCAAAGATACACGATAAAGAGATTTTAAAAGGAGTAAATCTTACAATAAATAAAGGAGAAGTACACGCAATAATGGGGCCTAATGGAAATGGAAAAAGTACGTTAGCTTCTGTAATTGCAGGTAAAGATACATTTGAAGTAACCAAAGGAGAAGTTTTGTTTAACAATAAAAATCTTTTGGATTTACCAATAGAGGCAAGAGCTGCTGAAGGAATATTTCTTGGATTTCAATATCCAGTAGAAATTCCTGGTGTAAGTATTAGCAATTTTATGCGAACAGCAATCAATGAGCAAAGAAAATATCGCGGATTAGACCCAATGTCTGCAAAAGACTTTCTTGCGCTTATGGAAGAAAAGAAAAAAGTTGTAGAACTCACTAGTAAACTTGCTAATCGCTCTGTAAACGAAGGTTTTTCTGGTGGAGAAAAAAAGAAAAACGAAATATTCCAAATGGCAATGTTAAATCCAACCCTTGCAATCTTAGATGAAACTGACTCAGGTTTGGATATAGATGCGTTAAGAATTGTTGCAAATGGAGTAAATGCCCTTCGCTCACCTGATAATGCTACTGTTGTAATCACACACTATCAAAGATTGTTGGATTACATAGTCCCAGATTATGTACACGTTCTTTACGAGGGAAGAATCGTTAAAACAGGAGATAAAACTCTTGCTTTAACATTGGAAGAAAAGGGATACGATTGGATTAGAAAGGAAATAGAGCAAGGAAAGTAATGGAAGAAAATCTTAATAACATAAATTTCAGTTGTAATATTCCTCAATTCAACACTATACGACTACTCCAATTGAATGGAAAGTTGTATGAAGATGTTGTTTTGGGAGAAAAATACAAGGATATTATTGTGATAGAAAGGACAGAGGAAGGAATTTCTATCAATGTTAAAGAAAATGCTATAATAGATACTCCTTTACAGATAATAAATGTAGTAGGAAATCAACAATCCTTAAATACATCTTCATTTAGTACTGTTAAGTTAGGACGAAATAGTAAGCTGCGTTTAATACATTGCGATGATTCTATTTCGGAACACTCTTGTGATTTGATAAATAAGCTACAAATAGAAATAGAAGATGGAGCAAGTTTGGATTATTATAAGATGGAAAATATAAATGACTTTTCTTCCGTAAGCACTGAGGTGTGTTTTGAAATGGGGAAAGAGTCTAAACTTACTACTTTTGGACTTAGTCTTAATGGAAAGTTGATTCGCAACAAGATTATAGTGAATTTCAACGATGAATATTCAACTGCGGACCTTAATGGTTTGTATTTGATGGATAAACAACAAGAAGCAGAAACTGAAATCAACGTTTATCACCACAAACCTAACTGTTCTTCTAATCAACTATTCAAAGGAATACTTGATGATGTAGCAAAATCAAGTTTTGTAGGACATGTCTTTGTTGATTATGGGGCAAAAGGAACTGTTGCTTTGCAAAACAACAAGAATATGCTTCTTACCGATAAGGCAAAGGTGAATACTCGTCCATTTTTAGAGATATATAATGATGATGTTAAGTGTTCGCATGGTGCAACCATAGGACAACTAAATGCAGATGCTTTGTTTTATCTTAGAACTCGTTGTATAAGTGAACGAAGTGCTAAAATGCTACTTATGTACGCCTTTTGCGAAGATGTACTCTCTAAAAGCGATATAGAAGAGCTTAAAGAAAATTTGGGAGATTTGATTAAACGTAGATTACAAGGTGAATTAACAGCTTGTGGTAATTGTGTGTTTCAGTGTTCTACTCCAAAGCTAAAATTAAACTAAAATATGCAAATAGCAATATTCGGTAAAAATTGTAAAGAAGAAGATTTGTGTTATATAGAAGATTTGTTTTCTCAAATAAGTCTTTATTCAAAGGAATTGTTTGTTTCAAAAGAA
Organism: Bacteroidales bacterium; assembly: GCA_017647785.1. Lineage (GTDB taxonomy): Bacteria > Bacteroidota > Bacteroidia > Bacteroidales > P3 > Onthomorpha. The sequence continues at coordinate 43,897 of JAGCJW010000039.1, read as the reverse complement.
TTTCTCAAATCTTTACAAGGCAAAATTAAAACGCCGAATAATTGTAATATTTCAGCGTTTGAAGAAAATAAAATAAAGGATAAAAAAATTGATATTTTGTTTTCTTTGGGAGGAGATGGTACATTGCTAGATACACTCTCGGTTGTGAAAAATACAACTCTGCCTGTTCTTGGAATAAATCTTGGACATTTAGGATTTCTTACAAGTGTTGGTAGAAACGAAATAAAGAATCTTTTATCTGAAATAGAGAAAGGAAACTATAAAGTAGAAAAACACAGTGTCTTAAAGGCTACTTATTTATCTTCAAAAGAAGAACGCTTTGCGATAAATGAAGTTTGCGTGCGTTCTCTTTCGCCAGGAGAATTGTTAGAGATAGATGCATACATAGGAGATGAGTATTTGACAACATATACTTCAGATGGGTTGATTGCAACGACTCCTACGGGTTCAACAGCCTATTCAATGAGTTGTGGAGGCCCTATTATATCTCCAAATTCTCGTTGTTTATGTATCACACCCATTTCTCCGCACAATTTAACTTTAAGACCACTGATTATTCCCGATGATTCTCTGATACGATTTGTAATAAACGATTCGCGAAAAGGGATTTCGCTTCATTTAGACTCACAAACCTATCCATTAGAGACTCCAATTTCAATAGAAATCTCAAAAGCAGATATGGAATTGAGTCTAATAAGAATGCAAAATCAAACATTCTTTTCAGCAATCAGAAACAAACTAATGTGGGGAACTAATTTAAGACAAAGAAAAAGTAATGATGAATAAAAAATCTGTTGCAGTAATTGGTTCAACAGGCTCAATAGGTCAGCAAACCTTAGATATAATAGCCCAACACCCTGATATATTTTCAGCAGAAGTGCTAACTGCTAACACGCAAGCTGATTTACTTATAGAGCAAGCCTTGAAATTTAATCCCAATGTCGTAGTTATTGCAGACAAAACGCAGTATGCAAAGGTTAAAGACGCATTATCGCATACTGATATAAAGGTTTTTGCAGGTAAAGAAAGCATTGATGATGTTGTTCAAATGGATTGCGTAGATGTTGTCTTGATGGCACTTGTTGGATTTGCAGGATTATCTCCAACAATTAAAGCAATAAAAAAAGGAAAACTTGTTGCCTTGGCAAATAAAGAAACACTTGTTGTAGGCGGAGAGTATGTTATGAGGCTTGCAAAGCAGAATAACACAGCAATTCTTCCTGTTGATTCTGAACATTCAGCAATTTTTCAATGTTTAATAGGGGAAATAAATAACGAAATAAACAAAATATATCTTACTGCTTCGGGTGGACCATTTAGAAACTTCACAAAAGATGAGCTTTCAAAGGTAAGTGTTGCGCAAGCATTGAATCACCCAAATTGGTCAATGGGTAAAAAAGTTACTATTGACTCAGCAACTTTGATGAACAAGGGTTTTGAAATGATTGAAGCAAGATGGTTGTTTGATATAAATCCAAGCAAGATTGAAGCAGTAATTCATCCTCAAAGTATAATACATTCTATGGTGGAATTTGAAGACGGAAGCATTAAAGCGCAGTTAGGAGTTGCGGATATGCGTCTTCCAATTCAATATGCTTTGAATTTTCCAGAAAGATTGCCTAATACATCAGAAAAATTAGACATATACAAATACTCTACTTTGACTTTTGAAAAACCAAACACAGATTTATTTCCTTGTTTGGCTTTGGCATATCATGCAATAGAAGAAGGAGGAAATCTTCCTGCGATAATGAATGCAGCAAACGAAGTAGCGGTAGAAGCATTTTTGAAAGAAAAAATTCAATTTGTAGAGATAGGAAACATAATAGAAAAGGCATTTAATACGTTTGCCTTTGTGAAAAATCCAACCTTAGAGGATTATTTCAAAACAGACGAATTAGTAAAAGAACAATTAAAAAGAGAAATATTAAACAAATAAAAAAATATGAAACTTTTAGCTTTAATACTAAGTTTATCCTTATTAGTATTTATACATGAGTTAGGGCATTATTTATTCGCAAGATTATTTAAGACAAGAGTAGAACAATTCTATTTGTTTTTTAATCCTGGATTTTCAATTCTAAGAGCAAAAAGATATAATGGTAAGTGGCATTTGAGCTGGTTCTCAAAAAAATCTCCCGAAGAGTTCGCTCAACACCCTGACAAAACAGAATGGGGAATTGGTTGGTTGCCTTTCGGAGGTTATTGTTCTATTGCGGGAATGATTGATGAGAATACAACCTCAGCAGACGCTCTTTCGGCAGAACCACAAGAATGGGAATATCGTTCAAAGAAAGCATGGCAAAGACTACTTATAGTTTTAGGTGGTGTTTTGATGAATTTTGTTGGTGCAATTGTTATTTTCTCAGCTATGCTTTTTGTTTGGGGGAAAGAAACATTGCCAATGCAAAATGCAACTCTTGGATATGATTACACAGAAGTTGCTTTGAAAAATGGATTCCAAAATGGAGATATAGTACAAAGTATAGACGGAAAAAAGGTTGTTAATTTAACAGAAGTAGTTGAGCAAGTTCTTTTGGAATCTCCAAAAGATATTACAGTAAAAAGAGGAGATTCTTTGGTAACATTTAACCTTTCAAAAAATTTTGCAAAACAAATGTTGGTAGCTAACCCAAAAGAATTTGCAACTATTAGAGTTCCTTTTGTGATAGATAATTTTGCTATTGGCTCTGTTGCACAAAGTGCAGGAATGCAAATAGGCGATAGTATAGTTGCTTTAAATGGTGTTGCAACTCCTACATTTAGCGATTTCGTAAAGGAAATAGCCGACAAAAAAGGAAAAGAAATCACAGTTACTTATTATAGAAACAATGCAAAACAAGAAACTACTTTTACGCTTGGTTCAGATGGGAAAATAGGAGCTGTTGCGAAAAATCCAACACTTCTTTTCAAAACAGAGAAAACAGAGTATAATATTTTTGAATCAATACCTGCTGGCATACAAGTAGGAACAGAAACTTTGGTTAATTACGTTAAGCAATTCAAATTAGTTTTTACAAAAGAAGGAGCTTCACAACTAGGAGGTTTTGGAGCGATTGGCTCAATGTTCCCAGCTGAATGGAATTGGGCAATCTTTTGGAACATGACTGCATTCCTTTCTATAATTTTAGCATTTATGAATATATTGCCAATACCTGCCTTAGACGGAGGACATGTCATGTTTACACTATGGGAAATGATTACAGGAAAGAAGCCAGGCGACAAATTTATGGAGCGAGCTCAAATGATAGGAATGATTCTTTTGTTCGGATTGTTGATTTTTGCTAATGGAAATGACCTATATCGCTGGATTTCTTCAAAATTTTAAAGTAGTGTAAATCAGATTATTTGTAAAAAAGTGATAAAAAAAGTTTAGAAAAAATTTGGTAGTAAGAAAAAAGGTCGTATCTTTGCACTCGCTTTAAGGGAAAAGAAAAACGCCTCCTTAGCTCAGCTGGTTAGAGCACATGACTGTTAATCATGGGGTCCTAGGTTCAAGTCCTAGAGGGGGCGCAAGAAAGAGAGAGAATGAAAGTTCTTTCTCTTTCTTTTTTTATAACAAATCCCCCTATCATATTTCTTGAAAGTAGAATTATTCATTTCGGAATTTACTTTTCCTTACCTTCGTTTTCTTTAATTTATATTAGGTTTATTTCTATTTTTTGTACCTTTGTAAAAAAATAGACTATGAAATCAAATAATATTAACAAGTATATAAGGATTTTAATCTGCTTTTTCATTTGTTTGCAGTTGTTTCCGCCTATATTAGTCTTGGATAGTACATCTTTAAGACATTTTCTAATAGCATTATTTGATATATCATCAGTAGGATTTATCGTTTATTGGGCTTTCTTTAAAAAAGAAAACTTGCTGAAACGGGAAATCTTCACATCCTCTGCCTTAATACCTTTGTGGGGAGCGTTAATTGCTTTTATGGGGCTTTCAATCTTTTGGACGATTAATCCAGTTGAGGGATTTGCCGTTTGGAATAGGTGGATTATTATCTTTATTGCAATGATTGTAGGCATAAGTTTTATGTCTAAAGACAATCATGTCTTGAAGAATTTGATAATCTGCACCATTGTAATAGCCATGATAAATGTCCTTTCTTGCATAATATGTTATTATCTCTTTGATGTACATATCTCGCAAAGGAATAATTTAAAGTTAAATGGCTTTTATGGAAACAAAAACATCTTTGCAGTAGCCTTACTCTTTAAACTCCCATTTCTTTATTATGCAGTATTGAGGTTTAAAGGCTTTTTAAAATACTATAGTTTAGCTTTAATCTTTGCAATAGCTTTTTGTTTGGTTATAATCAGTACACGTTCTACTTTCATCGGTTTATTCTTGCATTTATTGCTTTTAGGAGTCTTTGCTATAAAGAATCGCTCAAAATTATCTTTCCTAATAATAGGACTTGCTGTGATAGGATTCTTTGCAGGCGATGGTTTCCTAAAATACAACTTTAATAAATTCTCTAAAATTGAGAAAAACAACTACTCAATAGAAGCAAGAGTAGGTTCTATTGCAGAAGGAAATAGCAAAGGAAGGCTTCTAATTTGGCAAAATACCTTAGAAATCATTCAAGATAAACCTATTTTAGGTTATGGAGTAGGCAATCATAAATTAGCAATAATGAAAGTAGAGTGTGCAAAGAAGCATGATTTTATTGTTTCGGATCATGCACACAACGATTTCCTGGAAATGTTTTCTGAACTCGGAATAATAGGACTTTTACTCTATGTCGCAACATATCTAATCTTTGTTATAATGGGATTAAAACAAATGTTTACTTACAAGCATTTACAACATAAACTTTTAGCATTAATATCCCTATCACTAATACTTACTTATGCAAACGATGCTCTATTTAATTTCCCATTAGAAAGAGCAGACTGTCAAATCTATCTAGTATTAGCAGTAGTTATTCTTGTAGTAAACAAAATCCATAATACCGATACACAAACAAAATCTTTATCAAAAATCATAATCATACCAATAGCACTAATTACACTTCTTGCTTTTGCAATAGAGGGAATGCATTGCTATTCTTCCATACTTCAAAAAACAAGAATAAAACAATACAATGGCGACAAAACTATCAAATACACTCCGGAAGATTGGGAAAGTATGATGCCTTGTTTGCCAAATCTTGATGAAAGTTCAAAACCTATAGCAGTTAATGTAGCAGAAAGATTTGCCAATGTAGGCAATTATCGCAAAGCAGTAGATATTCTTTTAGAAGACAACTCCAATCCTTATTACGCATTAAGAGAATATAGAATAGCAAACTACTACGGCAAGATAGAAAACAAAGCAGATAGCGCTATTTATTGGGCAGAGAAATGTATGAAGATGAAGCCACTTTGCTATTCCCCTGTGAGAGTATTAGTACATATAGAAGGGAAAAAAGGAAATTGGCAAGAACAAATGAGATTGATAGATGAATATTTAGAGAAATATCAGTTAGAAACACTCGCTTGGGAAGACAAAATTAACCTGTTATTAAAGAAAGAAATGAAAGCAGAAGCCGAGCAAACCATTCAAAAAGCAAAAGAATTTATGCCACATAGCCCTAAAATCAAACAATTAGAGAAAAAAGTAGGCAATTTTTTTCTTGCTGTAAATCAATAAATTAACCTTTGTTAAGGTAATTTTGTTGAAAAAAAAGACCTGTATTTAAAATTATGTTTGTACTTTTGCAAAGTTAAAAAGAAAGAATTGTCAATTTTTAAAAATTTTACAGAAATGAAAAAAGCATTGTTAGTATTAGCAGTAGCAGGTTTCTTCGCTGCTTGCGGTGGAGCAACTGAAACAGCAACTGAAACAGCAACTGAAACTCCAGCAGTAGAAACAGTAGCAGAAACTGCAGTTGAAACAGCTACAGAAACTCCAGCTGAATAATTTCAGATTAGCTTAAAAGAGAGTTAAGGCAGTCCCAAGTAAAGAGACTGCTTTTTTTGTGCCTTTTTGTTTCTATAAATAGTTTTTCTTAAAACCCAAATGCCGAAATAAGACGAAATTTTCACTCTTCGGTTTTCCTTATTGTAAATTCTTTAAGCATTTCGACTTAAGCAAAATACTGCTAATCAGTGATTTAATAATTTTAAGCCTTAATTTATCCCATTTTTAAGCCTAAAAACCCTGTTTTTTCCTTGATTTTGGCAAAATTAAACGGCGTTTGGTTGAAATTAAACGGCGTTTGGTTGAAATTAAACGGCGTTTAAAAAAAATTAAACGGCGTCTGGTGAAAATTAATCAGCGTTTGATGAAAACAACTCTTCGTTTTAGTCAATTTTACCCTCAATTTTGGTCAATTTTTTCAAGGAATTGAAGCATTTTTTCTTTAAGAAAATATATTTATAAGAGGTTTAAAAGCACTTTAAAATACCTTTAAAGAAATATTTGTAATTAAAGAAAAATGTTGTACCTTTGTGGGCAGAAATTTAAAACGTAAAAAGGGAGGACAAAAAGTAGACAAAGAATAAAGATAATTTAGACTTAGTAATTTTTTTACGACATAAAAAGCGTTTTTGCTTATATTTGGTTGTTTGAAACCTGAACAATTTCAAATAAATCTACCAAAAAGAAAGTGGAAAACGCTCACGAATAATATCGTGGGCTTTTCTTATTTGGTAGATAGGTAAGTTCAGGACCTCAAGCAACCGTAAGAAAAAAGTCCCACGTTTTTTTATGCCTTGAAGTCAAGAAAGAAATTAAGTAATCGCCATTTGGGACTTGGGCAAGAATAAAAAAAGTTAAAAAATGAATAGATTAAAATTATTAAGTTTGATTGCAGTATTTACTGCTTTATTTGTAGGATGCGATAAACCTATTACAGGAAATGAAGATAAGGTTGTATGTTTTAAAACATTAGAAGGGCATAAAGATACTGTTTATTCCATAGCATTTAGTCCAGATGGAAAACGCATTGTCAGTGGATCAACAGACAAAACCATTAAAATATGGGACGTAAACACAGGAAAATGTCTTAATTCATTGGAGGGACATTCAGATGGTGTACGTTCCGTGGCGTATAGTCCAGATGGAAAATATATTGCCAGCAGTTCTATTGATAACACCATTAAGATATGGGATGCAAATACAGGCTCATTTCTTAATTCTTTAGAAGGAAATTTACTTGATGTTGCATCCATAGCATATAGTCCAGATGGAAAATACATTGTCAGCGGTAGTAATCGTATAATTAGTGATTCAGTTGATGGAATAATTAATATATGGGATGCAAATACAGGTGAATGTCTTAAAAACTTAGAGGGACATTTAAAATTGGTTAAATCCGTAGCATATAGTCCAGATGGGAAGCACATTGTCAGTGGCTCATGGGATGAAACCATTAAAATCTGGGATGCAAAAACCGGAAAATGTCTTAAAACCTTGGAGGGACATTCAGGTTATGTTGAATCCGTAGCATATAGTCCTGATGGCAAGAGAATTATCAGCGGCTCATGGGATAATACCATTAAGATATGGAACGCAAACACTGGAAAATGTCTTCAAACCTTAGAAGGAGATGCGTTATGTGTTTATTCCGTAGCATATAGTCCCGATGGCAATCGTATAATAAGTGGTTCAGCACTTGAACCGATTAAAATAAGGGACGCAAACACAGGAAGTTGCATTAAAACCTTATATGGACATAGAAGTATAGTCTTTTCTGTAGCATATAGTCCTGATGGAAAAATGATTGTTAGTGGTTCAGGGGATAATACAATTAAGATTTGGGGAGTGGAGTAGAATTTTAATTTTCCAACTCAAAGAAAAACGCTCGTGAGTCTTTACTTTGTTTTGACAAACGAGCGTTTTTTATTTCTTAATCACCTTCTTTAAATCCAAAACAAAGGCAACGGCTATGAAAATTAGCACGCATAGGGTGTTGATTCCTAATCTTATTAGATTGTTTTCGTAATCTTGGAAGATATTCATCACAAAGAATAGGCCTAATGCAAGTATTAGGTATGTGAAGAAGCGTTTTATTGGGTATTTTACAGGATAGTATTTTTGTCCTATTGCCCAACAGATTATCATTATTGCAGCATAACAAATCAATGTGGTGTATGCTGCACCTAAATAGCCAAAGCGTGGCACCAAAATAAAGTTTAAAACCAAGGTTATTGCAGCTCCTATGCCCGAAATGTAGGCTCCGTATATTGTTTTGTCGCTTACCTTATACCAAATAGAGAGATTGTAATATATTCCTAAGCAAAAGTTTGCCAATAGCAAGATTGGTACAACTTTTAAGCCAACTCTATATTCCTCGCTAACGAAATATTGAAATAAATCCATATAAGCTATTACGCCAAGGAAGATTGTGAGCAAGAAAATAGTGAAAACAAGCATTACAGAGGAGTATGTATCTTTTGCATCTTTGGATTTCATTTTTGAGAAAAAGAATGGCTCTGCTGCAAACTTAAATGCTTGTATGAAAAGGCTCATTACTATAGATATTTTGTAACAAGCGCCATAAATTCCTATTTGTTGCATTGCGTAAGTGTTGCAATCCGCAGTCGTTTCAGGGCAAATCAAAAGTCTTTTCAATGCAATGCGGTCAAAAGTTTCGTTTATCATTCCTGCCAATCCGCCAATCATTACAGGAAGTCCGTAAAGTAACATTTCTTTTAAAAGAGGGAAACTGATTTTTAGTCTAAATTTAGAATATTCAGGAAGTAACATCACAACAGATATTGCACTCGCCAAGAAATTTGAAATAAATATACATTCAACAAGGTTATTTGGTTTGATAACAAAGAAAAACAATAGATTGAAACCTATATTTGAAAATATATCTATGCTTTTAATCAAAGCAAATCGTGCAGCTTTGTTTTCTTGTCTTAGTTTTGCGTAAGGAATTGCGCGAAAAGCATCAAGAGCAACAATAATTAAAAACCATTTTATGTAGTTTTGCTCGTTTTCATACTGCATAAATTCGCTTATGCTGTTAATATTTAAGAAAGTTAGCAAGACAAAGAGCGAGGTAGTGCAGAATAGAGAAAATAAAGATGTATTAAAAACTACGGATTTATCCTCATGTTTTTGGCAAAAGCGAAAATATGCCGTTTCCATTCCGTATGTAAGAATTATCATAAGGAAAGAAATATAGGCATAAAGCTCCGAAACAACTCCGTATTTGTCTGCCGTAAGGGAATAGGTGTAAACAGGTACTAAAAGATAATTTAAAAATCTTCCTAATATAGTTGGCAGTCCGTAAATCGCGGTTTGTCCTGCAAGTTTTTTAATATCACTCATTTTTCCTTAAAAATAATATGTTAAACCAAAGAGAGTTTCTCTGTAAGTTATCTTTACATCTTTGTTATATCGGTCAAGAAATCCGAATTTATTGCTCATGTTAAGTCCAACCTTACCAAAAATAAATTTAAACCCACAAACAAACCCAATATCATAAGGATTAAACTCTCCTTGTTTTAAATCTACCTCGTTTAATTGTGCTTTAAAGATATAATCGTAAGCAAGCCCAAGATTAAATCCTATTCCTACATCTGTACCAAAGTAACCTAAATTCCAAGTCAAAGGAACGGATAGTTTCATTGCTTGAAATTTTCCTTCAACTTGCTTACTTTGTTCCATATTTGCAAGAACGCCTAATTCTAAACCTTGCCAAGGGTTTATATTGTAAAGGAACATAAAACCACTATTTAGAGTCCTCCCATTTTTTCCTGTAATGTTTCCACTATGATAGTATTGATTACAACTACCTAATGCAAAACTCAAACCAAATTCAAACTTGCTTCTTTCATCTTTATGTTTGTCTGCTTTCTTTCCCGAAAAACCTAAATCTTTATAGTTGCTTGCATTTACGGTAAGATTGAAAACAAAATCGCAAATCCTATCCATGCCTTCGTAGTCTATCAAATCTGCATCGTCCTCGGGCTTATGATAAGGCGAATCGGTGCCTGTTGTCAATGTTATTGCAGGAATATCTTTTTTTGCAAAAGAAGAATAGTCCGAATCCGTAAAAACAGATTTTTCATACTTAGACACCTTTGTTTTTAAGTCGGTTTTTGTACTTTCAAATATCTCTTTCCAACCCTTAACCATAGCAACATTTGCAATTTCCAAAGCACCATTTTTATACCAACCAACCATATCAAGGTTAATCATTAACTTAATATCGGAAAGCGAAGAAACAAACATAGGATTTTGCGCAAATTCTCTGCTACCAACAAGACCTCCTTCTTCAAAATCAAACCATACTAAAACAATATTACGATTTATTTTGTCCTTATTTACATTTAGTAAACGGGCTAACTGAATTAGCACCGCACTTCCCGATGCGTTGTCATCAGCTCCATTACAAATTTCTCCCTTTCTAAAACCTATATGGTCATAGTGTGCACCTATTAAAATATATTCGTCTTTGTATAATGGATTTTCTGCTTTTATTTGAGTAATTATGTTCTTTCCTAAAGTATCATTAAAATTTTGAATAGAATATTCTATGTTTGCCTCGCTTAATTGCGAGCAAATATATTCTCTTGCAAGAGCGTTTCCATGAGTTCCTCTCCATCTGCCTTCTAAACTATCACTGCTTAAAAAATAAACATCTTTCTTTAAGTTTTCTCTTTGCTGGCTTTGAGCAAAACAAAGATTTAAACTTAAAATAGCAAGTGTTATGACAAAAAATCTTTTCATTTTTTACTTTTTTTCGCAAAGATATGAAGAAATAACGTAATTTTGTAGATTGAATATCTTTAAAATAAAAATAGGAAATGAAAAACTTTGTAGAGGAATTACGTTGGAGGGGCATGATTCACGACATTATGCCGGGCACAGAAGAACAATTCTTAAAACAAACTGCAACTGCATACGTAGGATTCGACCCAACAGCGGACAGTTTACATATAGGACATTTAGTAGGCATTATGATGCTTTCTCATCTTCAAAGAAGCGGGCACAGACCTATTGTTTTGTTAGGAGGAGCCACAGGAATGATTGGAGATCCCTCGTTTAAAAGTCAAGAAAGAAAACTTCTTACATTAGAAGAAATACAACATAATCAAGCTTGCATAAAGAAGCAATTATCGCATTTTATGGATTTTGAAACCGAAGCTGAGAATAAGGCTTTGGTGCTTAACAACTATGATTGGAATAGCAAGTGGAGCTTTTTGGATTTCATAAGAGACGTGGGTAAACACATAACAGTGAACTATATGATGGCGAAAGACTGTGTGAAGAAACGTATTGAAACAGGTCTTTCTTTCACTGAGTTTTCTTATCAGTTGCTTCAAGCCTACGACTTTAAGTATTTGTATGAAAATTACGGCTGTAAACTTCAAATGGGTGGCTCTGACCAATGGGGAAATATTACTTGCGGAACTGAACTTATAAGAAGAACTCTTGGAGGCGAAGCTTTCGCAATGACATGTCCTTTGATTACAAAAGCAGATGGTACAAAATTTGGAAAAACTGAAAAAGGTAATGTGTGGTTAGACCCAGAAAAAACATCGCCTTATGCTTTCTATCAATTCTGGCTTAATGTTTCCGATGAGGATGCTAAGAAATTCATTAGAATATTTACATTCTTCACAAAAGAAGAAATAGAAAATTTGGAAAAAGAACACGATGTTGCTCCAAACCTAAGAGTGCTTCAAAAGGCTCTTGCAAAAGACATAACAATACGCGTTCACGGAGAAGAAGAATATAATAGTGCTGTTGAGGCTTCGGAAATTCTTTTCGGCAAAGGAACAACTGATACATTAAAGAAATTAGATAGCGAAACATTCCTAAGCGTTTTTGAAGGAGTTCCTACATTTGAAGTTAGCAAAGAGGAAATTTTGCAAGGAATAAACGTGCTTGATTTATTAGCAGAAAAGACTCAAATTCTTGCTTCAAAGGGAGAGGTTCGTAGAGCATTGAAAGAAAACTCACTTTCCATAAATAAAGAAAAGATTAAGGAGGATTTCGTAACATCTTCTGAGAATTTATTAAACGAACAATACATTTTAGTTCAAAAAGGAAAGAAAAACTATTTCATAGTTATAGCTAAGTAAAATAAGTCTTAGATTTACTGAAATAATCCTAAGGAAAAATATTTTTTTTCTTAGGATTATTTTTTTAAAGTAAAGAAAAAATTTATACTTTTGCAAAGTTATTTAATAGAGTTATTAAATAGGTTAAACAAATAGCGTATGCAAAAGAATAATATGGAAGAACAAATTCTTTTAGTGGCAAAAGAATTGTTTATGCAATTTGGTTATGAGGGTGTTTCTACAACTCAGGTTGCAAAGACTGTGGGCTGCAATCAAGCCTTAGTGCATTATTATTATCGTACAAAACAAAATCTTTTTAAGATTATATGTCAGCAAGAAATACAAAAGATGTTAAAGATTCTTGCCGATATTCCACAAGAGGATATTTCGTTTGAAAATTTTATTGAAAAGATTATTGAAGCTCAAATTGGTTTTTTGAAAAACAATCCCGATGCTCCATTTTTTATAATTGGCGAATTAAGACACAATAGCGAGGTTTTGAAAATGATGAAGGAACTTTTTTCTGAATTTGGCAAAGAAATTGTTGGTAAGATTCGTTTGTTTGTTCAAATGAAACAAAGCAAAGGAGAATTAAAGGATATTTCAATAGAGGATTTGCTAATAGATATTGTATCCTTAGACGTAATGTCGTTTGTAGGACAAGTATTGTTTACACAAATCTTAGAAATGGATTCTCAAACACAAGAAGCTTTTTTAGAAAGAAGAAAGACTCATATAAAGAAACTGATATTATCAAGCATAAAATCATAGAAAGATAATGTATAAATTAGGAGTAGATATTGGTTCAACAACAGCAAAAGCAGTAGTTGTAAACAATAAAAAAGAAATTGTTTATTCTAATTATTTAAGACATAATGCTGATGTTAAAGGAACGCTTTTAACAATCCTTGAACGCATAAAAGAGAAAACCGATTCAAAGGCAGAAATTGAAATTATAATAACAGGCTCTGCTGGATTTGGAATTTCAGAACGTCTAAATGTGCCATTTATTCAAGAGGTCATTGCTGTGTCAAATTTTGTTAAGCATTTCTCAATGGATATTAACTCAATAATTGACATAGGAGGCGAAGACTCAAAAATTATCTTCTTTTCAAAAACTTCTTCCTTGCCTGTGATGAGAATGAATGGTAATTGTGCAGGAGGAACGGGTGCTTTTATCGATCAAATGGCTTTAATACTTGGCGTAGATGTAGATGAACTTGATGTTTTGGCTCAAAACTCAAAACATATCTATCCGATTGCATCGCGTTGTGGTGTTTTCTCAAAAACAGACGTGCAAAACCTTGTTGCAAGAGGGGTTTCAAAAGAAGATATTGCTATTTCAATTTTCAACGCCATAGCCTTGCAAGTTGTTTCCTCACTTTCAAAAGGTATGCAGATTGTTCCAAAGATTTTATTCTGTGGAGGGCCTTTGACTTACATAAAATCGCTAAGAGAAGCCTTTGCAAGAGTTTTAGAACTTGAAGAAAAGGATTTTGTAAAACTTGAAAACTCTAATCTTATCCCTGCAATGGGTTGTGTTTTTACAGATGGCGAGCAAGGATTGGTAATAGAGATAGAAGATTTAATAGAAAAACTCTCAAATACTCAAACAACAACAAATAATATCAGTAATAGATTAGAGGTAATCTTTAAAGACGAAGAAGAATTACAAGAATGGAGAAAAGAAAAAGCGAAAGGAGAGAAAGTAGGAGAGTTAAAAGATTTTAGAGGTGATTGTTTTCTTGGATTAGATTCGGGTTCTACAACAACAAAACTTGTTCTTACCGATAGTGAAAGCAATATTATTTTTTCTGATTACAGCAGAAATGGTGGTAATGCTTTGAAAGCAGTTGAAGATGCAATAGAACGTATGATGCAAGCTTGCAAAGATAACAATGCTTCTATAAATATAGTTTCTGCTTGCTCAACAGGATATGGAGAAGAGTTGATTAAGACTGCTTTTTCTATGGAATGTTCGGTTGTGGAAACGATTGCTCACTATAAGGCTGCAAAAACTTTATGTCCAAACGTAGATTTCATTCTTGATATTGGCGGACAAGATATGAAAGCCTTGTTTATAGAAGATGGAGTTTTGAATAAAATAGAGTTAAACGAAGCTTGCTCTTCTGGTTGTGGTTCTTTCATAGAGAATTTCGCTAATTCGCTTTCTTATCCCGTAGCAGAATTTGCACAAATCGCTTGCTTGGCAAAAAATCCTTGCGACTTAGGAACACGTTGTACGGTTTTCATGAACTCTAAAGTAAAACAATCTTTACGAGAAGGTGCAAGCGTTGCAGATATTTCGGCAGGATTAGCGTATTCCGTAGTAAAGAATTGCCTATACAAGGTTTTGAAACTTAATTCTCTTGATATTGGAAAAAATATTGTCGTACAAGGTGGAACAATGCGTAATGATAGCATAGTGAAAGCCTTGGAAAATATGATTGGGGTTAAGGTCTATCGTAGTCAACCCCCAGAATTAATGGGTGCTTACGGCTGTGCTATTCACGCAAAGGAGAAATATGATAATAATTCTTTGAAAACAACTTTCACAAATAAGGTTTCTGCTTTCACCTCAAAGGAATTGAATTGTAAAGGTTGCGAAAACCAATGTCTTGTTACGAAATACACTTTTGAAAACAATAAAACATATCATTTAGGCAATAAATGCGAAAAAGTTTTCTCCTCAAAGGCTGAATCGGAAAAAGGAGATAATATCTATACTTATAAATTGGAAAGAGTATTTGAAAATATTAAACTTTCAAATCCAAAATACCGATTAGGCGTTCCAAGGGTTTTGAATATGTTTGAGGATTTTCCTTTTTGGCAAGCTTTGTTTTCTGAATTTGATATAGAACTTGTGCTTAGTGATTTATCGACTTACTCTAACTATGAGAAAGGTTTGAAACAAGTAATGAGCGAAAACATTTGTTTTCCTGCCAAGCTAGTTCACTCTCATATAGACAATCTTGTTGCGAAAGGGCTAAAACATATTTTCTTTCCATACGTTGTTTTTGAGAAAAAGGAAAGCGAAAACGTAGCAAACTCATATAATTGTCCTATTGTTTCATCTTATAGCGTTTTGATTAAAAGTCAAATGTCGGTTTATGATAATAGTGAGGTGAAAATTGATAATCCTGTCTTCACATTCAAGGATAAGAAATTGCTTTTGAAGAATTGCGAAACTTATATCAAGACTTTATGTAAAGAAAACAAAGATTTGAAATATTCTTCTGCACAAATAAAAAATGCTGTCAATAAAGGCTTAGAGGCTCAAAATAAATTTGAACAAGATATGCAAGCAAAAGCAGAGGAGTATTTTGAAAGAGCAAAAGCAAACAATATTCCAATAATACTTTTGGCTGCAAGACCTTATCATAGTGATTCTTTGATTCAGCATAAATTGAGTGATATTATTTCTTCTCTTGGTGCGTGCGTGATAAGTGATGATATTGTGAGATTGAATAATGATTTTGATATGCAGGATACTTATATGCTCTCGCAATGGACTTATATGAATAGAATAGTTAAGGCTGCTAAATGGGTAACTACGCAAAATGATGAGGTGAATTATGCTCAGATTACTTCTTTTGGCTGTGGTCCTGATGCCTTTCTTCTTGATGAAATAACACATCTTCTAAAACGTAACAACAAATCGTGTACTATAATAAAAGTTGATGATATAAATAATGTAGGCTCGATGCGTTTGAGAATAAGAAGCCTTTTGGAAAGTTTGAAACAAAAGACTGTAAATACTAAAACGGTGGAAGCATTTGTTGATACAAAGATATTCGATACAGAGGATAAGAAAAGAACAATTCTTGCACCATTTTTCACTGATTATGCTTCGCCTTTGTTGCCAGAAGTCTTTGCATTGAGTGGTTATAAGTTAGAGGTATTGCCTTTAAGCGACCAAAAGTCAGCGGATTTAGGCTTGCAGTATTCTAATAACGAAGTTTGCTATCCTGCAACTCTTATTGTAGGAGATATGATTAAGGCGCTTTCTTCTGGAAAATATGATTTGAGTAAAACAGCTGTGGGAATTACTCAAACAGGAGGACAATGTAGAGCATCAAATTATTATGCCGTTATTCGTAAAGCACTTGTTGATGCAGGCTTTTCGCAAGTTCCTGTTATTTCTGCAACAATGTCAAGTGATGTTCACACAAATCAACCAGGTTTTAAGTTGGATTATAAATCTATAATAGTGATTGCTTTTGACGCAATATTGTTTGGAGATTGTCTTTCTAAGATATATCATTCTACTGCGGTGAGAATAGATAATCCAACCTTAGCTTTGGAAATGAAAAATCAATACTTGGAAAGAGCAAAGCCTATTGTGTTGAAAAAAGATAGGAAAGCCTTGATTGCTCTTTTGAAAGAAGCAGTAAAAGAGTTTAATTCGCTGCTGCCAAAAGAGTATATAGAAAGAAAAAAGGTAGGTATAGTTGGTGAAATCTTCTTGAAATTCCACCCGTTTGCTAATCAAAACATAATATCTTGGCTGATGAGTCAAAAGATAGAGGTAATGCCTCCTACATTAACTCCGTTTATGACTCAATTCTTTGTTAATAGAGATGTGAAACTTGAAAATAATTTAGACACTTCAAGTATTCCAAATCCTGTTATGAAGTTGATTTATAAGATTGTTAAATCGGAAATATCAAGATTTAATACTATAATATCAAAATTCAGATACTATTCTCCATTAGAAGATATTTATGAATTGGCTGATGATGTTAAGAATGTAATACCTTTGGTTGCACAATTTGGAGAAGGTTGGGTGTTACCAGCAGAGATTGTTTCTCTTGCTAAAAACAAAGCTGATGGAGTTATTAGTTTGCAACCCTTTGGCTGTATTGCAAATCATATAATTAGTAAGGGTGTTGAAAATAAAATAAAGCAACTTTATCCTGATTTAAGTTTGCTTTCATTGGATTTTGATTCAGGAGTAAGCGAGGTAAATGTAGTAAATCGTTTGATGTTGCTAAAAGATACAATTTCTAAAAAACATTAAAAAATATTATTTCTAAGAGAAAATTTGTATTTTTGCAGATTAGAATCGAAATTTTAAAAATTAGTAAGTATGAAAAAACACATTTTTTTGTTCGCACTTTTAGTTAGTGCATTCACATTTAGTTTGCAAGCTCAACAAGGCAAATGGGCTGGAACAATCAAATATCAATTAACTTGGACTGGCGATGTTCCACAAGGAATACCTTCGGAATATGAAGTTAAAGTATTTGAAGAAAAAACAAAGTACATGGATATGACAATGGGTGCTGTTGTTATAACTGACGCTCAAAAGAAAAATGTAACACTTATGTTTGATTTTTCTCAAATTCCATTGGAAGATGTTAGTGGAAAATGGTATATAAGAGAGAAAGTTGCTGATTCAGCTTTTGCTCTTGTAACTTACAATTTCACAGGTAAGACAAAGGAAATGGCAGGAAAGACTGCTCACGAAGTTGTTGCAACTTTCAAAAACGCAGAAGGCGTTGAAGAAACTGAAACTTTTTGGGCTTGCAAAGATTTAGGTCCTACTGTTGAAATGACAAACTATCCAGGATTACAAGCAATGCCTTTTGAATACACAGTTCAATATGCAGAAACTCTTTCTTGCACATTTACTGCAGTTGAAGTTATTGAAGGAAAAGTTAAAAAGACTGACCTGTTGTTAGAAACAGGATATGAAGAATTAACAATGGAAGAATTCCAAGAAAAGATACAAATTCTTCAAGAAGCAATGGGCGGTGGAGCAGAAGAAGACTTTTAATAATTAAGATTTAAAAAAATAATGCGAAAGACAAAGGGTACAAAAACAAAGCAAAAATCAAGTAATACTAAAACTAATGCACTTTTAACTTTTATAAAAAGTGAGCAGTTTCCAAAAACGGTAGCAGTTTTACTTGCTATATTTACTGTTTTCTGTTTTGTATCCTTTGTTTCTTTTTTTTGGACTTGGTTTAATGACTATAATCTTGTTCAAAAACTTTCATTTTCTCAACTATTCTTTGGTGAACAAGATATAAAGAATTGGGGAGGCCCTTTGGGTGCTTGTGTAGCACATTTTTTCGTTAATAAGACTTTCGGAATAGCATCTTTCGGTTTTTTGATTCTATTTTCTCTTGTAGTGTTAAGACTATTTAAAGTGCAGATTAAAAATATCCATAAATGGATTATTAGTGTACTTGTTATAATGCTATGGAGTTCATGTTTCATTGGCTATTTTGTTGTTTCTTATCCAATGACCTTTTCAAATTTAGATGTTTTCTCTGGAGTAGTTGGTATAGTAGTTAATATTTGGCTTGTAAAAATCATAGGAATATTTGGAGCAACATTATTTAATTTAGCATTTACATTTATATTTCCTATGGTTCTTTTTGGGGTTAGGTATTCCTTTGTGAAGAAATTAATATTAAATCTTTATAAAAGAGCAACTGCTCCAAAACTACCTAAGGTTAAACCTGTAAAAGAAACGCCAAACTCTAAAACTCCTACACCCATTATAATAGAGGGAGAACTGCAACAAGAAGAGGAAGATGTTGCTCCAGCTATTGTAGAATTTGATATAAATCCACAACCTCAAACAGAGCTTCAAGAATCTCCTGAAGTGGAATTTGAAATACAAGGAGATTTACAATCAGAAGAAGAAAACATAGAATTAGAAGAAACATTTGAAGAAGAGAAAGAAGAACATTATGGAATAGATACTCCATACGATCCAAAATTAGAATTAGCTTCATATAAATTACCAAATGTTGATATTCTGATTGATTATGAAAAAAACAACAAACAAATAGATGAAAGGGAATTACATTCTAATAAAGATAGAATAGTAAGTACCTTAAAAAACTATAAAATAGATATTGTAAAAATATCGGCAACTCCTGGCCCAACTGTAACACTCTATGAAATAGTTCCTGCACCGGGCACAAGAATTAATAAAATCAAAAATCTTGAAGACGATATTGCCCTTAGCCTTTCTGCTTTGGGTATAAGAATAATTGCTCCTATACCAGGTAAAGGAACAATCGGTATAGAAGTTCCTAACTTTAATCCACAAATTGTATCAATGAAAACTATGCTTACTTCGCCTCAGTTTGTTGATACAAAATATGAATTACCTATTGCAATAGGAAAAACAATTTCTTCCGAACCTTACGTTGCTGACCTTGCGAAAATGCCTCACTTACTTATGGCAGGAGCAACAGGACAAGGTAAGTCAGTAGGATTAAATGCTATCATATCTTCACTACTCTTTAAGAAACACCCTTGCGATTTGAAATTCGTAATGGTTGACCCTAAAAAAGTGGAACTATCTCTTTACTCCAAAATAGAAAGACACTATTTAGCAAAACTACCCGATAGTGAAGAAGCTATTATTACTGATGTAAAGAAAGTGGTTCGCACACTTAATTCTCTATGTATTGAGATGGATCAACGCTATGATCTTTTAAAAATAGCAGGTTGTAAAAAGATAACAGAATATAATGCTAAATTCTGTTCAAGACGTCTTTTACCAACAGAAGGTCATAGATACCTACCATATATAGTATTAGTTATAGATGAGTTTGCAGATTTGATTATGACAGCAGGCAAGGAAATAGAAATGCCTATTGCTCGTCTTGCTCAGCTTGCAAGAGCTGTCGGAATACATCTAATAATCGCAACTCAACGTCCAACAGTAAATATTATAACAGGTACAATCAAAGCAAACTTCCCTGCAAGAATTGCCTTCAAAGTAAGTAGTAGGGTAGATAGTAAAACAATTCTTGATACCTCAGGGGCAGAACAACTCATAGGACGAGGAGATATGCTTATATCTGCTGGAAGTGATTTGATACGTCTGCAATGTGCTTTGATAGATACCGAAGAAATAGAAGAGTTGTCGGAATTTATAGGCTCACAAAGAGGATTTGACGAAACCTTCCTTTTACCTGAATACTTAGATGAAACATCTGAGCCAAGCAAAGAGGTGGATATGAAACAGCTTGACCCTAAATTTGAAGAGTCAGCCCGCCTTGTGGTAATGCACCAACACGGAAGTACATCTCTAATCCAAAGAAAACTATCCTTAGGCTACAATAGAGCAGGACGAATAATAGACCAATTAGAAGCAGCAGGCATAGTAGGACCATTTGAAGGCAGTAAAGCAAGAGAAGTCTTGGTAAAAACCGAAGTGGAGTTAAATGAAATTTTAAAAGAATACTTAAAATAAACAATATGAAAAAGAGTTTAGCATTTCTTCTTTGCATATTCCTTTTTACAATCTCCTTTGCACAAAGAGAAATAGTAAATGGGGTAGTTGTAGATAAGCAAGCACAAAGTATAATAGAGAGCGTATCAAAGAAAATCTCTACCGATTCTCCTTTGCTTATAAGCTACACAATGACAATCAAGACAAAAGACAAGAAGAGCGAAACTCTAAAAGGTAGTTTGTTATCTAACGGAGAAAAATTCCGATTAAAAACACCAGTCTTTGAGGACTATTGTGATGGAACTAACCTTTGGCACTATGTAAAAGAAACCTCAGAAGTGGAACTCTCGGTTATGGAACAATCAAACAACCTTTTTAACTTTCCAAACCTAATAAAAACCTACTCAAAAGATTTTCGTCCAAAACTAATTAGAGAAGAAGAATCAACTTATGTAATAGACCTATTGCCAAAGAAAAGCACAAATGTTTCTAAAATTAGAGTTGTTAGCAACAAAACAACTAATAGAATAAAGGAAATGACACTTTATGTAAGAGAAGGCAATACTTACATAATCAATTTCACATCATATAAAGTCAATCACTCAACACAAGCCAAAGACTTTACTTTTCCACAAGATGTATATTCTCAAGCAGAGATTATAGATTTAAGATAATATAAAATGACTTTATAGTTTTTTTGAAATTTTTTCTTTGTTTTTTCAAATTAATTCTTTGTTTTATTTTAATAAAACGGCGTTTTATTAAAATAACTCTTCGTTTCAGTAAAATTACTCTTGATTTTGTTCAATTTTCTTGAGGAAATGATGTGTTTTTTGTTAAGAAAACCCTTTTTTTAATCATTAAAATATATTGTTGTTATTTTTGCGATATAATTAAAAAAAGAAATGTTATGAAAAGATTATTATTGATTTGAGTTCATTATGTGCAAATGTGCTTTCTGCACAAACATTTTTTGATGATTCAGATACTTGTTTTGTTTAAGAATATGCTATAACTTCTACAAACCTTCCTTAAGTTAAGCTTCATCGTTATTGGTCTAGTTGTTATACCTTTGATGTAGATATTCCTACGACGGTTTATAATAATGGAGTGGCTTATAGTGTTACTGCTATAGGAGAAAGGTCTTTTCAAAATAGTTCTGATTTACTTTCAGTTATTATTCCAGGTAGTGTTAGAGAAATAGGCTCTTCTGTGTTTTTTAATTGTAGGAATTTAAATTAGGTTACTATGGCTAATGGGGTTACTACAATTGGAAACGCTGCATTTTCTGGTTCGCCATCTTTAACATATATTGAGATTCCTATAGATATAGTTGCTTTTGCTTTGTGTAGTAATTTGACTTTGGTTAAGTGCCTTGCTGAAACTCCTCTAGCTTTAGCTTTATATGTTTTTTATTCAACTCCTACTGATTTAAGTACTTTGTGGTTCTTTGGAGGCTTATGTATTCAAATGTAAAGGAAATAGATATTAAAGCATTGTCTTTTGGGGTATATTATTTGAGATCACATTATAATGGTAAAGAGATAATGAGAAAAGTTGTTAAGGGGTAATCTTAATATTTGATAGTTTGAAAAGCGGTTTTGGGAGTTCAAAATCGCTTTTTTTACTTTTTAACTTTTTTGTGTTGAAAAAATGCTATTTGTTTAAATTTTTTCATTGATTTTCTTGGTATTACAAAAAAAAGTTGTAATTTTGCAAATTGAAAAAATTAGCGTCTCTGTATAGACTCGTTTCGTAACAGGTTGATTCTGATAGTTATGAAGGGTTGCGTGTCTTTGGAGGTATTATTCTTAGGACCAATTGGCTGTGGTTTTTTGAACGTTGAATTTTTTTAATTTTAGTTAAAAAGTAAAAAGTATAATTAAAAAAAGAAAAAGAACATATTTCGATATGCCAACAATTCAACAATTAATCCGTAAAGGACGTACAAAAATGGAGTACAAGAGTAAATCTCCTGCATTGGATTCTTGTCCTCAACGTAGAGGTGTTTGTACAAGAGTTTACACTACTACACCTAAAAAGCCAAACTCAGCAATGAGAAAGGTTGCCAGAGTAAAATTAACTAACGGTAAAGAAGTGAATGCTTACATACCAGGAGAAGGTCACAATTTACAAGAACACTCTATCGTAATGATTAGAGGAGGTCGTGTTAAAGACTTACCAGGTGTTAGATATCACATCATTCGTGGAGCGTTAGATACTGCTGGTGTTGACGGTAGAAAACAAAGACGTTCTAAATATGGTACAAAGAGACCTAAAGACGGTGCAAAAAAATAGTTAATTGAGGAGAAATTTACAACGTTAAGGAAAAATGAGAAAAGCAAGACCAAAGAAGAGAATTATCCTTCCAGATCCTAAGTTTAATGATGTTTTAGTTACAAAATTTGTTAACAACATCATGCTAAAAGGAAAGAAAATGATAGCTTACAATATTTTTTACGAAGCAATAGATATAGTTACAGAACGTTCTAACGAAAATGGTTTAGATGTTTGGAAAAAAGCATTAGCAAACGTTACTCCACAAGTTGAGGTTAGAAGTAGAAGAGTTGGAGGTGCTACTTTCCAAATCCCTTCTGAAATCCGTCCTGAAAGAAAACAATCTATGGGAATGAAAAACCTTATAGGATTTGCTCGTAAACGTAATGAAAAAACAATGGCTATTCGTTTAGCTTCTGAAATATTAGCTGCTTACAAAGAAGAAGGTGCAGCTTTCAAAAAGAAAGAAGATATTCACAGAATGGCTGAAGCAAATAAAGCATTTTCACACTTTAGATTCTAATAAGTTATGGCAGATTTAAAGCTAACTAGAAATATAGGTATTATGGCTCACATTGACGCTGGTAAGACAACAACTACTGAGCGTATTTTGTATTTTACAGGAAAGAGTCATAAAATAGGGGAAACTCACGACGGAGCAGCAACAATGGACTGGATGGCTCAAGAACAAGAAAGAGGTATCACAATCACATCTGCTGCTACAACAGTTTTCTGGAATTATAAAGAAAAACAATTCAAAATCAATATCATCGATACTCCGGGCCACGTTGACTTTACTGTTGAAGTTGAACGTTCTTTAAGAGTATTAGATGGTGCTGTTGCTTTGTTCTGTGCAGTTGGTGGTGTTGAACCTCAATCTGAAACAGTTTGGAGACAAGCAGATAAATATAGAGTTCCTAGAATAGGTTTCGTTAATAAAATGGACCGCGCAGGTGCTGACTTCTTTAATGTAGTTAAACAAATTAAAGAACGTTTAGGAGCTAATCCTGTTCCATTGACAATTCCTATCGGACAAGAAGATATGTTCAAAGGGGTTATTGACCTTATCTCTAATAAAGCATTGATGTATGATGAATCTACTAATGGTACTACATCATACGAAGTTCCAATGCCAGATGATTTAAAGGAAATAGCTGCTGAATATAGAAGAAAATTAGTAGAAGGTGTTGCAGAAGAAGATGATGAGTTATTAATGAGATATATGGACGATGAAAACTCAATCACAGAAGAAGAAATGCTTTACCATATTCGTAAGGCTACTTGTGAAATGAGAATCGTTCCTGTATTATGTGGTTCATCATTCAAAAATAAAGGCGTTCAAAACTTAATCAACGCTATTTGTGAATTCTTACCTTCTCCAATTGATATTCCTGAAGTAGAAGGAACTGATCCTAATACAGGAGATGTTGTTACAAGAAAGGTAGATCCAAAAGCTCCTTTCTCAGCTTTAGCATTTAAGATTGCTACTGACCCTTATGTTGGAAGAATTTGTTTCTTCCGTGTTTACTCAGGTGCATTAGATGCAGGTTCATATGTTTACAATGCTGCAACAGGCAAGAAAGAACGTATTTCAAGAGTAATGCAAATGCACGCTAACAAGCAAAATCCTATGGACAGAATTGAGGCTGGAGATATAGGTGCTGCTGTTGGTTTTAAAGATATTAAGACAGGAAACACTCTTTGTGATGAAAACAATCCTATCATATTGGAATCTATGACATTCCCTGAACCAGTGATTTCAATTGCGATAGAACCAACAAAACAAGCTGATATTGATAAATTCAATAATGCTTTAATGAAATTAGCAGAAGAGGATCCAACATTAGTTATAGCTACTGATGATGACTCTGGTCAAACTATTATGAAAGGTATGGGTGAGTTACACTTAGATATCATCATGGATAGATTGAAAAGAGAGTTTAATGTAGATTGTAATCAAGGTGCTCCTCAAGTTGCTTATAAAGAAGCTATTACAGCAGAAAGTAGCCATAGAGAAGTGTTCAAAAAACAAACTGGTGGTAGAGGTAAATTCGCTGATATCGTATTTACTCTTTCTCCTGCTGATGAAGGTGTTAAAGGATTACAATTCATCAACGAAGTTAAGGGAGGTAATGTTCCTAAAGAATTTATCCCAGCTGTTGAAAAAGGATTTAAAGCTGCAATGCAAAATGGTGTTTTAGCAGGATTCCCATTGGAAAGTATGAAAGTTGTATTAACTGATGGTTCTTATCACCCAGTCGATTCAGATGCTTTATCATTCGAATTATGTGCTAAAATGGCGTTCAAAGAAGCTGCTAAGAAAGCAAGACCTGTATTATTAGAACCTATTATGTCTGTTGAAGTTAATACTCCAGATGCATACTTAGGTGATGTAACAGGTGACTTGAATAGAAGAAGAGCAATTCTTGATAGCATAACAGCAAAAATAGGTGTTCAATCAGTTAGAGCTAAAGTTCCTTTGGCACAAATGTTTGGATATGTAACATCTTTAAGAACTATCACTTCTGGTAGAGCAAACTCAACTATGGAATTCGCTCACTATGCAGAAGCACCAAAAGATGTTACAGAAACAGTATTAAAAAGTAAAGAAAACAACTAATAAGTAATAATCGTGAGTCAAAGAATCAGAATTAAATTAAAATCATACGATCATAACTTAGTAGATAAATCTGCTGAAAAGATCGTAAAAACTGTAAAATTGACAGGGGCACATGTGAGAGGACCAATCCCTTTGCCAACAAACAAGAAAATTTTTACAGTTAACCGTTCTACTTTCGTGAACAAAAAATCACGTGAGCAGTTCGAATTAAGTTCTTACAAAAGATTGTTAGATATAGACAGTACTTCATCAAAAACTGTTGATGCATTGGTAAAATTAGAATTACCAAGCGGTGTTGATGTTCAAATTAAAGTCTAATTAAATACAAATTAAAGTAAGATAAAAGTAAAATATTCAGCCGATGTCGTGAGATAAGCTGAGAATGTAAATAAATTAATTAAATTAAATGTCAGGATTAATAGGAAAAAAAATTGGAATGACTAGCATCTATGATGCCTCCGGTAAACAAATGCCGTGCACAGTGATTGAAGCTGGTCCTTGTGTGGTAACACAAGTAAAAACTCCTGAAAAGGATGGTTACAGTGCTATACAATTAGCATTTGAAGAATTAAAGGAGAAAAATTGCACAAAACCAATGAAAGGACATTTTGCAAAAGCAAATACTACTCCTAAGAGATATGTTGCAGAATTTTCTCGTTTTGAAGAAGGTTCTAAAAAAGCATTCGGAGAAGTATTAACTTGTGAAGTTTTTGCAGAAGGAGAGTTCGTTGACGTAGTCGGAATCTCAAAAGGTAAAGGTTTCCAAGGTGTTGTTAAACGTCATGGATTTAGTGGAGTTGGTGATAAAACTCACGGTCAACACGACAGATTACGTGCACCAGGTTCAGTAGGAGCATCTTCTTATCCTTCAAGATTATTCAAAGGTCTAAGAATGGCTGGAAGAACAGGGGGAAGAAGAGTAAAAGTTCAAAATTTACAAATTTTGAAAGTAATTGCTGAAAAGAATTTAGTATTAGTGAAAGGATCTGTACCAGGTCCTAAGGGTTCAATTTTAAAACTTGAGAGATGGAGTTAAAAGTTTATGGCATAAACGGCAATGAAACTGGAAGAACAGTTGTTGTCAACGAAGAGTTATTTGGAACTGAACCTAATGACCACGTTATTTGGTTAGCAGTTAGACAATATTTAGCTGATCAAAGACAAGGTACACACAAGTCAAAAGAACGTTCAGAAGTTTCAGGTTCAACTAAAAAATTAAAAAGACAAAAAGGTACAGGTGGAGCAAGAGCTGGTGATACAAATAGCCCTACAATAAAAGGAGGGGGACGTGTTTTCGGACCAAGACCAAGAGACTATCGTTTCAAATTGAACAAAAAAGTTAAACGTCTAGCTCGTTTATCAGCTTTGACTTACAAATCAAGAGAAAATAATATTCTTGTTGTTGAAGATTTCAGCTTTGAAGCTCCAAAAACAAAGAAAATGATAGAAATTCTTTCTGCATTGAAGGTTCAAGATAAAAAAACTCTTCTAATTATTGATGCAGTTAAAGAAAAATTCGTATCTTTGTCAGCTCGTAACTTACAAAAAGTTAGAGTAATGAGTCCTGAGTTAATAAATACTTATGAAGTTTTAAATGCTAATAAGTTAGTTATCTCAGAATCAATGGTTAAAGAGTTGGAAAGAGTGTGTACTAATTTTTAGTTAGCAATTTTATAAGAAAAAAGAAATGAACATCATTGTAAAGCCGATTATTACAGAAAAGATGACTAAAACGACAGAGAAATTTCCTAATCGTTTTGGTTTTATAGTTGATAAACGTGCAAATAAAATAGAAATAAAGAAAGCAGTTGAAGAACTATACGGAGTTAAAGTTGAAAGTGTAAATACAATGAATTATAGCGGAAAGAATAAATCAAGATATACAAAATCAGGATTTATTCAAGGCCGTACAGCTGCTTTTAAGAAGGCTATAGTTATGTTAGCCGAAGGTGATACAATAGATTTTTTTAGCAATATTTAAAAATAAGAGATGGCTTTAAAAAAATTAAAACCAACAACACCAGGACAACGTTTTAAAGTTGTTAGCACTTTTGAAGAAATTACTACAAATAAACCAGAAAAATCATTGGTTTATGGTAAAAGAAAAAGTGGAGGTAGAAATAATGAAGGTAAAATGACCATGAGATATATCGGAGGTGGTCATAAGAAATTATACCGTTTTGTGGATTTCAGAAGAGATAAAGATGGAATCCCTGCTGTAGTTAAAACTATCGAATACGACCCAAATAGGACAGCTCGTATCGCTTTGGTATGTTATGCAGACGGTGAAAAAAGATATATAGTTTCTCCTCACGGACTAAAAGTTGGTCAGACAGTAATGTCAGGTATAGGAGTTGCCCCTGAAATAGGTAATACTTTGTTGCTTAGTGAAATTCCTTTCGGAACCATGATTCATAATATAGAATTGAATCCTGGTCAAGGAGCAAAGTTGGTGCGTAGTGCAGGTTCTTACGCTCAATTGATGTCAAGAGATGGTAAATATGCAATAGTTAAGATGCCTTCTGGAGAAACCAGAATGATATTGCAATCTTGTAGAGCAACTATAGGTATAGTATCTAACGTTGAACATAATCTTGAAGTTTCAGGTAAGGCAGGTAGATCAAGATGGTTAGGTAGAAGACCAAGAACCAGAGGAGTTGTAATGAACCCAGTAGATCACCCAATGGGAGGTGGTGAAGGTCGTCAAGCAGGAGGACATCCACGCTCAAGAAAAGGTATACCAGCTAAGGGTTACAAAACAAGAGCTCCAAAGAAACAATCTAGTAAGTATATAGTTGAAAGACGTAAGAAATAAGAAACATGAGCCGTTCATTAAAAAAAGGACCTTATATTCATTATAAGTTAGAAAAGAAAGTTTTGTTAGCTCAAGAACAGAACAATAAAAATACGATAAAAACATGGTCGAGAGCTTCTATGATTTCTCCCGATTTTGTAGGTTTGACTATAGCTGTTCATAATGGAAACAAACATATTCCTGTTTACATCACAGAAAATATGGTAGGTCATAAGTTAGGAGAGTTTGCTCCAACAAGAATTTTCAGAGGACATGCTGGTCAAAAAGATAAAGGTAAGAAATAAAAATTAGTGCAGAAATGGGAAAAAGAAAACGTGAGAGTGCATTAGCACGTAAAGAAGCAAAGAAGACACAATACGTTGCAAAATTAAACAACAATCCTACTTCACCAAGAAAGACTCGTTTAATGGCAGATGCAGTTAGAGGTCTTGATGTTGAAAAAGCGTTAGGAATTTTGCAATATAGTCGTAGAGAATCAGCACCAAAGTTGCGTAAATTATTACTTTCTGCCATAGCAAATTGGCAAGCTAAAAATACAGGAAAAAGATTAGAAGAAAGTAATTTATACATAAAAGAAATATGTGTTGATGGAGGAAGACAGTTAAAAAGACTTCGTACAGCTCCTCAAGGACGTGGATATAGAATCAAAAAGAGATCTAATCACGTTACATTAGTGTTGGGAAGTAGAGTAGAAGAAAGAGTAGCTGTTTCTGAACCTCAAACAATAGATGCTGAAAAATAATAGTTTGTAAAATAGTAAAAAAATAATCGGATGGGACAAAAAACAAATCCAATAGGTAACAGACTAGGAATTATCAGAGGTTGGGATTCTAATTGGTATGGAGGAAGAAAGTTCGAAGATAAGTTAGTTGAAGACGACAAGATAAGAAAATATCTAAATGTTCGTTTGGCTAAGGCTGGAGTTTCAAAGATATATATCGAGAGAACATTAAAACTAGTAACTGTAACTATCAATACAGCAAGACCAGGTTTAATAATAGGAAAAGCTGGTCAAGAAGTTGATAAATTAAAAGAAGAGTTAAAGAAACTTACTGATAAAGAAGTACAAATTAATATTTCTGAAGTAAAAAGACCTGAATTAGATGCAGTTTTAGTTGCAGCAACTGTTGCGAAACAGATTGAAGGCAGAGTTTCTTACAGAAAAGCTATTAAAATGGCGATAACTTCAACTATGAGAGTAGGTGCTGAAGGTATAAAAGTTTCTGTTTCTGGACGTATCGGCGGAGCTGAAATGGCAAGAACAGAACACTACAAAGAAGGTAGAACTCCTCTTCATACATTAAGAGCTGATATAGATTATGCTCAAGCAGAAGCTCATACAACTTACGGACGTATAGGCGTAAAAGTATGGATATGCAAAGGTATGGTTTACAACAAGAGAGAATTAGTTCCTTCTACAGTTGGAGGTAACCTTAAAGAAAATAACAGAGCAGGACAACGTTCAGCAGCAGGACAACGTCCTCGTAGAAAAAAGTAGTATTTAATAGTCAAAATAGAGTGATATGTTACAACCAAAAAAGACAAAATACAGAAAACAACAAAAGGGTAGAATAAAAGGTTTAGCTCATAGAGGACATGAGTTAGCTTTTGGAGCTTTTGGAATAAAGTCTTTGGATACTGCTTTTATTACAGGACGTCAAATAGAAGCAGCTCGTCAAGCCGTAACTCGTTATATGAAACGTGAAGGGCAAATATGGATTAGAATCTTCCCTGACAAACCTATTACAAAGAAACCTAATGAAGTTCGTATGGGTAAGGGTAAAGGAGCTCCAGAATATTTTGTTGCTAAAATAAAACCAGGAACAATGCTTTTTGAAGCAGAAGGAGTTCCTTTGGAAGTTGCAAGAGAAGCAATGAGATTAGCAGCTCAAAAATTGCCAGTTATTACAAAATTTGTAGTACGTAGAGATTACATAGAGGAAGCATAACCATTATAAGAAATGAAGAATAGTGAATTAAAAGAACTTTCTGTTGCAGAATTGCAAGAAAGGTTAGATGCAGAAAAATTACAACTTACAAAGTTACGTATAAATCATGCAGTGTCTCCATTGGAGAATCCTAACGTTCTTAGAGAAACTCGCAGAAATGTTGCCAGAATTAATACGGAAATCAGAAGACGTGAATTATCGTCTATGGATTCAGTAGAATAATAAAAGAATGCCTATAGCAATATGGAAAGAAATTTAAGAAAAGAAAGAATAGGTGTTGTCGTAAGCAATAAGATGGACAAATCAATAAATGTATTGGTTGAAAGAAAGGTAAAGCATCTTAAATATGGTAAATTTGTTAAGAAAACAAGCAAATTTATGGCTCATGACGAAAAAAATGAGTGTGGAATAGGAGATACTGTTCGCATAATGGAGACAAGACCTTTGAGTAAAAATAAATGTTGGAGATTAGTTGAAATAATAGAAAGAGCTAAATAACATGGTACAACAAGAAACAAGATTAATTGTTGCAGACAATAGCGGAGCGAAAAGCGCACTTTGTATAAGAGTACTTGGTGGTACAAAGAGAAGATATGCTTCCGTAGGTGACAAAATTGTGATAGCAGTAAAAGATGCAATCCCTTCAGGAAACGTTAAGAAGGGCTCTGTATCGAAAGCAGTAGTCGTTAGAACAAAAAAAGAAGTTAGAAGACCAGATGGTTCTTATATTCGTTTTGATGACAACGCATGCGTTTTATTAAACGCAAATGATGAAATGAGAGGAACACGTATTTTTGGACCAGTAGCGAGAGAATTGCGTGATAAGCAATTCATGAAAATTGTCTCATTGGCTCCTGAAGTGTTATAACGCAAAAAAGTAAGAATATGAAATTGCATGTAAAAAAAGGAGACACTGTAAAAGTATTAGCAGGTAACGATAAAGGAGGTACAGGCAAAGTATTGGTAGTATATCCAAAAGATAACCGTGCTATCGTTGAAGGATTAAACAAAATAAAAAAACATACAAAACCTAATCCTAGAAACACTCAAGGCGGTATAGTAGAAAAAGAAGCTCCAATACATATTTCTAATCTTATGGTTGTTGATTCAAAAGGAAAAGCAACAAGAATTGGAAGAAGATTAGATGAAAAGACAAATAAATTAGTTCGTTATTCTAAAAAGACAGGGGAGGTAATAAAATAATGGGATACGTGCCAAGATTGAAACAAAAATATAGAGACGAAATAGTTTCTATGTTAATGAAGGAGTACGGTTATAAAACTGCAATGCAAGTACCTCGTATAGAAAAGATATCTTTAAACCAAGGGTTAGGTAGAGCAGCTATAGCAGACAAGAAAGTTATAGACAAAGGTGTTGAAGAAATGACTTTGATTGCTGGTCAAAAAGCAGTTGCTACTAGATCTAAAAAAGATATTTCTAACTTTAAATTAAGAAAAGGAATGCCTATTGGAGTTAGAGTAACTTTAAGAGGTGATAGAATGTATGAATTCCTTGATAGATTAATTTCTGCTTCAATACCAAGAATCAGAGATTTTAGAGGTATCAATGACAAAGGATTTGATGGAAAAGGTAATTTTTCATTTGGTATTACAGAGCAAATCATATTCCCTGAAATAGATATTGACAAAATCAATAGCATTCAAGGGATGGATATAACTTTTGTAACATCGGCAAATACAGACAAAGAAGCTTTATCATTATTGAAGGCATTTGGCTTTCCTTTTAAAAACCAAAATAATTTGTAAGAATTATGGCAAAAGAATCAATGAAAGCGCGTGAGCGTAAAAGAGAAAAAATGGTAGCAAAATATGCTGCAAAAAGAAAAGCTTTATTAGAAGCAGAAGACTATGAAGGCCTTCAAAGATTGCCTAAAAATGCTTCTCCAGTAAGATTACACAATAGATGTAAATTAACAGGTCGTCCAAAAGGTTATATGCGTCAATTTGGAATTTCAAGAATTAATTTCAGAGAAATGGCTTTAGCAGGATTGATACCTGGAGTAAAAAAAGCAAGTTGGTAAGATAAAGTTAAATATTTATATTAAAAAAGAAAAAAGATGGTTACAGATCCAATTGCAGATTATTTAACTCGTATAAGAAATGCTTCTACAGCAAAGCATAGGACAGTGGAGATACCTGCTTCAAAAATAAAAAAAGAAATAACAAAAATACTTTTTGATAAAGGTTATATTTTAAACTATAAATTTGAGGAAGAAACTTTTCCAAAAACTATAAAAATAGCATTAAAATATCATCCATTGACAAAAGAACCAGCGATGACAAATATCCAAAGAGTAAGTAGTCCTGGTTTGAGAAAATACGTTAGTGCAGAAAGATTGCCAAGAGTTTTAAATGGATTAGGTATAGCAGTAATCTCAACATCAAGAGGTTTAATGACAGACAAAGAAGCGAGAGCTCTTAACATTGGTGGAGAGGTAATTTGTTACATTAGTTAATAAAGAGGAGATATAGTAATGTCAAGAATAGGAAAATTACCAATAAATCTTCCAAGTGGAGTGAAAGTGACTGTTGATGAAAAAAATACAGTTACAGTTGAAGGTAAATTAGGAACTTTGACTCAAGAAGTTAGTCCTGCTATTTCTATAAATATAGAAGAAAACGTAATTACTTTAACAAGAGAATCTGATCAAAAAGAACACAGAGCGCAACATGGTTTATATAGAGCTTTGATTGCTAATATGGTAAAAGGTGTTTCTGAAGGATTCAAAACAGTACAAGTAGTTATTGGAGTAGGATACAAAGCTCAAGTTCAAGGTCAAGTATTAGAATTATCATTAGGATATTCTCATAATATTTTCTTTGAATTACCACCAGAAATAAAATGTGAAACAGTTTCTGAAAAAGGTAAAGACCCTCTTATCATTATGACAAGTATTGATAAACAATTATTAGGTCAAGTTGCAGCAAAGATCCGTTCATTGCGTAAACCAGAACCTTATAAAGGAAAGGGTATTAGATTCCAAGGAGAAGTTGTTCGTAAGAAAGCTGGAAAAACAGCTGCTAAGTAATTTCGTTAATCATTAAAATCCGTAGAAGGATGGCAACTAAAAAAGAAATAAGAAGATTTAAATTGAAAATGAGGATTCGTAAAAAAGTAAGCGGAACAGCTGAACGTCCTCGTTTGACAGTATTCAGAAGTAATAAAGAAATTTATGCTCAGTTGATAGATGATGTAAAAGGAATTACTTTAGCATCTGCATCTACAGTTGAGAAAACTTTTGAACACAAAGGAACCAAAATAGAACAAGCAATAGTAATTGGTAAAAATATTGCAGAAAGAGCTAAATCTATAGGTGTAGAGTCTGTTGTATTTGACAGAAATGGTTACCTATACCATGGAAGAGTAAAATCATTAGCTGATTCAGCAAGAGAAAATGGCTTAAAATTCTAAGAATATGGCAGAAGTAAACATAAAGAGAGTAAAATCAAGTGAAATCGAATTTAAAGATAAACTTGTAAGCATCAACCGCGTTACTAAAGTAACAAAGGGTGGTAGAACTTTCAGTTTTTCAGCAGTTGTTGTAG
This sequence comes from Bacteroidales bacterium, assembly GCA_017647785.1. Taxonomy (GTDB): domain Bacteria; phylum Bacteroidota; class Bacteroidia; order Bacteroidales; family P3; genus Onthomorpha. The sequence goes on along the minus strand of JAGCJW010000039.1, from coordinate 10,456 downwards.
TAGGCAATGAAAACGGTGTTGTAGGATACGGTTTAGGAAAAGCAAAGGAAGTTGCGGCTGCTATTGCCAAAGGAGTTGATGATGCTAAGAAAAATCTTGTAAGAGTTCCAATTTTAAAAGGAACTGTTCCTCACGAACAAACTGCAAAATATAGTGGAGCAAGAGTATTCTTAAAACCAGCTGCACCAGGAACAGGAGTTATAGCTGGAGGTGCTATGCGTGCTGTTTTAGAAAGTGTTGGAGTAAAAGATGTCTTAGCTAAATCTAAAGGTTCATCTAATCCTCATAGTGTAGTAAAAGCTACAGTTGCAGCATTGATGCAAATGAGAGATCCTTACACTATAGCAAAACTTAGAGGAATAGAAATGGATAGAGTATTTAATGGATAAATCTTAGTGAAATGAAAGTAAAAGTAACACAAATCAAAAGTGGCATAGGTCGTCCTGCAGACCAAAAACGTACATTAGAGTCATTAGGTTTGAAAAAAATCAGACAATCTAGAGTACATGAATTGACAGCGCCTATACAAGGAATGATAGCTAAGGTTAGTCATTTAGTAGAAGTAGAAGAAATTAATTAAGAAACTGTTTAAGAGAAAACATCATGAATTTAAGCACACTTAAACCTGCAGAAGGTTCTACAAAGAACCGTAAGAGAATAGGACGTGGACAAGGTTCTGGAAGAGGTGGTACTTCAACAAGAGGACATAAAGGAGCAAAGTCTCGTTCAGGATATTCTCGTAAGATAGGTTTTGAAGGCGGTCAAATGCCTTTATATAGACGACTACCAAAGTTTGGATTCAAAAATATCAATAGAATAGAATTCGTAGGAATAAATATTGATACATTAGTAGCTTTGGCAGAAAAAGTTCAAGTTAAAGATATAACTTTGGATTTAATGAAAGCACATGGACTAATTTCTTCAAAAGACAAAGTAAAGATTTTAGGACGAGGAGAGTTAAATACAACAATCAACGTTACAGCACACGCATTTTCAAAAACTGCTAAAGCAGCTATAGAAGAAAAAGGTGGAGTTGCAACAACAATCTAATAACAGATGAAACGATTTATCAATACATTAAAAAACATCTGGAATATAAAAGAACTAAGAGATAGAATACTCTATACTTTAGCACTTGTGCTAATTTATAGAGTAGGTTCTTTTGTTGTTATTCCTGGTGTTAATCCATCTGACTTAGCAGGATTGCAAGATCAGACAAAAGATGGTGTATTAGGTTTGTTAAATATGTTCTCAGGGGGAGCGTTCTCTAATGCTTCTATCTTTGCGTTAGGTATTATGCCGTATATTACTGCATCTATCGTTATGCAGTTATTAACAATGATAGTACCTTATTTCACAAAAATACAAAGAGAAGGCGAGAGCGGAAGAAGAAAGATAACACAAATGACAAGATGGTTGACTATCATAGTTACTATTTTCCAATCATTTGCTTATCTTGCAAACTTAAGAAGCCAAATAGGTGGCGCAACTATTTATAGCATCACAGGAACAGATAGTCCTAATTTTATTAATTGGGTATTGCCTGTATCTATATTATTAACTTGCGGAACATTGTTTGTAATGTGGCTTGGAGAAAGAATTACAGACAAGGGAATAGGTAATGGTATTTCGTTGTTAATCATGGTCGGTATTGTTGCACGTTTACCATTCGCGTTATTTGCAGAATTTGCATCTCGTATGGAAGACAACGCAGGTCAATTAGTAATCTTATTCATAGAACTATTGGTATTATTAGTAGTTATTATGCTATGTATATTGTTAGTTCAAGGAACAAGAAGAATACCTGTACAATACGCTAAAAGAATAATAGGTAATAAGCAATATGGTGGAGCAAGACAATATGTTCCAATCAAAGTGAATGCAGCAGGTGTTATGCCTATCATTTTTGCACAAGCAATAATGTTCATTCCTGTGACAATATTTGGATTTACTAAATCAGAAGCTATGTCAGGAGTGAGAGCTGCTTTATCAAACTTTGATGGTTTTTGGTACAATTTTGTATTTGCTATCCTAATCATATTATTTACATATTTCTACACAGCGGTTGCAATTAATCCGAAACAAATGTCTGATGATTTGAAGAAAAACGGAGGTTTCATACCAGGAGTAAAACCAGGTAAAAAGACTGAAGAATTTCTTGATAATGTATTATCAAAGATAACACTTCCAGGCTCTATATTTTTAGCTTTTGTAGCTATTTTACCAGCAATAGTAAGAATCTTCGGAGTGAATTCTCAATTCGCACAATTCTATGGAGGAACTTCACTATTGATTATGGTTGGAGTAGTTCTTGATACTTTACAACAAATAGAAAGTCATTTGTTGATGAGACATTATGACGGTTTGACCAAATCCGGAAGAATCAAAGGAAGAGGTCAAATGTAATAATATCAAGTAATCTATATGATACAAATAAAGACACAAGAAGAAATAGAACAACTTAGACAAAGTGCCCTAATGGTTGGGGACACTTTGGCTGAAGTTGCTAAACATATAAAAGCAGGCATTACTACGAAACAATTAGATGCTATTGCAGAAGAATATATCAGAAGCAATGGAGGAATTCCTACATTTAAAGGTTATAGTGGTTTTCCTGCAAGTCTTTGTATCTCTATCAATGAAGTGGTAGTTCACGGAATACCTGGCGACAGAGTAATAAAAGATGGAGATATAGTGTCAATAGATTGTGGAGTGACATATAATGGTTGGGTAGGAGATTCAGCATACACATTTGCTTTACAAGGTGTTCGTGAAGATTGGAAACAACTGATAAAAGTAACAAAAGAATCTTTGTATTTAGGTATAGAGAAATGTACAATAGGTAATCGTATAGGAGATTTAAGCAATCAAATACAAACTTATTGTCAATCGTTTGGTTATGGAGTTGTCAGAGAATTATGTGGACACGGATTAGGTAGAAATATGCACGAAGATCCCTCAGTACCAAACTATGGTAAAAAAGGAACAGGTTCTCGATTCAGAGAAGGAATGGTAATAGCGATAGAACCAATGATTACTTTAGGAAATAAAGAAGTATTTTTTGAATCAGATGGTTGGACTTGTAGAACTAGAGATTTTTCTCCAGCAGCTCATATCGAGCATGACGTGGCAATAACAGCTAATGGACCTGAAATTTTATCAAGTTTTGACTCCGTAGAGAAAGCAATAAAACAAAATATAAACTTAGAAGAAATTTAATTATGGCGAAACAAGCATCCATACAATTAGATGGTACAGTATTGGAATCATTAGGAAATGCTATGTTCAGTGTTGAATTAGAAAATGGACATGTTATCATAGCCCATATATCAGGAAAGATGCGTATGCATTATATAAAGATATTACCAGGCGATAAAGTACAAGTAGAAATGTCTCCATATGATTTAACAAAAGGACGAATTACATATCGACATAAATAAACTGCGAAATTATAAATAAAAATAAAATATTACCGAAAAATGAAAGTTAGAACCTCAGTTAAAAAAAGATCTCCTGAATGCATAGTCGTTCGTAGAAAAGGAGTTGTCTATGTTATAAATAAGAAAAATCCGAAATATAAACAAAGACAAGGGTAATTAAAAGTAATTAAATAATAATAATTTATGGCAAGAATTGCAGGTATAGACTTACCAAAGAACAAGAGAGGTGTAATCGGTTTGACCTATATATATGGAATAGGTAGAAGTTTAGCATCAGAAATATTAGCTAAAGCTGGAATCGATGAAAATAAGAAGGTAAGTGAATGGAGTGATGACGAACAAAATGCTATCCGTACAATAATCGGAGAAGAGTACAAAGTAGAAGGAGCATTACGTTCAGAAGTACAAATGAACATCAAGAGATTGATGGACATAGGATGTTACAGAGGAATTCGTCATCGTAACGGATTACCACTACGTGGACAAAGCACAAAGAACAACGCAAGAACACGTAAAGGTAAGAAGAAAACAGTTGCAAATAAGAAGAAAGCAACTAAGTAATAAGTAAATAAGTTGAATGCGGATTATATAAAAAAGAGTAAAAGTTAGGAGCATTCATTAATTAATAACAAATTAAATATTGTAAGAACAATATGGCAAAAAATGCTAAAACAACGAAGAAAAGAGTAGTAAAAGTAGAACCAGTAGGAAAAGCGTTCATCTTTGCTTCTTTCAACAATTGTATTATTTCGTTGACAAACAATGCAGGACAAGTAATATCTTGGTCATCTGCGGGAAAAATGGGATTTAGAGGTTCAAAAAAGAACACTCCATACGCTTCTCAAATGGCGGCAGAAGATTGTTCAAAAGTAGCATATGACTACGGTTTGAGAAAAGTAAAAGTATTTGTAAAAGGACCTGGAGCAGGACGTGAATCAGCAATCAGAGCAATCAATACATCTGGAATAGAAGTATTGGAAATTACTGATGTTACACCATTACCACACAATGGTTGTCGTCCTCCAAAAAGAAGAAGAGTGTAAAAAATTAGTAAACTTTAAAAAAAGGAAATTATGGCAAGATATATAGGTCCTAAAAGTAAAATAGCAAGAAAATTTAAAGAACCGATTTATGGAGCTGATAAAAACTTTGAAAAAAGAAACTATCCTCCAGGACAACACGGTATAAATAAAAGACGTGCAAAACAATCAGAATATGGATTGCAGTTAATGGAAAAACAAAAAGCTAAATATACATACGGTATATTAGAAAAACAATTCCGCAACCTATTCGAAAAAGCGTCAAAGAAAACAGGAATCACAGGGGAAGTGTTATTACAATTAATCGAATCAAGATTAGATAACGTAGTATATCGTTTAGGAATAGCACACACAAGAAACCAAGCAAGACAAATGGTTTCTCACAAACACATCACAGTAAACGGACAAATTGTTAATATACCATCATATTTGTTAAAAGTAGGCGATGTTGTTGGAGTTAGAGAACGTTCAAAATCATTAGAAATGGTAGAAGAATCACTATCATCAAGAGTTAACTATTCTTGGTTAGAATGGAATGGCGAAAAGATGGAAGGAAAATTCTTAAACTATCCAGAACGTGCAGAAATTCCAGAAAATATAGCAGAACAATTAATCGTCGAATTGTATTCTAAATAAGATTAAATAAAGAAAAAATGGCCATATTAGCTTTTCAACAACCTGATAAGGTTTTCATGATAGAATCAGATGAATTCAAAGGAACGTTTGAATTTCGTCCGCTAGAACCTCGATACGGAGTAACAATAGGAAACGCATTAAGAAGAGTATTGTTATCTTCATTAGAAGGATTTGCTATCACATCAATCAGAATAGAAGGTGTACAACACGAATTTGACACTATTCCTGGCGTGATAGAAGACATGACAGAAATCATTCTAAACCTAAAACAACTTCGTTTCAAAAGACAAATTGAAACAGAAGAAAGAGAAACAGTAAGTTTTAAAATAGAAGGAAAGAATGTTTTCAAAGCTGGCGACATCAACGAAAGTTTGAATGCATTTCAAATTTTGAATACCGAAGTAGAAATATGTCACATGGAGCCTTCAGTAAGCCTTTCTATTGAAATGACAATAGAAAAGGGTAGAGGATATGTGCCTGCAGAGGAAAATAAAAAATCAGACGACGTAATAGGAACGATAGCGATTGACTCAATTCACACACCAATAAAGAATGTGAATTACACAGTAGATAATTATCGTGTTGAACACAGAATTGACTTTGAAAAGTTGATTTTAGAAGTAACAACAGATGGATCTATCACACCAAAAGAAGCATTATCAGAAGCAGCTTCAATATTGATTCAACACTTCGTACTATTCTCAGATGATCATATAGCAATCCAAACAGAGCAACAAACACCTGAGGAAGAATTTGACGAAACAACATTGCACATACGTCAATTATTAAAGACAAAACTTACAGATATGGACTTATCAGTAAGAGCTTTAAATTGCTTAAAGAGTGCAGAAGTTGAAACATTAGGTGAATTAGTATCATTCAACAAAGCAGATTTATTAAAGTTCAGAAATTTCGGAAGAAAATCACTAAACGAATTAGAAAGTCTTGTGAGATCAAAGAACTTAGAATTTGGAATGAATGTTGCGAAGTATAAATTAGAAAAGGAGTAACGAGAAATGAGACACGGTTGTAAAGTAAATAAATTGTCAAGAACACATGCACACAGAGCAGCAATGCTTTCAAATATGGCATCGTCGTTAATCTTGCACAAAAGAATAGAAACTACATTAGCAAAAGCAAAAGCATTAAGAGGCTATGTAGAACCATTGATAAACAGAACAAAAGCTGATTCAACACATCAAAGACGTATGGTATTTAGCTACTTACAAAACAAAGAAGCAGTTAAAGAACTATTCGGAGATGTAGCAACAAAAGTAGCAAACCGTCCAGGCGGATACACAAGAATCTTAAAACTTGGTAGAAGAATGGGAGACGGAGCTGAAATGGTAATGATGGAGTTAGTTGATTACAACGAAGCAATGTTGAAAGAAACAGCTACTAAGAAAGCCAAAACAACACGTAGAGGTGGAAAGAAAAAAGCTACTGAAACAGTTGAAGCACCAGTTGCAGAAACAGCAGCAGAAGAACCAAAAGCAGAATAATCAAACTTTGGTAAATAATAAAAAAGGAGATTTCAAACGAAGTCTCCTTTTTTTATGTCCATAACATAAAAAGTAATTATCTCACCAACCAATAACCCAAAGCCACCAACGCAATACCAATCCCCACACTTGCCAAAACATAAAGAACAAAACTCCAAACACTACCACCTAAAAGCAACTGCAAACCCTCATTAGCAAAAGTAGAAAAAGTAGTAAACCCACCACAAAGCCCCGTTGTGAATAACAAACACCAAATATTGTTGATGCTACTATACCTATTAAACAAACCGAAAAGTAAACCAATCAACAAACATCCAAGCAAATTCACCATCAAAGTAGCCCAAGGAAACCCTTGAGAGCAATAATTCTTCATAACAATGGAGATTAAATATCTTAACACCCCACCTAAAAAGCTACCAATCCCAACAATCAAAATATTTCTTATCATAAAAACAAACCTTTAATTATTAAATAATCACTTTACAAAAATAAGCATATTAAATGAAAAACAAAAAAGGTTCGGTTAAGTTAGCCGAACCTTTTTGTTTAATGAGAGTGATTAACTTTATTCCTTAATAACTTTTCGCATTATAGCTTTGTCGTTATTTGTTAGGCGTAAATAATAAGCACCACTTGGCAATGATTCAATGTTTATTTCTCTTGCATTAGAGAAAGTAAGAACACATCTACCTGTTAGGTCAATTACTTCTATTCTTTCTATTGTTGAAGAGAAAGTTATTTTGCTATTAGTTGGATTAGGATAGAATGAAAGCTCTGTATCTTCAACGTCCATTAAAGAACTATTAACATTAAGAATTAAAGTAATAGTGCTATCACAACCATTTACGGTTTGAAGATTTTGAACGTATGTTCCAGCTTCACTTTCATTGAAACCAAACTCAGCGTAAGTTTCCCCAGCGTTGATAGTAGCAGTTATAGTAGTATCAAACGTAGGATAAGTAGAAACAACCAAAGTTACAACACTATCACAACCGTTTGCAGCAGTATGAGTTTGCGTATAAGTGCCCGCTTCTGTTACATTAAAGCCAGAGAAATTCAAACTTGTTCCCTCGCAAATTTCAAGAGTAAGATTAGTATGAATGATAGGTAACTCGGTAACCGTTAAAGTAACAATACTATCGCAACCATTCACAGCAGTATAAGATTGAGTGTAAACACCACCACCTGTTACATTAAAGCCACAGAAATTCATAGTAACACCTTCGCAAATTTCAAGAGTAAGATTAGTATTATATGCAGGCAAAGCAGTAACGGTTAAAGTAACAATACTATCACAACCATTTACGGCAGTATGAGTTTGAGTATAAACCCCAGCTTCACTTACGTTAAAGCCACTTATACTTAATTCACTTCCCTCACAAATAGTAGCAGTAAGGTTAGTATTATAAGAAGGCGTTACATTCAAAGTAAGAGTAACGATACTATCACAACCATTTACCGATTGCAAAGATTGAGTGTAAGTTCCAGCTTCCGAAACATTAAATCCGTTTTCGTTATAAACTTGTCCTTCGCAAATAGTTGCAGTAATATCATTATTCACAACCATAACTTCAAAGTTAGCAGTTAGAGTTGTATCGCTTGAAAGGGTAACTAATCTTGGGTTTTCGGTGTTGCCATCGTTCCAACCAACAAATTGATAACAAGCAGTTGCAGTTGCAGTAAGCGTAGCAGTAGAGCAATCACTCTCAACTGCAACATTACCCCAAGCACTGTTATTTACATTTGCTACAACATTATAACTTTGTATTTCAAAAATATTATTAGAATCAAAATCACTACCCCAATATAATATATAATACTCTCTAAGTCCACAATTGACATTAAGAGTTTTATTAGAAGATGTATAATAAAAAGTATTAGACTCAATTGTTGGAGGAATATTAGCAAGACAAGTAACAGAAGTTAAACTACACCAACTGAACGCCCAATCTCCAATAGAAGTAACGCTATTAGGAATAGTAATAGAAGTTAAACTACTGCAATTATAGAACGCATTTTCTCCAATAGAAGTAACACTATTAGGAATATCTATAGAAGATAAGTTACTACAACTACCGAACGTGCCATCTGCAATAGAAGTAATGCTATTAGGTATAGTAATAGAAGTTAAAGTACTGCAAGCCCAGAACGCACTTTCTCCAATAGATGTAACACTATTAGGAATATCAATAGAAGTTAAACTACTACAATTATTGAACGTGCTATTTTCAATAGAAGTAACGCTATTAGGGATAGTAATAGAAGTTAAACTATTGCAAACACCGAACGCATTTTCTCCAATAGAAGTAACACTATTTGGAATACTAACAGAAGTTAAACTTCTGCACCAACTGAACGCATAATCTCCAATAGAAGTAACACTATTTGGAATAGTAACAGAAGTTAAACTTCTGCAATCTTCGAACGCACTACTTCCAATAGAAGTAACACAATAATTTATTTCTTGATATGTTACTGTATCGGGAATAACTATTGAGGTTACGTAATCCGAACAATCGTGCACTTCTACTTTGTTTGTTCCCGTTACTTCATACTGCAAACCGCTAACCCAAAATCTTGTTTGTGCCATAAGCACGTTTGCACATAATAGAGTGCAAATAAATAAAGCTAATCTTTTCATTTTATTCTCATGTTTGAATGTTTTACATTTTCTATTCCATATTTTTCTTTTATCATTTCAGTAAATATATCTGCTGATTTTTTACTGATAAATGGAGAAAGAATAATTTCATCAATCATTTCTTTTGTTCTAATTGGTATTTTGGCGAATTTTTTATCGTTATCAACAAATTTATTAAAGTCAAAGTAAAATCGAAACTCTTCTTCTTCCGAATAACCTATATCTTTAGTAAAAAACATACCTTTTTCATCGGGATAACAAGGCATTTTGCGATAATTAATTGAACCGCAAACAATTTTATCCACATTTTCAGCAGAAAGATCTAAATCTATTGAATCAATAAACTTACTAACAGTGGTTTTTATACAAGCTCCTATTTTGTGTGCATAAAGTTTCCACATCATTGAACTTTCATTTTCTTTTTTACACCAACAAGATATTGGAAATTTAGCAAGATCTTTACAGTCCTTTTCAATTTGTTCTCTTTTCTTATAAGCCTTAGTTCTATCTTTATCCTTTTTAAAATAATCTTCTGCAGGTTCTAAACTTACAAGAAAAGGATTTACGGGAGCTATTTCAAAAGCATCTTCAAACTCTCCTCTTTTTGTTACATGATATTTATTTGTTTCAAGAAGCTCAAACAAATAATCCAATCGCATATATTGAGTTATTTTATACTCAAAGATGTTTGGATCATTTTCTTCCGAATAATAAAAATAACTTTTCTTACTCATATTTTTTTGATACTTACTTTGCCTAAGTCCCAAAGGCGATTTACTAATTTGATTTCTTTGACTTATGGGCATAAAAAAAACGTGGGACTTTTTATCTTATCAAAGTTTGAGGTCCTGGAACTACCTATTTACCGAATAAGAAAAGCCCACGATATCATTCGTGAGCGTTTTCTGCTTAACTTTTCGGTAAATGTTTTGAAATTTTCCAGGTTTCAAACTTTTTAGTATAAGCAAAAACGCTATTTTATGTCGTTAAAATTTACTAAGTCTAAATGTAATTATTCTTTTTCTCCTTTTATTCCTCCAATTTTAAGGGTTTATCATTTCGCAAGCAAATTTATGAATGTTTTAAATAGTAGCAAAATTTTTAGGCTTCTTTTTTAGTTGATTTTGATGCAATTTTCTCTCTATTATTAAATATAAATAAACACTTTTTCTTAATAAAAAACACCTCATCTCCTCA
>JAGCJW010000038.1 GCA_017647785.1 Bacteroidales bacterium | reverse complement strand
ATTCAAAGCCTTTGCAACAACAGCAAGTGGTACAGTAGAAGGAGCAGAATTGACATTCACAACAGCTGCAGCACCAGTTGTAGTAGTAGAAGGTCAAGTTACAACTACTCCAGCTACAGAAGTAGGAAACACATCTGCAACATTGAACGGAACATTAGTAAGTGCAGGAAACTCTGAAAACTACACAGTAGGCTTTGCATTATCAACAATGGCAGACTTCACATTAGAAGATGCAAACGTTCAAAACATCACAGCAACAGTAAACGGCACTACATTCAGCCAAGCGGTAAATAACCTAGTAGAAGGACAAACATACTTCTTCCGAGCATACATCACAAACGAAGCAGGCACAGCATACGGAGCAGTAGAAACCTTCACTCTATCAGGATTGAACGATGCAATAGCAAACCAAATCAATGCAGTAGTTTATCCTAACCCAGCAAACACACAAGCTACACTAGAAATCAACGGATTGAACCAAGACGCTAAGGTAGTAATCAGTGACTTACAAGGAAGAATCCTAAGTCAAGACTCTATCAATGCAGGCACAAACCGTTACACAATCAACGTTAGTGAAATGGCAAGTGGAGTTTACTACATCAGAATAGTAACTGACAACGTAATCAGTACACAAAAATTGATAGTTGAATAACCTTTCAACAATCAAATAACACAAGAGGGCGATTCAAACCAAAGAGTCGCCCTCTTTTTTTATTCCTATAGATTACCTTTTCAAAGATTCCCAATCATTTTTTTAAAGAGAAAATCCATTTTTACAAAGAGAAAATGAATTTTCACAAAGAAATAATAGAATTTTCACAAAGAAATAACAAATCAAGTCTTGAAAATAGAAAATCAACTCTTGATGTTTTGCTATCAAGTAAAAATATGATAATTTTGCAATTTCCTTTTGTTTATTTAATACATTAAATATGAAAAGATTATTAGTATTTTTAACGACACTTGTTTTTACACTACAATTATCATCTCAAAATACAATAATTGTAGGAGATACAACATCTACTCAAACATCGCAATATTATCCTGCATATCATCTATATGAGGATTCTTATACTCAAATGCTTTACAAATCTGAGGATTTGCAGGCAGGAACTATTACAAGTATTAGTTTTTATTGCACACAAGGGGATTGGAGTGATGGAACGGTTAAGATTTATATGAAAGAAGTTTCGGATAATACTCTAACAACCTATTCTTCTCCTGAGGGCTTTGTAGAAGTATATACAGGATTGGACCAAAATGCTGTTGGTTGGGTTAATTTTACACTAACAAATCCTTTTAACTATTCAGGAGAAGATAATTTGTTGATATGTTTTATAAGAGATGGAACTTCATGGTATGGAGGTGCTTTATCCTATAAAATAAGCACAGAACCAAACTCTGTTTTATCTACTTTTAATGACGCTCAATCATATACAATAAATAGCGTTCTTACTCCACAATCGGGTTATAGAGATGAGCGTCCTGTAATTAAAATAGAATATGGAGAATTAGGAGAGTTTTGTTATCCACCTTCTAATGTACAAATTGCTTCTGAAACAATGGGGTATGAAACAGCAATAGTAAGTTGGATTCCTGCTGATGAAGCTTCTGCTTTATTTGGTCTTGCATATAAAAAAGTGACAGAAGAAGACTGGGAATTGGTAAGTGAAAATATAAGTGCTAATTCTTATACTTTAACGGGGCTTGACTCATATACAAGATATCAAGTTAAGATTTGGAGTATATGCAGTAGTGGAATTAGTTCGGAAGTTGTTAAAGATTTTGAGACGCTTGCAACAGAGGATAATTTTATTTCAATACCTTATGAACAGAATTTTGATAATTTATCAATGGTTTCAAATTGGTATTTTGATAATCCTAATGTTAATAAATGGTATATAGGTTCTGCAGTTAATAATACTTTTAATGAAGACGGGGAATTAACAACAGGGAATGCTTTATATATAAGTAGTACTAATGGAACAACAAATTCATATAGCACATCAACGACTTCTGTTGCTGATGCTTATGTTTTAATGCATGCAGAACAAGGTAATTATTATGGACTTACTTTTGATTATAAATCAGTTGGTGAAAACACCTATGATTATTTAATGATATTATTATCTCCTTTTGATGAATCTGGAATAAATCGTGTGATTTATCAAGATTTTTCAACTAATAATCAATGGAAAAGAGTAAGTATTCCATTCCCTAATGATTTGGAAGAGGGAAGTTATAAATTGGTTTTTTCTTGGCGAAATGATAATGCAGGAGGAGTAAATCCTCCTGCTGCTATTGACAATATTAGTATATTTTCTACCCCATGTGCAAGAGTTAATAACTTTAATGTAACAATGCAAGATGAAGGAGAATCCGTTGCTATGAGAATTGATGTAGTGGATTCTTTGAATGATAATGCAGAATACTTGGTAGAGTATAGATATGTTGGAGATACTGTTTGGAATAATGTGCAAAGCACAAGTCCTATTGAGTTTGGTGATTTGTCATATGCTTCAAATGTAGAGTTTAGAGTAAAAGCTATTTGTGGTGAATCAGAGCAAGCATTTGTTTCTGATACTTATATAAGGTATACATTGTGTAATCCTATAAGTGAATTTCCGTATATAGAAAACTTCTATTCTTTTATTGACTCTCCTGATGTGTTTATGGGAAATAGACCTGCGCCTAATTGTTGGTTTAATGTTAAAAGCAATGGAGCTTATTATTGGTCTTCTGCTTCTAATGAAGGAGTCAATAATTCTCCTGCTTTAAGTTTTGTAGGGACAACTGCTTCTACATCTTCAGGTTTTTCAGAATGGATAATAAGTCCTGTTTTTGAATTAACAGGAAATGAACGTTTGAATTTCAAATATAGATTGCCTAATAGTTCTGTTAATCTTCCGAAAATTGATGTTTATATTCTTGATAGTTCATTTTCTTATTCATCAATGTCGGATACTGCAAACTTTATTTTGCTTACAAGTTTTAATACTGCAAATGCAAGTATTGACGAATGGGAAACAGCAGAAGCTTTACTAAACTCTTATGTAGGAGATGTTCGTATAGCTTTAGTGATTAGAGAAGCTTCGCAATCGTTTTATGTAGATGACTTTTCTATAAGTTCAATACCTGCTTGTCCAGATGTTTATGGCTTCACTGTAAGACCTGCTTCACAATCGGCTTTAGTGTCTTATAACACTGGAAATATTTCTCAAGCGGGTGTAATACTTGCTTATGCACCAATAGGAGTGGATAGTGTATTTAATATAAATAATGCTACTACATTAACAATACCTGCTAATTATGAGCTTCCTTTTATAGTAGAAGGATTGACAACGGGAACAACTTACGCTTTTGCAGTAAAGCAAAACTGTGGAGGGGAATGGACAAGTCCTATTATAAAAACTATACCTTTTGCTTATTCATTACCTATTTCAATGGACTTTGATACTACCGAAACAACACCAATAATGACTTTTACAGGAACAACAAATCCTTGGGGTGTTGGAAATGCAGAAAACAATACATCTACATCTATTAATGGTAAAGCTTTGTATGTTTCTCAAGATAATGGAGCAACAGCTACATATAATAAAACTATAGTAGCAGAGTCCTTTGCTTCATTTCCTGTGTCTTTTGCTCCATCTGCAGAATTTGAGCTTTCTTTTGATTGGAAATGTGAAGGGGAAGGAGAGTATGATAATTTATCAGTTTATTTAATTCCTCAGGGAGATACTCTTAACGAAGTTTATAATATAATATCATATAATGGAAATACATATTTGTCAGGAAGTGCTGAATGGAAAACTTATAGAAAAGCTTTATCAAATTCTTATTTAGGTGTTTATGATTTGGTGTTTAGATGGAAAAATGACCATATTTTAGGAACTCAACCTGCAGGAATTATAGATAATATTCAGCTAACCTCTCGTAGTTGTTCTTCAAATGTGAATATGTCTCTTAACTTTGTAGATACAATTAGTCCTACAATAACTGTAGATATTAATGATGAAATTAACGAAGGAATTTATTATAGTATTAGATATAAAGCAAATCAATCTACAGACTATATAGAAATAGAAAATTTAACTGAAAATAGTTTCCCTTATACTATAACTGAAGGAATAGAATATCAAACAATTTATGATTTTCAAATAGGAGTAATGTGTTCAAATACTGAAATTTCTTATTCAGAACTTCAGACTATAACTACTCCTTGTGTAATAGTTGAAGCGCCTTGGTTTGAAAATTTTGAAACTAATGTATTGGCTTCTCCTTCTTGTTGGGATATTTATTCTGGAAATCTTTCTCAAAGTGGTACAACGACAACATCTCAACTTACTTCTATATCTAATACTTGGAAAATAGAGAATGAAAACATGGGAAATCAGGCTTCAAGTTTTTTAAAATTAGATTTGTCTTCAGCAACAAGAAATCATTGGGCAATGTCTCCAATAATTGATTTGGGTGATGGTTCAAGTATAAAGCAAATAGCTTTTGATTTAGGAGCAAGAAATGAGAATTTAAGTTCAAGTAATAAGATTGTTGTATTGGTTTCTACTGATGCTGGTGAAACTTGGAATATTAATAATAGTATAATATTTGCTGATGGAGATGCTGATTTAGCTCATAATTTTTCTGATTTAAATAATCAAATGACAAGATATGCATATAAGTTAGTTGATGTAAATAATCAAGCTTTAAGAGGTGAGGTAAGATTTGCCTTTTATGGAGAGACTTCTGCTTATAATTTAAACAACATAATCTTTATTGATGATATATCTATTGAGGAATGGAGCGAGTGTCAAATGCCTTATGGAATAGAAATTTCAAGAATTACATCAACTGCTGCAGAAGCATGTTTCAAAACATGGGGAAGTGCAACAACTTGGGAATATGTAGTAGTAGCAGGAACAGATGAAGAATTGCTTAATACGATAACTCCTATAGTTATTTCAACTACAGAGAATATAGATGTGAGTGGCTTATTGCCTACAACAGATTATATTTTTGGAGTAAGAAGTGTATGTGGTAACTCTATTGTTTCTCCTTGGGCAATAGCAAGATTTACAACAAAAGAATCTGGAGCTTCAATTCCTTACTCAACATCGTTTAATGATACAGTTGATGCAAGCACTTGGCATACTACACAGAACGAAACAAATAATATTTGGACAATAGGAAATGCTACCTCAACAAATACTCCTTCTGCAGCTTATATTTCTTCGGATAATGGTTTGACTTATTCTGCTGAATCTTCATCAAACATAACTTATTCTTATATATGGAAAGATTTTTCATTTGGTGAAACAGATGATTTGTTTGAATTGTCTTTTGATTGGAAAGTTAGAGGACGTTCAACAGGGGAAGTTGTTAATACAGGACTTGCAGTTTATTTAACAACATACGATACTCCTCCGACAAATGCTTTTCCAGCGGAAGAAGAAAGAGTAACATTGCTTTATGCTTCTGACTCTTGGCAAAATGAAAAGATATTTTTGGATAATATAAGAGGAGATAAGCGTTTGGTATTTTTGACATGGGGATATACTTCTGAACAAGATACTCTAATACCTGCAGCAATAGACAATGTGTCTTTATATACTACAACATGTACTCCTCCTACATCTGTACCTGAAGTTGCAGAAATAATAGGTAATAGTGCAATAATTTTATGGGAAGATGCAGATGCAAATCATAATCAATGGAATGTGTATTATAAACCATTAGGTGCAAGTACTTATTCTTCAGTATCTGTTAGTGACTTATCTGTAGAGTTGAATAACTTATTACCTTCTACAACTTATAGTTTGTATGTGACTGCAGATTGTGGAGAAACAGAATCTGCTCATTCAAGAAAAATTACATTTACTACGGAATGTCCTTTAATACAAATTCCTTATGAGGAAACGTTTGATACAGATGTTGCAAGGAATATTTGTTGGAATACGGCTAGAGGATTATTAACAGAAAATGTTACCTTTATAAATAATGAGCAATATTGGTTCCAATCAAATGATGAGCTTGGAGATAATTCTACCTCAAAGATGAAAATCAATATTTATGGAGATAATGCTAGACAGCATTGGCTAATAAGTCCTCAAATAGACTTGGGCAATAGTGGAAATCTTTATCAATTATCTTTAGATGTAGCTTTGAGGTCATACTCTGTTTCAGACGATGAACCACAACCAGCACCAGATGATGTGTTTGCTATAGTTGTTTCAATAGATGGAGGATTGACTTGGTCTAGAGAAAATGCTATGATATTTACAGATGCAGACGATGATACGGAACATAATTTCTCTGATTTTAATGATACTTCCTTTACAAGGATTACTTATTTGCTTCAAGATGATTTTGAGGTTCCTTTATCAGGATTGATAAAGATAGGATTCTATGGAGAAAGTACTGTTTATAATGGCGATAATAATTTGTACATAGATAACTTATATATAGGTCCAATCATAGAAGAGGTAGAGCCTTGTGAAGCTCCAATAGAATTAAGTGCAACAAATATCTCATCGACTACTGCAGAAGTTAGTTGGCAAGGTTCAACAGACACTTATGAATTGAAGATAAATGGGGGAGAAGCAGAAGTGCTTACAAGTACAAGCAAAATTCTTACAGGATTAACTCCTACAACACAGTACATAGTAGAGGTAAGGTCTATATGTGAAGTAGAACAATCGGCTTGGATAGCAATAAGTTTTACAACAACTGAAGGTGTTGTATTAGGGGAAGTAACAACACAGTCTGCAACACAGATAACTAATACATCTGCTACTTTAAATGGAATATTGGTAAATTCAGGAGATTCTGATAACTTTACGCTTGGCTTTGCTCTATCTACAATAGCAGATTTTCAATTAGAAGATGAGGGTGTTCAAAATATTGTTGTAGAAAATGTAAATCCTACATTCAATGCCATTGTTAATAATCTTGTAGAAGGAGAGACTTATTTCTTTAAAGCGTATATTGCAAACGAAGCAGGTATTGCTTATGGAGAAGTGAAATCTTTTACTCTGTTGGGATTGAATGAAACTATTACAAATACAATAAAAGCATATATTTATCCAAACCCATCTCACAAACAAGCAAGTCTATGTATTGAAGGTTTAAATACAGATGCGAAAATCATTATTACTGATTTGCAAGGAAGAATTGTAAGTAAGGCAATAATGAAAGCAAATGCAAGTAAATACATATTAGATTTAAGTGCAATGTCAAGTGGAGTTTATTATGTTAGAATTGTAGCTGGTGAAACAATTAGTACTCAAAAATTGATAGTTGAATAAAGCTCTAAATTAAAACTAAGATTTAGTTATTTCTTTTCAAGAATCATTTTTTTGATTTAAAGATTCAGAAAAATGATTCTTGATTTCATTATAATATGGTACTTAATATCTTATGGGATTTGATTGTTTGATTGTTTGTGATATGAATAGTGTAAAAAACTATAAGGCCATCTAATAGGATATTCCTTTGAATTTTGTTGTTGCATATTCTACAAGAGGAGTTTGCTTTGTAGTTTTGCATAAGTCTATGCAACATTAATGATTGTTCTATATTGAATGATTGTATGTCTTTATTGTTTGTGAATTTTCCTGCAATAGGATTGAAAAACGGATTTTCGTTTGAATAGTTATTCATAGGGGATAGCCCTAATAAGTCAGCGAATAGAAGCATGAAATTTAAGTGAAATTCTGCTAAATCCACATCGTTAGAGTTTTTTAGTTTGATTATTTGAGCATAAAGGAAGTCAAAAAGTTCTTTATTAGGGTTGTGTTCTTTTAAAGATAGGTTTATAATCTCTGCTATAAAGAAAGTAAGAGAGTTCTTTATGATACTGAAGCTAATAGATATGTTTTCAGAAATTAATGATGAAGACTTTATGCCTTCTAGTTTAGATTGACTATTGTTGTATGCTTCAAACTCAATTATGTTCAAAGATTGAAAGTGTTGAGTTGGAGTTTTAGAGCCTTTTTTCTTAGCAGAACGAACAATATATGATTTTAAACCAAATTCTTCTGTGTAAAGTTTACAGATTAAACTCGATTCTGAATAAGGTATTGCTGAAAGGACTATGGCTTTTTGGCAGTAATGAGGCATTTTATCTTATGATGAGTACTTTACCACTTGCTGTTTCTTTACCTTCTTTTGCTGATGAAAAGATAAGATAAACTCCAGAAGCAACTTTTTCTCCTTTGAAGTTTCTTCCGTCCCAAACGGCTTGTCCACCTACAGATTTTAAATGAGCAACACTATTTCCGGCTATATCAGTTATTCTAACGTCTGAATCAGTTACAAAACCTTTTATAGCTATTGTGCCACTATGATGAGGTCTTAATGGGTTTGGATATGCTGTAAGTTTACCACTTTCTAATGAACCTTGAATAGCATCTGTTTTATATGAAATAAGGCCTCTGTCGGTTCCAATAAATACTTCCCCTGTTACGCCGTTTTGCGCCATGCTTATGATACGATTAGAAATTAAAGGACTGTTTTCCGCTGTGAAATGATGTATTTGTTCTCCTCCTGTTGCAGAAAGAACATAAATGCCATTTCGTTCTGTTCCTACCCATTTTCTATTTCCTCCGTCAATCATTATACATGTTATGTTTTCAAAGTTAAGTAAGTATTGTGCAATGCCGTTTTCTTGATATATAATGTTGTTACATTCTGTATTAGAATAGAAACCATCACTTGTTTCGAAAACGTTCTCTATTCCGTATGCAACTTTTATTCCTTTATCTGTTCCTATCCATATTTCTCCGTCCATATCTTGCACTATACAATTTACTTTTGTGGATTCGTCTAAAGCACCTTTATTAGGGTCAAGTATTATTTTATCTCCATAATTGTTCATCACTAATATCTTATTGTTACTTGTCCATAAGAATTTGTAGTGATAGAATTTGTCTAAACACATTCCTAATATTTCGTTTTCTCCAACGAATGAGTAGGTTTCAAATGCTCCCCATTCATTATGGTAATTCAAATAACAAAGACCATTTTCTACCAATGAGTTTGCAATTAATAAATTTCCAGAAGCATCATATTGAACTGATGCTATTCTATAACAATAAGGATGTCGTTGAATTACGCTATCTGTGTTTGAGTGATTATAGACGTTGATTATCTTATTATCTTTTATTTCTATAACCCCATTCCACCAAGAAGATGCCATTAAATGTGTAGGGTCGTTAGGGTCTATGCTGACGTTAAGAAGGTCTTTAATAGTATCTTGTCCATCTACCTCTGAAAGAGATTGCCACCACCAGCCGTCAAAGGTATAAATGTCGGAAGACAGACCATGAGGTGCATTTTGTATGGTTTTTCCTCCTGGTGCAATATATATTTTTCCATCTTCTGAGGCTGTGATTGTGTAAATATGATTGCTTTTTGGCCCATCTGGGAAGTGTTCGCTTTTTTGATGAGTTCCTTGTCTGTAATTTTGAATACGAATTAGTCCTTTAGTTTCATGAGCTAACCAAAGGTCATTTTCGTCTATTATTGCATCGTTTATATCTAAATTAATTCCGTGAACAGGATTCCATTCATCACTTAAATGATATATTTCTCCACCATTTGTTAAATTGTTTACATCATAAATATTCATGCTTCTATAAGCAATCTTTATTAATTTGCCTTCGGAAAGTCTTAGGGATTTGATGTATTCATTTTCAAAGATAGTTTCCCAATTTTCTCCGTCAAAAGTGTATGTGTCACTCCAAGTAGAATTTGGAATAGGTAAGCTAATTAATAATTTCCCATTGCTAAGAGAAAGCAAACTTGCTATCTCTGTATTGCTTACTCCTCTATTTGCTATGTTAGGTACTTGTTTCCATGTTTGGCTTGCTGCAAGTGCAGTGCTATTTTTAGGTGCGTATAACAATCCATTCACGGTTGCCGCAAATATAGATGTGTCATTTATTGCTACATCATTGACTTCTATTTTTGAACTATTTTCTCCAACATAGTAAGTATCATAAATTTCATTCCTTACAAGGTCTAATACAACTATCCCAAATCCACAAGAAAGGTATGCTTTTGCATTATTAAAATATATGGAATTAATTTCCTTGCTACCTTCAATACTTCTTATTCTAATATCTGAAATATTGTACACTTTTCCATTTTGTACAATATCAATATTTGAATTTTCGTAAGTGATTATAGTTGTTTTTGTTTTGGGGTCGTAGGCTGTAAGTATAACTCCTGCATCTGATAGTCCATTAACTTTTGAGAAACGTTCGCATTCATTAGTTATTGGATTGTAATAAAAAAGAGAGGATTCAGAACCTACTAATATTTTATTATCGGTTTTATTTACGGAATTAGTTGAATAATATGATAGATGGTCTCTCCATTGACCTAAAATTGAATTACTATATTGCGCATTTAAAGAAAGTGTGCTTACAAAAAGTAAAAAAAATAAGAAGAATCTGTGTTTTGTCATATTTAATATATTGTATTTTAACTTTGTAAATTAGAAAACGACAGATTCTTCTTCATTATTATGATTGCTAAGTATTTTATTAACTTACTGCTTCTTTTAGTCGTTCTGCGTTTTCTGCAAGTTGAAGTGCGTCTAATACGTCTTGAATATCTCCGTCCATAAATACAGGTAAGTTATACATTGTCCAGTTAATTCTATGGTCAGTTACTCTTGATTGAGGATAGTTATAAGTTCTGATTTTTGCAGAACGGTCGCCTGTTGATACCATTGTTTTTCTTTTAGATGAGATTTCTTCAAGGTATTTATTGTATTCCAATTCAAATAAACGTGAACGTAATACTACTAATGCTTTATCAAAGTTTTTGATTTGCGATTTTTGATCTTGGCATGATACAACTATTCCTGTTGGAATGTGAGTTAAACGAATTGCAGAGTAAGTTGTATTTACAGATTGCCCTCCTGGACCTGAAGAACAGAATGTATCTTTTCTGATATCACTCATTTTTAATTCTACATCAAATTCTTCTGCTTCAGGAAGTACAACTACTGATGCTGCAGATGTATGTACACGTCCTTGTGTTTCAGTTTGTGGAACTCTTTGTACGCGGTGAACTCCTGATTCGTATTTCATTTGTCCGTAAACACCTTCTCCAGATACGTTAAGCACAACTTCTTTGTATCCTCCAACAGTTCCTTCTGTGAAATCCACAACTTCAACTTTCCAGCCTTTCTTCTCAAAGAATTTAGTGTACATTCTGTAAAGGTCTCCTGCGAATATACTTGCTTCGTCTCCACCTGTACCTGCTCTGATTTCGAAAATAGCATTTTTCCCGTCTTGTGGGTCAGAAGGAATTAACATTAAACGAATATCATCTTCCATAGTGTCTCTTTTAAGAGTTAATTCGTTTAATTCTTCTTTTGCTAAATCTCTAAATTCTTCGTCTTTTTCGTTATTTAATACGAATTTTGCGTTGTCTATATTCTCTAATACGTTTTTGTATTCCTTGTATGCTGCAATGATAGGTTGTAAATCTTTATAATCTTTGCTTAACTTGACGTAATGCTTCATGTCGTTCATTACCTCAGGGTCGTTCATTTGATTTTCTATTTCAAGGAATTTTTCGTTTATGGCTTCTAATTTCTCTAACATAAAAATTGATTTTAAGGTGCAAAGTTACGAAAGAAATTCTTAATTTTGCCGTCAATTAAATAATAATTTGATAAATGAGTATGAAAAGTAAAGGTTTTTTAGCTATTATTTTGATGTTTTTGACATTTTCTGTCGTAATTACGTCTTGTTCTAAAGAAAAAACTCAAGCAGAAATTGACTCAAAAGGTTTACCTTCTTCTGGAGGTAAAACTTTAGAGGCTATTTTAGTTATACCTGATGAGGTTTACAAAGGTGAAATCAAAGATTCTATAGGAAAATACTTTATGCAGGCTTGCCCTTGGTTGCCTCAACCCGAACCTTTATTTGATATTGTTCAAATGAATCCTGTAGGCTTCTTTAATTCTGAAATGTTTACAAAGCATAGAAACATTATTATAATAGATATAAAAGCAGGAAATCCTAATAAGTTGAAGAAACAAATTGACTATAAATCTTATCCTCAAGCTTACTTTGAATTTTCTGTTGATAATAGAGATTCTCTTTTTGCTTTAATGCAGAGATTTTCTGATGTGATAAAAACTCAATTCTACGAAAACGAGCATAAGAGAGTTGATGCCGCCTTTAAGAAATTGGAGAATACAAGTATAACTCAAAAGTTAAAACAAAAATTTGGCTTTCACCTAACATTGAGTGAAGAGTTTTATCTTGCAGTAAACGAAGAAAACTTTGCATGGATAAGAAAAGAACCAAAGGATTGTAGTTTTGGGATAATGGTTTACGCAATGGATTATAAAAATGAAGAACAGTTTAATGAAGAACAAATTATAGCTTTAAGAGATACATTAGCTAAGAAATATATTCCAGGACCAACAAGAGGTAGTTACATGGGGACAGAAGAGAGATTTGGATTTATGAGAGATACTGTTCAAATAGGAGAAAGTAAAATAACAGCGATAGAAACAAGAGGATTATGGCGATTATATAATGATTATATGGGAGGACCTTTTGTGAATTATTGCTTTAAAGACAACAATGGAGAGAGATTTGTGATGATAGACTGCTTTGTTTATTCTCCTAAAACATCAAAACGAGATCAGCTCATGCAGTTAGAATCCGTTGCTTACGGAATAAAATACAACTAAAACAAAGAATGAACGAGGGAATATCAAAAATCCCTCGTTTTTTTTCTTTGTAAAACACCCAGTACCACGCTGTGGTATTCGAATACCACAAAGAGAAATTTCAGTACCACAGCGTGGTATTACGTTTTTTCAAAGAATCACTTCATTTTTTCAAAGAGACAATTCATTTTCTTCAAGAGAAAATCGATTTTCTTCAAGAAAAAACCTCTGAAAATTAAGAAAAGAACAATCAAATCTTAAAGCAATGTTAAATTAATGTTAAAAATTGAAAATTAAGGCTTAATTTTTATTTTTTTATTTTGTTCATATTTAAAAAGTGAGTACCTTTGCAAAATTATTTTTAATCAATTTTTAACAAATTAAATATTTAAGTTATTATGACACCAACACATATTGAACACATTGGGATAGCAGTAGAAAATTTAGAAGAAGCTATCAAGTATTGGGAAGAAGTAATGGGATTAAAGTGCTACAACATAGAAGAAGTAGCAGACCAAAAAGTTAAAACTGCTTTCTTTAAAGTAGGAGAAGTTAAAATAGAATTGTTAGAAGCAACAAGCCCTGAAAGCACAATAGCTTCTTTCATCGAAAAGAAAGGACAAGGAGTACATCACATTGCTTTCGCAGTTGAAAACACTGATCAAGCATTGAAAGATGCAGAAGAAAATGGCGTTAAGTTGATTGACAAACAAGCAAGAAAAGGTGCAGAAAACTTAAACATAGGTTTCTTACACCCAAAATCAACAATGGGCGTTTTAACAGAACTTTGCTGTAAATAATTTTTAAATAATAATATTTTAAGCATAAAGTAATGGCTTTTGAAGAAAAGATCAAGCAACTGCTTGATAACAGAGAAAAGGCAAAGTTGGGAGGTGGAATCAAGAGAATAGACTCTCAACATGCAAAAGGTAAATTAACTGCAAGAGAAAGAATAGAACTATTATTAGATGAAAATAGTTTCGAGGAATTTGACATGTTCGTAACTCACAGATGTGCTGAGTTCGGAATGGCAGACACTAAATTTCTTTCTGATGGTGTAGTTACAGGACAAGGAACAATCAACGGAAGATTAGTTTTCGTTTTTGCTCAAGATTTTACTGTATTTGGAGGAGCATTATCTGAAATGATGGCAGAAAAAATCTGCAAAGTAATGGATAAAGCTATGACAGTAGGAGCACCAGTTATTGGGTTGAACGACTCAGGTGGAGCTCGTATTCAAGAAGGAGTTAATTCACTTGCAGGATATGCTGAAATATTTGAAAGAAACATTTTAGCATCAGGAGTAGTTCCTCAAATATCTGCTATTTTTGGCCCTTGTGCAGGTGGAGCGGTTTATTCACCAGCCTTAACTGACTTTATTTTGATGTCTGACCAAACTTCATATATGTTTGTTACAGGACCAAAAGTTGTTAAAACTGTTACAGGTGAAGATATTACAACTGAGGATTTAGGAGGAGCAGAAATTCACTCAACAAAATCTGGAGTTTCTCACTTCTTAGCACCAACTGAAGAAGAAGGTATAGCAACTATTCGTGAATTATTATCATATATTCCAAATAACAACTTAGAAGAAGCACCAACAACAGTATGTAATGACCCATTTGATAGATTGGAAGATAGATTGAACAGCATTATCCCTGACAATCCAAACCTTCCTTACGATATGATGGAAGTTATTACAGCAATCGTTGATGATGGTAAATTCCTTCAAGTACACGAACGTTACGCACGTAACATTATTGTAGGATTCTGCCGTATGGGTGGAGCATCTGTAGGAGTTATAGCTAACCAACCTAACGTTTCTGCAGGTGTGTTAGACATTGAAGCATCAAGAAAGGCAGCTCGTTTTGTTCGTTTCTGCGACTGTTTCAATATTCCTATCCTTACACTTGTTGATGTGCCAGGATTCTTACCAGGAAGAGTACAAGAATATGGTGGAATTATCACTCACGGAGCAAAACTTATGTTTGCATACGGAGAAGCAACAGTTCCAAAAGTTACAGTTACATTACGTAAATCATACGGTGGAGCTCACGATGTGATGTCTTCAAAACAATTAAGAGGAGACTTTAACTACGCATGGCCAACTGCACAAATTGCGGTTATGGGTGCAAAAGGAGCGGTTGAAGTATTGTATGGAAAAGAAATGTCAGCAATAACAGATCCAGAAGAAAAGGCTAAATTTATTGCAGATAAAGAAAACGAATACAATAACGCATTTGCAAATCCATACAAAGCAGCTTCGTATGGTTATATTGACGATGTGATTGAGCCAAGAAATACTCGATTTAGAGTAATCCGTGCTTTCCAATCGTTACAAACAAAACGCGTAACTAATCCAATGAAAAAACATTCTAATATTCCATTATAATTATGATGTTATTAAGTATTGATTGGGGATTTGCGGGAGTTGTTTGTCTTGCAGGTATAGGAACTACTTTTATTATTTTGATTGGTTTGATTTATTTCATAAGACTATTGTCTTGGGCAGTAGGATTGAAAGACAAACAACAAACAAAAGAAACAAAAGTAGAGACTAAGGTTGTAGAAAAAACATCTACAAACGAGCATCCTACATCTCATGAACAAGCTGCAATAGCATTGGCAATGCATCTTTACTTTGATGCACACGATGAGGAGCCTCACGTAATCACAATAGAAGAAGTAGAAAAGAGATACTCACCTTGGAGTTCTAAGATTTATAATATGAGAAACTTTACTAAGTAATAGAAATTATGAATAAGTTTAAAATAACCATAGACGAACAACCGTTCGATGTAACTGTAAATGTTACAGAACATAATAAAGCAACTGTGGAAGTAAATGGTATTTCATACGACGTAGTTTATGAAAAGAAATCTGCTCCTAAGGCAGCACCTGTTGCAAGAAAAGCAGCAATTTCTCCAGCTCCACACATGCAAACTCCAAATCCAAAAGGAAATACGCCTGTTGCAGCAGTACCAACTGCAAGCAAACAAGCAATAAAATCTCCTCTACCAGGAACAATTGTTTCTGTTAATGTAAAAGAAGGAGACCAAGTGAAAAAAGGAGATGTCTTGATTGTAATGGAAGCAATGAAGATGGAAAACAACATAATGGCTGGAAAAGACGGACAAGTTAAAGCTATCTATGTTTCAGTTGGACAAACAGTTGCTCAAGACGACGCTTTAATAGATTTAGCATAATTCATAAAAAAACAAATTGAAAGATGAAAAAGTCTAAATCAAATTTAGTAAAATATTTCGCATTTTTGCTTATGATATTTCTTGTACCTACACTTGCAATAGCAGGAGAAGTATCAATAGGTGATAAGATGTCGGAATTTATAGGAAGCATGGGATTTGCTCAACTTGAAGGCAATTGGCTATGTCTTGTAATGATATTAGTATCATTTGTATTGCTTTATTTAGCTATTGTGAAAAAGTTTGAGCCTCTTTTGTTACTTCCGATAGCTTTCGGTATGCTTTTGACAAATCTTCCAGGAGCAGGATTATATCACCCAGAACTTTTTGCAGAAGGACATGTTCACTGGAAAGATTTCGCAGATGCAAACAATGTAGGCTTACTTGACTACTTGTATCTTGGAGTTAAACTTGGAATTTACCCATGTTTGATATTCCTTGGAGTAGGTTCTATGACAGATTTCGGACCACTTTTAGCAAATCCAAAGAGTTTCCTTTTGGGAGCAGCAGCACAAGTTGCAATCTTTGCAACATTCTTTGGCGCTTTGGCATTAGGATTTACTTACGAACAAGCTGGTTCAATCGGAATCATAGGTGGAGCAGATGGTCCTACGGCTATTTATCTTACATCTAAATTAGCACCTGAATTATTGGGACCTATCGCTGTTGCAGCTTACTCTTACATGGCGTTAGTACCAGTTATTCAACCTCCTATTATGAAAGCTTTGACTACAGAAAAAGAACGTCAAATTGTTATGAAACAATTACGTAAGGTGTCAAAGACTGAAAAAATCATTTTCCCAATTCTTGTAACAGCAATCATAGCATTATTATTACCAGCAGCAGCTCCACTTGTAGGATGTTTGATGTTAGGAAACTTATTGCGTGAATCAGGCGTTACAGAACGTTTAAGCAAAACAGTACAAAACGAATTGATGAATATTTGTACAATATTCTTAGGTATTTCTGTAGGAGCAACAGCAACAGCTTCATCATTCCTTAACCCACAAACGTTAGGAATCCTTGTTCTTGGAGTTACAGCATTTGCTCTTGGAAGTGCGTCTGGAGTATTATTTGCTAAATTTATGAATCTATTCTCTAAAAATAAAATTAACCCACTTATCGGTTCAGCGGGCGTATCTGCTGTTCCTATGGCAGCACGTGTATCACAAAACGTAGGACAAGAAGCAAATCCAAGCAACTTCTTGTTAATGCACGCTATGGGACCAAACGTAGCGGGTGTGATTGGCTCAACTGTTGCAGCGGGTGTGTTGTTAGCATTCTTAGGATAAGAGAATAAAATAAAGAAAAAATAAGGTGTATCATAACAGGTACACCTTATTTTTTTGTAATTTTGCAAGCGATTATGAAAGTAAACGAAGAAAAAGCCCTAATCTTAGGCAGAGAGAAAGTAAGCACGTTATTATTGCAATATGCAACACCTGCAATCATAGCACAAATTGCATCAAGCTTGTTTAACGTAGTAGATAGAATATTTATAGGACAAGGAGTAGGAGCCTTAGCAATCTCAGGCTTAGCCCTAACCTTCCCTTTTATGAATTTAGCAGCTGCATTTGGAGCCTTAGTAGGAGTAGGTGCCTCTGCATTAACCTCAATCAAGTTAGGAGAAAAAGATTACACCACAGCACGATTAGTATTAGGCAATGTAATAATTCTAAACCTTATCTTCGGAATACTTTTCACAGTTGCTTGCTTGCCATTCCTTGAACCAATCTTATATGCCTTTGGAGGAAGCGATCAAACCGTTGCATACGCCAAAGAATATATGTTTATAATTCTTTTAGGTAACGTATTCACACACTTATATCTCGGCTTAAATGCAGTATTGCGTTCAGCTGGCTATCCAACTAAGGCAATGTATGTAACGATTTTTGCAGTTGGCTTAAATGCAGTATTAGATGCCTTATTTATCTTAGTATTTAAATGGGGTATTGCAGGAGCAGCGTGGGCTACTGTAATCACTCAAATCATTGCAACCCTTGTTTTGATATTTATCTTCTTAAAACAAAATCAAATAGTACACTTTACAAAAGACTGCTTCAAATTAAAGAAAAAAATAGTAGCAGATGCTTGTGCTATTGGTATGTCGCCTTTTATGACAAATCTTGTTGCGTGTTTAGTAGTTATAATAGTAAATATTCAACTAAAAAAATACGGAGGAGATTTAGCAATAGGTGCATACGGAATCATAAATAGCATTGCATTTACATTTGTTATGATTATACTTGGTTTAACACAAGGAATGCAACCGATTATTGGCTATAACTATGGAGCAAAGCTTCAACATAGAGTTTTATCTACACTAAAAAAAGGAATGATAGCAGGATTTGTAATCACAACCATAGGATTTTTAGTTGCAGAGTTGTGTCCAAGACTAATAGCCTCTGCTTTCACAAACGATGAAGAAATGATAAATCTCTCAATCACAGGATTTAGATTGTTTATGTTCACCTTCCCTATTGTAGGTATGCAAATAGTTGCCTCAAACTTCTTTCAAGCGATAGGCAAAGCACAAAAAGCAATCTTTCTTTCCCTAACACGACAACTAATATTCCTAATTCCATTGCTTTTCATCTTACCAAAATTCTGGGGATTAAACGGAGTATGGCTTTCTTCCGCTTTTGCAGATATACTTTCCACATTCGTAGCCTTTGTAGTGCTATATTTGGAAGTTAAATACATGCGACAACTATTAAAAAAATAAAACGCTATGAGAGAAAAATTATGGAATAGCAATTATATAAAAGTATGGCTTGCCAATTTCATGATATTTTTCTCCTTTATGTTGGTAACACCTCTGCTACCAATTTATCTAAGTGAAACATTCGCTGCAGACAAACACGTAATTGGAGTAGTATTATCGGGGTATACTCTAACAGCTCTTTTAGTTCGTCCGTTTAGTGGCTTTATAGTTGATTCCTATCCAAGAAAACAAGTCCTTTTGATTTGCTTTTTCATAATGTTTGTTTTCTTTGCAGGCTATTTACTTGCAGGCTCATTATTATTGTTTGCAATCGTAAGAACACTTCACGGAGCGCCTTTCGGGGCAACAACAGTTGCAAACAGCACTGTGGCAATAGACGTTTTGCCTTCGTCAAGGAGAGCAGAAGGTATAGGATATTACGGACTAAGTAATAATATCGCAACAGCAATTAGCCCATCGGTTGCAATATATCTTTATCAACTAACCCACAATTTTGATTTAATTTTTACAATCTCAATGATTGTTGCAGGTATTGGCTTAGTAATAAATTCTACAGTAAAGTTAGAAAAAAGAGAACTAATAAAAGATAAAAAGGTAATATCGTTAGATAGATTTTTTCTAATGAAAGCGTGGAGTCAATCCTTAACAATGGTTTGTTTTGCTTTCTCTTACGGAGTTTTATCAACCTATATTGCAATCTATGGCAAAGAACAATTAGGCATAACAAGCGGAACAGGATTGTTTTTCTTGCTAATGTCTTTGGGATTGATTTGTTCACGATTGATAGGCAATAAAAGCTTAAGAAATGGCAAAATAGTAGAAAACGCTTCCTTAGGAATAGTGGTTTCTCTTGTGGGATATTTTATTTTTGCTGCTGTAAACAATTCCTTTGGCTATTATTCCGCAGCCATTATCATAGGATTAGGAAACGGACACATGTTCCCAGCCTTTCAAACCATGTTTATAAATTTAGCACCCCATACACAAAGAGGTACAGCCAATTCTTCGCTACTTATTTCTTGGGACGTAGGAGTAGGACTTGGTATTTTGATAGGAGGAATCGTAGTAGAATATTTTGGATACGGAGCTTCGTTTTGGTTTTCTGCCATAATAAACCTTTTAGGTGTTATGGGATTTCTTTTCTTTGCAAGAAAACTTTATCTAAGAGATAGGTTGAGATAAATAATTCTAAGAGTTAGAAAATTTATTCTTTGTTTTAATTAAATAAAATAAAGAATAAATTTTCTCTTTCAAAGAAAAAAATTTATATATTTGCACATTGTTTACAAATTTTAAAATAAGGAGGTGGTTATGAAGAAAATTTTATTTCTAACTTGTGCAGTATTATCTACAATCCTAACCTTAGCACAACAGCAGTTTTCAATAGGGGAATTAACTTATGAAATAACAGGTGTAAATACTGTTACAGTGTGGAGAATAGCTGAAACAGCGACATATATCGTAATTCCTGAAACTGTAACTCATAATGGTACGGTTTATAATGTTACTTCAATAGGTAAAGAGCACTCTTCGCCTAGTTATGATAGCAGAGACAATTTAGTATCTGTTGTATTGCCTAATACAATTACTTCTATAGGTTATGAGGCTTTTAGATATTGCAGAAATTTAGCCTCAATCATTATTCCGAATAGTGTTATCAGTATAGGAGAAAGAGCTTTTAGTAATTGTGATGCTCTAAACACTGTTACAATACCAAGTAATGCTAATATTTCTTTTGATGCTTTCAATGCAACAGGTGGAATTACTATTGATGAAGTTACTTATGGAGGTTGTGATACTTTAAATGTAGGAAACTATATTCTCTATAATACAGGTTTCATGACATTTAATATAGGAGAAGATATCTATAATTCAACTCCAAGTCAAATAAGTATTATAGATTTTCCTACATCAGCTAATGGAAATATTACAATTCAATCCACAATTCAAATCAATGGAAATACTTATCCTGTTAAATTTATTGCAGGAGGAGCTTTTTATAAATGTGAAGACATAACCTCTATTATTATTCCTCAATCTATTGTTGCGATTGGAAGTTTAACTGATTATTATGGAGCATTTGAGGAATGTAATTCTTTAACTAGTGTTGTTATTCCAGAAGGTGTTGAAACTATTGGAAAAATGGCTTTTTATAAATGTAATAATTTGACTACACTTACTATACCTAACAGTGTAAATCATATAGGAGATAGAGCATTTTCACTATGTATTTCATTGAATACTGTTACTATGCCTGATAATATTAATATTCATCAAAATGCCTTCAAGGAAACAGGAACTGTAATAGTAGATGATGTTACTTATGGAGGTAATGATACTTTAAATATAGGAAATTACACTCTTAATTCTACAGGATTTATGACTTTCTCAATAGAGGGAAATAATTATAACGTAAATCCTACAAAACTTACTTTAATTGCTTGCGACACGGCAAAGAGTGGTGTAATAGCAATTCCACCTATGTTAACTATAAACGGAGATAGTTATCCTGTGACCTATATTAAAGGAAAGGCATTTTACAAATGCGTTCATCTAACATCAGTTATATTACCACCAAGTATTACTGAAATAGGAAGTAATGCTGATTTATTCGGAGCATTTGAAGAATGTGAAAATTTAAGTTCAATTACACTGCCTGATAACCTAAGGTTGATAGGAAATTACACCTTCTACAAATGTAATAACCTGCTTACAATAGAAATTCCTAATAATGTAACGACTATATGTGCCCAAGCGTTTGCATATTGTAGTAATTTAACTTCCGTAATATTACCAGAAAATGCTACAATTCATCCTAACGCATTCAAAGAAACAGCAACAATAGTGGACGATGAAATAACATATGGAGGATATGACACTTTAACTATTGGAAACTACACTCTATATCACACAGGTTTTATGACATTTTATTTAGGTGAAGAAGCTCAAAATCCAATACCAACAAAGGTAAGTATAATATCTTGTGCAACATCTAAAAATGGTGATTTCGTAATACCATCTGTTGTAGAAATTGATGGAAACAATTATCCAATAGTATTTATAAAAGGGAAGGCTTTTTATAGATGCGAAGCTATAACATCTATTACAGTACCAGAAGGGGTTGTCGCTATAGGAACATTATCAGATGGCTATGGTGCATTTGAAAGGTGTACAAATCTAACATCTATTTATCTTCCTAATAGTTTAACTCTTCTTGGTAATTATACATTTTGGAATTGTATAAATTTGATATCAGTAGTTGTTCCAGATAGTGTTGCTTACATCGGAAAGGGTTCTTTTCATTATTGCAACAATTTGATATCTGCTTCACTAGGTAATGGACTTATAAGTATATATCCTAAAATGTTCTATGGCTCTTCTGCTTTGACAGACGTAGTTTTAGGCGAAAACCTTTGCTTTATAGGAAGAGATGCTTTTACTTCTTGTAATGTCTTAGAGAATATTGTTTCCATGGCAAATATTCCTCCAGTTGTTCAAGATGAAGTAGTTTTCCCAATGCCTAATAATGCGACATTAACAGTACCTTGTGGAAGATTAGAAGATTATTCTTCAGAAAACCTTCTTTGGAACATGTATTTTGAAGACAGAATAGAGGAAGATTGTGCTGGAATACAAAATACAAAAGAATTAGAGGTGCAAATAATAAATGATAATCGATTAGTAAATATTTTAAGTGAAGAAAACAATCTTCAAATAGAGGTTTACAATCTATTAGGTAGAAAAGTATTTGCTACAAAAGACTATAAATTTACTCTAAACAATGTTCCTGCAGGAACATATATGGTAAAGGCGTTTAATAATAAGGCAACAAAAACCTCAAAGATAGTTTTAAGGTAAATTAACAAAGAGATAATATTTTCTTGATTCGCTTTGCACATTGCAGTTTTGCGGGAGTGGATTGTATTTGTAGGCTTTGTGCAAAGAGATTAAGTTCTTCTTTTATCCAATCTTGCTCTTGCGAATAGTAAAGCAAAATATCGACTAACCACTGATTAAGAGAAATAGGTGTTGTCTTGTTTATGATGTAAGAAAAACAAGTTTCTATTATCTTTTCTTTGTTGCAGGAGTCTATTATCTTAGAAATTTTGCCTGATAGTTTTGCTTTGTTGTTAAGGATCATTGCAATGATTTTGCTAAATGAACGCAGGGCTGATTGATTGTTGATTTTATCAAAGTTGTTTAATAAATCCATTAAAAAATGCACGGAAAACTCTAAGTCTTTCGTGCATAATTTTTCTAATAGCCAAGCAGAATGAAATTCTATTTTCTTGTTTTCACTTTTGCTTAATGAATATATAAGTTCAATATCGCTTTCGTTCTCTATTTCTTTTATTAGGTTATTTAATACTTTTAATCCTATTGGTTTATTTAAAGAGCCAATTAAATATTCTTTGTTAAGCATTTCTTAGAATGAATATTTAGCTCCTGCCATTAAAACTATACGTTGTGAAGGATAATTGTAGTAATTGAAATAGCGTTGGTATGCTATGTTGTTTAGTTCTACAAAGAACATTAGTTTGTCTGAGTAATTGTAGTTTGCCCAAAGGTTAATGTCTATTTTGCTCTTTAATTCTTCGACTTCTCCTAATGGATTTTGACATTTTACTTTGCTTTGGAAACTTGGTACAAGGCTAATGTTTAATTTGTCATTTGCATTATATCTTACAAATAAGTTCGCTTTGAAAGCTGGTGTGTACCAAGGGTGTTCTAATGTGATTGTTTTTACGTTTTGATATAATAAATTCAAACTTAAATCAAATGTTTTATCTATTTGATATGCTACGTTTGCTTCTGCATAGAATGTTTTAGTGTCATCATAGACTAAATTGAACATATTGTTAAGTGATGCGCCTTGCTGAAGTTCATAGAAATAGTTGTTGTTTCCTAATTTATAACCTCCTTGAAGTGATAATAGGATATTACTTTTTGTTATGAAATAAAGTTTTGCAAATACGTTCATTTCACTATTGCTTTCTATGTTTGCAAGTGGTGAAAGATAAGGGTTTTCTGTTCTTAAATAGTTTAGAGTAGGAGTATTGAACTTGCTAATTATTCCTGCGTTGAATTTGATTATGTTTGCAAAAATTGGGGATTCAATTACAGCTGTTGGTAGTATTTCAAATTGTTTGTTGTCGCCAAATGTTGGTACAAAGTTTAAAGCAAGATTTAACTTTATTTGTTGTATGTTTAGATTTGCATATGGTTTTATATTGATGTCTCCAAGTTTATTCTTAAAAGCTGTTGCTTCTATTAATTCATTGTGGAATAGAGCTAAATCTTTTGGATCATATGAACCAAGGCTTTGATTATAGTTTAAGTTTAATCCTATGTTTTGTTCATCACTATTAAGGAACTCAAAGTTCTTGTGTAAGTCTAAATTTGTTACAATTCTTGTTTCTTTTCTGCCCCATTTGTTAAATGTATGGTTAATTGCAAGGTTTGCAGAGTTATGTAACGCATCTTTTTTTCTGTAAATACTTTGGTATTTTACAAATCCACCTACATTATGATAAGGAGCTATGTATGTGTTTTTGTCAATATTCATACTATCAATGAAACCATAGAAATATTGTCTTTGGTAACTATATGTTAATCCTGCATCAAGAGAAAATTTATCCCATATTTTTTTTGCGTATAAGTCTAAATCGCTATTTGCAAAAGTGGAATTACCATAGTCTGTTATTTGTCCTAATGATGAGTTGTGTCTGAAATGTGTAGAGTAAACAAAGTTTTTTGAACGAGTTTGTGTGTACGAAACATCTAATAACGAGGTAAAATATGTTCCAATACCTGCTTTAATATGAGAGTTATATAGTTTTGATAGTGGTTCTCCCTTAACTTTTGCTGGTTTTATTTGTTCAAACACCATTGTTGTAGGGAATTGTTTTGTGCCTTTTTCGTATTGAAATGGTGGTATTTCAAATTTTGTATTGAATGTTTGAGGCTTATCGTTTATTTTATAAGCTTCGTTTACAACTGGGTCAAATATTGTTTTTACTATTATGTCTTCATTGTAAACGCTTTCTTTGTTTTCTTGCGAAAAAACAGAAAGACTTGCACCTAATGTAAAAAATAATGTTATTATATACTTTTTCATATTCTTATTTGTTTTCTATTGTTATTTCATCAACTGCTTCTTTTTGCTCTTGTAACTTTTCTTCTTGAATTTTCTTTTCTTCTGTTTGTTTATTGTTTAGTTCATCTAATTTGTCTTGAGCAATTTTTATTATTGTCGCATCTCCTTCGTAGTTGTCAATTATACTTTGTAGAGTTTGTTTTGCTTGAATTTTATTTCCTCTTTCTTTAAATATATCAGCCCAAAGTATGAATGTTTTTGCTAACCAATACTCACTACTTGGTTCGCTAGTGATTTCTAATATTGTTTTTTCAGCTTCATCCAAGTTCCCTGCTTTATATTTTATCTCTGCTAAAGTATATTGTGCTTCAGATGAATATTCAGTGTTTTTTGCAGTAGTTAATTTTTTAAATTCTTCAATTGCCTGTCCCGAATTTCCATTTTGTAACAATGCTTTAGCTAATAAATATGATGCTTTTTCAGAACTATTTTCGTCAATCTTTTCAAATGAAAGAATTTTATTTGCTAATATGATTGTAGAATCATACTTGCCTAATAGAAAATAACATTCCATTGCTCCAGAAAGGGCTTGTAATTTATGGTTACTTATTTCTGCTGTTTGTTCTAATAGACAATACTCTTCTAATGCTTTGTCATAGTTTTTGTTTTCAAAGTTTATATTTGCTGCTTTTAAGATGGATTTTTCTGTAAATTGACTTTTAGGTTTTTTAATTATGTTTTCGTATGCAGATAAAGCTCCTTGTATGTCATCTTGTTTTTCAAGACAATCTGCTAAATAATAATTTGCAGAAATGTAAAAGGCTCCATTTGGATAGTTGTTGATGTATTGTCTAAATCCTTCTATAGATTTATCGCAATTACCACTCATATATTGATTTTCTATAGCTTGGTAGCTTATAGAGTCTTGTTCGCTTTGTGTAATTTCTGCTTCAGGTATTTTCTTTGTGTATGCAATGAAATCATTTACTCTATTTGATTCAACATAAATATTCTTTATGTTATTAAGAGCAGATTTTGCTTCCTCTGTACCAGGATAGTTTTCTACTACTTTTTTTAGGTAATTCAACGCTTCTTGTTCTTTACCCATGTTATAGTAAATCATACCTATTTTTGCGTAAGAGTCCTTTGCGTGTATTGATTGAGAATAATTGTTTGTGATATCGTTGTATAGTTCTAATGATTTAGGATATAAGTCAAGTGTTAAATAAGAATTAGCTAATTCATATTTCATGCTTGCAACATAATTACTTTTTGGAAATTGTGATATTGAAGTTTCTAGTATTGTTATCTTTCTATCGTAATTTCCTAATGCACCATATGCCATTCCTTTTTGATAACTTGCGTAGTCTGCATCTAATTTGTTTTTAGAGATAACATAATCATATTCTTTGATTGCGTTTTGGAAATCTTTTCCCATGTACAAACAATCAGCATATCTACATTTTGAGTCTATTTTTATTGTTTCATCGCTAGTGTTACTTGCTTTTTTGAAATAATCTTTTGCTGTACTATATTTTTTCTGTTTGAAAAGATTGTATCCCATCGTGTAGTTTGCTGAATTATAGTAAATACTTTTTTGGGAATCTGTTGTGTTAAAGAATTTGCTTAGGTTGTTTATTGATAATCCAAAATTGTTTAATTGATAATAAATCTCTGCTTTGATATAATATGCAGCCGCTGTGAATTCATTAGAGTGAGCTTGAGAAAGCGATTTGTCAAGATATATTATTGCTTCACTTGATTTATTTTCATTAAAACATTCTATTGCTCTATTTAAACAAATTTTTTGATAGACTTGATTGATGAGTTTGTTACGTTCAGTCATTTGTTCAATCATTTCTATTGCATCTCTATAGTTTTGAGTGTTGCCATATAATTGTGCAAGATATTCTTTTGCTTGATTTGTATTTTTCGATTTAGGGAAAAGTTCTATGTATGATTGAAATGCTTTTATAGATTCATTGTATGCAGCATTTGTTTCGTATGATAATTTTGCATAGTTAAGTAAAGCTTTTTCTTTTATGCTTTTATCAAAATCATATTTGTAAGATTCCTTAAACATAGATTTTGCTGACACCTTATCGTTTAATTGCAAGTAGCATACACCTAAATGATATAATGCGTTTTGAGAAAGTGAGTCATTGTTGCTTGTGGCTTTTTCTAAATAGATTTTTGCTTTGTCATATTGCTTTTCTTCTAAAAGAGTAAAACCTAGAAGATAGTAGTCTTGTGGAGTCGCTACATTTGGTGATTGTAAAGATTTTTCAAGATAAGGTATTGCTTCGTTATATCTTCCTAATTTGTAATAGGCATCACCTAACATTTTATTTAATTCGGCACTCTTTTTAGATTCAGATTTGTTTGAAAGTTCTGAAGCTATGCTTATCAATTCTTCGTATTTACCTTCGTGATAGTATATTTGCGCTATGTAATAAGGAACTATCTTTCCGAAGTTTTTTTCGTTCTTTAAAGAAAGGAACTCTTTTAATGCTTTGTTGTATTTTCCTTCTTCATAAAGAATATGTCCGTAGAAATAAGTTGCTGCCACAGCGAATTTACTTCTTGCATCTTTTACGTTCTTGAAAGAGTTTTTGGCATTGTCATAATCCTTTAACATAAATTGACAATGTCCATTTTTGTAGTAATATTCGTACTTTTGAGATTGAGGCAAAGTGTTTATGTCTATTTGCGAATAGATTTTAGATGCTTTTTCAAACTCTTGATTTCTTACGAAATGGTTTGCTAAAATGAATTTTGCATCATTTGCTCTATGACTTTCTTTATATGTTGCGATGAAATCAGACAAAAGTTTATCAGTGTCATTGTTCATCATTTCGTATGCACAAGAGGCTTGAAAGAAATAAGCTTCTTCTAACGAAAGAGTGTTGCTTGCTTTATTATTTTCAATATAATTTGTGAATTGTTCAAAACTCAGAGCGTAATTCTTGCTATAATAATTGTCCAATGCTTGCTTTAAATCATCAGATTTTTTAATCTCTGTTTTTTGAGCCAAGAGAATAAAAGGTGTTAGAAATAAACTTGTTGCTACAATAAATGCTTTAATATTTTTTCTCATTTTATTATTTTTTTAAGGTACTAAATTACTACAAAAAAATCATATATAGAATTTAGTGTTTATTTTTTTTTAACGTTGAAATGTTGAAAAAAGTGTATAAATGATTCAAAGAGCAAAATAATTCAAAGAAATAAAAAAATAAAACAAAGGAATAATTTGCTAATTCAAAGAAATAATTTTCTAAAACAAAGAAAAAAATACACAACTTTTTTCAAAAATTAGCGTTATTAGAATTATTCGTATATTTGCATAATAATTTTATAAAATAGAATGGGAAAACAAAGAAAAGAAGCAGAAATTCTTTCACAAATAGCAGTGAAAGGAATACAAGAAAAGAAAGGAAAAGACATCACAATAATAGATTTTGATGGAGTAGATGGTTCATTATTTGAATACTATGTGATTTGTACAGCAAATTCACCATCGCATGTTGATGCAATAACAGATTCTATTGATAGAGAAATAAAACAGGCTACAGGACTTAATCCACGAAAAGTTGAAGGCTTGCAAAATTGTCAATGGGTATTGTTAGATTATTTTGATGTTGTGATACATATCTTCTTGGAAGAAACAAGAGAGTTCTACAATATTGAAGCTATGTGGAAAGATAGAAAACAAACACATATAGAAAATTTAGACTAAAACGAAGTAAAAACAAGATATGTCAAAACAAAATAATAAAGGCGCTAAAGCTCCAAAAATTAAATTTAAATTTACTTGGATTTATCTTGCCTTGTTAGTGGTATTGTTTGTAATGGCGTTTGGAGGAGACGCAACAACTTCCCGAGAAATCAAAGAAGAGAAGTTGAAAACCGTCTTGCTTAACAAAGATTTTGAGAAAATAAATGTTGTGAACCAAGAGTTTGCAGAGATTTATATAAAACCTGCAAAGATAAAAGACGATACAACATATTCAGACTTAAAACCACAAGGACGATTTGGAACAGATAAATCATATAATGGATTCTATACGTTTGCATTTGTTAATTACGAAGATTTTCGCGCTATTTTAAAAACTGTAGAGGACCAATGGATAGCGAGAGATACAGTAGGTGTTGCCACTCAATTAGAAAAACAAAAAATTATTGCAGACAGAAGAATTAGTGTTGAATCTGAAGAAAGAAAAAGTTTCTTTGGAGAAAATGGTTTCTTCTTAATATCCATACTTGTAATGGTTATTTTTTGGATTGTGATGATTAGAATGATGAGAGGAGGAAGTAGCTCAGGCGGTGGCGGAATGGGTGGAGGCATTTTCAATGTTGGAAAAAGTAAAGCTCGCCTATATGATAAGGATAAAGACATAAATATAACCTTTGCAGATGTTGCAGGATTGGAAGAAGCAAAAGTTGAGGTAAAAGAAATAGTTGATTTCTTAAAATCGCCATCAAAATACACCAACTTGGGAGGGAAAATTCCAAAAGGAGCGTTGCTTGTTGGTCCTCCGGGTACAGGTAAAACCCTTCTTGCAAAAGCTGTTGCGGGAGAAGCCAAAGTTCCATTCTTTTCTCTATCAGGTTCTGACTTTGTTGAAATGTTCGTAGGAGTTGGAGCATCAAGAGTGAGAGACTTATTTGAAAATGCTAAAAAGAAAGCTCCTTGTATTGTATTCATAGATGAAATAGACGCAATCGGTAGGGCAAGAGGTAAAAATCTTTCTTCAGGTTCAAACGATGAAAGAGAAAATACCTTAAACCAATTACTTACAGAAATGGACGGCTTTGGTACAAATGCAGGAGTAATAATTCTTGCTGCAACAAACCGTGTTGATATATTGGATAAAGCTTTGTTGAGAGCAGGACGTTTCGATAGACAAATACATGTAGATTTACCTGATTTACCTGAAAGAAAAGCTATCTTTAAAGTACATACTGCAAAATTGAAATTTGATGAAAAAGATGTAGATATTGAGTTCTTATCAAAACAAACTCCTGGTTTCTCAGGTGCAGATATTGCGAATGTATGTAACGAAGCAGCTTTAATTGCTGCAAGAAAAGACAAAAAAATAATAGAAAAACAAGATTTTCTTGATGCAGTTGATAGAATCATCGGAGGTTTGGAGAAAAAGAATAAGATAATTACTCCAAAAGAAAAGAAAACTATTGCTTATCACGAGGCAGGACATGCTTCTGTAAGTTGGTTGTTGCAATATGCTAATCCACTTGTTAAAGTTACTATTGTTCCAAGAGGACAAGCCCTTGGTGCTGCTTGGTATTTACCAGAGGAAAGACAAATCACAACAAAGGCACAACTACTTCATCAAATGATTTCACTTCTTGGAGGTAGAGCTGCCGAAGAAATAGTCTTTGGAGAAGTTTCCACAGGTGCATTAAATGACTTGGAAAGAGTTACAAAACAAGCCTACGCAATGGTTGTTTACTATGGTTTAGACAAAGAAATAGGAAATCTTTCTTTCTATGATTCAAGTGGACAAAGTGAATACGGCTTCCAAAAACCATTTAGTGAAAAGACTGCTGAAAAAATAGACGCACAAATTCGCTCAATGGTAGAAGAATCTTATACTCAAGCTAAGTCTTTATTGACAGAAAACCGTGAAAAATTAGATGCTTTGGCAACAATACTTGTAGAAAGAGAAGTAATATTTAGAGAAGACGTAGAAAACATTTACGGAAAACGTCCTTGGGACGAAGAAAAGGTTGATGAACAACAAGAATAAAAGAGAACTCTTACTAAAGATTTTAAGACAAAATATAGAAGAAGGAATGGGAGAAAAAGAAAGAGAAGAATCTCCCGTTTCTTCTTATTCTGTTTTACAGGGTGACAAAGTAATTAAATTTGCAGAACAATTCATAAAAGATAAAGGACGATTTGTGTACTGCGAAAATGAAAAAGACTTTATTAACAAATTGCAATCACTTATACAATATAGAAAATGGGAAAATATATTGTCGTTTAGTGAAAATCTACATTTATATTTAAAACACATAGGAGTAGAGACAACGCTTCACAATCCAAATGCAATAGTAGGAATAAGTCTTTGTCATGCAATGATAGCTAATGTTGGTAGTTTTATGGTAACATCACAACAAGGAATAGGTTCAAACGTAAATAAACTACCATCTATATTTATAATAGTAGCACATACTTCACAAATATATTCAAATTATAAAGAAGCTCTTCAACCATTATTAAACAATCTACCCTCACACATAACAACACTAAAATCAAGTGAAGCATTAAGTCAATCAGTAGTTGAATTTTATCTTTATTTAATAGACGAGTAATAATAAAAAAATATGAACGATTTATTAAAAAGAACTCTAACAGGAGGAGTTTATGTTGCAAGTGTTTTAGCAGCAATATGTTTTAATCCTATAATATCTTCCATTTATTTTGGAATAATAGGACTTGTTGCATTGAGTGAATTTTATAATGTTGCAAAAAACAAATATCAAATTTCTAATTCCCTACTTGCATATCTAACTGCAATCTCTCTTTACACAACAGTTGCACTATATTCTTTTAACATAGATTTTAAAATACCACTTTTGATAAGTGTAGTCTTAGTAATTGCGAATTTTATTGCTGCTTTGTATCAAAAAAACGAAGAGCCATTTACCTCAATCGCATTTTTAATTTGCGGATTGATTTACATAATTTTGCCAATCTCTACAACAAATCTCATAATTCAATATAATTCGGAATTTCAACCACTGTTACTACTAAGTGTCTTTATATTAGCGTGGTGTAACGATAGTTTCGCCTATTTAACAGGTGTAAAATTTGGCAAACATCGTCTTTTTGAAAGACATTCTCCTAAGAAAAGTTGGGAAGGCTTTGTTGGAGGATTTTTATTTACTATAATTGCAGGCATTGTAATTTCAAAATTTTCTAATATATTTGCAATTCAGCATTGGATAGTGATTTCAATAATCGTATCCTCTGTAGGAACACTTGGCGACTTAGTTGAATCGATGTTTAAACGTCAAATGGGAGTAAAAGATAGTGGAAAAATTCTCCCAGGGCATGGAGGAATATTAGATCGTTTTGACATCTTGTTTATAGTCTTGCCGATAGTGTGGGTTTATTTAGAATTAATTGTAAAATAACAAAGATATGTACATACACAAAGAAGGATACAAAATTAGTATTTCGATTATAATAATTACAATCTTAGCATTAGTTGCTATGTTCTGTTTTATAAAAGAATGGAACGTGTTTTGGTGGTTGCTAATTGCAGGATTATTGATATTTGATTTTGTAATAATTAGATTTTTTAGAATCCCGGCAAGAGATTTAGCCTCAAATCCAAATCAAGTCATTGCATCGGCAGACGGAACGATAGTTGTAGTAGAAAAAGTCTTTGAACCAGAAGTTTTAAAGACAGAATGTATTCAAATTTCTACCTTTATGTCGCCAAATAACGTTCACGTAAATCGCTATCCCGTATCAGGAAAAGTAGTTTACGTTAATTATCATTCAGGACGCTATCTAATAGCAAAGCACCCTAAAAGTTCAACCTTAAATGAACGTACAACAGTTTGCGTAGAGACTGAAAAAGGACAAAGAATCGTAATAAGACAAATTGCAGGAGCTTTGGCAAGAAGAATTGTTTGCTATGCACAAGAAGGAGACGTAGTAAAACAAGGTGAAGAATTAGGATTTATAAAATTTGGCTCACGAGTAGATTTATTTATTCCAATTGACTCTCAAGTACACGCTGAATTAGAAGATAAAGTCAAAGGAGGAATTTCAATTCTTGCAAGTATATGAGCATAGAATTAGAAAAGCAAATTCTTTTTGAAGACAATCATATAATTATCCTTAACAAACTCTCTTCCCAAATCGTACATTCCGACAAGACAGGTGATGTTT
This sequence comes from Bacteroidales bacterium, assembly GCA_017647785.1. Classification (GTDB taxonomy): domain Bacteria; phylum Bacteroidota; class Bacteroidia; order Bacteroidales; family P3; genus Onthomorpha. Next base: position 94,429 of record JAGCJW010000038.1, on the reverse strand, counting down.
CGTTAGAGGAAATGGTGAAACATTATCTTAAAACAAAGTACAATAAACCCGGAAACGTTTATTGCGGATTAGTTCATCGCTTAGACCGTCCCGTAAGTGGCGTTGTGATGTTTGCAAAAACAGAAAAAGCCCTTGTTCGTCTTAATAAAATGATGAAAGAACACCAAATCCATAAAACATATTGGGCAATAGTTCGCAATAATAATATAAAACCCAAAGCAACGTTGGTAAACTTCCTTATTCGTAATGAAAAGCAAAACAAAACCTTTGTTACAAAAGACACAACAAAAGGAAAATATGCCGAATTGGACTATGAAGTTTTAGCAAAAGGTGATAACTATCAACTATTGCAAGTAAACCTAAAAACAGGACGACATCATCAAATAAGAGTACAATTATCCAATATAGGTTGTCCAATAAAAGGCGATTTAAAATATGGATTTGAACGCAGTAATAAAGACGCCTCAATATCACTTCACGCAAGGCAGTTAGAATTTCTTCACCCTGTAAAAAAAGAACAAATAAAAATCATCGCACCACTGCCAAAGGATTCTCTATGGCAATGGTTTGATGAAAATATTTCTAAGGAATAAAATTAGTTATTCAAGTTATTCCTTATTTACCTTTTGTATTATATTAATAGACTTATTTGTTAATCATAAAGCAAAAGAATCTTCATTACAATAGACATACTCAAAAAAATGCATTTTTTAAGCATGAAATGAATAACGTGCTCAAATTTTTAAGTTTTTTGAGCACGTTTTTGCTTTTTTATTTCTTAATCACTTTTTGAAGAGAAGTTTATCATAATTTGTTAATCGCAAATAATAAGAAATAATATTATCTATATTTTTTAATAAACGAATCTAATTTAGCCTTATTTATTCCTTTTGAGAAATTTTCTTGATGTCGTGAATTTACATTAGAATGACATTCAATACACAAACATTGCAAATTACTTTCTTCATTATTTTTTTTATCTCCATCTTTGTGATGAACTTGTATGAACTGCTTATCTATCTTATTGTCTGCATGAAACCCGCAAATTTCACAAGTATAATATTGCTTTTCTCTATACTCTTTCGATATTTTTGACCATTTTGGCAAATAACCTTTCAAATCAGTATTTTCATCTTTTAAAACTTGTTCAAACTCCTTAGACGTTTGAGGAGGTGTATAATTACTATTCTCTGCTTTTAATAATTCAAGGCAATTTTTACATAATGGCAGTTCCGAAACTTCAACATTTTTACCTATATCCATATCCCAAACAATTACACTTCCTGTATTGGCTACTCGATACAAACTTGGTGAATAATCTTGAAATGTACGACATTTTTTTACATGATACCTCGGCTTACTATTTTCGTAACCAGATATATGATATTCTTTTTTGTATAAAAATACTTTTTGCTTTTTTCCATTTTTAAAAGCTAAATAAAAATCTCCAGAATTGTCTATCTCGAACTTTACTTCATCTTTATTAAGATTTACTAAATCCCATCCATCTATTTTTCCTGGGTTTCCTGGGGGTATTGTATATCCAAGATTTTCTAATGCTCTTTTAATTTTTTTAAAAGAGCATATTACTCCTTCTTTCATTTATTAAGTATATCTTTTTAATTTTTCATAAATTTCTCTATTTCTATATCTCCATTTGTTACAATACGAATCTCTACACGCCTTGACAAATCCTTATTTATATTATTTTTTGTTTTAAACGTGTATTCGCCATTATCATCTAATGATTTTCCATAAGAAAAACCACTTGCAATTAACCAATACTCAATTAAATTCTGCTCCTCCTTTGTGTATTGTTTAAATACGGGTAATTCTCTAAAATACTTTACTACACTTAATGCTCTTTGTTGAGAAAGAATAATATTGGCAATATACGGATCATTATGTAATTTTGGAATAGGCACATCATCAGTATGCCCTTCAATTCGTATTTCTTGAATCTTTGTGCGCAAACTATCTTTTAATAAAATATTAAAATAACGAGGTAAAAAATCTTGTAAAATGTTTTTAAATGATGAAGTTAATTCCCATTCTCCCGAATCAAATAATACAGTTGGATTATCAAATTTAATTGTCAAATCCTTACCAATAGACATTTGCCATTTTGTTGTATCATTTTTAAATTCATCTACTAATTTATCGTGAAGGTTTTCCTTAGTTTCTATATAACCTTCAAGAACTTTTTGATTATTCTTAACTTGTACCATGTAAGAAATTGCAACGAATAAAAATATAATCATCAATCCTGTCATAAGGTCTGAAACCGATATCCATACATTAGACTTTGACATACTCTACTCCTTTCCGTTAATCATAGCTTCAATACATCTATCTAATTCTGATAATGTAGTAGCTAATCTTTCATAAAAATGTTCATCGATTTTACCTAATTCATCATTCAATTTTTCTATACTTCCTTGTATGCTTCCAACTGCATCATTCAAACCTTTTTTAGTGCTTTTCCAAAATTCCTCACTATAATCATTTATCTTGTTAATTTCATCAAGTTTATTTATCAAAAGATATACTCCTTCTACAAAATCCCTTTGTTTTTTCACCCATTCATTTAATACATTTGTAGAATCATCGAATTTTTGCATATTATCTTTTGTTAAAACAACTGATTCTTCCAACTTAGTAGTAATCTCAATAAATTTAGTATCTTCTATAAAAACCTTATTTAATGCGTCAATAATTTGTCTAAGTTTTCCTCCTTCACTTACTAAAAGTTTAGTATCTCCTCCAACCTTAGTCAATGTTGTAGATGTTGCATCAAAATCATCTGCCATTTGCTTATATTGTTTTGTTAAAGAAACTATCATTTCTTTATTTTCTTTTTGCCAAATATTAAGTTGTTCAACGCTCTTATTTAGTTGCTCAAAATTTTCTTTAACAAGTTTATTGATGAGACTACCCATTTGTTTTTGAAATTCTTCCGTTACATTCTTCATTACTTCGACTAAAGCCTCTGTATTACTTTTTTTTAAAAGTTCAGTAAACTCATTGAATTTCATTTCCAACAAATCATCGGTTTTATTCATAGCATTCTCAATGCCTATAAATTCATTATGTATTTCATCTGTTAATTTAGAAACATATTTTTCCGACATTTCATTTATTTGTTTCGGTAAAGCTAATTCTAAGCTTAATATTTCATCTAAATTTGAGTTCATCTTTTGAATTACAGGAACAATATTTGCAAATTCTTTCTCATTGGATTGAATGATATTTACAATATTATCGGTATTAGTTTGCGTTTGTTTGATAATCGGAATAACATCTTTTTCAATATTACTTACCCTTTTTGTGATAGTGTCTAAAAAAGCACTTTGTTTTTGATTTTCACTAACAAGTTGTTGAACAACATTTACTATCATTGCTGTTGCAGATTGCGTATCAGAAACTCCTTTGTCAATATCATCAAAGTAACTATTCACTTGTTTTGATAGCAATAGCGAACCTATCATTCCCGCAAGTGAAGTAAAGAATGCTGTACTCATACCTTCTAACAAAGTAGGTATACTATCTTGAATATTTTCGGCATTGAAGCCAACAAGCCCTATTGTAATACCAATAAAAGTTCCTAATACTCCACAAGTAGATACAAAAGAAGGTAATTGTTCAATCCAACGTCTTTTTGTTTCTAACTTATTTTGTTTTTTCTTCTGCAACACATATATAGCAGAAACAACATACACTACAACAACTATTAAGGTGAGTGTGATAGTAAGAGGATCTAAATTAAAATTATTCATCACAAGTATTTTTTTAAATTTATTTTTCAATCATTGTCGAATGAAAAGACATTAAAAAAAGACGTGAGCCTTATCTTATTAACGTCTGAGGTTCTCGACTACCTAATATGCTAAATAAGAAAAGCCCACGATATACTCGTGAGCGTTTTCCACTTATTCTTATTAGCATATTGTTTGAAATTGTCGAGATTTCAGACGTATAATAATAAGTAAAAACGCTTTTTATTGTCGTTAAAATTTCAGTTTTGTTATTTTGTTTACATTTTTTCTTCTGTTAAAATTACACTTGCAAAGGTATGTAATAATTCAGTAACGACAAAATTTTATTTGTTAAAAGATTTATCTCTAATTTTTTATGAAAATTAGTCGGAAATCTGCTTTTGTTTTGCTCAAATAAGAAGAAAAGAAATTACTCTTCAAGGGTAAGAACACTACTTTCCTAAGGTAGAAGCATTACCATATAGAGGTAGTGTTTCTACTTCAAAGAAGTAATTAAAAAAAGCAAAGAAAAAACTCAAAAAAGCAAAGAAAAATTTTAAAAATCCTAAGGAAAATTCTAAAAAAGTAAAGAAAAAAAATAAAAAAATAAGGGAAGAATTAAATTCCTCCCTTATTTCTATTAAGATTGCAAAGCAATTAGTCGCCAAGTGTTGCAACCATAACTGCTTTTATTGTATGCATACGGTTTTCTGCTTCATCGAATACGATAGAGTTTTCACTTTCAAAAACTTCTTCTGTAACTTCAACTCCGTCTAAGCCGAATTGTTTGTAAACATCACGACCTACTTGTGTTTCTAAGTTGTGGTAAGCAGGTAAGCAGTGCATAAATTTACATTTTGGATTACCTGTCATTTCCATCATTTCTTTATTTACTTGGTAAGGTTTCAATAAAGCGATTCTTTCAGCCCAAACTTCTGCTGGTTCTCCCATTGATACCCATACGTCAGTGTATAAGAAATCACAACCTTTAACACCTTCTGCTACATTGTCAGTTATAGTTAATGTAGCACCAGTTTCTTTTGCTATTTCTTGGCAAGTAGCAACTAATTCTGCATCTGGTTGAAGTCCTTTTGGAGCAACGATTCTTACATCCATTCCCATTTTCACTCCACCAACCATAAGAGAGTTACCCATGTTGTAACGAGCATCTCCAATGTAAGCATAAGAAACTTTATTCAATGGTTTGTCAGTGTGTTCCATCATTGTAAGGAAGTCAGCCAAGATTTGAGTTGGGTGAAACTCGTTTGTAAGACCATTCCATACAGGAACTCCAGCGTGTTGTGCTAATTCTTCAACGATTTTTTGTTCAAAACCACGATATTCTATACCATCAAACATTCTACCCAATACACGAGCAGTGTCAGCCATAGATTCTTTAACTCCGATTTGAGAACCAGAAGGTCCAAGGTAAGTAACGTGAGCTCCTTGGTCGTGAGCAGCTACTTCAAACGCACAACGAGTACGAGTAGATGTCTTTTCAAAAATCAAAGCTATGTTTTTACCTTTTAATCTTGGTTGTTCAGTACCTGCATATTTAGCTCTTTTTAAATCTCTTGCTAAATCCAACATATATTGAATTTCTTTTGGAGTGAAATCCAATAATTTCAAAAAGTTTCTGTTTCTTAAATTAAATCCCATAATTAAAAAAATTTTAATTGTTTATAATAAACTATTCTTTTACTATTCTTGTTCCGCAAGAAGGATTAGAAAGTTGTCCTGCTTCTGTAATGATACATTCTTTTCCTCCATTCTTTACAAAGTGTAAAGCTGCTCTTACTTTTGGTGCCATTGAACCTTCGCCAAATTGTCCTTGTGAAAGCAAATCTTCTGCTTCTTTTACAGTAAGTACATCTAAGGCTTTTTCATCAGGTTGACGGAAATTGATATATACCTTAGGCACATCTGTAAGAATATAAAACTCATCAGCACCTATTTCTACTGCTGTTAAAGCAGAAGCTAAGTCTTTATCAATTACTGCTTCAACTCCTCTTACTCCATTTTCTTCTACAACAGGAATTCCGCCACCTCCAACAGTTACAACTACGTTTCCTTCTAAGGCAAGTTGCTTTACAATTTCAATATTGTTTATTTTTAAAGGCTTAGGTGAAGCAACTACCTTACGATATTTATCGCTTTTAGAATCCTTTGCATATTTTGCACCAGTTTCAGCAGCAAAAGCATCAGCTTCTTCCTTAGTATAATAAGGACCAACAGGCTTTACTGGATTTTGGAAAGCAGAATCTTTTTCATCTACTACAACTTGTGTAAGTAAAGTTAAGACTTTTCTGTCAATGTTTTCTTTTGCAAAAACATTTCTAAAACCTTGTTCTATCAAATAACCGATTGAACCTTGTGTTTCAGCAACACAAAAATCCATTGGCATAGATTCTATATTGAAATGCTTTTTTCCACCTTCGTGTTGAAGCATTACGTTTCCAACTTGCGGACCATTACCGTGTCCAATCACCAAATTATAACCTTGTTTCAAAAGGCTAGAAAGTGAACTACAAGTTTCAGTTACATTGTTTATTTGTTCTTGATAAGTACCCTTTTGTCCGCTTCTCAAAAGTGCGTTTCCACCAAAGGCAACTACTGCTAATTTTTTCATATTTTGTTGTTACGTGTAAAAAATAAAATGCAAAGATATAACTTATTTTTAAGTTGTCAAACAATAATTTAAACTTGTTTTTAGTTTTATTGGCAATTATGAAGCATAAGTTAGATTCTTCGTATTTAGACATTGCAATAATTTGTCTTAGCATTGTGGGAATGATTTTTTCTCACGCTTTAATGTCATTTGCTATGGTTTTTATGGCAATAAGGTTTGTTTTTGCAGACAAGTTTCGCATAAAATCCTATTCAAAAGACGTTTTAATAGCAGTTTTTTCTTTCTTTGCATTGATATGTCTTGGAATGATTTGGAGCGGAGGAGGAAGTGAGGCTTGGAAACAATTAGAAAAATCTCTGCCCTTTTTAATTGTGCCTCTATATCTAATGAATCTTCCTTTGCAAGAAAGAAAAAATCTAAAAATCTATGCTTGGGCTTATATCTTTTCGTTACTTGTTGCAACAGGTATAGGAATGTTTAATTTTCTTGTAACAGAAAATCCCGATGTGCGCACAATTATGCCGTTTTGTTCTCATATTCGTTTTGCACTTCATTTAACCCTTGCTTCATCTTTTATAGTTGTTTATTGCATTCAAAACAAAAAATCTCTTTTTCTATTATTTGCCTTGTGGTTTGAAGCATATATGATTCTAACTTCTGCATTAACCGGAGTCGTTATTAGTTTTGTCGTTTTGTTTTTTATTATTCCAACTTATTTTCTTTTTAAGAAAAAAAATAAAACAGCCTTTGCAATATTTATCTCAGTATTTTCTCTTTTTGTTTTTGCAATTATTTCTTGCCTTTCATACTATTACAAAGATTACTTTGTGCCTAAGAATGGAGAGGTAAAAGAAAATATGATTATTGAAAACGGAAATTATATTTTTGATAAGCTTGATTACGCGCAAATGCAAGAAGGAGTAGAAAAATATTTGAAAGAAGATAGAAATGCAGTGTGTAAATCAAAAGAAGGGGAGTTTCTCTATGTTGATATAGCAATTAGATATTTAAATTCAAAGGGCTATGAAAAGAATTTAAAGGGTTGGGAAAAACTATCGGAAAAAGATTTAGAGAATATAAAGAAAGGGATTCCTAATTATGTCTATGCAGAAAAAATACCTTTGAAATCACGTTTGTATTCTACTTTCTATGAAATTGAAGCTTATGAAAAAGAAAATAAAGTAAAGGGCTCTTCTCTAATTCAAAAGATTGAACTTTGGGAAAATAGTTTTGAGGTAATTAAAAACAATCTTTTAATAGGAGTAGGCACAGGAAATGCTCCACGAGAATTGAAAAAACAATTAGAAATCAATAATTCAGAATTAGCAGACACGAATATGAGAACGCATAATCAATATTTCTCAGTTGTTTTCAGCTATGGAATAATAGGATTGCTTATTTGGTTTGCGTTTTTATTCTATCCAATGTTTCGTTTCTCGCTAAATAAAAATCCTTACTATATAATTTTTCTTGCAATTATGCTAATCTCGTTTTTTAGCGAAGACACCTTAGACAATCAAGCAGGGATAATGATGTATTGTTGTTGGAATTTTTTCTTTGTTAATCAATCAAAAAAATAAATCAAAGAAAAAAAATTTTTTTTCTTTGATTTTTTCGTTTTTTTCTTTGATTTTTTTGAATTTTTCTTTGATTTTTTTTTCAAGCTTTTAGACTTACACAACCTCTGCTACGGTAAAGGTTGAGCCACCTACGAAAACCAAGTCGTTTTCTTCGGCTTCTTCTTGTGCTTTTGCTAATGCTTGCGAGATTGTTTCGTGTTGAGTAAAGGAAAGCCCAGCTTGTTTTGCTTTTTCAGCCAATTCATTTACAGGTAAGGCTCTTGGTATTTTCGCTTGTGAGAGATAATATTCTGCATCTTTGTTCAACATTGATAAAACCTTATTTACGTCTTTGTCATTTACCATTGCTAAAACAAATCTTAGCTTTTTGTGAGGAGTATTCTTTATTTGCTCAATTACATACTTTAATCCGTCTTCGTTATGTCCTGTATCGCAAATTGTTAAAGGCTTTTTGCAAAGAGTTTGCCAACGACCTGCAATAGGGAAGTTTGAAGATATGTTTTTTATGCCCTCAATTATTTGCTCATCACTAATATTGAAATTATGATATTTATTAAGCGTATCAATCAATGCGATAACGCCAAGAATATTCCTTTGTTGATAATAACCCGAAAGAGAAGATAGTAAGTTGTTTAAACGTTCTGCTTTGTTTTGATAAATATCCATTTTTAGCAAACCTTGACTATGAGAAACATTTTCACAAGACAGGTAACTATCTGCAAAACATATAGGAGCGTTATTTTCGTTTGCTTTTGCTAAGAAAACATTTTGAGTTTCGTTTTGTGTTTGAGAAATTACAACAGGAGTGTTTTGTTTAATTATTCCAGCTTTTTCTTCTGCTATTTTTTCCAATGAATTTCCTAAGAATTGAGTATGGTCAAAAGAAATATTAGTTATCAAACACGTAAGAGGGTTTATGATATTTGTTGAGTCTAATCTTCCACCCATTCCTACTTCTATGATTGCTACATCTACATTTTCTTGTGCAAAATAAGTGAAAGCCATTGCTACGGCTGTTTCAAAAAACGAGGGTTTAATTCTTTCTATCACTTCTTTGTTGTCTTCTACAAATTTTACAACAAAATCCTCCTCGCACATTTGATTATTGATTTTTATTCTCTCACGAAAATCTTTTAAATGAGGAGAAGTGTGAAGCCCAACCTTTAAGCCTTTTTCTCTAAGTATTGAAGCAATTAGGTGAGATGAAGACCCCTTGCCGTTAGTGCCTGCAACGTGAATTGATTTAAACTTTTTTTCAGGATTTCCCAAAGCCTTCATCAATTCAACTGTGTTATAAATATCTTCTTTGTAAGCAGCAGCACCTATTCTTTGAAACATAGGTAAATAAGAGTATAAATAATCTAAGGTTTCTTGGTAATTCATAATCAAAATTAGTTTTTTCTTTGCAAAATTACAACTTTTAAAAAGTTTTTACGTTAATATTAGGAAGAAAAAATAAGATTATAAAAAACAAAACAAATAATGGCTATGTTAAGTAAAAAATTAGAAGAAGCATTAAATGCACAAATAAATGCAGAATTTTGGTCTGCATATCTTTATCTTTCAATGTCAGCAGATATGTCTGATAAAGGATTTTCAGGAGTTGCAAATTGGTTCAATATTCAATTCAAAGAAGAACAAGATCACGCAATGAAAATATTTAACTATGTTCTATCAAGAGGAGGAAGAGTAGAATTGAAACCTATTGCTGAGGTTGAAACAGAATGGAAGAATCCTTTGAAAGCTTTTGAAGAAACTTTGAAACACGAAAGAGTAGTTACATCTTTGATAAACGAACTTTATCATTTAGCAACAGAAGAAAAAGATTACGCAACTCAATCAATGTTGAAGTGGTTTATTGACGAACAAGTTGAAGAAGAAGAAAACGCTCGTGATATTATAGATAAATTAAAACTAATTGGCGATAACGGATACGGATTGTATCAATTCGATAAAGAACTTGCAGCAAGAGTTTACACTCCGATAGCAACAACAGCAGAATAATTAATCTTTTCAATAATAAATAAAGCGGTTCCATTTTTAAAGTATGGGGCTGCTTTTTCTTTTTTTTATAATAATGAACGAAAGCAATATAGAAAAACGATTATTTGACCTTCAAGATAAGGAATATAAGGAGTTTCAATCTAAATTGATTCCAAATATAAATAAAGACAATATAATAGGAATAAGAATCCCTCATTTAAGAAAATTAGCCAAAGAAATCGCAAAGGAAAATCAAAGAGGAGATTTCTTAAACTCGCTTCCACATAAATATTATGAGGAAAATCATTTACATTCTTTTTTGATTGAAGAAATGAAAGACGAGAAAGAATGCTTGGAATCGTTAGATAAGTTTTTGCCTTACGTAGATAATTGGGCTGTTTGTGATAGTTGTTCCCCAAAGGTTTTAAAGAAAGATTTAGATTTATTGTTAGATTACATAAAGAAATGGATTAACTCTCCGAAAGAATATGTGTGTAGATTTGGCATTTTGAGTTTTATGAGATATTTTCTTGAAGACAAAACGTTTAAAGAAGAATATCTGGAAATGGTTTGTGAGGTAAAGTCGAATTATTATTATGTAAAAATGATGCAATCCTGGTTTTTTGCAACTGCGCTTGCAAAACAATACAATTCAACACTTAAAATATTTAAGCAAAATCGCCTTCCTGTTTGGGTTCATAATAAAAGCATTCAAAAAGCCATTGAAAGTTATCGCATAACTGAGGAGCAAAAACAAGAATTAAAACTCTTGAAACAAGTAAATTAACTATTATTTGTTTGTTTTGAAATTATTTTTTATCTTTGCCGATAATTGAAAAATCACAATAATTATGGGTAAGATTAAATACATATTTCCATTGTTTTTTCTTTTATTATCTTCTCTTGGATTTGCTCAACAGACGTATTTCCTCGTAGATGGTATTCAGTACAGAACAATTAACGACACCGATTGTGAGATTACACGAAGAGTTGATGGCATTGCTTATTTAGAACCTACAATTATAATTCCATTTACAGTGAATTATGATGATGTGGATTACAATGTAGTTGCGATAGGAGACTCTGCATTTTATAATGCAACAACTTCAACTATTGAATTGCACACCGCTATTGCCTCAATAGGCAGTTATGCGTTTGGAGAAACAATAAATATAAATATTATTTCACCCTCACTTACTCCTCCTACGATTAGTTCATATACATTTATAAATTCAACCTCTCCACAAGTGTTTGTTCATTGTAGTGCGTACAGAGCTTATGAAAATAACGCATATTGGGGTGCAGGAGCCTGTTCTTTTCAAGGTTTAGAGGGCAATACAACAATACAACATGATACAATAGTTTGTGTAGGAGAAAATACATTTCAGTTATATAATCCATATTTAGATACAATCACAACAATAGAAAGATTAGTCTATCAAACAACCACTTTTACCATAGAAAGTAGAATAATACCTATTGAGGGGTGTTTGATAACAGACTCTTTACTTGTTAGTGTTTTTCCTGATGGAAGTTATAATGAAAGAACTATTTACCTATGTAGCGAAGATAATTATCAAACTACACTAAATATTCCTGAGCACAACTTTTCTGTAACGTTAAATGAAACAAATATTGGAGAAAATACTTTCTCTTTTCCAAACGGAAACTGTCTTGATGTTTACAATGTAAATATATTGATGGTTGCTTCGCAAAGAGGAAGTGAAACAATATATAAATGTGAAGGAGATGAGTATTTTTACGTTGATGAAAACGGAACAAATCGTTTAGCAACCTCAAATATTACCTACACCAAACGAGCAAGTAACTCATTTAGTGGTTGTGATAGTTTGGTAAATATTAGTGTTGTTTTTCGCGATACAGTATTTAACGAAACAACACAAACACTTTGTGAAGGCAATAGCTATCGTTGGTATAGAAATGGGTATGACGAAAATGGAAATTATGTAAATGTTAACTCGCTTTACGATAGCACAGGAGTATATATTGAAGAATATAGAACAGATTATGGTTGTAAGAAAACCTATAAACTAAATCTCACAGTAAATCCTATTGATAATTTAATCATTTACGATACTGTTTGTTATGGAGAGAATTATAATAGAAACGGATTTAACGTTACTAAATCTCAAATGCAGAATAATCTTTATACAATAACAAAAACAAACTATAACGATAACATATATGGTTGCGATAGTACAACTACATTAAAATTATTGGTACAACCAACAAAAAGTACAAATAGGGGAATTGTGGACCTTTGTAGAGATTCTGTTTATTATTTGAACGATATGGCAATAACTACAAGTGGAACACATCGTGATACTCTTTCAACCTACCTTGGTTGCGATAGCGTAGTTAGAGTTACGATAAATTTAAGGGATAATGTAGAAACAAACTCTACACAACGCATTTGTCAAGGTGGTTATTACGTTTGGCAATATTCGGGTTATGAAAGAGGACAAAATGGAGAATTAAACTATCGCACAATCGTTGATACACTCTTTCAAGCAGGCACTTACTCAAAATCTTCTTTACTGACAAGTTATGGTTGTGGCAATACATCGAATATAGAATTAGTAATAAGCCCTACATATTCCGATACGATTTACGATACTACTTGTTATGGAACCTCTTACAATAGAAATGGATTTTTTATTCCACTTTCGCAAATGACAAACACCCATCACACCATAACAAACACCCAAAATCTTTCTTCAACTTGGGGTTGCGATAGTTTAGTAACCTTAATCCTTACCGTAAATCCAACATACACTACAAATATTTATGACACTATTATACAGGGTGAAAGTTATGAGTTTTTTGGACAAACATTTACTCAAACAGGCGTTTATTCCCATACACTTACTTCCGAATATGGTTGCGATAGTATAATAAATCTCAATCTCTTTGTGCATTTGCATACAATCAACACTATAAACGCATCAATATGTTATGGAGAAACCTATACTGAAAATGGATTTAATCTAACCCAAGCAGGCACTTACACCGATACATTAACCGCATACACAGGAGCAGATAGTATAGTAGTTGTAAATTTATTAGTTCACCCAAATTATAACGACACTATAACTGTAGAAATTTGTCAGGGCGAAACCTATAATCTTAATAATTTCAATGAAAGTGAAGCAGGGATTTATACGCATAGTGGTATGAGTATCTATGGTTGCGATAGCTTGTTTACATTAAACCTAATTGTCAATCCAACTTACACAACTAATTTATCAGCAGAAATACTTGAAGGACAAACCTATGATTTGAATGGGCATATTCTCAATCAAACAGGAATATATTACGACACCCTTTCAACAAATAAAGGTTGCGATAGTGTGTTTATTTTAGATTTACTTGTCCACCCTAACGTTCAAACTATAATACACGCATCAATTTGCGAGGGAGAAACTTATTCGGAAAATAATTTCACAGCAAGCGAAACAGGAACCTATCAACAAAACCTTCAAACTACACATGGAGCAGATAGTACAGTTGTTTTAAATCTTGTAATTAATCCAATATATAACGATACTATTACGGTTGAAATTTGTGAGGGCGAAATCTATAACGAAAACGGTTTTTCTGAGAGTCAAAGCGGTGTTTTTACACATCAAAGTCTTAGCTTTCATGGTTGCGATAGTTTGTTTACATTAAACTTAATAGTCAATCCAGTTTACGATACAGTGTTAAATGCAGAGATACTCGAAGGACAAACCTATGATTTCAATGGGCACCAATTAAATGTTTCAGGAACTTATTACGATACTATACAAACAGTAAAAGGTTGCGATAGTACATTTATTTTAAACTTAGTAGTTCATCCAAATGTTCAAACACTTCTTAACGCAGAAATATGTAATGGAGAAACCTATTCAGAAAATGGATTTACAGAAAGTACAGCAGGAACATATTATCAATATTTAAATACAATATACGGAGCAGATAGTACGGTAGTTCTTAACTTGGTTGTTCGTCCAACATATAACGACACAGTTAATGTGGAGATTTGTCAAGGTGAGGCTTTCACTCAATATGGATTTAACGAAACCCAAGCAGGCATTTACACTCATAGCAGTTTGAGTGTTTATGGTTGCGATAGCTTATTTAGTATAAACTTAACGGTAAACCCTATTTACAACGATACAATCACGGCAGAAATTTGTCAAGGACAAAGTTTCACAGAATATAACTTTAATGTAAACACACAAGGGATACACACACAAAGACTACAAAGCATAAAGGGTTGCGATAGTTTGTTTTCGGTAAATTTAATCGTTAATCCAGTTTATGATACCATAATAGTAGATTCAATATGTAAAGGTTCAACCTACACACTTAATGGATTTAATGTATCGGAAGCAGGTTCTTACACTCAATATCTACAATCATATAAAGGTTGTGATAGTGTTGTGCATTTGAATCTTAGAACAATAGATTTTATAGATACAATTTATGCAGATATATGTGAGGGGCAAGTTTACAATTTGAATAATTTTAATGAAAATGCCACAGGAATATATGTAGATAGTTTGCAATCCTATTGGGGTTGTGATAGTATAATGGTTTTAAACTTAACAGTACACCCTAATTATAATGATACAATCTATGCAGAGACTTGTGATAATATTCCATATACACAAAATGGTTTCAACGCTGACTCAACGGGTATTTACACTCAATATCTTGAATCAATATGGGGTTGTGATAGTATAGTAACTCTTAATCTTACTGTTTACCCAACCTATATATTCCCATTAAATGAAGAGATTTGTGAAGGGGAAGTTTACATTGAACACGGATTTTGGCTAACCTATCCGGGAACTTTTATAATGGATAGTTATTCTTCTTGTCATGGTTGCGATTCTCTTTATGTTCTAAACCTGACTGTTAATCAAACTTGGGATAAACTTGTGGAGGCAAATATATGTCAAGGAGATACATTTAGATTAGAGGGATATGATAATATTGTTGCATGGGAAAGCGGAACATATCGCGATGTTATTCCAACATATAAAGGTTGTGATAGTGCAAAAACCGTAATGCTTACAGTCAATCCAACATATTGTGATACGATTTATGGAAATATTTGCGAGGGTGAGGTATATAATCTTCACGGATTTAATGAAACGCAAGCAGGTGTTTACACGCAAGTTCTTTCTTCTGTAATGGGCTGTGATAGTGTGGTAGTTCTTAATCTTACAACAAGAGATAGTTATCACATAGTAAGAGAGGAAGAAATATGTGAAGGAGAAGAGTTTTTCTTCCATGATGAGAATTTTAGAAGTGAGGGAATTTATATAAAAGAACTAACAACTATTTATGGTTGTGATAGCATTGTGGAATTGCATCTAAGAGTCAATCCTAATTATCATGATACTATTTACAGAAGATTATGTGTAGGGGATACTTATCAAGATGAAAATTTCACACAAACACAAGGCGGAACATACACAGTGCAATACACAAGTTCAAAAGGATGTGATAGTACAATAACTCTTGTGCTTGAAGAAATATATTATAACAATACAATATCAGCTGTTGTTTGCGAGGGAGAAACTTACTCGGAAAATGGATTTAATGAAAACAGAACAGGAACATATACGCTAAATCTAACAACATTTGATGGTTGCGATAGTATAATTAACCTAAATCTTTACGTAGCTCCTAATTATGCAGATACGATTAACGAACTTATCAGAGCAGGAGAAACATTTGATAGATTTAATTTTTATGAAAGCGAAAGAGGAACATACGTTCAAAATCTTATTTCTCAATATGGCTGCGATAGTGTTGTGGTATTGAATCTTGACTTATATGGCGACATGCTTGTTTTCGTGCCTAATTCGTTTACTCCTCAGGATAAGACAAATTATTTGTGGAGAGCGTTCCCTGAAAACGAAACAGTGATTTTAGATGAATTGCATGTGTTTAACAGAAATGGTACATTGGTTTTCTCTGCCAAAGATTTCTCTCAGTCTTGGGACGGAAAATATAAAGGAAACTACGTTCCGATGGGAGCATATTCGTACATTTTAATCTATCATAGCATTTACACGCCTGATAAAAAAGAAAGAATAATGGGAAATATTAACGTGATTTATTAAAACAAAGAAATAGAAAAATAATACGAAGAAAGAAAAAAATAAAGCAAAGAAAAAATCAAATATTTCTTTGCTTTATTTTTATAACTCTTAGTTAATGACACTCGTGATGAGAACACGAAAGTCCTGAATCGGCGATTTGTCCGTTTAAATAAGCTTTTACAACATCTTCAACTAAGCCCGAACAACCTCTAATTACTTTTATTTCGTGATATTCCAAAACATTCTTCGCTCCTTCTCCCATGTTGCCTGCTAACATCAAGCAAACACCTTCTGCTTGCAAGATTGCAGCAACGCCAGATTTACATCCACAACCCTGTGGTGCAGGAAGAGTAGAACGATTTATAATTTCGTTGTTTTCTATCTCGAAGATAGTGTAATAAGCACAGTGGCCAAAATGGTCATCTACAAAATTTTCTCTTGTTGGTACAGCTATTTTCATATTTATATAATTTATGTTTTGATTTGTTTGCAAAGATATTAAATTTGCATATATTTGCAAGTTAATATAAATGGATAAATAAAAAATAAATAATATGTGTGGAATAGTTGGATACATCGGAACGCAAGAAGCGTATCCTATATTGATAAAAGGATTGCATCGTTTAGAGTATAGAGGATATGATAGTGCAGGGGTGGCGATTTTAAATAATGCAGGAGAATTGAATGTCTTTAAAACAAAGGGCAAAGTTGAAAACTTAGAAAAATATTGCGAAGGAAAAGATGTGTCAGGCACTGTTGGTATTGCGCACACTCGTTGGGCTACTCATGGCGAACCCTCAGATAAAAATGCCCATCCACACTATTCTCAAAGCGAAACTTTGGCTTTGATACACAATGGTATCATTGAAAATTACCAATCTTTAAAAGAATTTTTAACAACAAAAGGATATACTTTCAAGAGTGAAACTGATACAGAGGTATTGGTGCAACTGATAGAGTATGTTAAGAAAGAAAATAATCTTGATTTGTTTGAAGCAGTGCAACAAGCCTTATCACAAGTTGTAGGTGCGTATGCGATTGGTGTAATTGAGAAAAATAACACCGATGTTTTAATTACAGCAAGAAAAGGAAGCCCTTTGGTAATTGGAATAGGGGAAGGAGAATATTTCTTAGGCTCTGATGCCTCTCCAATCATCGAATATACAAAGCAAGTTATTTATGTAGGAGATGAAGAAGTAGCAAAAATTGAAAAAGGCAAAGAATTACAAATAGTAAATCTTTCAAAGGTTGAGGTAACTCCAAATATTACTCAAATAAATATGGATTTGAGTGAAATTGAAAAAGGTGGTTATCCATTCTTTATGCTCAAAGAAATTATGGAACAACCAAAAGCATTGAAGTTGTGCACTAATGGAAGATTGCAAGAAGAATTATTGGATATTAAACTTAGTGGTATAATAGACAATATTGAAAGATTTAGAAAAGCACGCAGAATATTGATTTCGGCTTGCGGTACTTCATGGCATGCAGGTTTGATAGGAAAATATTTATTTGAAAATTACTGTAAGATTCCTGTTGAAATAGAAGTTGCTTCTGAGTTTAGATATAGAAATCCTGTTGTTTTCCCTGATGATGTTTTAATAGCAATTTCGCAATCGGGTGAAACAGCAGATACATTAGCTGCAATAGAATTAGCGAAATCAAAAGGAGCTTTTGTGTATGGAATATGTAATGTTGTAGGTTCAAGTATATCTAGAGCTACAGACTCAGGTACATATACTCATGCGGGACCAGAAATCGGTGTTGCTTCAACAAAAGCGTTTACAACACAGGTTATGGTTATTACAATGATAGCTTTAACTATTGCAAAAGAGTTAAAAACAATAGAAGAGAAAGAATACAAACACCTTGTTGAAGAATTGTTGCAAATAGGTTCAAAGGTGGAAGAAATGTTACAAGATGTTGATAAAATAGATGATATTTCTAAGATATTTACATATGCTAAAAATTTCATTTATTTAGGAAGAGGATACAATTATCCTGTAGCATTAGAAGGTGCGTTAAAACTTAAAGAAATTTCTTACATACATGCAGAGGGTTATCCTGCCGCAGAAATGAAGCATGGACCAATTGCATTGATAGATGAAGAAATGCCTGTTGTTGTTATTGCTCCTAAATTTGCTCATTACGATAAAATCCTTAGCAATGTACAAGAAGTAAAAGCTAGAAAAGGTAGAGTAATTTCTATTGTTACTAAGGGAGATGTTGCAATAAAAGAACTGTCAGATTATTGTATAGAAATACCTGCGGTAGAAGAAAGCTTATCTCCTTTATTGACTATTATACCATTGCAATTGTTGGCATATTATATTGCAGTTGCAAAAGGCAGAAATGTGGATCAACCAAGAAATTTAGCAAAATCAGTAACTGTTGAATAAATTATGGAGTTTTCTCAAAAAGATTTACAACAAATAAGTGAGCATTGTTTGAGTGTTTCACAGATTGAAAAGCAAGTAGAGAATTTTATCAAAGGATTTCCATTTGTTAACCTTGAAAAACCTGCTGTAATCGGCGATGGGATGTTGAGAATTGACGAAGATAAAATATCTACTTATATAGAATCTTTTGAAAAATATGCAGAAAACTCTTCTATTCTAAAATTTGTTCCAGCCTCTGGGGCAGCTACTCGAATGTTTAAGGATTTGTACGATTTCAAATCTACATATAACGCAGAAAGTGGCAAATTAGATGATTATCCAAGTGTAAAACAAGTCTTGGAAAACATAAAGCAATTTGCTTTTTATGGACATTTGCAATCTCTTGGAGTGGATAAATTATTGGAAGATAAGAATTATTTAGATGTAATAAATCTTATACTTGAAGATTGTGGACTTGGATATGGACAAAGTCCTAAGGCGGTAATATTATTCCATAAATACGAAAATCAAGTGCGTACTGCGTTTGAGGAACATTTGGTTGAGGCTGCTGAATATTGCGTAAATAAAGATAGGCAAGTTCGATTACATTTTACTATATCTGAAAATCATAGAGATAAATTCTCTAAATTATTAGATGAGGTAAGAAATGAATATGAAAATACATATAATTGTAAATATGATATAGGCTTTTCTTATCAAAAGTCTTCAACTGATACTGTGGCAGTAAATAAGGATAATACTCTTGCAAGAGATGAAAATGATAATCTTATTTTTAGACCAGCAGGACACGGAGCATTAATAGAAAATCTTAATGAAATAGATGCAGATATAGTATTTATAAAGAATATAGATAATGTAATTCATGATAAATTCAAAGAATCAACGTATAAATACAAGAAGTTATTAGCGGGAATCTTGGTTTGGCTAAAAGGAAAGATTGATTCATTTTTGAATATTTTGAATACGCAAAATTATAATGATATTAACATTGCGGAAATCAGTAAGTTTTGTGTTGAGATACTTGCTCTTGATGTAAGAAAAGTAGAGGATTTTGAAAACAAATTAGCTTATAGAGATTATTTGCTTGCTTTACTTGATAGGCCTATAAGAGTTTGTGGAATGGTTAAAAATGAGAATCAACCAGGAGGAGGACCTTTTTGGGTGAGGGGTGATAATGATGAGGTTTCTCTTCAAATAGTGGAATCGGCACAGGTTGATATGAAAAACGATTCTCAAAAAAATATTTTTAATCAATCAACGCATTTTAATCCTGTTGATTTGGTTTGCTCTGTGAAAAATTTTAGAGGAGAGAAGTTTGATTTAACTAAATTTGTTGATTATCAAACAGGCTTTATTACAGAAAAAACTCAGCAATCTCAAAGTTTAAAGGTGCAAGAATTGCCAGGTTTATGGAATGGTTCAATGGCTAATTGGATTAGTGTTTTTGTTGAAATTCCTTTGGATACGTTTACTCCTGTAAAGGTGTTAAATAACCTTTTGGACAAAGGACATAATCCAGATATAAGTTCAAATTATTCAATAATTTAATAGTATTTTATTTGTGAGATAAAAAATTAATGTGTACTTTTGCAAATTGAAATAGAAGTTTATGTTGAAAAATAGAGTGTTTAAAGTAGTATGTTTGTTAGTATTACCTTTGATGGGTATGTCTCAAATTCACGAAAGGGGAATGATGAGAAATAGAACAAACGTAGCTATAGAAAGTTCAGAATATACTATAGGAATTATTAAAGATACAAATAAATTTAATAGTTCTTTTATTCAATTTGTGAATAACGGAATAATGGAGGATGATGCGGCAGCTGAAAGCGAAGATGATATCTTGTATGCTTCTTTTGATACTCGCTCTATTCATTATGCTAATAGATTTGATTATTCTACAATAACTGATCCTATTCCAATTGAATTGGTAAATGAAGAAAACAAGCAATACTATGCTTGTCCTATTGAAAAGAAAGTAACGTCTCGTTTTGGACCTAGACGTCGTCGTTGGCATTACGGAGTTGATTTAGGATTGAGAACAGGTGATCCAATAAAAGTAATGTTTGATGGTAAGGTAAGAATAGCAAAACGTGCGGGTGCTTATGGAAATCTTGTAGTGATACGCCATGATAATGGATTGGAAACATATTATGCGCATCTTTCAAGAATAGATGTAGAGTTGAATCAAGATGTGAAAGCAGGTGAAATATTGGGATTAGGAGGAAACACTGGTCGTTCAACTGGACCTCATTTACATTTAGAGATAAGATATCTTGGAGCAGCTATAAATCCTGAAAAAGTAATAGATTTTAAAACTTTTACTTTGTTGAGTGACACTTTGATGCTAACAAAAGATTGTTTTAGAAAAACTACGACTCCTTCTTCACAAAGAAGTAGTTTAGCTCAAAATACAGGAAATACTAAAACAACTAAAGGTGGCAAATACTACAAAGTTAGAAAGGGTGATACTCTAGGACAAATAGCAAGAAGGAATGGTACCACTGTAAAGCAGATAGCAAAATTAAATAATATAAAAGGTACCAAAATTAGAGCAGGTCAAACATTACGAGTAAGATAAACGTTTTTTTAGTATAGAATAAACAAGTAACAATTTTTTTGTTACTTGTTTATTTGTTTTTATAGAGTAATTAAATATTAGATACAATGAAAAAATTTAAATTCTTATTTAGTTTATTAGTGCTGATAATTGCTAATTTTCAATTGAATGCACAAATGGTTATCCCTATTGGAGATAATTGCATCGGAGAAGATGCTATTCCGATTAACTCATTTTATAACTATAGTTATTCTCAGTCTATCTATTCTGCAGAAGAATTGGTTGCAGGAGAGGTTAGCTCTATTAGTTATAAGTATAATGCAAATGATCCTGTAACTATTTCATCTCAAATTTATTTGGGAGAGGTAAATAGAAGTGAATTTGCTAATAGTAGTGATTTTGTTCCTGCAGATAGTTTGACACAAGTTTTTGTAGGTAGTGTTGTTTTTAATAATGGTTGGGTAAATATTACTTTTACAACACCTTTTGATTATAGTGGCGAGGGCAATCTTGTAGTTGCTTATATGAATAATTCAGGAACATGGTTAGATGGTGGACCAAGAATGTTTAACGTTTGTTCAGGTGTAGGTAATAAGACTATAACTTGTTTCAGAAGTGATGAAGAAATTTCTATAAACTCTCCTCAAACTGTGAATTCTGCTATGAGAATGGTTTTAAATAGCAGACCAAGTATTAAGATAGAGATAAATCCTTTCGCAGCTTCTTGTAATCCTCCGGCAGATGTAGAATTGCAACAAATAAATTTTCAAAATGCATCATTTGCATGGACAGCTGTTGAGGGAGCAGAGCAATATGCTGTTACTTATAAACCATTGGATGCTCAAGTATGGGAAGATACAATCTACACAAGTACGAATTCAGTTTTATTGAGTCAATTAGAAACTCTTACTAATTACACAATGAAAATTTGGACTATTTGTGAAGAAGAACCAAGTGTTGCAGTTACCTATTCATTTACTACACTTCCACCAGCAAACCAAATTTCAACATTACCTTTTACTTGCAATTTTGATTCACCTGAAGATGCAAGCGTATGGACAATACTTAATGGCAATCAAACAAACAAATGGTATTATGGTAGTGCAGAAAACTCTTCTTTGTCATCAAATGATCATACGAGTGGTGCGATGTACATTAGTGACAACCAAGGTGTAAGTAATCATTATGATAATGCCTCAACTTCTAATGTTTATTTCACAAGATATATTCAATTTGGAGAAGGAGCAGAATTTAAATTAAGTTTTGATTGGAAAGGCATTGCTGAAGGAAATTCAGATTATTTAAGAGTATTCTTGTTACCAACAACATTAGAACTATCAAATAACACATTCCCTACAACTGGAGAAATAACAGAAAAATTAAGTGGTTCAAATAGTTGGAGAAGAGAAAGTGTAATATTATCAGGAGATTATGCTAATAGTGTTTATAAGTTAGTATTCTTTTGGAGAAACGACTATGCTGTAGGAGAACAACCTCCGGCTGCAGTTGATAATATTTCAATAGAAACTATTAATTGTGGTAGAGTAGAAGATATTTTCGTTAATGTAGAGGAAAACAATGGTAGTGTAAGCGCAAATATTTCTTTCTTTGATAATAATATTTCTAATGACTTATCTTATTTAGTTGAATATAGATTAGTATCTTCTGAAGATTGGTTATCTGTTTCTTCAAATGAACAAAATGTTTCTTTGACAGATTTAGATTATTCAAGCAATTATGTTTTACGAATTAAAGTTTTGTGCTCTGAAAACGATAATTCAGAATATTCAGAACTTGTATATTTTTCAACACCTTGTGGAGTAGTTACAGAATTTCCTTGGATAGAGAGTTTTGAATCCGAATTTGTACTTGATGAACTACAAGTAGGAGATGATTATGCTCCAAAATGTTGGGTGAATATCAATCAATATGCTTCTTATTACAAATGGGAGCAAACAGATTCCTATTCAACAGATGGTGAGAACTCTGTAAGATTTTATGGATATCCAACTTCTGGCACTTACAGCGATTGGTTGATTACTCCTTTAATGGAATTTAATGGTAATCAAATTTTGACTTTTAAGCTTAAAAAAGGAGCAGCAACTGATGCACCTAAAATTAAAGTATATTATTACGATGCAATAGAATCAGATATTACATCTATCGCAGATACTTCTTTATTTGTATTGTTAGATGAAGTAGAATTTACTCAAACAACAAATGTCTTTAAGAAAATGGCAGTGGACTTATCAGATATTGCAAATATCGCACGTCTTGCTTTAGTTGTTAATGAACCTACATCAGAATTTTATATAGATGAAGTGTCTGTTTCAGACAAACCTTTGTGTCCAGATGTATATGGATTAACACTTAATATAGCAACAACTTCAAGCATAAGAGTGAATTTTGATACATCAAACTCTATAGATACAGGTTGGACAATAGCTTATGGACAAGCAGATAGTACAGGAGTGTTTAATCCAGAACTTGCAACGGATACAATAGTTGTTAATCCAACAGATAATTTACCAATTACAATAAGTAATCTTAGTACAGGGGTTTATCATGTAGCAGTTAAGTCAAACTGCGACGGTACTTATTCAGAAGTAGAATCAATAGAAATTCCAATTGCACAAACCTTACCATATGAACAAAACTTTAACGATAGTATAATGTATGGTTGGGAATATATAAATAATGCTACTAACAAATGGCATGTAGGCTCTGCTGTTGATTGTGGTATATCAGAAGGAAAGTCATTATATATAACTAATACCAATGGATTGTCAAATTCTTATGATAATGGTGTTGATGCAATTTCCTATGCAACTACTAATGTATTGTTTGGAGATTTTCCAGCATTTAATATTTCGTTTAACTGGAAATCTTTAGGTGAAATTAATTACGACTTTGCTCAAGTTTATTTATTACCATTATCTTATGAATTAAATACAAACTCTTTGCCAAACGATAGCTATAGTATTACCTCTCGTTTACAAAACCAAAATGAGTGGCAATCAGAAAGTATATCTTTAACATCTGCATACGCAAACGAAATTTATAAATTAGTATTTGCATGGAGTAATGATGGTATTGGCGGTAATAATCCTCCTATTGCAGTAGATAACATATTTATTTCAGCTTTAACTTGTGGCCCTGCAGAAAATTTAACATTATCTACAATAGAAGGAAGTTCTACAAGTATTGCAGTAGCCTTTACAGATGCTAATTCATCTAACGTTAGTTATCAAATTGAATATAGAGCAGAGGATGAAACAGAATGGACAATAGAGATAGTAGATTCAGAAACACATATTATAGATAGTTTAGTTTGCGAAACGGTATATCATGTTAGAGTGGCAGTATTATGCGATAACGGAACTATTACCGAATATGTAGAATCTACAATCACTACACCATGTGGCATAATCTCTTCTTTCCCTTGGATAGAATCGTTTAATGTTGCTCCAAATTATTGTTGGACTCAAATGTATGGAGAAATGTCGGAACTAATTACATATTCTTCTGATTTGAATACATCAGGATCTAATGGATGGAGATTTAGTGAATATGAAACTGTAAATGGTGTTTATGGCGAAAGAATGTATGCAGATTTATCTTACGAGTATGCAAAGTATTGGTTGGTATCTCCAAGCTTTGATTTAGGAAACGGAGATACTATTTACGAATTGTCTGCAGATATTTTCAGAAGAGCAATTAATAATGATGATTTAGCTCCTGCACCAAATGGAGATAAATTAGCAATATTTGTTTCTACTGATAATGGAGAATCATGGTCAACTGCAAATGCTTTAATATTTGGAAGTGGTGAAAACAATACTTATGACTATGATTTATCTATATTTGGCTTAGAAGCATCAAATGTTAAGTTTAAATTAGTTGATGAAAACAATCAACCATTTATAGGAACTATTAAATTTGCATTCTATGGAGAAGGTTCAACATCAAAAATCCTAATAGATAATTTACAAATATCAGAATGGCAACCTTGCCAAACTCCATCAATGGTTAATGTGGGAAATATAACAGCTAATTCAGCAGAATTAACTTTTATGGAATTTGGACAAGCTACACAATGGGAGTATGCACTCGTTGCAGGAAATACTATAGATTTTGCAACAGTTACTCCAGTTGTTATGAATAATACAGGTATTTATTTGAATAACCTTGTAGATGGAATAACATATACAGTAGCTGTTAGAGGAATATGTTCAGAAAATCAATATTCAGAATGGTCAGAATCAATAACATTTTCTACTCCAAGCCAACCAACACCGCTTCCTTTTGAAACTAACTTTAGTGATGATTTAGATAATCAAAAATGGGTAATGGTTGCAAATACGGCTAATGCTTGGGCAATAGGAAATGCAACAGTTTCAACATTATCAGAAACAGTAGAAAACGATAAGGCTGCTTATTTATCAAATAATGGAGGAGGAGCTTATGCTGTAACACTTAATTCTGGTTGGAATTATTCTTATGCTTATTTGTACAGAGAATTTGACTTTGAAGGAGGTGGTTCAAACTATACATTAAGTTTTGATTATAAAGTTTCTGGTCAAGTATGGGGTAGTAGCGTAACAGCAGGATTATATGTGCTTATAAAGAATGAAGAAGATGAAATTATAGCAACATATACCGACCCAAATGAAACAATTGCCACTTTCGGTGGAGTAAATCAATGGACAAGAGCGGATATAGAACTGCCAGAATTAGATGGAATAAAGAAAATAGTATTCTATACTTGGGGCTACGCTCAAAGTTACACACAAATGCAACAAGTACCACCAGCAATAGACAATATCGTTGTTACAGGTGTTATATGCGAACCACCAACAAATCTTGCTGTTTCAAACATAACAGCAAATAGTGCAGATATATCTTGGGAAGGAGCATCTGAAAACTATAAAATTAATTGTGTTGTATCAGGAAGTCAAGATACAATTTCTTACACAACAGCAACAACTTCTTATACTTTACCATTAAGCTCTTTCGAAGATTATGAAGTGAATGTTCAAAGTGTTTGTGAAGAGGAATTATTCTCTTTACCTTCAGAAATACTTTCATTCTCTACATTACAAGATGCAGATACACTTCCATACACTTGCAATTTTGAGCAATCAGGTAACAATGGTTGGCTATTAAGAAATGGAAATTGTGTTAATCAATGGATGGTTGGAGTCCCAGCAGGCAGAACATCTTCATCATTATTTATTTCTAATGACTCTGTAAGTGCTAATTATTCAGCAAGTTCAAGCAGTGTTGTAATTGCAGAAAAGTTATTCCAATTTGATAATTCACAATATACAACAATTAGCTTCGATTTAACAATCGGAGGTCAAATAACTTCTAATATTTACTATGATTACTTAAAAGTATTCTTGTTACCAGCTACAGAAACATTTGAACCTTCAACTTCTATGAATATAAATGAAGATTGTGTTTATGCAACAAGTGATTATGCACAAGATGTGATACTACAACAAACAGGATATAATAGTATTTGTCTGTTAGAAGGAACACAAACAATCACAATCAACATTCCAACTCCTATAAATGAACAAAAGAAATTAGTATTCTTATGGAGAAATGACTATATGTCGGGAACACAACCAGGAGCAATTATAGACAATATAAGTATAAGCACAACAGGAAACATAAATGAAGAATGCTTAACACCTGAAAACTTGGTAGTGTCTGATATTACATCAACAACAGCTAACCTAACATGGACTCCACAAGGTGAAGAAACACAATGGCAAGTGAAAATAAATGAACAATCACCAATAGATGTTACAACTCCAACTTATGTAATAACAAACTTAACACCTTCTACTACATACAATGTATCTGTAAGAGCAAATTGTGGAGTAGGAGTATCAGAATGGGCAAACGTAACCTTTACAACAAATGATACAGTTATCGCACCAACAGTTACAACCCTATCAGCAACAGCAATCACTCAAACTTCAGCAGTTTTAAATGCCGAAATAACAGAAGGAACAATTGAGATAACAACAAAAGGATTCTACTATAAAGAAGTAGAGCAAGCAGACTGGGATTCTATAATGCTAGAGAACGAAGCTGGAAATTCA
Source organism: Bacteroidales bacterium (assembly GCA_017647785.1). Taxonomy (GTDB): domain Bacteria; phylum Bacteroidota; class Bacteroidia; order Bacteroidales; family P3; genus Onthomorpha. The sequence continues at coordinate 67,288 of JAGCJW010000038.1, read as the reverse complement.
GTAATTATTTCAAATCTATTACCACAAACAACCTATGCTTTCAAGGCGTTCATAACAACCGAAAATGCTTTGATTGAAGGAGAAGAATTAACATTCACAACAGAAGAATCTTCATTAGCAGAAATAAAAGATGTAATAGAGGTTAATCTGTATCCAAACCCTGCTAAAGAAAAAGTATATTTGGAAGTGAAAGGCTTTGAAAAAGGAGTAAAAGCAGTGTTGAGTGATTTACAAGGACGAATACTAAAAGAAATAGAAATAAACACAGAGAGAATGGAAATCTATTTAAATTCTCTAACAGGAGGAGTTTACTATTTAAAAGTATTTGATGAACGTTCTACACAAACAATAAAAATAATTAAAGAATAAGAAAATTTTTTCTTTGTTTTATTTTTTTCTTTCTTTGAAATATTTTCATAAAACAAAGACAAAAATAAGATGTTATTAAAAAAATGACAGTTTTTTAATAACATCTTATTTTTTTTGTTATAACTTTAAAAAAGATATCAGTTGTTTATTATAAATAAGTCTTCTTTTTTGGAATATTATATGCGATATGTGATTGTATTTTTGTTAGATAGGGAAAAAAGTTGTAATTTTGCAAGCTTAACTTTTAATAATTATAAAAATAAAAAATTATGGGTAAATTTAGAAAGAATTGGACAATTCTATTGTTCCTTTTGTTTGGCATTCGTTTGGTGAATGCTCAGACTGAGGTAACGATCGGAAGTGGTACAGAATTAGGTCCTGCACCTGTTTTTGCGGCTGCTCCGTCAAGTTACATTCAAAGTCTGTATTTGAGTACAGAGCTTCAAGCAGGTTTGATTACATCTGTGAGTTTTAATTATGGTTTGTCAGATCCGATGACCGTTTCTCCTACAACAATCTATATGGGGGAGGTTGATAGAACAGCTTTTTATGATGATGAAGATAGAGTTCCTTTGGATAGTCTTACTCAAATGTTTTCGGGAAGTGTTTCTTTCTCGCAAGGTTGGGTAACAATTACATTTGATGAGCCTTTTATCTATTCTGGAACAGGTAATTTAGTAGTTGGATATTTGAATAATTCAGGTCAATATTTATCTGAATTAGAAGGATATTTCTATGTGTCAAATACTGCTGATTACAAAACTAATGTGTATTTCTCAAATTGGGGGACGATAAACATTAATAATTTAAATCGTTGGGGAAGTCAATCAAGTCTTAACCAAAGACCAAATATTAAGTTATCTATTGCTTCGTTAGAAGGTTTTTGTTTTGCTCCAAGCAATGTAACTGTTTCTTCTATTACAGGCGAAACAGCAGTTGTAAGTTGGAATGCTCCTGAGGGACAAACAACTTTTGGTGTTGCTTACAAAGAGGCTTCTGCTGAAACTTGGGTTACATTACCTAATGTTACGGGTACTACGACTACTTTAACAGATTTGGAAGGTCTTACAAATTATTCTGTAAAAGTTTGGACAATTTGTGGAGAGGAATCTTTGAGTAATGAGGTTGTTAGAAACTTTACAACCGATGTTTCTTCTTCTCAAATAGCAACTCTACCATACAATGAAACTTTTGATTCGCAAGAGTCTGTTTCTTCTTGGTTATTGGAAAATGGAAATAATGTAAATAAATGGTATTGGGGAACTGTTGAAAATAATACAACTGAACTTCCTACAAGTGGTGCTTTATTTATTTCTTCAAACGATGGTTTAAGTAATGTGTATAATAATGAAGAAGAATCAGAAGTGTTTGCAAAGAAATATATTCAATTCCCTGAGGCGTTAAACTTTAAGTTGGCTTTTGATGTTAAATGTCTTGGAGAGGTAGGCTTTGATGAATTGTATGTTCACCTTGTTGCAAATGGACAATCTGTTAATAATAGCAATTTAATAGGAGCGTATTCTGGTATATCAAGTTGGGAAAGAAAGGAAATTCTATTGCCAGCTTCTTATGCTAATCAAACTATGCAATTAGTTCTTCGTTGGTATAATGACTCTATGGAAGGAACAAATCTTCCTGCTGCGGTAGATAATATTTCTCTTACTGCTATGACTTGTGGAATGGTAAATAACTTGGCAGTTGCTTTTGATGAAAATGAAGAAGGTGTTATTGCTGAGGTTTCTTTCTCTAATGCAAATCCTGCTGTTGATTCTTATATTGTAGAGTATGCACTTAATGGAACAGGCAACTGGACTTCTCTTACAGTTGATACAACTATTGCAGAAATTACAGGATTGCCTTATGCTACTTCTTATTCTGTTAGAGTTAAAGTTCTATGTGAAGATGGTTCTATGAGTGAATATTCAGAAACAATATCGTTTACTACTCCTTGTGGTATGATTACTTCTTTCCCTTGGACAGAAGGTTTTGAAAATGATTTTGTTGCTCCTGAGGGATTAGGTAATGCTGATGCTCCTCTTTGTTGGGTGCAATTTACAAGAGATGATTATTATATGTGGGATCGTAACACAGTATATCCTTCTTCTGGAAGTGGTTGTTTAAGAGGTTTGAATACTGCATATTCTTCTGATGCAAATGCGTGGATGATTTCTCCTGCAATGCAGTTTACAGGTGGGGAAATGCTTGTCTTCAAAATGAGAAGACAATATGAATCTCATATTGCTAAATTGAAAGTTTATACATTATCAGAAACTGAACAACCTCTTTCTACTATAAGTGATACTTCTCGTTTCCAATTAGTAAGATCGATAGAATTATCAGGCCCTGGTGCAGAATATACTACTTATGAAGTGGGATTGTCTTCTCTTGAAGGTCAAGGTAGATTTGCTTTTGTTTTTAGTGAATCTGCAAATACATTCTATATTGATGATGTAAGAGTTGAGGCTCTTCCTGATTGTCCAAATGTGTATGGAGTAACTGCACAAAGAGTTGGTACAAATAGCGCTTCTATAAACTTTGATACTTCAAATGGAAACTCTGGTTGGGTAATTGCTTATGGTCAAGCAAACTCAGAAGCAGAATTTAATCCTAATGAAGTGCCAGCTTCTCAACAAATACCTGTAGCTACAGCAGATCAATTACCATACATAATAGAAGGTTTAAATACAGGTACTTATTATTTTGCAGTAAAACAAGATTGTGATGGAGAATACTCAGAAGTTGTTAATGTATTTATTCCTATCGTAAACACTATTCCTTATACTCAAAACTTTGATTCTAATACTGCTCCTGAATGGGATTTAGGAAATTATAGTGGAGTTAATAAATGGGTTATAGGAACTGCTACAAACAATTCAGAAGGTAATGGAAAAGCAATGTATATTAGTGATAATAATGGAGATAGTAATACATATAGCTTTACTTCTCAATCAAAATCATACGCTGTAACTTATATTTCTTTTGGACAAGCACCAAAATTCACTCTTACTTATGATTGGAAAGCAATGGGACAAACAATGGGTATATCTGCTTATGATTATGGAAAAGTTTATCTTCTTCCAGATTCTATGAATATTACAACTTCTCAAACAATCAATAACTCTTATGCTATAAGTGGTGATCTTGTTAGTCAAAATACATGGCAAAGTGATACAATAGAAATAGATGCTACTTATGCTAACTCGGTTAGAAAATTAGTGTTTGCGTGGTACAACAATTCTTCAACAGGTACTAACCCTGCTTTGGCGATAGATAATATTTCATTAGTGTCAGAAAACTGTGGTGAGGTAGTTGATTTGAATGTTGAGTTTTCTCAAACTTTGGAAGGGTTAGATGCAAATATATCTTTTGTGGATTACTCTCAAAATGCTTCATACATTATAGAATATAAAACTTCTGAAGAAACAGATTGGACAGTGTCAACAATAACATCTCAAACACATGTGATAACAGGTTTAGAATTTAATACAGAATATACTTTCAGAGTTGCTGTAGTTTGTACAGAAGGAAACCAAACAGATTATACATCAGTTACAGTACAAACACCATGTGGAGCAATTACTCAACTTCCTTGGGGAGAATCATTCAATGTAACACCAAATGATTGTTGGATGTTTAGAAAAGGAGCTTTAACAGATACTGTATATACAAATAATTTACAAATACCATCTCAGTATGAAAGTCCATGGACATTTGACGCTACTAATGCAGTAGGTGGAATAAGTAATGGAAGAATGCAAGCATATGTATATGGAACTACTGCTAAATTCTGGTTAATTACTCCAACTATAAATATACCAACTGAAGGGGTTTATGAATTAAGCTTAGATGTTTTAGCTCGTAGGACTATGGACGATGTTGCTCCTGCTCCTGCACCAGATGATAAATTTGTGGTTTTAGTATCTACTGATAATGGTATTAGTTGGACAACATCAAATGCTATAATCTATACAGATTCTGATGCTGACACTACTCGTGATTTTGCAGATTTTAATCAAACTCCAACAAGAGTTAAATTTAAATTAGAAAACGCAGAAGGTGTTGCGTATTCAGGATTTGTGAAATTTGCATTCTACGTTGAAAGTACTCAATCTAACGGAAGCAACTATATATTTGTAGATAACATCGCTGTTAATCAATGGTCAGATTGCGAAGCTCCAATCAACCTTTCTGTAAGTAATGTTACTAATAACACAGCTTTATTAACATTCCCTTACAACGAAGAAATGGAAGGTTGGGAATATATTGTAGTACCACAAGGCGGAAGCATTGATGCAGCAACACCAGTTGAAGTTGCAGAAAGCCCTGTTGTGATAGATAACCTTGAATCAGAAATGAATTACATTGTTCATTTAAGAGCAATTTGTAGCGAAACATCTGTTTCACCTTGGTCAGTAGGAGTGTCATTTACAACTACACCAGACCCAACTCCAGTACCATATACTTGTGATTTCGAATTTGAACAAGGACAAGCAACAGGTTGGTTGTTGAAAAACGGAGTTTGTGCTAATAGATGGGTTGTTGCAAATCCTTCTTCATTAGAATCAGGAGCATTATTCGTTTCAGGAGATAATGGAGCAACTACAAACTATGGAAGTGGTATTTCTGTAATAGTAGCAGAAAAAGTATTCTCATTTGGAGAATCAGATTCTATTGCAATAAGTTTTGACCTTACAGTAGGAGGTGAAGTAATAGGAAATGAAGTTTACGATTATTTGAAAGTATTCTTTGTTCCAGAAAATACATCGTTTGAACCTTCATTAGAATATCCACTTCCATCATTTGCTAATGCAAGCTATGGACAAGGTATAATATTGACAAATGCAGAAGGAGGAAATTATATAGCTAACCAAACTACAACAGTAAACATTGAAATGCCAACACCACAAGAACCAAGAAAAATAGTATTTGTTTGGGTTAATGACGAATCAATGGGTGTTCAACCAGGAGCTATTATAGATAATTTCAGCATTACAGAAATAAATCCAGCAGTTCCTTGCTTTGCTCCTGTAAACCTTGTAGCAGAACAAGCATTTGATACAATCAATTTATCTTGGCAAGCTGCAGGAAGTGAAACACAATGGGAATTACAATTAGATGAAACAGAACCAATAATTGTTAATGCACCTGTATACCAATTTACAAACTTGGCAAATGGAGAACATACAGTTAAAGTTAGAGCAATATGTTCAGAAGGAAATTACTCTGAATGGGCATCATTAGATTTCGTAAAACAAGTAATATTACCACAAATTGCAACAACTGATGCAACAAATATTACAGACAATTCTGCAACATTAACTGCAACATTAACTCCTGGAAACGAAGAAATAAGTTCAGTAGGATTTAAATACAGAGTTTCAAATCAAGAAGAATGGACTATCGTAAGCTATACAGGTGAAAACTTTGAAGCAATCACAGTTGAAATAACAGGACTTGTAGCAGCGACAGAATATGAGTTTAAAGCATTTGTTACTTGTGGCGAAAATGAATATGAAGGAGAAGTAAAAACATTCTCAACACTTGCTTCATTACAAGATGCCTTAAGCAACACAATGACAATAAACTTATATCCAAATCCAGCTAAGTATGTTAGTACATTAAATATATCAGACTTAGATTCAGATGCGACAATTACAATAGCAAATCTTAAAGGTCAAATCTTAGTTAAAGAAGATATAAAAGCAAATACTACAACATACGAAATAGATTTATCAGGATTTGCAAGTGGAGTATATTATATAAATGTATTATCCGAAGGCAAAGTTATAACTAAAAAACTAATAGTTGAATAGTTTAATTCTCAATTATATAAGCGGAGTAACAATGAAAAATGTTGCTCCGCTTTTTTTCTTTATCATTAAGTTTTACTAATTTTGCACACTATGAAGACAATAGTAAGCGGAATGCGTCCCACAGGCAACCTACATTTAGGTAATTATTTTGGGGCATTAAGAAATTTTATACAATTACAAGAAAAGGAAAATTGTTTCTTTTTTATAGCAGATTATCATTCTTTGACTACTCATCCTAACCCACAGGATTTACATCAAAAAGTAAAGACAATATTAGCACAATACATAGCATGTGGATTAGACCCAGAGAAAGCAACAATTTATATTCAAAGTCAAGTTCCTGAAACAGCAGAACTTTATATGTTTTTGAATATGAATGCTTATCTAGGAGAGCTAGAAAGAGTTACTTCTTTCAAAGACAAAGTCAGACAAAACCCTCAAAACGTTAATGCAGGACTTTTGACTTATCCAACCCTTATGGCAGCGGATATTATCTTACACAAAGCAACACATGTGCCAGTAGGAAAAGACCAAGAGCAACACTTGGAAATGACAAGAACCTTTGCAGGAAGATTTAACCGTATGTACGGAGTAGATTACTTTCCAGAACCAGTAGCATACAACTTTACAGGAGAGTTAATCAAAGTTCCAGGATTAGACGGTAGCGGAAAAATGGGAAAAAGCGAAGGAGAAGGCAATGCAATCTTTCTTACAGATGAGCCAAGTGTCTTAAAGAAAAAAATAATGAGAGCAAAAACCGACTCAGGCCCACAAACACCAAACTCAGAAAAGACAACAGAGGTAGAAAACCTATTCTCGCTATTAAAACTTGTGTCAAAAGATGAGGTAATCAAAGAATTTGACAGACAATATGCTGATTGTACCATAAGATATGGCGATTTGAAAAAACAATTAGCCGAAGATATGGAAAATTTCGTAGCACCATTAAGAGAAAGGATAAAGGAAGTAGAATCAGACACAGCCTATCTTTCAAAAATAGCGAAACTTGGAAACGAAAAAGCAAGAGAATCAGCAATCAAAACCCTTAAAGAGGTTAGAGAAATCATAGGATTTAGAAATATATAGTTAAACAAATAAAATAAAAACAATATGTCAGGACATAATAAGTGGTCAACCATTAAAAGAAAAAAAGGAGCATTAGATAGCAAACGCTCAAAAATATTTTCAAAAATCATAAAAGACATCACAGTTGCAGTAAAAGAAGGTGGTCCAGACCCAGATTCTAACGCAAGATTACGTTTAGCAGTTGCCAATGCAAAGGGAGCAAATATGCCAAAAGACACTTTGCAAAGAGCAATCAACAAAGCAGGCGACAAAAACACAGCATCATTACAAGAACTTACTTTTGAATGTTACGCACCTCACGGAATAGCAGTTTTTGTTGAATGTTTAACAGACAATAACAACCGTTCCGTAGCAGCAGTTCGTTCAGTATTCAATAAATTTGGAGGAACAATGGGAACAAACGGCTCATTAGGTTTCATTTTCCAAAGAAAAGGAGTATTCCAAATCGCAATAGGAGAAAGAGATGCTGACGAATTAGAAATGGCATTGATAGAAGCAGGAGCAGACGAAATAGAAAGAGAAGACGAATACTTTACAGTATATACAAAAATGGAAGATTTTGCTAATATGCAAAAAGGATTGGAAGAAGCAGGCATAGAAGCAGAAAGTGCAGAGCTTCAAAGAATACCAAATACTACAACAGAACTTCCATTAGCAGAAGGATTAAAAGTAATGAAACTAATAAATTTGTTAGAAGAAGATGATGATGTACAAGCAGTATATCATACATTAGAAATGACAGACGAATTAATGGAAAACGCAGAATAATTATACACAATAAGAGAGTTTTATTTCAAGGAGATAAAGCTCTCTTATTTTTTAATGAAAACAAATGCTGTATTTAGTACCCACACCAATAGGAAATTTAGAAGATATGACATTTAGGGCAATTAAAGTCCTAAAAGAAGTGCAATTAATATTAGCAGAAGACACTCGAACATCACGTCCTTTGTTGTCTCATTTTGAAATACAAACTCCTTTGCAATCACATCATTTGTTTAATGAGCATCAAAATGTAGCATACATAGTAGAACGTCTTTTGTCGGGAGAAGATATAGCATTGATAACAGACGCAGGAACCCCTGGCATATCCGATCCAGGATTTCTTTTAGTAAGAGAATGCGTAAAAAATAACATAGAAGTAATTTGCCTACCAGGAGCAACAGCCTTTGTTCCAGCACTTGTATGTTCAGGATTGCCTTGTGAAAAATTTACATTTGAAGGATTCCTTCCACATAAAAAAGGACGACAAACAAGATTAGAATTCTTAAGAGAAGAAACCCGTACAATGATTTTTTATGAATCTCCTCATAGACTTCATAAAACTTTACTGCAATTTTGTGAATATTTTGGCGAAGAAAGAATGGTGAGTGTATCAAGAGAAATCAGTAAAAAGTTTGAAGAGACTAAGCGAGGTACATTAAAAGAAGTAACAGAGTATTTTGCTAATAAAACTATAAAAGGTGAAATAGTTATAGTTGTTTCAGCAGAAGAGAAAAATAATTCAAAGAAAGAAAAAATTTATTCAAAGGAATAATTTTTTAATTCAAAGAAAGAATTTCTTAATTCTAAGACTTATTTTATCCTATCAGGGTTTTGACTAACGAAACTTGCCCAAGAAGATTTTTTAGTTGTAGATTTCTTAGCAGGAGTCTTAACTCCGCTTAATTCTTCCTTTTGATAGCTATGACAAACAGCCACAGCCAAAGCGTCAGTTGCGTCAAGATGAGAAGGAATATTTTCAAAATTAAACATTCTTTGCAACATATTAGCCACTTGCTCCTTTGAAGCAGCACCATTGCCCGTAATAGACTGCTTAACCTTTCGAGGAGAATACTCAACAAAAGGAATGCTACGAGAAAACGCTGCAGCAATACAAATTCCCTGAGCTCTACCAAGTTTTAACATAGATTGCACGTTTTTTCCAAAGAAAGGAGCCTCAATAGCCAATATATCAGGTTTGAAAATGTCAATAATATCGGTGATTTTATCAAAAAGAATTTTCATTTTTGTGCTTAATTCATCTTTAGTTCCTAAAACTATCACGTCCATTTTAAGCAAACGATTAGTTTTTCCACACTGTTCAATAATGGAATAACCTAAAACATTTGTTCCAGGGTCGATTCCGAGAATTATTCTTTCTGTTTGAGCAGATAACGCCATAAAAACACCTTTTTTTCTTCTTGAATTTTTTTACAAAGATACACTTTTTATGCGTTTAAAACTGCGAAATGGTTTTGAAAATTCAAGAAGTAGTCGTATATTTGCACGCTAAAAAGTAGAAAATAGTAATAATTAATAACAAAAAAGAAAAAAAGCGATGTTTAAAGGACACCCAAAAGGGCTTATTTCGGCAGCCTTAAGTAATATGGGCGAGAGATTCGGTTACTATATTATGAATGCCGTATTAGTGTTGTTCCTTTGCTCAAAATTTGGTTTGAGTGATGCGACTTCAGCAATCATTTATTCTTGCTTTTATTGCGGAATATATATCCTTAGTTTAGTTGGGGGTATTATTGCTGACAAAACACAAAACTACAAAGGAACTATCCAAGCTGGTTTGGTAACAATGGCAACAGGATACATCTTGTTAGCAATTCCAATCACAGCAACAGATGCAAATCAATCATGGTTATTACCATTAACTTGCTTTGCATTGTTAATGATTGCTTTTGGTAATGGTTTATTCAAAGGAAACTTACAAGCAATCGTAGGTCAATTGTACGATAACTTTGAAGCAGAAGAAGCTAAAAAAGGAGAAGAAGCTCTTAAACTTGCAAAAGATAAAAGAGACTCTGGTTTCCAAATATTCTATGTATTCATTAACGTAGGAGGTTTAATAGCTCCTTTCGTAGCTCCACTTATCAGATCTTGGTGGCTAAAAGTTAATGGATTTATTTATAACGCTAAACTTCCTGCTCTTTGCCACGAACAATTAAATGGTACATTATCAGGAGATAAATTAGCAAACTATAATGAATTATCTGCAAGTGCAGTTGTTGAAGCAGGTACAGCATTTGAACCAACTGCATACTTGGAAATATTCAACCAAGGAGTTCACTTCTCTTTCATTGCATCAGTTCTTGCAATGTTGATTTCATTAACAATATTCCTTTGCACAAAGAAAAAACTTCCTACACCTGCTAAAAAAGTTGCAACAGAATCTGTTGGTTATACAGCAGAAGAAAAACTTGCAATGGCAAAAGAAATCAAACAAAGACTTTATGCTTTATTCGCAGTATTAGGAATAGCAATATTCTTCTGGTTCTCATTCCACCAAAATGGAGCATCATTCTCTTTATTTGCAAGAGACTTTATGGATACTTCTAAGGTAGCTCCTGAATTCTTACAAGCAATCAATCCATTCTTCGTTATCGTATTGACTCCTGTTATTATGGGATTCTTTGCTATGTTAGCAAGAAAAGGAAAAGCAGTTTCTACACCTCGTAAGATTGCGATAGGTATGGGATTAGCAGCTTTGGCTTACATTTTCCTTGCTATCTTCTCTTACATTATGGGATATCCATCAGCAACTGATTATCTTGCATTACCTGTTGAAGCTCAAGAAGAAACAAGAGCGGGAGTTTGGGTATTCTTTGTAACATATTTCTTCTTAACAGTTGCAGAATTATTTATCTCTCCACTTGGATTATCATTCGTATCTAAAGTAGCACCTAAACACATGTTAGGTTTATGCCAAGGATTGTGGTTAGGAGCAACTGCTGTTGGTAACGCATTCTTATTCTTAGGCTCTATGATGTACAATGCTATACCTTTGTGGTTATGTTGGACAGTTTTCGTAGTGATATGCTTAATATCAATGGGAGTAATGTTTGGTATGGTTAAGTGGCTTGAAAGAGTTGCTAAATAATATCACAATATAAAATTTAAAAAGGCGTTGAATTTTTTATGATTCAACGCCTTTTGTTTTTTTATATTATTGTATATTTGCAAACTCTAAAAATAGAAAATATGGAATTCGAATTAAGAGAAGGCGAAGATTTTATTACGTTAATACAATTATTGAAAGCAGTTGGCGTTTCTTATAATGGAGCAGAGGCTCAGCGCATGGTTGTTGAAGGATTGGTGAGTTTGAATGGAGAGTTGGAAAGTCGTAAACGTGCAAAGATTAGAAGGGGAGATGTTGTTAAAGTGTTCGATACTGAAATAAAAGTTAAATAAAATAAAACTAAAAAAGCATTAAAATGGATTTAAGCACAATTTTATCAATTGCAGGTAAACCTGGATTATACAAATTAATTTCTCAAACTAAGACAGGGGCTTTGGTAGAATCATTAATAGATTCTAAACGTTACCCTGCATTCTTAAATGAAAAGATTTCATCATTAGCAGATATCAGTATATTTACTGTAAATGACGATATATCTTTACAAAAAGCTTTTCAAGCTATATACAAAAAAGAAAACGGAGGAGAATGTATTCATCATAAAGCACCAGAAAAAGAAATCGTTGCTTATATGAGAGAAGTTCTTCCTGACTTTGATGAAGACAGAGTATATGTTTCTGATATGAGAAAGTTATTCTCTTGGTATAATTTGTTGAATTCAAAACAACTTATAGACTTAAACGAAGAAGAGTAATAATTTTTCTTTGTTTTATTGAAATAATTCTTGGAAAAAAATTATTCTTTTCAAGAATTATTTTTTTGTTTTAAAGAGTTATTATATGATTACTTCCATTTGATGGAATTAATCATATAATCTAAATCTGTTGTTATTCTTTCAATATAGGTAGATAAAGAATCGTTATTTGGAATTGTCTTACAATGTAAGGCTAAACGAATAAAGTGTTTTGTGCTATCTGTTATGTAGAATTGATAAGGAGAAACTACCTCACTACCTTTTATTTCAAAAATAGTGCCGTAAGTATTGTTTTTAGGATTTTCATATGGGTGTTCTATAATTCCTGAAGAGAACTTTTTGTGTCTGTCTAAAAAAGTATAGCAATCATTAATCATATACGCCAAAGAAGTATCTGATTTCAATGGAATATAGCTTACATTTGCTTCAAAGCCATATTTATCAAATAGAATATTAAACCATTTGTCGTTTTTTTTATCACTGTCTATCATTATCAAATTGCCGTAGTCAGGAACTTCAAAAGTAAAGGGTAATTCCTTGTTATCAACTACTGAATATAGTGGTTGAGATGTTTCTAACAAAAGATAAGTTTTAGGTTTTGGTATAGGTGGTTCTTCGCTACACGAAATAAAAAATAACATTGAGGAAAACAGAATCAATAAATTTAGTGTCTTATTCATAAAATCTTTTTTTGTGCAAAGATAATAATTTTAATATTAATTTTGGTAGATTGTAAAATTTGAATTAATTTAGCAGACTTAAATTTAGTGTAAAATATAAAAATTATAATATGAAGAAGATATTGTTTTGTTTGATAGTATTGTTGCCTGTTGTTGCATTTTCGCAAATCACAGTAACATCTGCTAATGGTCAAAATGTGAAAACACTTTTAGAATCACACTTCTTAGGAGGCGGTATTGAGATTAGTAATGTTCGTTTTAATGGACAAAATGTTGTAAATAGTAATCAAATAGGTTTTTTTACAAATCCTAATACTGCTTCGCCAAATGTTGGTCTTGCCTCAGGGATAGTTATGGCATCTGGCGATTGTGTGGGAATGTATAATTCTAGTGATAATGCGTCTCCTGCTTCTGATGGACGGGATCGATCTCTTGCGTTGGCTTATGCTTTATCAGATTTTGGAATGTCTAATGCGTCGTTGAATGATGTTGCAGTTCTTCAATTTGATTTTGTTGCTTCGGGAGAGTATGTAAAGTTTGATTATGTCTTTGCTTCTAGCGAATATTCAAGCTATGTATGTTCTAATTTTAATGATGTTTTTGGATTTTTTATTTCAGGACCATACGATGAACAAGGGAATCCGGTTAATGAGGGAACACCATATCAATATAGAAATATAGCAGTTATTCCAGGCACAACAACTCCTGTTATGATAAATACAGTTAATTGTGGGCAATGTAATAATGGTGGTAGTAATAATTATGAATTAACCAATTCGGAGTGGTTTGAAACTAGTTGTGATATGGCAGGATATACAAAAGTTCTTTCAACAGAGGAAGTTTATGTTTTGCCATGTTATAAATATAAATTTGAGTTGGCAATTTGTGATGTTACGGATCACGCTCTTAATTCTTGTGTATTTTTAGGAGCGGGCTCGTTTAAGGTTGATGAGTATTCACTTAAGGAAATGATACCACCAACAGGCGTAGGAACAGCCTATGTTAAAGGTTGCGATTTAGATACTATTACCATGACAATAAATCGTCCTGCTTTGGAAAATGAACAACACGTGTTAAATTTCTTTGGTACAGCAGTAGAAGGAGAGGACTTTGAATTGTTAGACTTAAATGGTAATCCAGCAGGTAGAACCCTTACTTTTAATGAAGGAGATACCTCTGCATCTATTATTATAAAGTTTAAAAATCACCCAACAGATATAGGTGGCGAAACACTTGAATTAGGTATAGCAACAGAGTCTATTAACGATTGTGCACAAATAGATACTATTCAGTTTAGTATTACAACTCCACAACTTTTAGAATACACGATAAGTGAAGATGTGGTTTATTGCGAAAACGAATTACCTAAGAATGAAAACGTAGAAATTAATGTAACAGGAGGAATAGGAGAAGTAACATATAATTGGTCAGCAGGTGTAACGCCAAATCAAGCGACTAATACAGTGGGAATAACCCAACCTTCAGTAATTTATGTGACAGCAACAGATGGATGTGGAAGAGAAGTGCATGATTCCGTATCATTTACAGTACAAGGTGCGACAGTAACAGCTTCAGTTAATAAACAATTTATCTGTGAAGGAGAAGAAGTAACACTATCAGCAACTAATGCAGTTGAATATGCGTGGACATCAACAATAGCAGACGAAGTTTTAGAAGCGAATAATAATGTAAGAACCCCAACTGCTCAACCAACAACAAGTTGTACTTATAAAGTAACAATAGTAAATGAAAACGGATGTATAGCAAGCGATACAGTAAATGTAGTGGTTGTACCAGCAATAGATGCACAACTATATCTAACACCAACAAGAACAAGTGTATTAAATACACAAATAAGATTTGAAGACAGAACACATGGTTCCTTCTCAAGAGAATGGGACTTTGGTAATGGAGAAACATCAAATCAATCATCAGGAGTAATAGTATACTCTTCAACAGATACAGCAACATATCAAGTAAGACTTATAGCTTATAACCAAGCTAACTGTCCAGATACAGCATATGGCACAGTACAAGTAGTACCAGAATTTTCAATATGGCTACCAACAGCCTTTACACCAGGAACAGACGATGTGAATGCGTACTTTACTCCAATCTTCTCTACAGAGACAGAATATGAATTTACCATATATTCACGTAATGGCGACAAAATATTTGTAACGGATGAAAAAGTAAGAGCGTGGGATGGTAAGCTGAAAGATGGTAATTATGCACCGAATGGTTCATACGTTTATGACCTTTATTATAGAGATGGAGAAGGGTTATTACAAAGAAAAACGGGAACTGTAGCTCTAATAATGGCAGGAAACGGAGGAAATTAAAAAAATGGAATTTTCAATAATTACCGTTGATAGATTAGACTCTACACAGAATTATTTAATAGATTTATCTAATAAAACAGAATTGCAAGAGGGCATTGTTATAAATGCCCTTTCGCAATTTAAGGGAGTAGGTCAGTTTGAAAACAAATGGGAGAGTGAAAGCGGAAAGAATCTTACTTTTTCATTGTTATTAAAACCTCGTTTTTTAAATCCAGCTAGCCAATTCCTTTTAACGCAAGTTTTATCTTTGGCAATTTCGGATTATCTTTTGACGCAAACCGATAAGCCTGTTTCTATAAAATGGCCAAACGATATATATATAGGTAAAAAAAAGATTTGTGGTATTCTTGTAAAGAATCAATTATTGGGCACTACGTTTGAAAATTCATTTTGTGGAATAGGCTTGAATGTAAATCAAGAAAAGTTTCCACCACTTCCTAATCCTACCTCTTTATTTTTAGAAACAGGAAAAGAATTTAATTTAAACGAGGCTTTGAAAGCAGTTTTGGAAAGTATAAATTTAAGATATAATCAACTAAAAGAAGGAAAAATTGAAACATTGGAAAGAGATTATATGAAAAGACTGCTTTATAAAGATGTGTTTGCTACCTATATATATAAAGGTGTTGAGATTGAAGCAAGGATTTATGATGTCAATGAATATGGTCATCTTTTGCTAAAAGATAGAGAAGGAAACGATATTTGTTGTGAATTAAAAGAGATTTCCTTTATTCATAATGTGCTTTAATGTAAATAAAGCGAAAGAATATTTCTTAGAAATAATAAAAATAAAACAAATTTTAAATAGATCTTCTATTTGTTTTGCTTATTTTATGTAGCGCTTGTGTGTTTTATCACAAAAAATAGAGAAAATATTTTGTTTTTTTATTACTTGGAAATGAGTTATTTGTATTTTTTTATGTAAAAAAAGTTCAAGAAAGTTTGGTGCGAAATAGATTTTGTTATACCTTTGCACTCGCAAATAAGGGCAAGCAACTTTCCTTGAATGAAAAAATGGGAATAAAATTTGCAGATAAAGAAAAAAGTTGTATCTTTGCAAAGTTGTTTTAAAAGCCTTGATGCGGAGAGGTATTTGAAATTAGAAGACATATGCCGATGTAGCTCAGCTGGCCAGAGCAGCTGATTTGTAATCAGCGGGTCGGGGGTTCGAATCCCTCCATCGGCTCACTTTCTAAGTGGGGGAGAGTCGCATAGTGGCAATTGCAACAGACTGTAAATCTGTCCTCTTCGGAGTTCGGTGGTTCGAGTCCACCCTCTCCCACAATAAAAGATGAAATAGTTCTTATTATTAATAGAATGCGGAAGTAGCTCATTTGGTAGAGCGATAGCCTTCCAAGCTATAGGTGGCGGGTTCGAGCCCCGTCTTCCGCTCAAGATAAACGCAATGAGAGCGAGTCATGCTTTTTTGATTCGTTCTCATTGTTGTAGGGAAGAGTTTGTGCCGTTGTAGCTCAGTGGTAGAGCGCTTCCTTGGTAAGGAAGAGGTCGTGAGTTCAAGTCTCATCAATGGCTCTTGATTTACTGAAATTGGAAAATAATAAACAAAAATAGATAATTCTAACGATTAATAAGTCAATATTATGGCAAAAGAAAAATTTGAGCGTTCAAAACTGCACGTAAACATTGGAACAATTGGTCACGTTGACCACGGTAAAACAACTTTGACAGCAGCTATTACATCAGTTTTAGCAACAAAAGGTCTTTCAGAAGTAAAATCATTCGATACTATCGACTCTGCTCCTGAAGAAAAAGAAAGAGGTATTACTATTAATACTGCTCACGTAGAGTATCAAACAGAAAATCGTCACTATGCTCACGTTGACTGTCCAGGTCACGCCGACTATGTAAAGAACATGGTTACTGGTGCTGCTCAAATGGACGGTGCAATCATCGTTGTTGCAGCTACAGATGGTCCTATGCCTCAAACTCGTGAACACATATTGTTAGCTCGTCAAGTAGGTGTTCCTCGTTTGGTTGTTTTCATGAACAAAGTAGACTTAGTAGATGACCCTGAATTATTGGATTTGGTAGAAATGGAAATCCGTGATTTATTATCATTCTATGAATTTGACGGAGATAATACTCCAGTTATCAGAGGATCTGCTTTAGGTGGATTAAACAATGAACCAACTTGGGTTGAAAAAATCATGGAATTGATGAATGCAGTTGATGAATGGATTCCTCTTCCAATGAGAGATAAAGATAAAGATTTCTTAATGCCTATAGAAGACGTGTTCTCTATCACTGGTCGTGGTACTGTTGCAACAGGTCGTATCGAAACTGGTATCATCCACGTTGGAGATGCAGTTGATATTATAGGTATGGGAGCTGAAAAATTGAAATCTACAGTTACAGGAGTTGAAATGTTCCGTAAATTGTTGGATGAAGGTGAAGCAGGAGATAACGTAGGTTTATTACTTCGTGGTATAGACAAAAACGAAATCCGTCGTGGTATGGTTATCGCTAAACCAGGTTCAGTTCAACCACACAAGAAATTCCAAGCTGAGGTTTATATCTTGAAGAAAGAAGAAGGTGGACGTCACACAGCATTCCACAACAAATATCGTCCTCAATTCTATTTCAGAACAACTGACGTAACAGGAGAAATTTCATTACCAGAAGGTCGTGATATGGTTATGCCAGGTGACAACTTAACTATCACAGTTGATTTGATATCTGAAATCGCATTGAACGAAAACTTACGTTTCGCTATCCGTGAAGGAGGTAGAACAGTAGGTGCTGGTCAAGTAACAAAACTTTTAGATTAATATAAAGAGAGAGGATTTTTCCTCTCTCTTTTACACAGGGGCATAGTTTAAGGGCAGAATAGTGGTCTCCAAAACCATTGATGGGAGTTCGAATCTCTCTGCCCCTGCTAAAAATAAAAACAAAGTATAGATGTCTAAGATTGTTAATTATATAAAGAATAGCTATGATGAACTTATGCACAAGGTGTCATGGCCAACAATGTCTGAACTTACAAATAGTACTGTGGTTGTCTTTGTAGCATCATTGATAATCGCACTTATTATATTTGTTATGGATATGTTAATGGGCGTGCATCCAACATTGGAGTGGAAAGGTTTGTTAGGTTTTCTTTATGAGCTTATAGGATAATATCTTAATTGCTGTATCTAAGCTTCCCAAAGGTTTAAAACCAAGAGATACAGTGTTTGAGTTTATATTTTGTTATTTGATAATTACACAATAAATCTTGATTATGACCGAGGAACTAAAGCCTAAAAAGTGGTATGTAGTGAAGGCTATTGCCGGTAAGGAAAAAAAGGCTAAGGAATATATAGAGACTCAAGTTATTCATAGTGGAATAGAGAAGTATGTTTCTCAGGTTTTGATTCCTACAGAGAAGGTTATTTCTGTACGTAATGGAAAAAGAGTTAGTAAAGATAGAGCGCTTTTTCCTGGTTATGTATTGATAGAGGCTCTTCTAGAAGGTGAAGTTGCTCACATCATCAAAAATGTTCCCAACGTTATTGACTTTTTGACTCAAAAAGATGGTAAGCCTGTGCCTTTACAAGAGTATGAGGTTAAACATATTTTAGGTCAAGTTGATGAAATGGTTGATGGTGATGAAGAGTTGATAGAACCTTTCATTTTAGGTGAGACTGTTAAAATTATTGATGGTCCGTTCAATAGTTTTTCTGGAATTATTGAAGAAATAAATCCGGAAAAAAAGAAATTGAGGGTGACAGTTAAAATTTTTGGCAGAAAGACTCCTGTAGAATTGTCATTTTTCCAAGTAATTAAGTAATTTCAAGTAAGTATTTAAGTATTTAAATTAAAAACGCACGTTAGTAAAATGGCTAAAGAAGTTGCAGGATTAATTAAATTACAAATCCCAGGAGGGAAAGCGAATCCATCTCCACCAGTAGGACCTGCTTTAGGTGCTAAGGGTGTTAACATCATGGAGTTTTGTAAACAGTTTAATGCTAGAACTCAAGATCAAGCAGGTAAGTTGATTCCAGCTATTATCACTGTTTATGCTGATAAATCCTTTGATTTTGTAATTAAAACCCCACCTGTTGCTGTTCAATTAAAAGAAGCGGCTAACTTGAAGAGCGGTTCTGGTGAACCTAACAGAAATAAGGTTGCTACTCTTAAATTGGATCAAATAAAAGCAATTGCTGAAGCTAAAATGGTGGATTTAAATTGCTTTACTCTTGATGCTGCTATTAGCATTGTTAAAGGAACAGCAAGAAGTATGGGTATTGTTGTTGAAGAATAATTCTTTGACATAATTTAAACAAAAAGTAAAAAATAAATTTAATGGCAAAACAATCGAAAAAACAAAGAGAAGCTTTAGCAAAATTTGATACGCTAAAAGAGTATTCTTTGGAAGAAGCTGTTGAGGTAGTAAAAAATATTACTTTCACTAAGTTTGATGCTTCTTTTGATTTAGATGTACGTTTAGGAGTTGATCCTCGTAAAGCAAATCAAATGGTAAGAGGTATTGTAACTTTGCCTCATGGAACAGGTAAAACTAAAAGAGTACTTGTATTGTGTACACCAGATAAAGAAGAAGAAGCTAAAGCTGCCGGAGCTGATTATTTTGGATTAGATGAATACATCGACAAAATAAAAGGCGGTTGGACGGATGTCGATGTTATCATTACTATGCCAAGTGTTATGCCTAAAGTGGGTGCTTTGGGAAAAGTTTTAGGACCAAGAGGTCTTATGCCAAACCCTAAAACAGGTACAGTAACAATGGAAATAGGTAAGGCCGTTCAAGAAGTTAAAGCCGGTAAAATAGATTTTAAAGTTGATAAGTTTGGTATCGTACATACAAGTGTTGCTCGTATGTCTTTTGATTCTAAAAAGATTTACGAAAATACTATGGAAGTATTACAAACTATCCTTAAATTAAAACCAGCTGCAGCAAAGGGTACATACGTAAAAAGCGTAACTGTATCTTCAACTATGAGCCCAGGTGTTAAAGTTGATCCAAAGTCAATAAGCAAATAATCTCAGAAAAAGTTTGAAAATATGAGAAAGGAAGAAAAAAGTCAACTAATAGAAAACATCGGAGCAGAAATTGCTAAATATCCTTATCTTTATTTTGTAAGTATAGATGGATTAAATTCTGTTGAAACTGCAAAATTAAGAAGAATGTGCTTCCGTAACGATGTAAAGTTATTGGTTGTTAAGAATACCTTGTTGATCAAGGCTTTGGAAAAAATGGATATTGATTATTCAGAATTATTTCCAACTTTCAAAGGTTCGACTTCCGTTATGCTTTCTAACGTAAATAATGCACCTGCAAAACTTATAAAATCATTCAGAGCAAATGGTGAAAAACCAATTTTAAAATCAGCATACGTTGAAGAATGTTTTTATGTTGGTGATGCAGCATTAGAAGAGTTGATAGCAATTAAGTCTAAGAATGAACTTGTTGCTGATATCGTTGCAGCTCTTCAAGCTCCTGCTAAAAACGTTATTGGAGCATTGCAGTCAGGTGCAAATACGTTATCAGGCGTAGTTAAAACATTATCGGAAAGAGCCGAATAAGAAAAATTTAAGAAAAAAGAATTGTAAAACACATTAAATCAAGAAATAAAATGGCAGATTTAAAAGCATTCGCAGAACAATTAGTTAATTTGTCTGTAAAAGAAGTAAAAGAATTAGCTGACATATTAAAAGAAGAATACGGAATGGAACCAGCAGCAGCAGCAGTAGAAGTAGCAGCAGGTCCAGCAGCAGCAGCAGCAGTTGAAGAAGAAAAAACTGCATTTGATGTAGTTTTAGCAGAAGCTGGTGCTTCTAAATTAAATGTTGTTAAATTAGTTAAAGATCTTTGCTCTTTAGGATTAAAAGAAGCTAAAGAATTAGTAGATGCTGCTCCTAAAACATTGAAAGAAGGTGTTTCTAAAGATGAAGCAGAATCATTGAAAAAAGCGTTAGAAGAAGCTGGTGCAAAGGTTGAAATTAAGTAAGACATTTCACCACAATGAATATTAAAGGAATAGGGTATTCTTTATTTAGAGAATACCTATTCCTTAATTGTGTTTTATCTAACTTATTTTTTAACTTTTAATTTTTTTAGCCTTGGCACGTAAAACCCCAAACTTAGTTAGTTTTGCATCAGTAAAACATTTTGAATATCCAGACTTTTTAGATATTCAGTTGAAGTCTTTTAAGGATTTCTTCCAGTTGGAAACAAATTCAGAAAATAGAGTAAATGAAGGTTTGTATAAAGTTTTTTCTGAAAATTTTCCAATAACAGACGCAAGAAATAATTTCGTTTTAGAATTTCTTGATTATTTTATTGATCCACCTCGATATACTATTGAAGAGTGTATAGAACGAGGCTTGACTTTTAGTGTTCCATTAAAAGCAAAATTGAAATTATATTGTACAGATGTTGAGCATGAAGATTTTGATACCGTAATACAAGATGTGTATTTGGGTATGATTCCTTATATGACTCCTAAAGGTACTTTTGTTATTAATGGTGCAGAAAGGGTAGTTGTTTCGCAATTACATCGTTCTCCTGGTGTGTTTTTTGGAACAAGTACTCACTCAAACGGAATGCAATTGTATTCTGCAAGAATTATTCCTTTCAAGGGATCTTGGATGGAGTTTACAACAGATATCAATAATGTGATGTATGCTTATATAGACAGAAAGAAAAAACTGCCTATAACTACTTTATTGAGAGCTGTTGGATATGAAACAGATAAAGATATTTTAGAAATCTTTGATCTTGCACAAGAAGTAAAAGTAACTAAAACCAACTTAAAAAAGGTTGTTGGTAAAAGATTAGCAGCTCGTGTTGTAAGAACTTGGATTGAAGACTTTGTTGATGAAGATACAGGATCAGTTGTTTCAATTGAAAGAACTGAAGTTATTATAGATAGAGAAGTCGTTTTAGAACAAGAACATATAGATCTTATATTAGATTCTGGTGTAAAAACTATATTGTTGCGTAATGATGATTCGATTTCTACTGATTATTCAATAATATTTAATACGTTACAAAAAGATACAGCGAATAATGCCAAGGAAGCTGTAGATTACATATATAGGCAATTAAGAAGTGCTGAACCACCTGATGATGAAACAGCAAGAGGTATAATTGACAAGTTGTTTTTCTCAGATAAAAGATATGATTTAGGTGATGTTGGACGTTATAGAATTAATACAAAACTTAATCTAAATGTTCCAGATGATATTCGTGTTTTAACTAAAGAGGATATAATTTCTATCATCAAATATTTAATAGAATTAATTAATTCTAAAACTGAAGTTGATGATATTGACCACTTAAGTAATCGTAGAGTTAGAACTGTTGGAGAACAATTGTCTGCTCAATTTGGAGTTGGTTTATCTAGAATGTCTCGTACTATTCGTGAGCGTATGAATGTAAGAGACAATGAAGTGTTCACTCCTACAGATTTGATTAATGCTAAAACATTATCTTCTGTAATTAATACATTCTTTGGAACGAACCAGTTGTCTCAATTTATGGATCAAACAAATCCGTTGTCAGAGATAACTCATAAGAGAAGAATATCTGCTTTAGGACCTGGTGGTTTATCAAGAGAAAGAGCAGGTTTTGAGGTAAGAGACGTTCACTACACACACTATGGACGTCTATGTACAATAGAAACTCCAGAAGGTCCTAACATTGGATTGATTTCATCCTTAAGTGTATTTGCAAAAATAAATCATTTAGGTTTTATAGAGACTCCTTACTATAAAGTAGAAAATGGTAAAGTTCTTATTAATGAAGGTGCTGTTTATTTAACAGCTGAGGAGGAGGAAGATAAGATAGTAGCACAAGCAGCAACAGATATTGATAACAATAATTGTTTTGTTGGAGATAGAATTAAAACTCGTCAAATGGCGGATTTCCCAATTGTTTCTCCAGACAAAGTGGATTTAATAGACGTTGCTTCTAACCAAATTGCATCAATCGCGGCATCGTTAATTCCTTTCTTGGAACATAATGATGCGAATAGAGCTTTGATGGGATCTAATATGATGCGTCAAGCAGTTCCTTTATTAAATCCTGAAATTCCTATTGTAGGAACAGGTATAGAACCGTCTGTAGCTTGCGATTCAAGAGTTCTTGTTCATGCTGAAGGAGATGGAATTATTGAATTTGTTGATGCAAGAGAAATCGTGATTCGTTACGATAGAGATGAAAATGAAAGAATAGTAAGTTTTGACGAAGATATTAAAACTTACAAATTAACTAAATTCCAACGTACAAACCAAAGTACATCTATAAATCTTAGACCTATTGTTAATAAAGGTGATAAGGTTGTTAAAGGACAAGTGCTTTGCGAAGGTTATGCTACAAAAGATGGTGTATTAGCTCTTGGAAGAAATTTACAAGTTGCATTTATGCCTTGGAAAGGATATAATTATGAGGATGCTATAGTTATATCTGAAAAAGTAGTAAAAGAAGATATTTTTACATCTGTTCATGTTGAAGAATTTATTACTGAAGTTAGAGAAACAAAACGAGGATTGGAAGAATTGACTCGTGATATTCCAAATGTTAGTACAGAAGCTACTAAGGATTTGGACGAAAACGGAATGATAAGAATTGGAGCAGAAGTAAAAGAAGGGGATATTCTAGTTGGAAAAATTACACCTAAAGGAGAGTCTGACCCTACTCCAGAAGAAAAATTATTGAGAGCAATTTTTGGAGATAAGGCAGGAGATGTTAAAGATGCTTCTTTAAAGGTTCCGCCTTCAATAAGTGGGGTTGTAATAGACAAAAAATTATTTACTCGTTTTATTAAAGACAAAAAGTCTCGTCAAAGAGATAATGAAATAATCCGTGAACTAAGAGAAAAATACGAATTAGAAGAAAAGGAACTTAAGAATAAGTTTATAGCTAAATTGTTCGTATTACTTACAGGAAAAATATCTGCGGGTGTTTATTCAACTTACGGCGAAGAATATGTTCCAGAAAAAACTAAATTTAATCAAAAATTATTACAATCTATAGATTATAATAATTTGGCATCTAGTGATTGGACTACTGATTCTAAAACTAATGAATTGGTAAAAGAGATGTTAAATAATTATAATATCAAATGTAGAGAAATTCAGGGAGCATTAGCTCGTCAAATATACGCTTCTACAATAGGAGACGATTTACCATCTGGAATTGTACAAATGGCTAAAATTTATATAGCTAAGAAGAGAAAATTGAAAGTTGGAGATAAGATGGCAGGTCGCCATGGTAACAAAGGTATTGTTGCTAAGATCGTAAGAGAAGAAGATATGCCATTCTTGGATAATGGAAAACCGGTAGATATAGTATTGAACCCATTGGGAGTACCTTCTCGTATGAACTTGGGTCAAATATTTGAAACAGTTTTAGGTTGGGCTGGTCATGAATTGAATTTGAGATTCCAAACACCTATCTTTGATGGAGCTACATTGGAAGAAGTAAATGAATTTATGGATAAAGCTGGTCTCCCTCACAATGGTAAATGCTATTTGAGAGATGGGGAAACAGGAGAAGTATTTGACCAACCAGCAACAGTTGGATATGTTTATATGTTGAAGCTTCACCATATGATTGATGATAAGATGCACGCGAGAAGTATAGGACCTTATTCATTAATTACTCAACAACCTCTTGGAGGTAAAGCTCAATTTGGAGGACAAAGATTTGGAGAAATGGAAGTTTGGGCATTAGAAGCTTTTGGGGCATCTCATGTTTTACAAGAAATATTAACTGTAAAATCAGATGATGTAGTAGGAAGAGCAAAAGCATACGAAGCTATTGTGAAAGGAGATAATATGCCTATACCTGGTATCCCTGAATCATTTAATGTTTTAATACATGAATTAAGAGGTTTGAATTTAGAGGTGTCTTTTGATTAACCTCGCGATTATCCAACATTTTAACATTAAGGAATATGGCAGTTAAAAAAGAAAATCAAATAAATAGCGCATTCAATTCAATGACAATAAGTCTTGCTTCTCCTCAATCTATAGAAGAAAGATCGAGAGGTGAGGTTTTGAAACCAGAAACGATTAACTACAGAACATATAAACCAGAAAGAGATGGTTTGTTCTGTGAAAAGATCTTCGGGCCTGTAAAAGATTGGGAGTGTCATTGTGGAAAATATAAGAGAATTCGTTACAAAGGAATTGTTTGTGATAGATGTAGTGTAGAGGTAACAGAAAAGAAAGTAAGAAGAGAAAGAATGGGACACATTAAATTAGTTGTCCCTGTTGCTCACATTTGGTTTTTCCGTTCTTTACCAAATAAGATAGGTTCTTTATTAGGAATTCAAAGTAAAAAGTTAGATCAGATCATATATTATGAAAAGTATATAGTAATAAATCCTGGTATAGCTCAACAATTTGAAATCAATAAGTTGGACTTCTTAACAGAAGAAGAATACTTTGATATAATGGAAAAATTGCCTATGGAAAATAGGCATTTGCCAGATGATGATCCTAATAAGTTCGTCGCAAAAATGGGAGCGGAAGCTTTATATATACTTCTTAAAGAGTTAGATTTGGATAAGTTATCTTACGAATTAAGACATAAAGCAAATAAAGAAACTTCACAACAAAGAAAGCACGAAGCTCTTAAAAGATTAAATGTTGTTGAGGCTTTTAGAGAATCCCAAAAGAGAATAGAAAATAGACCAGAATGGATGATTGTACAAGTTGTGCCTGTAATCCCACCAGATTTAAGACCTCTTGTGCCGTTGGATGGTGGTCGTTTTGCTACTTCAGACCTAAACGACTTATATAGAAGAGTTATCATTAGAAATAATAGATTAAAACGACTTATAGAAATAAAGGCTCCAGATGTAATTATGCGTAATGAAAAACGTATGTTGCAAGAAGCAGTGGATTCTTTGTTTGATAATTCAAGAAAGGTAAGTTCAGTTAAATCTGATTCAAATAGAGCTTTAAAATCACTATCAGATTTCTTAAAAGGTAAACAAGGACGTTTCCGTCAAAACTTATTAGGAAAGCGTGTAGACTACTCAGGTCGTTCTGTAATTGTGGTAGGTCCAGATTTAAAAATGCATGAATGTGGATTGCCAAAAGATATGGCAGCAGAATTGTTTAAACCATTTATCATTAGAAAGATGTTAGAAAGAGGTTTAGTAAAAACAGTTAAATCTGCTAAAAGAATAGTTGACAGAAGAGAGCCTGTTGTATTAGAAATCTTGGAAAATATATTAAAAGGTCATCCTGTATTATTAAATCGTGCTCCAACACTTCACCGTTTGGGTATCCAAGCTTTCCAACCACGTTTAGTAGAAGGAAAAGCAATAAGACTTCACCCATTGGTTTGTGCGGCTTTCAACGCGGACTTTGATGGTGACCAAATGGCGGTTCACGTTCCACTAGGAAATGCTGCTATACTAGAAGCACAAATGTTGATGTTAGCATCTCACAACATATTAAACCCTGCAAATGGATCACCTATTACGGTTCCATCTCAGGATATGGTGCTTGGTTTGTATTATATGACAAAAGGAAGAGTGTCAGATGATACAATGAAGGTAAGAGGAGAAGGTAAAACATTCTATTCATTTGAAGAAGTACAAATTGCATACAATGAAAAGGCTGTAGATCTTCATGCTAACATTAAACTAAGAAGAACTACAGAAAAAGATGGAGTTAAGACTTCAGAAATAATAGATACAACTGTTGGTAGAGTACTTTTCAACAAAGTAGTACCAGAAGAATATGGCTTTATCAATGTGGTTTTGAAAAAGAGTATGTTGAGAGATATTATCGGAGATGTGTTAAAAGTTTGTGGAACAGCAAAAACTGCGCAATTCTTGGATGATATCAAAGACTTAGGATACAAAATGGCATTCACAGGAGGTTTATCATTTAATTTAGGGGATGTTTTAGTTCCTGAAGAAAAAATAGAATTGATAAGCGAAGCTAATGCTTCTGTTGATGAAGTCATGATGAACTATCAAATGGGGCTTATTACAAATAATGAACGTTACAATCAAGTAATTGATATTTGGACAGACACAAATAGAAGATTAACAGACGTTGTGATGAAGCATATCTCTGAAGATAGACAAGGATTCAACCCTGTATATATGATGTTGGATTCAGGAGCCCGTGGTAGTAAAGAGCAAATTCGTCAGCTTACAGGTATGAGAGGTCTGATGGCAAAACCTCAAAAATCAGGTTCCACTGGAGCAGAAATTATTGAAAACCCAATTATCTCAAACTTTAAAGAAGGTTTGACAGTGTTAGAGTACTTTATTTCTACTCACGGTGCGAGAAAAGGTTTGGCCGATACTGCGTTGAAAACTGCTGATGCTGGATATTTAACAAGAAGATTAGTTGACGTAGCTCATGATGTTATAATTACAGAAGAAGATTGTGGTACATTAAGAGGTATTCCAACAACAGCATTAAAGAAAAATGAAGATGTTGTTCAATCACTATATGATAGAATATTAGGTAGAGTTAGTGTTCATGATGTAATTCACCCACAAACAGGAGAATTAATTGCAAAAGCAGGGGAAGAACTTACAGAAGAAATTTGTAAGAAAATAGAAGAATCTCCAATAGAAGAAGTTGAAATTCGTTCAGTTCTTACATGCGAAAGCAAGAGAGGTGTTTGTGCAAAATGTTATGGACGTAACTTAGCTACAGCTAAATTGGTTCAAAAAGGAGAAGCAGTTGGAGTTATCGCAGCTCAATCAATTGGAGAACCAGGAACTCAGCTTACACTTCGTACATTCCACGTCGGAGGGGTTGCTGGAGGTAATATTGGAACAAGTTCTAAACTTATTGCAAAATATGAAGGATTGTTACAAATTGATGAGTTAAGAGCTGTTCCTTTTGAAGAAGATGGAAATAAATTCAACGTTGTTATTGGACGTTCTGCAGAAATGAGAATAGTAGATCCTAAAACTAACGTTACTCTATCTTCTGGTAACATTCCATATGGAGCAAAATTGTTCTTTGATAATAATGTAGAAGTTAATAAGAATGATTTGATAGCAGAATGGGATCCATATAATGCAGTAATACTTTCTGAAGTTTCAGGTAAAGTACAATTTGATAATATTATAGAAGGTGTTACATTTAGGGTTGAATCTGACGATCAAACAGGACTTCAAGATAAGGTTATAATTGAAGCAAGACAAAAAGCTAAAAACCCTTCTATCAGCATTGTTGCAACAAATGGTGAAATATTAAAAACTTATGATATTCCTGTTGGCGCTCACTTGACTGTAGAAGATGGAATGAAGATCAAACAAGGAACTTCTTTAGTTAAAATTCCTCGTTCATTTGGTAAGGCAGGTGACATCACTGGAGGTTTGCCAAGAGTAACTGAATTATTTGAAGCAAGAAACCCATCAGACCCAGCAGTAGTAGCAGAAATAGATGGTGTAGTTACTTTGAATAAAAAGTTGAAGAGAGGAAACAGAGAGGTAATTATAACAAGCAAAACTGGAGAACAAAGACCTTATTTAATACCAACAACAAAACAAATCTTAGCACAAGAAAACGACTATGTAAAAGCAGGAACACCTTTAAGTGAAGGAGCTATTACACCAGCGGATATCCTTGCAATTAAAGGACCTATGAAGGTGCAAGAATACATAGTAAACGAAGTGCAAGAAGTTTATCGTTTACAAGGTGTTAAGATTAACGATAAACACTTTGAAGTTATCGTAAGACAGATGATGAGAAAAGTGGAAATCGAAGATCCAGGTGATACAAACTTCTTAGAGGGAGAAATGGTTAATAAACTTGACTTCCAAGAAGAAAATGATAAGATGTTTGGAATGAAGGTTGTTGAAGATAAAGGCGATAGCGATAAATATGAAAATGGTCAACCTATCACAGCAAGAGAATTAAGAGATGAAAACTCTAGCTTGAAGAGAAAAGACAAAGTTCAAATTGTCGCAAGAGATGCAAAACCAGCTACAGCACGTCAAGTGTTACAAGGTATAACAAGAGCATCTTTACAAACAAAGAGCTATTTGTCAGCAGCATCTTTCCAAGAAACAACAAAAGTTCTTACAGAAGCAGCTATCAATGCAAAAACAGATTATTTGTTAGGAATGAAAGAAAACGTCTTAGTAGGGCACCTAATTCCAGCAGGAACAGGATTGTTAGAATATAAAGACGGAGTTGTAGCAAACAAAACTCAAGTAGAAGAACAAAATGAAGCTACAATACAACCAGTAAAAAGAGGTAGAAAGCCAGCAAATAAATCTAATAATTCATAAGAATAATTAAATTAATAATAAATAAGGACGTTGCGTAAAAAAGAGTCTTTTTCGTAGCGTCCTTTTTTTCGTAAAGTAACAAAATATGTCAGCAGAAAATAACAAAAAACAAGGACAAATTGATATAGAACTTACACCTGATATGGCATCTGGTGTTTATAGTAATTTACAATTAGTACAACACTCACAAACAGAGTTTGTTTTGGATTTTATACAAATAATGCCAGGAGTACCTAAACCACAAGTAAAAAGTAGAGTAATATTAGCTCCAATGCATGCAAAGAAATTATTACAAGCTTTACAAGAAAATATAAGCAAATATGAAATGCTTAATGGTAAAATATTAGAGCCAACTCTTAATACACCATACGAACAAATCAACCCTATGGGTAAGGCTTAATTATTAAATGAAAAAAACACTCATTTTTTTTATTGTTTTACAACTTTCATTATTTACTCTTCTAAAAGCACAAGAAAGTAGATTGAAAGTTGATACATTGTACTATAAAACCGATACAATGCAATATTCTTTTGTAAGATATACTCCTGAAAACGCACAGTATCATTTTCAAAGGCAAAAACCGGATAGTAATGACAATAAATTATTGATGAGTGTAGTAGCAGCATTTACATCAAAACGTCCAGAACATATCGTAGGCACTTCCGTATCTAAAGGGAATAAACGAGTATATCCCACAGATGCAGAAACTGCCTATTGTTTGATAATAGGAGATGATGTAAGCATAGAGTCATTGGAAAATAATAAAGCCTTTGCAATAGAAAGAGCCGTAAGGCAAAAGGGTGATTATTTTCAGCAAATGCATCTCGTTGAAAATGGAGAAGCAAAACAATGTGAAATCTTTAAAAATAGAGCAACGTTTCGTAGAGCTTTAGTTAAGGATGAAACTGAAACCTCGATTATAGAAACCCTTGAACGAATGACAATAGATGAATTTATAAAAGGATTGATTGAACTAGATTATCAGCAAGCAATATATTTAGATATGGGCTCTTGGTCAGAGGGTTGGTATAAAGATGACAGCAATAATGTAATTAGAATAGGCAATAATTGGAAAAGTTCCCACCTTCAAACAAATTGGTTAGTTATTAGAAAAAAATAACTCTTTGTTTTACGAAATTAATTCTTTGTTTCGCAAAAATAATTCTTTGATTCAGTAAATTCTTTCTTTGTTTTATTTTGTTTATAGGTTCTATTATTAAAATCCTAAGAAAAAATTGTATCTTTGCAAATTGGAAAAGATGGAAATTAAGATGGAAAAGAAAGAATTTGACGTAGAATCTATCACAAGGGAGCATATCAGTTTGGAAAGAATGATAGGAAGCAAGAATCCTAAATTGCTTCGTTGTATTCCTAAGTTTGTGATGAGGAGTTTTAAGAAATTACTACATTTAGACAGAATTAACGAAGAGATATACGCACAACGTCATTTAGATGGTCCACAATTTGCCTCTCATGTTATAGATGAGATTTTGAAAGTAAAGGTTGAAATTACCAATCCCGAAAACATACCATACTCATCACGTGCTTTGTTGGTCGCAAATCATCCAATAGGAAGTATAGATGGCATGTCCTTAATAAAAGTCGTAGGAGAAAAACGCGACGATATACTGTTTCCTGTAAATGATATGCTTTGCGCATTGCCAAGTTTTAGAGATGTTTTTGTTCCTATAAATAAATATGGACGAAACTCTTCAAATCATGACGTTTTGAATGAAGCATTCCGTTCAAATAGTTGCGTGATGTTTTTCCCAGCAGGAACAGAATCAAAATACATAGACGGAAAATTCCAAGACTATCCTTGGAAAAAAACATTCGTTAAAAAAGCAATAGAATTTCAAAGAGATGTTGTTCCTGTTTACATAGAGGGTAAAAATTCTAAACGATTTTATAGGTTATCAGCCGTAAGGCGTTTCTTTGGTATGAAGTTTGATTTGGAAATGATACTTTTGCCAGATGAAATGTTTAAATATAGCGGAAAAACTATTAAGATGACGTTTGGTAAACCCATAAAATGGGAAACATTTAGCAAGATGCACACTCATAAAGAATGGGCAGCAATCGTAAGACAACATGTCTATGATTTAAAAGACAATCCTCAAAAAGAATTAGTAACAGAATAAAATATCATATTATGGCATCAATTGATACATCATACGTAATACCACCTATTGATAAGGAAATTTTAAAGAAAGAGTTGGAAATAGCAACTTTTATGAAAAAAACCAACTATGGTTCAAAGGAAATCTACACTACAAACTCACATAGGACTCCTAATATTATGAGAGAGATTGGTAGATTAAGAGAATTAAGTTTCGGAGCCGAAGGAGGTGGAAGTGGAACAGAGTGTGATATTGACAAATACGATATTGCACCAGAGCCACATTGTTATGAACAACTTTTTGTTTGGGATCCACAAGAGGAAGAAATAGTTGGAGGATATCGTTACATAATAGGTAAAAATATTTTCAGAGAAAGCAATGATGAGCTTTTGAGTGCAACAGCAGATTTGTTCTCTTTTAGTGAGCGTTTCTTAAAAAACTATCTTGATTGCACAATAGAGTTAGGACGTTCTTTTGTAAGCGTAAACTATCAACCTACAACAAATTTCAGAAAAGGTATGTATTCTTTGGATAACCTTTGGGACGGATTAGGGGGGTTGGTATTGCTTAATCCAGATGTGAAATACTTTTTCGGAAAGATTACTATGTATCCATCAATGAATACAACAGCGAGAGATTACATACTATATTTTTACAAAAAACATTTTCCAGATAACGAAGGTTTAGTATTCCCCAAAGAAGCCATTGAAATAGAAACAGATTATAATGAATTAGTACATTTATTCAATGGAAAGAACTATAAAGAAGACTATCAAATTCTTGTAAAGAACGTAAGAGCATTAGGAGAAAGTATTCCACCATTGGTAAATGCTTATATGAATTTGTCTTCTACTATGAAAAGTTTTGGAACTTCTATAAATCGTCATTTTAGTGATGTAGAAGAAACTGGAATTTTAGTAACAATAGCAGATATTTACGACGAGAAGAAAGAAAGACACATGAAATTGTAGTCTTATGGTAAAAAGTGCAGAGTTTGTAAAGAGTAGTCCTGATTATCGTCAATCTCCTAAAGCTGATAGAGCAGAGTTTGCTTTTATTGGTAGGAGTAATGTTGGTAAAAGTTCGCTTATAAATGCCTTAGTGAATAAAAAAGACTTGGCAAAAACGAGTTCTCAACCAGGAAAAACACAATTGATAAATCATTTTCTTGTAAATGGTAATTGGTACTTAGTAGATTTACCAGGATATGGTTATGCAAGAGTGTCAAGAACTAGTAGATATGCTTGGGGTAAGATGATAAAAAACTATATGCTTCAAAGAGAAAATTTAATGAATGTGTATGTTTTGATAGATTCACGCTTAGAACCTCAAAAGATAGATATAGAATTTATGAATTTCCTAGGAGAAAACTCTGTGCCGTTTTCAATTGTTTTTACCAAAATAGATAAGCAAACTCCTAATAAGACAAATTCTAATGTTGCAACGTATAAGAAAGAATTATTAAAATATTGGGAAGAATTACCTGAAATAATTCTAACTTCTTCTGAAAAAAGACTAGGATTAGATGTTTTAATGAATTCAATTAAAGGTATAATACCATATTATCAAGCACAAGAATAAAATACGATAATTATGAAAAGACTAATGATTGCTACGGGGGGTGGAGATTGCCCTGGGTTAAACGCAGTAATAAGAGCAATAGTTAAAAGAGCATCTTTAGAAAAAGATTGGGAAGTTATAGGTTGCATAGAGTCGTTTAACGGAATTTTAAGAGAGCCAACAGAAATTGTAACTTTAGAAGAATCAAATGTTGCAGGTATTTTAGTGCAAGGAGGTACTATTTTAGGAACTACAAACAAAGGAGGCCCTTTTGCATATCCTGTAAAAGATTCACAAGGTAATTGGACAACAATAGATGTGAGCGATCAAATGATAAGAAAATTACAATTCTTAGGAGTAGATGCAGTAATCAATATTGGAGGCGACGGCTCACAAAGAATTTCTAAGGCTTTGTATGAAAAAGGCTTAAATATAATCGGTGTTCCTAAGACAATAGACAACGATTTGTCTATGACAGATTTTACTTTCGGCTTTCAAACAGCAGTACAAATAGCAACAGAAAGTGTAGATAAGTTAGTAACAACTGCAGCCTCTCATAATAGAATTTTTATTCTTGAAGTAATGGGACGAGATGCAGGTTGGATAGCTTTAAACGCAGCAGTAGCAGGAGGAGCCGATATTTGTATTATCCCAGAGATTCCTTACGATATAGAAAAGATTAAACAAAAAATAGAAACTCGTTATAAAAAAGGACGAGGTTTTTGTATAATCGTTGTAGCCGAAGGAGCAAAAAGCATGAAAGGCGAACAAATTGGCGAACAGTCAAAAGAAATAGGTAATAAACACTTTAAATTAGGTGGAATAGGCGAAGTAATTAAGTCAGAGTTACAAGAAGCAGGAGTTAAGCCTGATATAAGAGTTTCTGTCCTAGGACATTTACAAAGAGGAGGTACTCCAATAGCATACGATAGAGTGTTAGCATCAGAATTTGGAGTAAAGGCATTTGAATTAGCCAAAGCAGGAGAATTTGGTAAAATGGTAGCCTATAAACACCCTGATGTAATAGCAGTAACTTTGGAAGAAGCCTTAAAAGAACCACACTTAGTAAGTCCTGATAGTTTCTTGGTAAAAACAGCCAAAGGATTGGGAATAGAATTTGGTGATTAAGACTTTTTTGTACAATAAACAAAAAGTTGTATCTTTGCACCCTTTGAAAAAATAACTAATTAAAAAAATAAAAAACAAAGAAAAAATTTATGGCAGAACAACAAAACAAAGTAAAAGCATGGTTTAGCCAGCTTGTGGACCCAAATGAAAAAATCTTTTCAAAAGCATGGTTCCAATCTTATGCTTATATAGTATTCGGAACACTGTTATTCGTTATAGCAGACGTAACTTTCGCAATGCCTTATCACTTGGCACCAGGGGGAGTTTATGGTTTAGCAAACGTATTAGCAACTTTAACAGAATCAACTATTACTTGGTTCTTGATAGCAATGGAAGTGCCATTGTTAATCATAGGTAGTATAATACTTGGGCCTAAATTCGGTGTTAAAACTATCGTATCTGTTGCATTAGGTTGGTTGTTTACTTGGATGATAGAAACTACTTGGGGATATACTCCATTCATTCATGTTGGTGAACTTATAACAGATGCAAGCCAAGCAACATTAGATGCACTTGCAATCCAAGGAACTGCAAATTTCTTTATGCCAGACTACTTACTTAATACTCTATTAGCAGGTCTATTATATGGTATCGGTATAGGAATGATATTCAAATCAGGTGCTACATCAGGTGGTAGTGATATTATATCTATGATAATAAACAAATACACAGGTATATCATTAGGAACAATGGTTATCATAGTAGATGGAATTATCGCATTATCTACATTGTTAATCTCTCCAGATTTACGTTTACCTGCATATTCTATCCTTTTAATCATCATCGAAGGAAAGATTATTGACATGGTTGTAGATGGAATCAAGACTTACAAAACATTATTTATTGTTACAGATAAATATGATGAAGTAAGAAATGCTATCGTTAATGATTTAAATAGAGGAGGTACTTGTATCAATGCAATTGGAATGTACAAAGGACAAGAAAGAAAAGTAATCTACACAACAGTTACAAGAGCAGAATTTGTAAAACTTAAATCAGGAATACGCGCTATTGATGCAAATGCTTTCATAAGCGTAATGGATAGTAGCGAAGTATTAGGAAAAGGATTTAAAGCATTACCATTGAAATAATAATTTCAAGTATGATGAAAATAAAAGCTGAATTCAGTAGAATGAATTCAGCTTTTATTTTTTTGTTTATTGATAAGAAAAATAAAAAAAAGACAACCAAATTTCTTTAGTTGTCTTTTACTTAGTAGCGGGAACGAGAGTTGAACTCGTGACCTCCGGGTTATGAATCCGACGCTCTAACCAACTGAGCTATCCCGCCTTGTTTTTGCGAGTGCAAAATTATATCTTTTTTTTCGTTTACACAAATTTAATCAAGATTTTTTTAAAATAAATCTTGCAATTGCCACTTATACAACTATATTACAATTCTTTCTTTAAGAAAACTCCTATGCTGTTTTTCTTAGATTTGGATAATTTTTCAGGAGTTCCACATTCAACAATCTCTCCTCCCGTGTTACCACCATTCATTCCCATATCAATAATATAATCTGCACACTTAATAACATCCATATTGTGTTCTATTATAATCATACTATTGCCTTTATCCACTAATTTTTGCAAAACACCCATTAAAACATTTATATCCTCAAAATGTAATCCCGTTGTAGGCTCGTCAAGTATATATAAAGTCTTACCAGTATCTTTTTTCGCCAATTCGGATGCAAGTTTTATTCTTTGACATTCGCCTCCCGATAGAGTAGTAGAAGGTTGTCCTAATGCCAAATAACCTAATCCTACTTCTACAACCATAGATAACTGTCTTTTTATACTTGGATAACTATCAAAAAACACAAGAGCCTCATCGAAACTCATGTCTAAAACCTCACTAATACTTTTCCCTTTATATCTAACTTCAAGAGTTTCTCTATTGTATCTCTTTCCGTGGCAAGCAGGACACTCAACATAAATTTCAGGTAGGAAATTCATTTCAATAGTCTTTACACCTGCGCCCTGACATTCCTCACAACGTCCACCCTTTACATTGAAAGAAAATCTTCCTGCTTGATAATTTCTAATCTTGGCAGTAGGAAGCATAGCATACAACTTTCTTATCTGGTCAAAAACACCTATAAAAGTTGCAGGATTACTCCTTGGAGTCTTTCCTATTGGGAATTGATTGATTTCAATGACCTTATCAATATTCTCAATCCCTTTAATCTCTTTATAAGGTAAAGGATTAGTGTTTGAACGATAGAAATGCTTACTCAAAATAGGGTGAAGGGTATTGTTGATCAAAGAAGACTTTCCACTACCCGAAACGCCAGTAACACAAATCATCATTCCAAGAGGTAAATGTAAATCAACATTTTTTAAATTATTACCATTAGCACCAATCAAATCAATAAATAAACCATTGCCTTCCCTTCTTGATTTAGGCACTTCAATATATTTCTCTCCTTTAAGGTATTTGCAAGTCAATGAATCTTGCGATAATAATTCTTTTGGACTACCTGATGCTGTTATTTTGCCACCATTCACACCAGCACCTGGTCCAATATCAACCACAAAATCCGATTCCATCATCATATCCTTATCATGCTCAACCACAATTACCGAATTACCACTATCTCGTAACTTTTTCAACGCCTTAATCAATCTTATATTATCAGACTGATGTAAACCAATACTAGGTTCATCTAATATATAGAGCACATTTACTAATTCGGAGCCAATTTGCGTAGCAAGACGAATTCTTTGACTCTCTCCACCAGATAAACTCTTTGAACTTCTACCCAAACTCAAATAACCAACTCCAACATCTAAAAGGAAATTTATTCTTGTTTCAATCTCCCTTAAAATTTCATTTGCAATTATCTTTTTTCTTTCATCCAAATCCTTTTCAACCCCTTTAATCCATTCAGCCAACCCGGTTAAATCCATTTTTGATAAGTCTGCTACATTTTTTCCACCTATCTTAAAACACAAAGACTCCTCTTTTAGTCTATCTCCTTTACAATGAGGACAAACAGCCTTATCCATAAAACTCGAAGCCCACTTTTGAATACTTGCAGGCATATTCTCATTAAATTGAGAAGTTATGAAATTGATAATACCTTGAAAAGCCTCTCCTTCATAATTATTCTCTCCACAACCATACAACAACACATTCATAGCCTCCTCACTATAATCCTTAAAAGGAGTATTCAAATCAAAACCATATTTCTTCCCTAAAACTTGCAATTGCTTAATAAACCAAGAATTCATGTTCGGTTTACCAATAGGAAGCAAACCACCTTGCATAATAGACTTCGATTTATCAGGAATAATCTTATCTAACTCCACACAAGTTACTTCGCCCAAACCATTACAATGAGGACAAGCACCATAAGGAGAGTTAAAAGAAAAAGTATTAGGTTCGGGTTCTGCATAAGATAAACCAGTAGTAGGACACATCAACATCCTAGAAAAATGTCTTACCTCATTCCTTTCAGATAATACCATTAAATTACCCTTACCATGTTTAAAAGCAGTTTCAACCGACTTACCTAAACGAGTATTATTCTCCTCACAAACCTTAATCTTGTCAATAACAATCTCAATATCGTGAACCTTATATCTATCAGTTCTTAAACCAGCAACAATATTGGTAATCTCTCCATCAATTCTTGCTTTAAGAAACCCTTTCTTTGCAATACTTTCAAACAACTCCCTATGATGTCCCTTTCTTCCCTTAACAACAGGAGAAAGAATAATAATATACTCATCATTAAAAGTTTCCTTTAAAATATCTAAAATCTGCTTTTCGCTATACTTTATCATCTTTTCGCCTGTTGCCAAAGAAAAAGCATCAGACGCTCTTGCAAAGAGCAAACGAATCAAATCATAAATCTCAGTTGTGGTACCAACAGTAGAACGAGGATTTTTATTAGTAGTTTTCTGCTCAATAGAAATCACAGGACTCAATCCCGCAATATATTCCACCTCAGGTTTAGCAATAGTCCCAATGAAATTTCTTGCATAAGCCGAAAAAGTCTCCAAATAACGTCTTTGCCCCTCAGCATAGATAGTATCAAAAGCCAAAGAACTCTTACCACTACCACTAAGTCCTGTAATAGTTACAAGACTATTACGAGGAATATCTACATTCACATTTTGCAAATTATGAGTCTTCGCACCCCTTACTATAAGTTTATCTTCCATTACGCACAAATCAAAATTAGTTTGCAATTATACAAAAAATCAAGATAAAACACTTGTTGTTAAAATATTTTTCTTACCTTTGCACCGATTTTTTTAAAGAAATAACAAAAAGAATAACGAAAATAGTA
Source organism: Bacteroidales bacterium (assembly GCA_017647785.1). Classification (GTDB taxonomy): domain Bacteria; phylum Bacteroidota; class Bacteroidia; order Bacteroidales; family P3; genus Onthomorpha. The sequence continues at coordinate 29,042 of JAGCJW010000038.1, read as the reverse complement.
TGAAAAAAGCCTTATTTATCATCGGTTTATCAGCCATTTTTATGGCAAGTTGTCAAAATGGAGCAATGCAAGAAAGAGAAAAACAACTACAAGACTCTTTCGCATCAGTTATGTCTGCTAAAAATGCAGAATTAGAAGCATTCTTCCAACAATTAAATGAAATAGAAACATCATTAAATGAAATAACATCAGCGTATAGCGATGTAGTAGAAAACGTATCTGCTAACGGAGAAACCTCAAAAGATGCAGTAGCAGGTATAAAAGCAAAAATATCAAACTTAGGAGATATATTAGCAGCAGACAAAGCAAAATTAAAATCATTAAACAACCAAGTATATCGCCTAAACAACCAAAACAAAGAATTACAAAACTTTGTAGCAAATCTTGAAGCAAGAATAGCAGAACAAGAATCTCAAATCCAAACATTAACAAAAGAATTGGAAAAGAAAAATGCTACAATTAAGAGCCTTGAAAAAGACGTAGCAGGATTAAAAGAAGCAGACAAAAAGAAAAACAAACAAATAGCAGAAATACAAGATGAACAACACACTGCTTACTTTGCAATAGGAACAAAGAAAGAATTGAGAGCAAAAAATCTTGTAGATAGAAAAGGTGGATTTATCGGATTAGGAAAATCAACAGTACTTGCAAACAACTCAGACTTTGCTGCTTTCACAAAAATAGACACAAGAAACACACAAGAAATTCCTTTAACAGGACAAAAAGTTAAAATAGTAACTCCACACCCAGAAACTTCTTACTCATTAGAAGGAGATCCAAAACGTCCAACTTCAATAAGAATTGTAAACCCAGACTTATTCTGGAAAGCAAGCAAATGTTTAGTGATAATGGTGAACTAAGACCAAGTTAAAATAATAATTCAAAAAGGCGAGACGAAAGTTTCGCCTTTTTTATTGACTGAAATATTTTTCTAACTCTTTGTTTTAGTAAAATAAAACGAAGAATTATTTTTTTTATTCTTTGATTCAGTAAAATAAAACAAAGAATTAATTTTCAAATCCTTAGTAAGGAGTAAAAAGAACAAAAAAGAACCAAAAATAATTTGGTCAATTTGAAATTAATATATACCTTTGCACGATTATGGGTGAGGTATTATTGCGATTTTTATGAGAAATATAAAGTAAAATGCTTTTTATAATCCTCGCAATTTAAAGATTTAGAATAAATTAAGTATTATGACAAAAAAATATTTTTTACCATTTTTAGCAATGCTTTTGCTAAATTTAAGTGCCTTTGCACAAACACAAATTTCAACTGCCGATCAATTTTGGGCAATTCAACAAGGAGGAAACTATATTCAAACAGCGGATATTGACCTTGGTGACGTAGGAACAAGAACTGCAGCCCTTATCCAAAATTTTTCAGGGACTTATGATGGTAATGGATACACCATAACCTATCAAGCAACATTTCAAGGTAATAATGTAACTGATGCTAATTTTGGGTTGTTTGGGCGTGTAACGGGGACTATTAAAAATCTTAATGTTAATGGAGAAGCCACAATTTCTGGTAATGGAAGTGATATGCAAATTGGTTTACTTTGTGGTAAGTTGTCAAATAATGGTCTTATATCACATTGTTCAGTATCAGGAAATGTTACTTCAACAGTTCATGCTAGCAATGGAGGAGGAACTGATGCAGGACTTATAGTAGGACAATGCGAAGCAAAAGTAGAATATTGTATGGGAACTGGAAATGTAACGGGAGTAGGATATGTAGGTGGTTTGGTTGGTCAAATGCTAAAGCAGAATAATTATCAATGTTCTATAACAGGTTGTGCCTTTATTGGTAATGTAACTGCAGAAGACCCTACAAGTACATCTGGAGATGACGTGGGCAGTTTTGCAGGAGGAATATGTGGATATGCTGGTAATAATACTTCAATAGTACAATGTTATGCAAGTGGTACAATAACTTCAAATAAAGCTGCTTCGGGTATTGTGAGTACAAGAATAAATGGTGGTGGAAATGTAAATGTAGATAATAGTTATGCAGATGTAACTCTTGAAGGTAGAGAATCAGGAACTCGACTAAATGATATCACTAATGGTAATAATGGAGGTAATACCAATAATTATGATTCTGATGATTTGAATGGTAAGACACTTGAACAAATTTATGCTATTTTAGATGCTTTAAATGGTCCAGATAATGATGGTCAAGCCCACTTTGAATACATAGGGGGAAAGATTGTTTTAGTTCTTGGAAAAGTTTGTGAAACGCCAAAAGACTTAAGCATTACAGGACCAAACGCCCAAGGAAAACATACAATATCTTGGACTGTTGCAGGAGAAGATAGAAGTGTGAATGAAACTTTATGGTATTGGGCATTAAGCGGAGGCGATTTAGCGACAGATTTGACTGGCTCAACTACCGATAGAACTTTGACACGTGAAATTGCTCCAAGTACAACTCCTTATACATTCTCTGTTTATACAGACTGTTCCTCAAGTCAAGCAGGATTACTTTCTAATTCTGTATCAGTAGAATTTGAAGTTACATGTCCAATACCAACTAACTTAGAAGCAACAAACGTAACATACGAATCATTTGATATTAGTTGGACATCAGATGCAGACTGTCAGTTATTAGTAAATGGACAAACTTATACCTATGCACAAGGTAGTTCTATGACAAGATCTCTTACAGAACTTATTCCAAATACAGAGTATGCTATTACAGTAAAAGCAAAATGTGGAAATCAATATGTAAAAGAAGCAACAATAACTGTAACAACAGCATCACTTCCAACACCAACAAATTTATCAGTAAACCCTGTATGGAATGGAACATCAGGAACAGCAACTATTACTTGGACTTCATTAGACGGAATGACTTACGAAGTAAACACAGAAGGAAATACACAAACAAGCCCTTGTCAAATAACAGGTTTAGAAGCAGGTTCACACACAGCACAAGTAAGAACAGTTAAGGAAATTGCAGGAACAAAATATTACTCTGAATGGGCAACAATGTCATACACTGTTTCAGAAATACCAGCACCAAGTAATCCTCAAGTAACTTATACACCAGACGGAAATGCTTACGATGTAACAATTAGTTGGACAGCAGGAACAACTCCTAACGATGGTTGGAAGATAGGAGAAACTACTATATTAACTCCTTCTTATACACTTCAAAATCAAATACCGGGTAGTTCAACAATCGTAGCAATACAAGAAGTGGTAGGAGAAGGTTTATCAAGACCTTTAAACGTAACAATAGATGTACCTTGCTTACCAGTGGGAGAAGTAACAGTTACACCTACTCAATCAACAGTAAGATTTGATTTTGCAAATACACATACAAATAGAAAAATACACATAGGAGAAACATCTTACCCTGCAGACGAAATGTCTATTGTATTAACAGGCTTAGAAAGTAACCACACATATTCATACGAAGTAAGAGAATATTGCACAGAAACAAAATATTCTACTATAAGTGGAAACTTTACAACATATGGATGTTATCAAGTAACAGGTCTTTCTGTTTCAAACGTAAAAATAACAACAGCAACAGTAAGTTGGCAAAGTCAAAACGCTTTAACAGGTTTGAAATATAAAATAACATTGAATGGAGTAGAACAACCAGAACAAACAGAACAAACAATTAATTTTACAACACTATCACCTTCAACTACCTATACAGTATCAGTACAAGAACAATGTGGAGAAGCTTGGGGAGAAACAGCTTCAGTATTATTCACAACAGAAAGTGCAGACTTCGTAACAATGGCTTCAGGAAACTTTAACGAAGCATCAACTTGGTCAGGAGGTAGAATACCAGAAGGAAATATAGGAACTATAACAATACAACCAGAACATACAGTAAGACTTACAACTCCATTACATCTAACATCAGCTTGTACATTTGTAAATAATGGCGTTCTAGTAATAACACAAGACGGTGAATTGATAAGTGATAATAATGTACAAGGTATAGTAGAAATAGAAACTGCAGAATTACCAACAGACAAATGGTCATTCATAGGAGCACCATTAAATGGACAAGATGGAAAATATAAATTAGAAGCCATACTTAGAGGAACAAGAGATATTTCAGTATCAATGTTTGATTACACAACAGGAGCATGGAGCACAGGAGAAAACGAATGGGCAACCTACGAAACAGAAGTAGGCGCAGGCGAAGGCTTCTTTGCATGGTCCTTTGCAGCAGAACCAACAGTCTTTACAACATACGGAGAAACTTGGGATTATGAAAACAACACAAGCTTAGGATATAACAATTCTAAAACTCCTACATATTGGTTAAACAATGCTCCAGTAACAGTAAACAAAACATTGAACGAATCTTATGATGAAGCATATTGGATGGCACTTGCAAACCCTTACACTTTTAAATTAGACATTAATAAATTCTTACTTGCACAAACAGGAGTACAAGGAGGAATTGTATATAGATTAACTTCCAATGCAAGCAATCAACCAGTATGGGAAACAGTAAGCACTGGACAAATCAATATAACAGAAGGCTTCTTTGTAAACTTTGCAAGTGCAGGAGCAAAAACAGTAAACTTTAATAAAAACCAAAGATACACAGGAGCTAAAAAATCAGCAGAAGAAAGAAACTTCATACGCCTTACAATGCTAGAAGGCGAAAATGAAGTGGACCTATTCTTTGCCCACAATCAAGAAGCAGAACAAGAATATGACATATTTGATGCCAATAAGATGTTCTCACCAGCAGAAGTTAGCGAACCATACTTTGTAACAGAAGGCAAAGCATTAGTAAAAGAAGAAGTAAAAACATTGCCTTACACAGCGACAATGAATGTAAGAAGCTTTGAAAACAAAGAAGTATCATTCAAAGCAACTAATATACCACAAGGAGTTACAGTAACTATAATAGACGGAGACGAATCAATAAGAATAGAAGAAGGCGAACAATACACAACCAACATAACATCAGGAGAAAATGCAGACAGATTTAAAGTATTGTTTGGCAATAAACGTTCACTTGAAGAGGCGTTGAGTTCAAAAGTTGAAATAGTAAACTATAACAGAGAGGTAAAAGTATCATCAGAACAAAAAGACCTAACAATAATGGTTTATGATGCCTTAGGACGTAGAGTGTTAGAGACAAAAGAAAGAAACTTTACATTAGAAGATGTTACCTCAGGCGTTTATATGATAAAAGCATTTAATCAAAGAGTAAGCGAAACAACCAAGATAGTAATAGAATAAGATTAAGAGAGAAAATTCTTTCTTTGAATCAGTAAAATAATTCTTTGTTTTAGTAAAATAAAACAAAGAATTATTTTTTTATTTCTTTGATTTATTTTACCAAAAACAGCGTTTTGATACACTGAAAATCAAAGAAAATAGAAAAGAACAAAAAAGAACCAAAAATTTTTTGGCGTTTTAGGAGAAATATTGTAATTTCGCGCCCTAATTTATAGGTGTAATTTATTGTTTTGATAAGGAGTTGTTACTTTCTTATCTTGTTTGAAAATCAATTTAGAATAAAATAAAACATTATGATAAAGAAATATTTATTATTATTTGTAGTATCACTACTAAGTATTAGTGCCTTTGCTCAATTAACAGGCTCAGGAACAGCTGAAAATCCTTTTTTGATTTCTTCTGTTGATGACTTTAACTATTTTAGAGCATCAGGTGATAAATCTAAATATTACAAACAAACAATAGATTTAGATTTAGGTACAATAACTATTACTCAAATTGGATACATACAAAGTTTTTCTGGAACTTATGACGGAGATGGACATAGCATAAGCTTTACTGCGAATGCGACTGCAACAGGAAACAATGCTCGTTTAGCTTTATTTGGAAATGTTACAGGGACGATTAAAAATCTTAATTTACTTAATTGTACTTTGAATGCGTCTGCCAACAGCAATGTTACTGCAAACGTTGCATTATTGTGTGCAAATCTTTCTGGAACAAATGCTTTGATAACAGATTGTAATATAACAAACAGCACAATTACTTCAACAATTAGTACTAATTCGGCTTGGGAAAAAGCACAAACAGGTTTGCTTGTTGGGTATATGGCAAACTGTTGGGTAAAGTATTGTAATGTTGAAGGAAACGTTACAGGAATGGGTTATGTTGGCGGAGTGGTTGGACAAGCTGTTAATGGAGATATTTATGGTTGCTCTTTTTATGGTTCAGCCAAAGCAACCTTTGATGGAGATGGTGGTTGGGGAGATATTATTGGAGGAATTATTGGTACAGGTACAGGTGGATATGCAGGAGGTATTGTTGGTTATGCAGATAGTGAATCAACTATAAATTTATGTTATGTAGATGCTACTATAGAATCGGCAACACAAGGAAACGGAGTAGGGAGTGCTAATCCAGGAGGTTTGTTTGGTTGGGGTTCTGAAAACCCTACTGTAACAAATTGTTATGGCGAAGGAACAGTTAATGGAAATCCTATTAATGGTAGCAATATTACTAATAGTAGTAATGGTTCTAATAATTATCACCCTGGTAGTGGAAGCGCTGAAGATATTGTTGAAGATTTGAATGATGCGGCTTCTGGAGATGATAAAATAACTTTTAGTGTTGTTAATGGAGAGGTTGTTTTTGGAGCAGTGAATAATGAAAAGGTTTGTGAAAAACCTACAAATCTTACGTTTACCAATAATAATGGAACATACGTAATAACATGGGACATAGAAGGTGCAGACGATACTGTAGAGGAAAGTAATTGGCATTGGACTATCACAGGAGGAGATTCTTATACTGCTTCAGATGATGTTACAACAAGAAGAGTAGAAACAACTTTACCACCAAGTCAAACGCCTTATACATTTACTGTTTATTCAGATTGTACAGCAGACCAAACAGACTTAGTTTCAGAAAATGCTCAAATACCAATTAATGTAGCTTGTCCTATACCAAGTAATTTACAAGCAACAAACGTAACATACGAATCATTTGATATTAGTTGGACATCAGATGCAGACTGTCAGTTATTAGTAAATGGACAAACTTATACCTATGCACAAGGTAGTTCTATGACAAAATCTCTTACAGAACTTACTCCAAATACAGAGTATGCTATTACAGTAAAAGCAAAATGTGGAAATCAATATGTAGAAGAAGCAACAATAACTGTAACAACAGCATCACTTCCAACACCAACAAATTTATCAGTAAGCACAATATGGAACGGAACATCAGGAACAGCAACTATTACTTGGACTTCATTGCCTGGAATGACTTACGAAGTAAACACAGAAGGAAATACACAAACAAGCCCTTGTCAAATAACAGATTTGGCATCAGGTTCACATACGGCAAAAGTAAGAACAGTTAAGACAATTGCAGGAACAAAATATTACTCTGATTGGGCAACAATGCCATACACTGTTTCAGAAATACCAGCACCAAGCAATCCTCAAGTAACTTATACACAAAACGGAAGCACCTACGATGTAACTATTAGTTGGACAGCAGGCTCAGTTTCTAATGATGGTTGGGAAATAGAAGGTGTAGGAGTGACAAATCCTTACATTCTTCAAAATCAAACACCGGGCTTTGAAACTACTCTTGCTATAAAAGAAAGAGTAGGAGGTAGTACTTCAGAAGCATTAGAGGTTGCAATAGAAGTGCCATGTCTTCCTGTTGGAGTAGTAAATATTGAACCAACTCAATCAACAGCGAAATTTATTTTTGCAAATCCTCATCCAAATAGAAAATTATATATAGGAGAAACAGTATACGATGCAATGGAAGAAACCCTTAATGTATTAGTTGGCTTGCAAAATGGAAAAACCTATTCATACGAAGTAAGAGAATATTGTTTAAATGATAACTATTCTTCTGTGACAGGAACGTTTAATACTGCAGGTTGTTTTGTAGTAAAGAATATTTCTGTTTCAAACTTAGGTGTAACAACAGCAACAGTAAGTTGGGAAAGTCAAAATACATTAGGAGGTTTGAATTATAGAATAAGCTTGAATGGAGGAACTCCTATTATACAAACAGCTACAACAGTAGATTTTACAGGATTAACTCCTGCTACAGCCTATACTGTAGTTGTTGAAGAACAATGTGGAGATGGTTGGGCAACAGCTACAACAGTAGAATTTACAACCGAATCTGGTAGTTATGTAACTGCTACATCAGGACAATTTAATCAACCATCTACTTGGCAAGGAGGAAAAGTGCCTGCAGGAAATGTAGGAACTATTACAATTCTACAAGGACACACAGTAACGCTTTCAAATACATTGAGATTAACAGGTAGTTGTCAAATTGTAAACCAAGGCCTTTTAGTAATTACTCAACAAGGAGAATTGATAAATAAAACAGCAAATGAGGTTGGTGGAATTGTTGAAGTAGTATCTCCTAATAAGGAAATGAACAAATGGACATTTATTGGAGCTCCATTTGAAACAGGATATAAATTAGAATGTATTAAACCTACTCGTAGTGGAGAAGATATAATAGATGTATCAGTTTCTAAATATAATTATGATTATGGAAGATGGAGTAATGCAGAAGATGGCGATAATGAATGGGCAACAATAGAAACTTCAATGGAAACAGGAGAAGGTTGTTTTGCATGGCCTTTCTATAGTGGTACAATAATCTACACAACTTATGGAGATTTACTTACAAATCAATATGATTTTGCTAAAGCCCCTGTAACTAAACTTAATAATTTAGATGAAGTAACAATAACAAAAACTGTTCCTAATACAAGTGGTGGTTATTGGATGGCATTATCAAATCCTTATCCTGCAAAATTGGATATTGCAGACTTTATACAAAATAATCAATCAAAGATTCAAGGAGGTAGTGTTTATAAATTTAATGGTACTACTTGGGAAGATGTGTCATCAGGAAGTATTAACCACACTGAAGGTTTCTTTGTAAATCTTAAATCAACTGCTTCTCCTCAAGCGGTAACATTTAGAAAAGACCAATTGACTAATTACAGCCAATCTAAAAAAGCTAAAACAACTACTGAATATTTGGAATTATCATTGCAAGTAGGAAGAAAAAAATCTAAAATACGCTTTAATCATAACGAGTTAGCAGAACAAAGTTACGATGAATTTGATGCAAACAAAATGTTCTCTCCTGTAAAAATGACAGAGTTATATTTTGTAACTGATGGTATTGCTTTGTCAAAAGAAGAAGTTAAAGAATTGCCATACACTGCTACATTAAATGTAAAAAGTTATATTGATATGGAAGTGAAATTTGTTGCAGATAATATACCTGAAGGTTATGTGGTGACTTTGGTTGATAATGAACAAAGTATAAGAATGTCAAATGGAACTGAATATACAACTAATGTTATAGTTGGTGAGAATGAAGATAGATTTAAACTATTGGTTAAAAAACAAACAAGACTTGAAAATGCAGTTACAAGAGAGATTACAATAAAAAACTATAATCGTGAGATAACAATCCAAAGTCAAATGCCAGATTTAACCATAGAAGTTTATAATGCCTTAGGACGTAGGGTGTTAGAAACAAAAGAAAGGAACTTTACATTAGAAGATGTTACCTCAGGCGTTTATATGATAAAAGCATTTAATCAAAGAGTAAGCGAAACAACTAAGATAGTAATAGAATAAGATTAAGAGAGAAAATTCTTTCTTTGAATCAATAAAATAATTCTTTGTTTTAGCAAAATAAAACAAAGAATTATTTTTTTATTTCTTTGTTTTATTCGGAAAAAACAAAGTTTTTTTTCAGCCATTTAGCTAAAAGTTAAAAAGAATAAAAAAGAACCAATAAAAGTTTGGCGACTTGGAAAAAATATTGTAACTTCGCACCTTGGTTTTTGTATTGTATTTTTTTAAGAAAGAGTCTTGTAAAAAGAAGTACTTTTTCTTATAAATCAATAAAGTAAATTATAATTTTATGTTTAAAAGAAGTATATTTTTTGTCTTATTGGCATTGGTTTTCACTTGTAATGCATTTGCTCAACAATTACAAGGTTCAGGTACAGCGGAAAGTCCTTATCAAATTTCATCTTTGGAAGACTTTAACTATTTTAGAGCATCAGGTGATAAATCTAAATACTACAAACAAACAATAGATTTAGATTTAGGTAATTTGGGAACAATCTCAGATGCAATTGTTTCTACTACGTTTAGCGGAACTTATGATGGTGATGGGCATACTATAACTTATTCTGCAGGTTTTAATGGAACAACAACTACTGGTGATTATGCATTGTTTAGTACAGTTACTGGTACAATAACGAAGTTGAATGTTAATGCTAATGTTACTTTATCAGGAAATGCTACTGCTATGAATGTTGCTTTGCTTTGTGGTTTTCTTCAACAAGGTGGTTTGATAACATTTTGTAATGTTTCGGGTAATGTGAACTCTACTGTTAATGCAGGTACAGGAGGGGGAAGTGATGCAGGGCTTATTGCTGGTGAAAGTAAAGGAACTATAACTTATTGTAATGCGTCAGGAAATGTGATAGGAGTAGGTTATGCAGGAGGAATTGTAGGACAATTAACAAGTCCTGCTGTAGTAAGAGGTTGTGCTTTTACAGGCTCTGTTACTGCGCTTGCTTGTGAATGGGAAGATTATTCTTCTTGGGGAAGTTTTGCAGGAGGAATATGTGGTTTTGCCAATAGTGGAACAACTATTGATTTGTGTTATTCAAATGCAGATATAGTAGCAGGAAAACAATCTCATGCAGCAGTAAGTACAAATACTTTAAAATGGTTGTGGTTTGATTTAGGAGGGACTCCTACTGTAACAAATAACTATTGTGCGGGAACTATAAATGGAGAAGCAGTAAATAGTAGCAATGATATAACAAATAGCACAGGGGAAGTTAGCGGAAACTATTACGAGGGGCAGGTGTCTGCTGATTCTATTGCAAATGCTTTAAATAATGCAGCTGCAGCAGCAGGAGATACAAATATTCATTTTAGCGTTGTTAATGGAGAAGTTGTTTTTGGAAGAGTAGAAATGATTTGTGAAACGCCTATTAATCTTGTTGTAGAAAATAATGGAGGTGACTTCACTATAACATGGGAGACAGGTACAGATGCAACAATAAATGAAACAACATGGCATTGGACTTTAACAGGAGGAAATCCTTCGTATCGTAATGCAGAAGGCCAAAGAGCAGGAACTACTACAACACCAAGTATGGTATTTGATAATGTATCTCCAAGTGGAGAACCATATATTTTCACTGTTTATACAGATTGTTCTACTGTACAAAATGGCTTGTTATCTAATTCAGCTTCTGCAAGATTTTATATGTTTGGATTTGGTACTTCTACTTCTTCACCTTGTTATAATATAGCAAGTGTTTCTGCGTCAGAAATAGGTGTAACTAGTGCAACAATAAATTGGGTACAAAATGGAGAGTCAAATGCAGAAGAATATCAATTGAAAATAAATGGTGGGGAACCAATAATTGTACGAGAGTTTTCTAAAACGTTTGATGCTCTTCAGCCAGGAACAACTTATACTGTAGAGATAAGAGAAGAATGTAATCAAAATGGAGAAAATGGTTGGGGAACCCCAGCAACTATTACCTTTACAACATTATCTCTTTATGAAACTGCAAAAAGTGGAGAGTTTAATAGTACAGAAACTTGGGTAGGAGGTAAGGTGCCTTCAGGAAGTGTTGGAAATATAAAGATAAATGAAGGACATATTGTAACGCTTGCCCATACTCTTATTTTGAAAAATGATTGTAAGATAATTAATGATGGAGTGTTAAAAATCACTCAAGTGGGAGAATTGATAAATACTACATCTACTAAAGTAGGAGGTATTGTAGAGGTAGAAACTCCAAATAAGACAAATGGAAAATGGACATTTATAGGAGCACCATTTGAAACAGGATATAAATTAGAATGTATTAAGCCTACATCTACACATGATATCGCTATTTCAAAATATGATTATACACAAAGCGATTGGAGCGATGAATGGGCAAGAGTATCTACAGAAATGGAGACAGCAGAAGGTTATTTCGCATGGCCATTCTATAGTGGTATTGTTTTATTTACAACATACGGTGATGTTTTTGTGCAAAATGAAGAAACAAAGAAGTGGGAAGAAAAATCATACGATTACTCTAAAGACCCTGCAACAGCACTTAATAATGCTGATGATATAACAATATCAAAGAATGTTTCTGCAACAGCATCAGGTGAAAGTGGAAACGCATATTGGGTAGCTTTGTCAAACCCTTATCCAGCAAAACTTAATGTAAGTGAGTTCTTGAATGATAATACAGGTAAAATTCAAGGAAATTGTGTCTATAAATTGACAGATGCTCTTGTTTCTAATAGTGCTACAAATCTTCAAGCTTGGCAAACTAATGCAACAGAATTGAATATGACAGATGGTTTCTTTGTTAATTTAGTATCAGGAAGTGAAACTATAACTATATCTAAAGAGCAATTAACTAATTACCCTTCAAATTCACAGAATAAAAAATCTGCGATTCAACAACAAGAATACATAAGATTTGCTTTGGTAAATGGAGAGGAAACAGCAGATTTGTTCTTTGCTCATAATGAAAAGTCAGAAAATAAGTATGATATCTATGATGCTCACAAATTATTTGCTCCTATGGAAATGGCAGAGCCTTACTTTGTGACTGAGGGTAAAGCTTTGGTGAAAGAAGAGGTAAGAGAGCTTCCATATTATGCTACAATGAATGTTCGTAGTTATAAAGACACTGTGATGAGTTTTGTTATGAAGGACATTCCAAGTGGATTGAAAGTCTTTATTATTGATGGAGAGGAAATGATAGAGATGCATGAAGGAAGTGTTTATGCTACTGAATTTTCAAAGGGCGAGAATATAGATAGATTCAAGTTGTTTGTAAGAAAGGCAGATGCTTTGGATTTAGATACTCAATCAACTATAAGCATTACAAACTGCAATCGTTTGGTTAATGTTCAAACAAAAGAAGATAATTTGTATGTAGAGGTTTATAATGCCTTAGGACAAAAGGTTTATTCTACAAGAGAATATAACTTTAATTTGAATGATCTTCCTGCTGGTTCTTATGTAGTGAAAGCCTACAATAAGAGAGCTAATGAAAGTGTAAAAATAGTGATTAACTAAAAATTAAAATAGACTTAATTGATTAGATAGACGAAAAGTCTTTCTGTGAAATGGGGTTATTCCATGTTCTTCTATCGCTTGACGATGAAGTTTAGTGGGATAACCCATGTTTTTATTCCATTGGTATTGTGGATACTTGTTATGGATTTCTTGCATATAGTCGTCTCTATATGTTTTTGCTAATATAGATGCTGCTGCTATGGATTGGTAAAGACTATCTCCTTTTACAACGCACTGAAAGGGTATGTTGGTTTGGTTTTTAAAACGATTGCCGTCAATTAATAATAATTCGGAAGTGATAGAAAGTCCTTTAACGGCATTGTTCATTGCAAGAAAACTTGCTTGTAGGATATTTATCTTGTCGATTTCTTCGTTGCTTACAAAGGCCACAGAATACGCTATTGCCTCTTTTTCTATTATTGGGCGTAAAAGGCGTCTTTGTTTATCTGTAAGTTGTTTTGAATCGTTTAAAATGGTGTTTTGGAAATTGGGTGGTAAAATAACAGCGGCTGCGACGACAGGCCCAGCTAAACAACCTCTACCTGCTTCATCGCAACCGCATTCTATTGTTTCCTTATTGGAAAAATATTGTTTTAACAAATTTATTTGCTTATTTCTTGTAAAAGACTTTCAAATAGTATTCTACCATCTGTGTTGCCAAGTTCTTCATCTGAGCAACGTTCAGGGTGAGGCATCATTCCGAATACATTTCTTGTCTTGTTTGTTATACCTGCTATGTTTTCTATACTACCATTTGGATTGAATTGAGCATCTACTTTGCCTTCTTCATCGCAGTAACGGAATAATATTTGGTCGTTTTCGTTTAAACGTTTAATTGTTTCTTCATCTGCAAAGAAACGTCCTTCTCCGTGAGCGATAGGAATATTTAATGCTTTTCCTTTTATTGCAAGTTTTGTGAAAGCAGTGTTTGTTGTTTGAGTTGCTATATATTGGTTTTTACAAATAAACTTTTGATTATTGTTAGCAAGCAATGCACCTTCTAAAAGTCCACTTTCGCAAAGGATTTGAAATCCATTACATACTCCTAATACATATCCTCCATTGTTTGCAAATGCTTTAACACTTTCCATAATTGGAGAAAGACTTGCTATTGCGCCACTACGAAGATAGTCTCCGTAAGAGAATCCTCCTGGAAGAATTATCATATCACAGTTTTGTAAATCTGTGTCTTTATGCCATAGTTCTACAACTTCTTGTTTTAAAAGGTCTCTTAATAGATAAACCATATCATGATCGCAATTGCTACCAGGGAAAATTACTACTCCAAATTTCATATTTTATATTTTTTTTATATTCTACGCTTGCAAAGTTACAAAAAAAACTTTGATTATAGATATTAGAATAAATATAATAAAGAAAGTATTTATTTTTCTTTGATTGTGATATTGCAAAAAGAAATTAGATAAGAAGAATGCAAGTGAAGGAGCAAAGATAAAAGACATATTATATTCTGTTTTGCATAAAAAGAAAGGAATAAGTGAAATAATCAATAATGAGAACATTACAGCGGATTTCTTTCTATATTCAATAACTCTGTTGCTACGAGAACTTAATGCTGTGAATATTGCAGGAATTGAGAATAACACAAGAGCAGCAATATAAACAACTTGTATAGGTTCGTTTAAGAAATCAAAATCAAAATGTAACCAGTGATTAGTATGAGATAATAAAGTAGATTGAATATCAATTCCATTTAAATAATAATATATGCAAATCAATACATAAGGAGTTAAAATCCCTAGAAGACTCATCAACCAACTTCTCCATTTGTATAATTTATATATAATCAATCCCAACCATATCCAAATGATGAAAAGAATAGCAGGAGCAAAGAAAAGACTTGCTAATGATAACAAAGCGCAAGAATTATAAATCTCATCAATACCCTCTTTCTTATCAGAACATCTCAAAAAGAAATAAAGTGCAAATATTGTAAGTAAATTAGAAAATAACATAGAGTTAAGAGTCATACTTTGATAACTACAACTCATTAAAAGAATATAAATAAATGCAGGTAAGAATGTATTCTTTTGACTAAGATGATGATTAGTAAACATTTGATTTATAAGTAAACCCTGCAAAATAACTAGCACAAAAGCAGCAATCGAAGAAAATAATCTGTAATCCTTCGCCCAGTCATAAACAATATTATAAATAGGCATATCAAACTTATTATTAATCAGTTCAGGAGGATTAATAAACGATTGAGTCCAAAAAACAATTGGAACGATAGCCAGCAATAATAACTGTAAAGTATAATTCTTCTTAAAAATGTTTATAATCATTTTATTAAAATTTAATTAGATACGCTCGTTTACGTTAAAAATTACAAAAGGTTACTTAACTCTATTAAATATTAGACCAAAGAAAATCGTGTGTATTTAAAAGGATTATTTCTTTTTCCCTTTCTTATTAGTAGGTTCTTGACTTATTATTTCTTCAAGTGTTTTTTCGTCAATAGATTCAGGAGTTAATGTTTTTGGAATTTTATAATTGTTTCCCTCATACTTTATATAAGCACCATATCTTCCATTTAATATTTCAGCACCATTAGAAAAAGTCTTAATAGGTTGTCCTTTTTTATTTTTTTCTTCCAATAAAGCAATACATTCCTCTAAGGTAATAGTCATAGGAGATAAGGTCTTAGGAATAGAAACATTTGTTTTGTTATGACTTATGTATGGGCCAAAACGACCTGTGTTTGCTATGATATCTATTCCGTTTACTTGTCCCACAACTCTTGGAAGTTTAAATAGGTTTAATGCCTCTTCCAATGATATTGTGTTTATAGATTGTTCTTTTGTTAAAGAAGCAAAACGAGGTTTTTCTTCATCTGTACTTTCTCCAATTTGAATCATTGCACCAAAACGTCCAATCTTAGCATAGACATTTTTACCACTTTGAGGGTCTTGTCCAATGAGTCTTTCACCCGAAGAACGTTCTGTCTTTGAAGAGTCTAAAACTTCTTGATGAAATGGAGTATAAAAATCTCTTATCATATCCTTCCATTCTTCCTTTCCTTGTGCAATGGCGTCAAATTCTTTTTCTGCTTCTGCTGTGAAGTTGTAATCAATTACGTCTGTAAAGTGTTGAGAAAGAAAATCAGTTACAATAGTTCCTATATCGGTTGGATTTAGTTTTGATTTCTCTGCTCCGTAATTTTCCTTTTTAGTTGTTTGGTTTATAGTGTTGTCTTGAGAAATTATAATTTCAATTTCTCTAACCGAAGCAGGTTTGTCTTTTTTTACTACATATTCTCTCTTTTGTATAGTTGAAATAGTAGGAGCATAGGTTGAAGGTCTGCCAATTCCTAAATCCTCTAATTTCTTTACAAGACTTGCTTCGTTGTAACGAGGTGGGTGTAGGTTAAATGTTTCAGTTGCCTTAGTTGTTAGATGTTTTAATTTCTCTCCTTGACTTACAGCAGGAAGAAGTTTTTGATTTGTATTTTCTGTTTCTTCATCTTCATTAACAGAGTGTTGATAAACTTTCATAAATCCATCAAACAAAACTACCTCTCCTTGTGAAAGATATTTTTCTTCACGATTAGAAATATTTATAGTAATGTTTGTTTTTTCAAGTTTTGCATCTGCCATTTGAGAAGCGATAGTACGTTTACGAATTAAATCATAAAGTCTTTGAGCAGAACTGTCAAGATTTACCTCTTCATTGCTAAGAACAGTAGGACGTATTGCTTCGTGTGCTTCTTGTGCTCCTTTTATTTTGTTAGAATATTTACGAGATTTGAAATATTCTTCACCATATTCTTTTATGATTAGTTCTTTTGCTTGTGAAATGGCGTGGTCAGAAAGATTTACAGAGTCAGTTCTCATATAGGTAATAAACCCTGCTTCATATAATTGTTGAGCAACTTGCATTGTACGAGCAACTGTAAACCCTAGTTTCTTACTTGCCTCTTGTTGAAGGGTGGAAGTTGTAAACGGTGCTGCTGGTGATTGTTTTGAAGGTTTTTTCTCTACTGCTTGAACTGTGAAGTCTGCTGATGATGATTCTTTTAGAAAATCTAATGCATAATCTTTTGTTTCAAATCGTTGATTTAGTGTGGCATAAATCAAGGATTGTTTCTCTGTTTGAAAATCTGCTAGAACTTTATAAGTCTTGTTTTCCTTGAAATTTTCGATTTCTCTTTCTCTTTCTACTATAAGTCTTACAGCAACTGATTGAACTCTACCAGCACTTAAAGATGGTTTAACTTTTTTCCAAAGAATAGGAGATATTTCATAACCTACAATTCTGTCAAGTACTCTTCTTGCTTGTTGAGCGTTTACAAGGTTAAGGTCAATCGAGCGAGGATTTTCTACTGCTTTTAAAATAGCAGTTTTTGTTATTTCATTAAAAACTATTCTCTTAGTTTTGGTTTCGTCAAGGTTTAATGCTTCTTTCAAATGCCAAGCGATTGCTTCTCCTTCACGGTCTTCATCGGATGCTAACCAAACAAATTCTGCTTTATCTACTGCGTTTTTTAATTCTTTTACTACTTTGACTTTATCATCAGTGATTATATAGTTTGGTTCAAAGTTATTCTCTAAATCAATGCTCATATCCTTTGAAGGTAAATCGCGAATATGTCCAAAACTCGACATTACCACAAAGTCTTTGCCTAAAAACTTTTCTATTGTTTTAGCCTTAGCAGGCGACTCGACTATAACCAAATTCTTTGCCATACATAATTTTTTAAAAAACGCTTGCAAAGTTACAACTTTTAGTAGAATAATAAATTAAAGCAAAGAAAAAATAAAATAATTCAAAGAATTAAAAAAATAATTCAAAGAAATAATTTTCTAAAACAAAGAAAAAAATCGTGGGGTTTTTGTATATTTGCAAAAAAGAAAAAAGAACTGATGATATTTTTCCCTAATTGTAAGATAAATATTGGACTGAGTATTGTAGAAAAGAGAAAATATGACGGATTTCATAATATAGAATCTATTTTCTATCCTGTGGATTTGTGTGATGTGTTGGAGATTAGAGAAAGCAATTCTTCACAAGATAGTTTTCTTATAAGTGGATTGGATATTGGAGATACCTCTTCGGAAAATAATCTTTGTATAAAGGCAGTTAATGTTTTGAGAGAGGAATTTCCCAACATACCTTATTTGAATATTCATTTACATAAGCAAATCCCTGCTTTTGCTGGACTTGGTGGAGGAAGTAGCGATGCTACCTTTACTTTGAAACTTTTGGATTTTCTTTTCAATCTAAATCTTACAGAAGAACAAATGCTTTGCTTTGCTGCTAAAATAGGAAGTGATTGTTCGTTTTTTGTAAAAAATAAACCGACATACGTTTTTTCCAAGGGAGAAAAATCTAAGGATATAACACTTGATTTGAGTGGTTACTACATCGTACTTGCAAAACCCGATTTAAAAATCTCTACAAAAGAAGCGTATTCAAACGTTGTGCCGAAACCATCTAATGTGGATTATGAAAATTTGCCTGATATAAAGGAATGGAAAGGGGTTTTAAAGAACGATTTTGAAGATAGTTTGTTCCCTAAATACCCAATCTTAAAACAGATTAAAGATACATTATATAATAATGGTGCTATCTATGCTTCTTTGTCGGGAAGTGGTGCTACGGTATATGGAATTTTTGAAAAAGAAATTGAAATAAAAAGACTAAATCTTTCACAAGATACGTTTATATATCAAGGAAAATTAAAATAATAATAAAATAGAAAATTATGAGTGAATTATTAAACTTAGAACCAAAAGCGTTGTGGAAACACTTTGACAATATTTGTTCAATTCCACACCCTTCAAAACATGAAGAAAAAATAGTTGCTGCTTTAGTAGAATTTGCAAAGGCAAACAATATAGAATATAAACTTGACCAGGTAGGAAACGTAATAATGCGTAAACCTGCTACACCAGGAATGGAAAACCGTAAGGGTGTGATATTACAAGCACACTGCGATATGGTTCCTCAAAAGAATAACGATACTAAACACGATTTCTTAACTGATGCAATCCTTCCAAGAATAGAAGGAGAATGGGTTAAAGCAACAGGTACTACACTTGGAGCAGACAATGGTATAGGAGTTGCTGCTGCTTTGGCGGTATTGGAAGATAAAAACCTTGTTCACGGACCAGTAGAAGCACTTATCACAATAGATGAAGAAACAGGAATGACAGGTGCTTTTGGTTTGAAGGCAGGAGAGTTAAACGGAGATATTCTTCTTAACCTTGACTCAGAAACAGAAGGAGAACTTTATGTTGGTTGTGCAGGAGGAATTGATGCTACTATCACTTTTGATTATAAAGAAGAAGCATTTGATTCTGCTTATAAAGCATTTGCTTTATCTATCAAAGGATTAAAAGGTGGACACAGCGGAATGGATATCATTCTTCAAAGAGGAAATGCTAATAAAATATTATTTAGAATATTAAAAGCATTAGAAAAAGTTGAAGTTAGAGTATGTGATATTAACGGTGGTAGTTTAAGAAATGCTATACCAAGAGAGGCCTTCTGTACAATAGCACTTCCTGCTACAAAGGTTGAAGAAGCAAAACAAATTATAGCAAACATAACTGAAATAGTTAAAAACGAACTTTCAGCAGTTGAACCTGAAATCCTTATAGCAATAGAAGAAACTGCTGCTCCTGCTACTTTCATTGACAAAGACACAATGGCAAGAGTTATTCGTACAATATATGCTTGTCCTAACGGAATTTACAGAATGAGCGACAGTATGGAAAATCTTGTTGAAACATCTTCTAACCTTGCTATCGTAAAATCAGAAAACGGAGTAATAAAAGCATGTGCTTTATTAAGAAGTTCTGTTGATAGTGCGAAAGAAGACTTTGCTGAAATGATGGCGAGCGTAGTAGAACTTGCTGGTGGAAATATCGAATTTGCAGGTGGATACCCAGGTTGGAAACCAAATATGGAAAGTCCAATACTTAACACAATGCAAACAACATATCAAAAAATGTTTGGACGTACTCCAAAGGTAATGGCAATACATGCTGGTTTGGAATGTGGACTTTTAGGCGGAGTTTACAAAAATTGGGATATGATTTCATTTGGACCAACAATCCAAAACCCTCACTCACCTGATGAAAGAGTAAATATTCCTTCTGTAAAATTATTCTGGGATTATTTAGTAGAAACATTGAAAAATGTACCACAAAAATAATAATATAAAAACAACAAACACTAACCCTTCTGCTTTTAAAGGTAGAAGGGTTTTGGTGTTTTTGATGCTTTTGTTGAGTTTTTCTTCTTTATTTGCTCAATATAACGTAAGTGCTACCGATAAAAGTGGAATAAAATGGAGAGAAATCAACACAGAAAGATACAAATTAGTATATCCTCAAGACTATGAAGACAAAGCACAAGAACTTTCACAAGTACTTGACACAATGCTCCATCATATTGGAACAACATTAGGAACCTCTGCTCCACAAATTCCAATTTTAATCCACCCCTACACAGCAAAGTCAAATGGAATGACTGCTTGGGCACCAAAAAGATTGGAATTTTATCCAACATCTTCTCCAACCTACTTTGCTTACCCTTGGGAGTGGCACTTAGCAATACACGAATACCGCCATGCTTGTCAATTCTACGCTCCTTACGCTCACAAAGGTATATCACGAACGCTTACAAACATATTAGGACAACACTTTTTAATGGGTGTAAACGCTTTAATCACACCGAATTGGTTTATAGAGGGAGATGCTGTGCTTGCTGAAACAGCACTCGCTTCCACAGGACGAGGACAAACTCCTGAATTTAAAAACCAATTCAAAGCACAATTACTTGAAAAAGGGGTATATCCATTCCATAAAGCGAAACTCGAAAGTAGAAAAGATTTTGTACCAAACGACTATGTATTTGGTTATTATATGTCTGCTTATGCTCGAAATCGATATGGAAAAGATATATTTTCCGACATAATGAAATCAACCTCTACATCTTTTTACCGACTACGATGGTTCAATAAGGCGGATAGTTTAAACATAAAACTACCCCACAGAAAGATTTATGCTGAGTTGATAGATAGTATTCTACCAATATGGAAAGAAGAATACGACCTCTGGACAAAGAAAGAAAACAAGTCAATCTTAGATACATTAGATATAAACAAAGACTATTACACCAATTATTTAAACCCAATTTCGATAGGTAAAGACTCGGTACTTGCTTTAAAAACAAGTAGTTTTGAAGTTCAAAAATTAGTTCTCTACACACCAAACAAAGAAGAAACAATCAAAAAACTACCCTACTTAATGCACTCTTACTTTGACTACAAAGATGGAAAAGTACTTTATTCTCAAAACTCGTTGGACCTTCGTTGGGAACAAGAAACCTACGCTGACATAGTAGAGATAGATATTCACAAAGGAAAAACAAAACAAATAACAAATAACAAAACATATTTCAATCCAACATATTCACCTAAAAATGAAGAAATCCTTTATGTTGTAGGAGGAAAGGAATTGTCTTATCCTGCTTGGAATGAAGACGGAGAAAGAATTTATTATATAGAAACAACACCTAAGGGAAAGAAAATCATAATGATAGATAGTATTCGTCATGATGTGATTTCTCCTTCATACGACAATATTTCACACCTAAAATATCGTAATAACAAACTCTATTTCCTAAAAGATGTTGATTCAAAATATGAATTAGTTGAATTTGATTTAGAAACCAACACCGCTAAACAATTAACCGACACACCATTTGGGATAGGAGGATATTGCTTTAACGAAGAAGAATTAATAGTTTCCGTTTATAGTGGAGATGGATATTTTCTCGCAAAAACAAAACCATTAAACATAGACTTAGACATAAACAAAAAAACAAGACCACAAATATTTGTAGAAGAACTACAAAGACAAGAAGGATTTATTCTACCAACAGAATATGACAAAACAAAAAAATATGAAAGTAAAGAATATAAAAAATACAAAAACCTATTTAATTTCCACTCTTGGTTACCAATATTCCTAAACTTAGAAAAAGTAAATTTTGGATTAGGAGTAAGTGCTTTCTCACAAAACCTTCTTTCTACCTCCATTTTCCAAGTAGGTTATAAACACCATGTAAAAGACTCATGGAATGAGGTCTATATGACATATACATATAGTGGATTCTACCCAATAATCGACTTAGAAGCAGGATATAAACTAAGACTAACCTCCAAAAACACCTTAGAAAACGAATACCAAACAGGAGTGAAAATAGGAATACCTTTTTCGTGGAGTAGAAGAGAGTGTGTAAATAAAATACAAACCGACCTTCACTACACCCTAACACAAATGAATAATCTATATAATATAGTAGGTTATAACCTTTCCTTTATTCACGGGCATGCTTACGCCACAAACGACCTAACACCACGAAGAGGATTTAACATAAACTTTTCTCAATCTACCACACTTGACCAAAACCCTTCCTACAATAGTTCACTTACCTCAAAACTTTACCTACCTTTCTTCTTCAAAAATAGTAGTACAGAATTAAACTTCTCACTACAAACCAATAAAAACACACCAAACGGATATGAATTTGCTAACCAAATAGACTTTATAAAAGGAGTAAAAAATCAATTCCCAACCCAATATTTAGGAGGAGGACTACAAGCACATCTACCTTTGTTCTATCCCGATTGGATTTGTGGAGGAGTGTTATACGTAAAAAGAGTGAGTGTACATCCTTTCTATGAAGTTGGAAGTTTCGACAACTCGATTCATCAAAGTTTTGGAAACGATTTCACTTTCAATATTTGTATACTTGGAATAAAACTACCGGTTGAAGTAGGAGTAAGAGTAGGTTATGAAAACCTAAACAACAAACCATTTTACCAATTCCTTTTGTCGTTGAAATAAAATAAAGTATTATCTTTGCAATTTACTAAAAAAATATAATTAAATATGAGAAAGAGTATTTTTATAACAGCGTTGTTATTTATCACTTTAAATGTTTTTGGACAAAATACCAAGACTTTAGACGATGAGAAAATGACCGATTTTGCTTATAAGTTAAGTGCTTTACCTTTCAGTGAAAGAGATGTGATTGAAAAGGCGTGTAAACTTTTTGAAGAAACGTTTCAAGGAGATAAAGACGGAGCGGATTGGGGTTATCAACTTCTTTATTATTATCACGAAATAGCATGTGATGACAAGACTGTAACTCTTCATAAGACTTTCTCTGATGAGGAAATTAGAGCATTGGTTCATGGAGATATTTATGTTCTTGGTGGATTGAAAAAGGATATGAAACGTTTTCGTGATGAGTATGGTAAATGGGGTTATAGAATAATGTCTTATGAGGATACTTCTTACGCTATTGAGGTTCAACCAGCATTTCTTTACGACAGATATAAAGAGATGCTTACTCCTGAGTATCGTTACTATCGTGGACTTTGGATAGCAGAACATGATATTCCACCTTATTGGCATGCTACTCTTGATATTACTATGGAGGAGTTGTTTAATAGAATAGCGTGGAGAGATGAATTTTTGGATGAACACCCAGATTTTATTAGAGAAGACTTAGTTACAAGAGAGATAGAATATCTTTGTTTTTCGGTTACAAAGGGATTGGAAAACACTCCTGTTTATGATGAGAAAGACGTGATTAAACCTGAATATAAAACAGCACTACAAACTTATTACAGAGCGCATCCAAAGACTAAATGGGGATTGTATATGACTGAATATGTTCATCGTTTAGCATTAAATAAATATAGAAATAGTAACGAAATAGATACTTGGGTTATAAATACTCTTTATCCACCTGAAAGAAAAAATATAGACCCATTGTTAAAGTATAAAGATATATTGATTGATAACATTGTAGATTAAAAAAATAGAAAACAAGAAATGAAAAGATTTATCACAGCATTACTAGCGCTATTTATCACTTTTGGAGCAAGTGCACAAAAACAAATCACTTTAGAAGATATTTGGTTGAAGGGAACTTTCTATGGAAAGGGAATACAAGGTATTCGTTCTATGAACGATGGTAAACACTATTGTATTTTGACCTCAGAGGCGATAGAAAAATATGAATACTCTACAGCAAATAAGGTTGGAGAGGTGTTGAATTTTTCTCAACTTAACCTTGGAGCAGCGGTTGTGGATTATCAGTTCTCACAAGACGAGTCAAAGATTTTATTGATTACAAATATTGAATTGATTTATCGTCATTCTTATCTTGCTCATTGTTATGTTTATGATATTGCAACAAAAAAATTAACCTCTGTTGCAAAAGAGAAAGTG
This sequence comes from Bacteroidales bacterium, assembly GCA_017647785.1. Taxonomy (GTDB): domain Bacteria; phylum Bacteroidota; class Bacteroidia; order Bacteroidales; family P3; genus Onthomorpha. Next base: position 4,672 of record JAGCJW010000038.1, on the reverse strand, counting down.
AGATTAGCAGAATTTTCTCCAAACTCTCAAAAAGTAGCATACGTTTCAAATAATAATATTTTTATCTTTGATATTGCTTCAATGCAAACAAAACAAATCACAACCGATGGGGAGTATAATCACATAATCAACGGTACTACCGATTGGGTTTATGAAGAAGAATTTGCAATTACAAAAGGTTTCTTTTGGAGCAATGATTCTGAAAAAATAGCATACTATAAATTTGATGAAAGTAAGGTAAAACAATTCTCTATGACAATGTATGGAGATTTGTATCCTATGGAATATGTTTATAAATATCCAAAAGCAGGAGAGGATAATTCAGTTGTAGAAATTTTTGTCTATGATTTGAAAAACGATAAAACAAATCATATAGATATGGGAATGAATAAGGATATTTATCTTCCACGTCTTCAATGGACACCAAACAATGAGGTGTTTATTCATAAGTTAAATCGTCATCAAAATCAATATGAATTATTTATAGCAAATACTCAAGATTTCAAACCTAAGAAAGTCTATGAGGAAAGAAATCAATATTATATTGAACAAGTGGAAGATGTTGTTTTCTTAAATGATAAGAAAAACTTTATCTTAAAAAGCGAAAGAAATGGTTATATGAACTTGTATAAAATTGGTATTTATGATAGAAATATTGACCCAATTACACAAGAAAAATATGATATTGACGCTATATGTTATATAAATCCTAAGACAGAAGAGATATTCTATACAGCAGCACAATCAGAATCTTATAACAGAGAGTTACTTGTGGTGGATAAGAAAAAGAATATCAAAAAAATATCAGGAGAAACAGGTACTTATTCAGCAGATTTCTCAGCAAATGGTGAGTATTATATTTCTACTTTCTCAAATACTGACACTCCAACTCAATATACAATCAACAACAACAAAGGAAAAGTCTTAAAAGTATTACAAGACAATAAAGCACAAAAGGAATTACTTTCTCAATACGGAACAGAAAGAAAGGAATTTGCTAAATTTAAAACCTCTCAAGGAACAGAATTAAACTATTGGATGATTAAACCAAGCAATATGGAAGCAGGTAAGAAATATCCTTTGTTAATGTATGTTTATGGTGGACCTGGAAGTCAAGAGGTGTTAAATTCTCAAAGCAGATTTTCAGATTATATGTGGTTTCGTATGTTAGCACAAAAGGGATATGTAGTTGCTTGTGTTGATGGACGTGGTACAGGAATGAGAGGTGAGGAATTTAAGAAGTGTACTTACATGGAACTTGGAAAATATGAAACAGAAGACCAAATAGAAGCAGCAAAATACTTTGGCTCATTAGATTTTATTGACAAAGAACGTATTGGAATCTTTGGTTGGAGTTATGGTGGTTATATGTCCACACTTTGTATCACAAAAGGAGCAGATTATTTCAAAACCGCTATAGCAGTAGCACCTGTTACTACATGGAGATATTACGACAACGTATATACAGAACGTTTTATGCGTACTCCACAAGAAAATCCAAAAGGATATGACGAAAACTCTCCAATCAATCACGTTGATAAATTGAAAGGAAATTATCTTTTAATACATGGAACAGCAGATGACAACGTTCATGTTCAAAACGCTGTGGATTTAACAACAGCATTGATAAAAGCGAATAAACAATTTGAACAATTTTTCTATCCAAACAAAAACCACAGTATATATGGAGGTAACACAAGATACCATCTTTATACTTTGATGACAGATTTTATTTTTAGAAAATTATAAAAATGTTAGAAAAATTTGAATCCTTTGTAAGCGATAATAATTTGTTTTCAAAAGATGATAGAATCCTCATTGCCCTAAGTGGCGGTGTGGATTCTATCGTTTTATCCCACTTGATGTGTAGAGCAAATTATAAGATTAGTTTAGCACATTGTAATTTTCATTTAAGAGATGAGGAAAGCAATAGAGATGAGGCCTTTGTTCGCAGGTGGGCGAAGGAGAATAATATTCCTCTTTTCGTAAAAGAATTTGACACCTACCAATATATGAAAGAGAATAAACTCTCTTTGGAAATGGCAGCAAGGGATTTACGTTATAATTGGTTTAATTCTCTTTTAGAAAGCGAAGGGTTTACTTGTCTTTGTACGGCACACCATTTAGATGATTCGATAGAGACATTTTTTATCAATCTTTTAAGAGGTACAGGTATAGCAGGACTACATGGAATAAAGGTAAAAAACGATAAAATAGTACGTCCTCTGCTTTTTGCAACAAGAGAAGAAATACTCTCTTACGCCAAGCAGAATAATATCTCATACGTTGATGACTCCACTAATTCAGAAACAAAATTTACTCGTAATAAAATTCGTCATAATCTTTTTCCTGTATTGAGGGAGATAAACCCTAATTTTGAATTTGCCCTTAAAAAAGATATAGAATACCTAAACGATACAGAATTTATTTTCCGTAGAGAGATAGAGAAAACAAAAAAAGAAATAATTGAAACAGAGCAAGAGGTAATCAAAATAAATATTTCAAAGTTAAAGCAATTAAATCCTCTGAAGATATATCTTTATGAAATATTGTCGGAATATGGATTTAACGAAACAAATATTAACGATATATTATCTTGTCTTGATGAAATTTCAGGTAAACAATTCTTCTCTAAAACCCATCGTCTTGTAAAGGATAGGCAGTATATTTTCATAGATGTGATAAAGAATAATACAACTAACGATTTCTTTCTTATAGATAATTGTCAATCATCTTTGATTCACCCTTTGAAAATGCAGATTGAGTTATTGAGAGATTTGAAGTTTATAAATATTTCAAAGGATAAAAACATAGCGATGTTAGATGCCGATTTGTTGAAATTCCCTCTCATACTTAGAAAATGGAGACAAGGAGATAGTTTCGTGCCTTTTGGAATGAAGAAAGAAAAGAAACTAAGCGACTATTTTACATCAAATAAATATTCACTTTTAGATAAGGAAAATCAATGGATTCTTTGTAGTGAAGAAAAAATTGTTTGGTTGGTATCAGAGAGAATAGACGATAGATTTCGCATAAGTAATAAAACAAAAAATATCCTTAAAATTGAAGTAGAAAAATGAAGAAAATAGTGTTATTTTTCTTTGGTTTAGTGATGTGTTTCTTTGATTTACACTCTCAAAACACAGAGATTTTAAACCTAACAAACAAAATAAATCAAGATAGTTTACAACAAAACGTAATAGACTTACAATCCTTTTCCACACGTTACGCATACAGTCCAAATAGGAAAGAAGTAGCGGAATATCTCAAAACACGTTTAGAAGATTATGGTTTTGAGGTAGTCTTAGACTCCTTTTTATTACAAACAGGTTGGTTTCCAACAGCAGCAGACACGCTTTGGCAATACAATGTCATAGGAGAAAAACAAGGAATATGGGCAAAAGACACCACAATTCACCTAATGGCACATTACGATTCTCGTTCTGATATGGAGGGATTTGAGGATTATTTTAATTTTGCCCCAGGAGCAGATGACAACGCAAGTGGAGTAGCAGCATTATTGGAGATTGCGAGAGTGTTTCATCAAAACAATATTCAACCAATCAAAACCTTAGTGATAAACTTCTTTGCAGCAGAAGAACAAGGGCTAAGAGGTAGTTGGGACAGAATAGAGAAAATTTCAACACCTATTTGGCAAGAAGACATAAAAGCGGTAATCAATCTTGATATGATAGGTTATTGTACAAGCGATTCTACGGATTATGTTTTCGATATCATAACCTACGATGGTAGCGAGGCGCTTACTCAAATGGCAATCGATTTTTCAGAAGATTATTCAATATTGCAATACAATACAACAACAGAAAACAATTACGCATCAGACTCTTATAGTTTCTATGCCTATGGAGTGTCAAGCGTCTTTTTGATGGAACACGAGTTTACGCCACATTACCACACCGAAAGAGATGTTCACACCACAATTAACTATCATTTTATGCGTGAAATAACAAAAGTAGCATTCGCTCTTGCTTATGAATGTAGTGTGAACAATGAATATGGAACAGTAACAAGCATAGATGAGGTTATTAAACCAATTTCAGAGGTTAAGATAGTTAGTAATCCTGTTTCAAAAGAGTTGAAATTCTCTTGTAGAAACCTTGAAGTGAAAAGTAGATATACAATTTACAATCAATCCTCACAAATAATATCAGAAGGAAGGGTAGAAAACCCAAATGGAATGAATAAGATAGATATTTCAAATATTAATAACGGAGTTTATTTCCTAAAAATAATAAGTGAAAATCAAATCATTACAAAAAAACTTATAGTTTTAAACTAAAAAAACACCGTAAAATTTTGGTGGATTCAAATAAAGGTAGTATTTTTGCACACGCTTTCAGGAATTAAAAACTGAAACGGTCCCATAGCTCAGTTGGTTAGAGCACCTGACTCATAATCAGGGGGTCCTTGGTTCGAGCCCAAGTGGGACCACGCAAAGAAAAGGAGAGACAAAATAAAGTCTCTCCTTTTTTGTTTTTAGATATAAAATACTAACTTTGCGAAAATAATCAAGAAAATCTTGATATTTCCCGAGAATTTATGACCTCTATTACTGAAAAATATTTCCTAAAAAAATAGAGATTTACCTAAGAATAATAAATGATAGATTTATCAAAATAAATCAAAGAAAAAATTATTTTTTTCTTTGATT
>JAGCJW010000037.1 GCA_017647785.1 Bacteroidales bacterium | reverse complement strand
GTAGGGAATACATTAATATGGTCCCATGCAATGCCATTTATTATAGCAATATCAGGATTGTAAAGATGGAATTTTGGTCTTAAATCAATAGGAGAGGAAAGATACTCATCGCCTTCTAATACCATATAAGGTGCATCGCTCATCTTTACCATTATATCAAAGCCTTCGAGTTTTGCTCCTACCATATAATCTGTTTCTATTCCCAAATTCTGCATTACATGTAAAATCATAGCAGTAATAGTTGTCTTTCCGTGACTGCCACCGACTACTATTCTTTTTTTGTTTTTGCTTACCTCATAAAGATATTCTGGATAGGAATATATTTTCAAACCAAGTTCCTTTGCTTTTAATAGTTCAGGATTGTCTTGTTTTGCATGCATTCCAAGAATTACTGCATCTATTGAATTATCTATTTTGTCTGCATTCCAACCAATTTCTTTTGGTAGGAGGGAATAAGATTCTAATTTAGATTTTGCTGGTTCAAATATTTCATCATCAGAACCGCTTACTTCAAAGCCTTTTAATTTAAGAGCGATTGCTAAATTATGCATAGCACTTCCGCCTATTGCAATAAAATGTACTCTCATTATCGTATTAATTCCTTAAATAAATTATATGCAAAGGTAATATAATTACTTGTTACGAAGAGATAAAATGAACAAAAAAAGCTTTACAATGTTTGTAGTTACAAACAAAAGTAGTATATTTGCACCCGATTAAAAGTGTAAATTATTAATTTCTTACAAAAAACAAATTAAAAATGAAGAAAACATTATTAACATTAGCATTGTTGCTTGGAACTGCTAGCTTGTTTGCTCAAGTTGGTATGGGATTAAACGATCAACAATTGCAAAAAAAGGCTGTTTCTAAAATAGATAGACAGTCTGTTAAAACAGAAAAGAAAGTAAATCTTTCTACAAAAGGAGAAGCTGAAGTTATATGTGACTTCTCTGACCCAGCAGCTTATACATTCGGAACAAATCCAGGTCACACAGTTACTGGTTTTGCTTGGAATCTTCAAGCAGATACATTAACTGCATTTGGACCTCAAGGGGATCGCTTAAACAGTTGGTTAGAAATAACTGATTCAGATGGTAACTTAGCATCTGATGGCTGGTGGATATTTAATCCTTCTCGTGGATACGAAAACCAAACATTCGGAAATGGTTTTGCTTACCTTGACCTTTTAACAATCAGAGACAATGGTTTGAACTCAGGAAGTATGGATGCTTACATCAAATTAACAACTCCTATCTATGCTAATGGAACAACAGGAATTGATATTTACATCAACCAAGCTTTGATGAGATTCAACTCTGAACGTTATTTCATTGAATGGAGTAATGATGAAACATTTGCAACTTATGACTCATTAGAGTTCAACGTAAGAGGTCTTGAAATGAACTCTAACGATAGTTTCTTTGGAAACAAGAGATTAACTTTACCAAACGGAACTCCAAATGCAAATGCAATAGGAGCTACAGCAGATCAACCTACATATATCAGACTTAGATATACTGCTCCTGCTTCTCCATTGCAACCTCACTCTTATTTCTGGTTTGTAGATGATATTGTATATCAAGAATCTCCAGCAAATAGAGTTGAATTAATAAAATCAGAATATTGCACAGGTGCATACCACTACATTCCATCAGTGATAACTCCTGATACAGTAGTTTTCGTTGCTAATGTTGAAAATACAGGTGCAACTGAAATATATGATGCAGTTTTAACAAACACTTTCTATTCTGTAGAAGTAGCTCAAGAAGAAGGTGCTGAAGATGTTTACACTCAAGTTGGAGTAAATGTTGGTGAAGCTGACACATTATTAAATACAACTGTTACAATAGTAGAAAGCGAAAATGGTTCAGACGTAGTTTATGCTGCAAGAAGAGCAGTTGAATTATTCTCTGCTTCAAGCCCATTACCAAGCGAAACTCCTGGTATCTACGCTTCTATTTCTTCTATCCAATCATCAGTTTTTGATGAGCCATATTCTTTAGGTGATACTACTTACTTCTATGTTGAAGATGCTGCTGCTGACTTAAATGGTTCTTACCGTTGGTCAAGAGCAAGAAACATCTTAGTTGAAGAATGGAGCTCATGGAAATATGGATTCATATATGAACAAGGTACAACTTGGTTAACAGATGACGCTGCATGGAATAGAGAAGGATACGAAGTATGTCTTCCTTACGTTGCAGATTACACAAGCACAGATTTATTCCTTAATGGTGTTGAAGTAACTCCAGCTTTAGACTCTTGTGCTGCAGGTGCTCAAATCAAAGCTAAATTAAGAAAATTCAATATGGAATTCGTTTCTGCTGATGATTTAGTAGAAGAAGTATTTGATGCTTGGGATGTTCCAGTTGAATCAGAAGTTTACGAATTACAATCTTCAGACTTAAACAACGGTTTATGTTCAGATCCTGATTACTTAGACGTAATAGGTGGAGACGAACTTAAATCTATCTATCTTCCTTTCAAAAATAGTGTTGAATTAGAACCAGGTGAAATTTACTATGCTTGCTACAGATTAGTTGCTAATGGTAGATTTATGATTGGTGCTGATACTCCACGTTATCCAAATTCATTCGGACCTGGTAACAACTACTATCAATCATTAATGTTGATATTCACTCCTGGTCTTCCTGCATCTTCTAACTATGCATGGGGAGGTTCAATCTACTGGTCTGAATATGCAGATGGAAAAACTCCACTTATCAAAATGGTAATCGGAGATGCTACAACTCGTTCATTAGCTGAACAAGCAACAGTTACATCTTCATTAAACGCTTATCCAAACCCTGCTACTAACAATGCAACAATATCTTATTCTTTAAACAAATCTGGTAATGTTAGCATAGTTATAACAGACTTAATGGGAAGAGTTGTTATGAACATGGAACAAGGAAACCAAACTGCAGGTGTTGCTTACACAGTTGATGTAAACACAGCAAACTTAGCAAACGGAACTTATTTCTACACTTTGACTGTAAACGGTGAAAGAGAAACAAAGAAATTTGTTGTTAGCAAGTAAGAAATAAAAAATATAAATCCGAGAGGGCAATTCTTTTAGAGTTGCCCTCTTTTTTTGTCTATTTTGATCTTTTTTCTTAAACTTATTACCTTTTTTTTTGTCATAATTCCATTAAAGTTGTAATTTTGTCGGCTTAATTAAAATTATAGGTAAAAAAGGTATGAGAGTAACTAAAAGAGTATTTATATTTTTTGCATTAATGTTTGTGTTTGCTTGCAAACTTATAGCAGTTCCTGCAGATACTACAATGAAAACTACAATGCAATCAGATAAACGATTGTTAAATTTCTATTTAATAGGAGATGAGTTTGTGAATTATGGACGTACTCTTGATGGTTACACAATCCTTTTGAACGAACAAGGTAAATATTGTTATGCTTATATAAATAATGAAGGGGATTTATTACCTTCTAATTATATTGCCGTTAATCAATCTTTGAGAACAAGAGAGGAAAATGCCTTTTTGGCAACAATCAATCAAGGATTAAAATTCTCAAAACGCCAAATTGAAACAAGAAAAGCTCCTTTTACTAAAATAGAAACAAATTATCCAACTACAGGGAATAATAATCTGTTAATTATTTTAGTGTCTTTCCAAGACAGATTGTTTACATACACAAGAGATGATTTTGATTCTTTGGCTTCACAACCGGGATATAGTCGCAACGGAGCAACAGGTAGTGTAAAGGATTATTATTATGATGTGTCTTTTGGACAATTAGATTTGAATCCTACTGTTGCAGGACCTTATGTTTTATCACATCCAATGGCTTATTACGGTGCAACAGGCCCTTCTTTCTCTGATATCAATCCAAAAGAAATGATTTCAGAGGCTTGTATGTTAGCAAATAATGATGTGGATTTCACACAATTTGATATGAATAATGACGGCACAGTTGATGCTGTTCATGTTATTTTTGCAGGAGCAGGAGAGGCTTCAACAGGAGAAGAAAATGCTATTTGGCCTCATCGTTGGAGTTTTTATCCATCAGATACTTTTTCTATAGAATTTGATGGAGTGAGATTGAAAGACTATTCTTGTTCAGCAGAGTTAATGGGTAGTGGAATGGACGGAATTGGAACGATTTGTCATGAATTTGGTCATGTTTTAGGATTACCTGATTTGTATGATACAGACTATGAAGGCTCAGGAGGACAAGCAACTGCTATAAACAAATGGAGTATAATGGCATCGGGAAGTTACAATAATGCAAGTAATACTCCTGCTTCATTTACAGCATACGAAAAATACAAATTAAATTGGTTGCAATTAGATACATTAAGCGTTGCAGGAGAATATGTGCTTCCTCCTTTAATGGATAGCAACAAAGCATACATTATTACTACTCCTTATAACGATGAATTCTTTATTTTTGAGAATAGATGCAGAATTTCTTGGGATACATATATTCCAAATGATGGAGGATTGATATATCATGTTAAAAACGAAGGAGATTACAATATAAATTGCAATCCTAATTTCCAAAAATATGATATTGAAGAAGCAGATAGAAATGATTCTGAAGCTTCATTAGCAGCAGATGTTTTCCCTTCTGTTCAATACAACAATTTCTTTACAGACTATTCTTTACCAAATAGTATTCTTTGGAATGGAGAATGTTTAAATAAACCAATTACTCAAATTACAAGAGATACAACAGACCACTGCATTCGTTTTCGTTTTATGATTCCAGACTCTACTGCAATAGTTGAAACATTACACGGATACGAAAAAATAAATAACATCACTTATAGAGTTAAAGGACTTGAAGTTTATTCAGGTTTACGCGAATATGATTTTAAAGGATTTGTTATAGATACATTACAAGACTTTTCTACACCTCAGCTTTATGAAGCAAACACATTTAATGGAGATACAATGATTGCTATACTTGATAGCTTATCTTACTCAAAGACTTACTATTATAGAGCAGCATATATTTCAAATGAAGACGAGGCATATGGAGAAAGCAGAAGCTTTACAACAGTAGATGGACAACCAAATTTAAAAACTAATTCAGCGACAGCAATAACCTTAAATAGTATAACCGTAGGAGGTACAAAAATAACAGAAGGAGATTTCCCTGTTTTAGAACATGGAATTTGCTATTCAACAAATTCAAATCCAACTATAGCTGATGAATTCGTATCTTTTGATGGAGATTGCTCAACATTTTCAGTTGAAATAACACAACTTGAACAAGCAACAAAATATTACTATAGAATGTTTGTAAGAACAGAATTAGGAATAAAATATGCAGCACAAAAATCTGCCACTACAAACTTCATACCAGTAGAAAACAATGTTATCACAGGAGGAGCTACACTTTGTGAATTATCAGACTTTGGAATGATATTAGGAAGCCAACCAACAGCAGGACAAGGAAACTTTACTTATCAATGGCAAAGAAAAACTAATTCTACATCGTGGGAATACATAGAAGAAAACGCAACAGACAAAAATTACATAGTAGGAACTCTTACCGAAACCACTTCTTTCAGAAGAATAGTAAACTCTTTAGCAATTAAAGACACAAGTAATGTTGTTGAGATGAAGGTATTGAAATCCAAAGGAGGTAAAATAACAGGTAAAACCGAATGGATAAGTTCAGAAACAGACACACTAACATTATCTTCTAACCTAGGAGAAATACTATTTTGGGAAGAAGCTAACGATAATTTTGCTTGGCTTAAAATATCTCAATCAGAACAAGACACCACACTTCTTTACAATCCAAACCTATTAGATACAGTTTACATAAGAGCAGCCGTACAATTCAATAATTGTCCTTTAGCCTATTCCGATACATTAAAGATAAATGTAATACAAGATGTTTCTCTATCAGAAATAGAAAACAATGCAACATATCTTCTTTATCCAAATCCAAGTAAAGGAAACTCTATATTGAATAACACAGACGGAGAATTATTATTAATAAGAATATTTGATATGTATGCAAGAGAAGTAGCAACAGTAGAATCAAGCGAACAATCAATAACTCTACCACTATCAAATCTTGCTAACGGAACATATTTAGTAAGAATAGAAAATAAGACTTCAAAAAATAAAAATAAAGAAATTAAGTTAATATTAATGAATTAATAATAAATAGAATAAAAAAGAGAAAATGAGAAAAGGATTATTAAAAACAATTACACTCTTTGTGTTGATTACGCTAATCAGCATAGGAGCGTTTGCAATCCCAGCAAACAAACAAGCAGTGACAGTTCGCCAGCCAAATGGCAAAACATTAACATTCGTACTTGGAGGAGACGAATATGTTAATTGGGCAACTACATTAGACAATTACACATTAGTAAGAAACTCTGCGGGTGTATTCACATACGGAGTGTTAGATGCAAATGGAGACTTAGTAGCATCAAAATACATAGCATCAAATGCAAACGAACGTACAGCAGAAGAAATAGCTTTTCTTTCAACACTGCCAGTTAATTTGTTCTATTCAGATGCACAAATAGAATTAAAAAAACAAAACTCGCCAGCATCAAAACCAGCAAATAACGATGCAAAATATCCTTCAATAGGAACAGTTAAACTTTTGGTAATCTTAGCAGGCTTTAGCGATTTACCATTTACTTATACAAATGCAAACTTTGTTGATTTAGTAAGCCAAGACAACTACAACGGAACAGGTTCAGTAAAAGATTACTATAGAGATAACTCTGATAGTCTATTTGTAATGGACATAGACGTTGCAGGACCATACGTTTTACCAAACTCAATGGCTTATTACGGAGGAAATAACTCATACGGAAGCGACCAAAACATGGATTTCTTCGTAGCACACGCACTTACAGCAGCAGACCCAGACGTTAACTATGCAGATTACGACAATGATGGAGACGGATATGTAGATGCAGTACACATTATCTTTGCAGGAACACCAGAATCTTCAACAGGTATAGACAATGAAATATGGCCACACAGAAGTAGTGTAAGCCCAAATATACAAAAAGATGGCAAAAGATTTGGACCATACTCTTGCTCAGCAGAAAAAAGAAACTCTGTTGCAATGGACGGAATTGGAACAATCTGCCACGAATTTGGTCACGTATTAGGATTCCCTGATTTCTATGACACAGACTACACAGGTTCAGGTGGACAATCTTACGTTCCAGGAGATTGGGATTTAATGTCATCAGGTTCATACCTTAACAACTGTGCAACACCAGCAGGTTTAACAGGTATAGAACGTCAAATTGCAAACTGGGCACAACCAATAGTACTATCAGCAACAGCAGAAAATCAAATATTACCAGCAATCAACGACTCAGCAGTTTTCTATAAAATCGACTTAGGAAACAATAACGAATTCCTGATGTTAGAACACAGAAGAAAAACAAAATGGGACACATATATCCCAGGCGAAGGAATGTTGATTTATCACGCACAACAAACAAGAATCAACAACTGGTTAAACAATCATCAAAACAACATTAACGTAAATCCAAGCAACAGAGGTTGGTATATAGTTCCAGCAACAGGAAATGACGCACATTCAGAAACAGCACACGCACCATTCCCAGGAACATCAGGCAATACAAACTTCACAAACACAACAACTCCAGCAAACACATTGATGAATGGAACACCAACAAACAAACCAATCACAAGCATACAATATGTAAACGATTCAGTTATTTCGTTTAACTTTATGTCAAACCTACCAGCAGTAACAACAGACTCTGTATCAACTTCAACAACTACATCACAAACAGCAACAGTATGGGGAACAATAATCTATTACGGAGATTCAACAATAACAGAACAAGGAGCAGTTTGGAGTTTGAACCAAGAATCATTGAGAAACCTAGAAGCAGACAGCATAACAACAGTAGCTTCAACATCAAACACAACAAACTTCTCTGCACAACTAACAGGCCTAACACCATCTTCAATAATCTATTACAGATCATACGTTACTAATTCAACACAAACAGTATATGGACCAATAAAACAATTCTCTACACCAAGTGGATTAGGAGCAATACAAACTAAATCAGCAACAGCAATAGATTCAGTACATGCAACATTAGTAGGAAACATTATTTCATACGGAGAAGGAGAATTTGTAGAAAAAGGATTCGTAGTATCAACAGATGCAAATAACGGTTTGACATTAGAAACAGCATGGTCAGTACAAAACGATACAGCATCAACAGGAAACTATTATGTAAGACTTGACACACTAACAGAAGGACAAACATACTACTTCAAAGCATACTTAACTACAAACATAGGAACAGTATATGGAACAAGAAAAAGCTTCACAACAACCTTCCCTGAAATAGAAAACAACGTGATTTCATCTAACCAAGCATTCTGTTTAGGCCAAACACCACAACTACTTACAGGAACAGAACCAACAGGAGGAAGAGGTAACTTCACATATCAATGGCAACAAAAAGGCCGTACAGGCTCTTGGGTTAATGCAACACAAGAATCAACAAACAAAGATTACCAACCAGAAGCAATAACAGACAGTACATACTACAGAAGAATCGTTACATCAAACGGAGTAATCGAACACATCTCTAACACAGTGCTATTAGACGTTAAAATCTCAAGAGGAGGAGTAATAACAGAAACAATCAGCAACGACACATTAGCATTAGGAGAAGCAACAGGACAATTAAAACTAAACAACTACAGAGGTTCAATCATAGATTGGGAAAGAAGCATAGACAACCAAGCATGGGAATCACTAGGCTTTAACGAAAGAAACTACCCAGGCGAAACACCAACAACAGAAGGCACATACACATATAGAGTATTAGTACAACTAGACCAATGTCCTTCAGAATACTCAGCAGAAAAAGCAATCTATGTAAAAGACTATTCATCATTACAAGACGTTGAAAACCTATTTGACTACACAGTGTTGCCAAACCCAACAGCAGGTCAAATCACAATCACATCAAAAGAAGCACAAGCAGACGTTATTGTAATCACAAACCTATTAGGACAAGAAATCCTAAAAGAAACAAACTGCACAATCAATGGCAAAGTAATCAACCTTGACGCCTTTGAAAGCGGAGTATATTTCTTGAACATCAAACAAGGAGACAAACAACAAACAAAACAAATCATCTTAAAAAAATAAGAATATGAACAAAGTAATAAACACAGACAAAGCTCCAAAAGCAATAGGACCATATAGCCAAGCTATATTGGCAGGAAACGGAATGCTTTTCATCTCTGGACAAATTCCAGTTAATCCAGAAACAGGCAAAATACCTGAAACAATAACAGAACAAACAGAACAAGTATTCAAAAACATAGAAGCAATACTTACAGAAGCAGGCTACACATTCAAAGACGTAGTAAAAACAACATGTTTACTTAACTCAATGGACGATTTCGCTGCAATGAACGAAGTATATGCAAAATACTACAACGAAATGTTGCCAGCAAGAGCAGCATACGCAGTAGAAAAATTACCAATGGGAGTATTAGTAGAAATAGAAACCATAGCATACAAAGGATAATCTTTTTCCTAAGTAAGCAAAAACTAAAAGTCGGGTGCCTCAAAACGAAGCATCCGACTTTTTTATTTAAGAAACAAAACATTCCAACGCTGTTGTAATACTTCTCCAAAGGCTTTGTAATACTTCTCCAACGCTGTTGTAATAGTATTACAATGCTGTTGTAATACTTCTCCAACGCCTTTGTAATACAATTACAACGCTGATGTAATTTCTTAAAACAAAGAATTAAAACTTTGCTACAAACGAAAAATGTTATACCTTTGCTAATTGATAAACCAAAACAAAGAAAATAGAAACAAGAATAAAGTATTAGAAATATAAGATAAAATATTAAAATAATATATTGAGCTTTAAGCTCTTATTCTCGTTGAAAGAAAACCGCCAATTTTCTAAATCACCTAAGGGAATAAGCAGTTCAAGGTTCGCGTCTTAGGGCGTGAACCGTTTTGTGCTTATTATTAGGTGTAGGTTCTTGGCGGTACCTCTTCAACAGTAAGCAAACAAAAACGGTAACGCCTTTTTTATTTTGTCAGAATCGGAGTTTATGGCTTCAAGTCAAAACACCGATGAATTATGGCAAAGAATGACAGTCTTCATAAGGCGAAACGTGCAAAAGCAGACGAGTTTTACACACAGCTTTCCGACATTGAAAATGAGTGTCGCCACTATAAAGAACACTTTAAAGGCAAAACAATTCTCTGTAACTGCGACGACCCGCGCGTAAGCAACTTTTTCCGTTATTTTTCCTTAAACTTTGAACACTTAGGCTTGAAAAAGCTGATAGCAACCTGCTATAAAAGTCAAGATATTAACCTTTTCAGCGAGGGAAACACCGAAAAAGCAGTCTATATCGTTTACGAGGGCGACAAAAATGGCAATAAAAAAGTTGATGACAACGAATTAGACATAAAAGAACTGCAAGGCGATGGCGATTTTCGTAGCAAAGAATGTATAGAACTGCTGAAAGAAGCCGACATAGTCGTAACAAATCCACCATTTTCCCTATTTCGTGAATACGTTGCTTTGTTAATGGAGTATGAAAAGAAGTTTTTAATAATTGGAAACAAAAACGCATTAACTTATAAAGAGGTTTTCTCGTTGTTAAAAGCAAATAAAATATGGACAGGTGTTAGAGGTTTTTCGGGAGGAATGTGGTTTAAATCAGATTACGAGGGAAAAACGGAAAAGATTATTACGGATAAGGAAGGTAATGCTGCGAAAATTATAAATGTTCCTTCGATTTGGTTTACTAATCTCGACCATAGCAAACGCCATGAAAGGCTTATACTTTATGAAACTTATACTCCTGAAAAGTATCCTAAGTATGACAATTACGATGCCATAGAAGTAAAAAAGACTGCTGAAATTCCTATGGATTATGACGGAATTATGGGAGTTCCTATAACGTTTTTAGATAAGTATAACCCAGAACAATTTGAAATTCTTGGGCTTGACGACCATAGAGTTGTATGGAGAGGACGTGGACCCGAGTTAAATGGTAAGTGCGTTTATAGAAGAATTATCATAAGGAAGAAATAATAAAAACAAAATGCCGTATGAAAATAGAATTAAGAAAGATTAAGATTAGAGAATTAGTAGAAGGATATAAGGATAGCGAGGAAGAGGGTGTTGTTGGTTGGAATGGAAAACTCAATATCAGACCTAAGTATCAGCGAGAGTTTGTTTACAAAGACAAACAGCGAGATGCAGTAATAGATACCGTAACAAAGGATTTCCCTTTGAATGTTATGTATTGGGTAAAGTGTGGGGAAAATGAATATGAAGTGCTTGACGGACAGCAAAGAACTATAAGCATTTGCCAATACGTTAATGGAGATTTTGCATTTGATATGAGGTATTATCATAACTTGCAAACCGATGAGCAAGAGCAAATATTAAACTATGAACTTATGGTTTACTTTTGCGAAGGTACGGATAGCGAGAAGTTATCTTGGTTTAAGACAATCAATATTGCAGGAGAAAAACTAACCGATCAAGAAATCCGTAATGCAGTTTATGCAGGTAGTTGGACAACTGACGCAAAACTCCATTTCTCTAAAACGAATTGCGCAGCCTATCTTTTGGCTAAGGATTATATGAACGGAAGTCCAATCCGTCAAGACTTGCTTGAAACAGCTATTTCTTGGATTAGCAAAGGCAATATAGAAACCTATATGGGAAATCACATGCACGAACCCAACGCAAACGAACTTTGGCTATACTTTCAAAGCGTTATAAATTGGGTAAAAGCCGTTTTCCCAAAATATAGAAAAGAAATGAAAGGCTTAGATTGGGGAACGTGGTACAATAAACTAAAAGATGAAAAATTCGATTCCGCAAAACTTGAAGCAGAAGTAAGCCGTCTAATGCAAGATGAAGACGTTACAAGTCGCAAAGGCATATATCAATACCTTTTATTCGGCGATGAACGATACCTAAGCATAAGAACATTCCGAGAAAGCGACAAACGCTACGCATACGAGAATCAATTTGGCGTTTGCATCAAATGCGAAGAACATTTTCCTATAGAAGAAATGGAAGCAGATCATATAATCCCATGGTCAAAAGGCGGAAAAACCGAACGCGATAACTGCCAAATGCTTTGCAGAACATGCAACAGACGCAAAAGCGATAAGTAAGGAGAAAGGGGAGAGAGGGAATAAAAAATGCAAGAGAAAGAATGCTCCTATCATCTTTAAGACAGCAGGCGTTTTTTCGTTAGAAAGCGTGCTCTGCCTAGGGATGGTAGGAATTATATTAACAATCTCTTGCGTTTGCAAAATTATAATTAAATTTGCAAACAGCAAAGGGTATTTTCTACAACAAAGAAAAGGTTGATAATATGGACGTGTTAATTACAATTTTTGCGTATATTTTCATGGGATGTATAGGCTTAGGAATTATATCCCTTGGAATTTTTATAATAAGTTACCCGATTATAGAGCTTATTCAAGCTGTTAAAGAGGGATTGGAAGAAAGCAAAACAAGAAATTCAAAAAAATCACAAAAAGGAAACAAAGAATCAAAACAATACACTTTTGAATTGGAAGATATTGACAATATAGAAATTAACGTAAACATAAAATACAAAGAAGAAACAAAAGAATAAGTTTAGCCTTCTGTTTGTTTTTCCTATAAAAATATTCGTTAAACTAATTTAGAATCAAAGATTTGGTGTATCAAAACGCTGATGTAATTTCTTCTTTCTTTGTTTTAGAGTCTTTGCGTGGTAATATCAACAATAAAAGCAAGGGCTTTGATGTTTTAAATAGAAAAACCTAATTTATATGCGTAAGATATTATTGACTTTAATGCTTGTGCCTTTTATGTTTGCTTTTGCAGAAGGGGAGTTAGATAAGCCAAAGGCAATGTGTAAAGAGTGTGAGAAAAGAATAAAAGCTGCGAAAACGGAAGCAGAACTTGACAAAGCGGGCAAGGCATGTGCAGAACCATTGAAGAAATGGGCGAAAGAAAACCCAAAAGTAGTGAAAGCAAAAAAGAAAGAACTTGGCACAATGGTTGAAAGCGTAATCAAAACCTACAAAGCAAAGAAAAAAGAACTTAAAAATAAGAAATAGAGGTTATTTCTTTATGCTTAGTGCTCATGATAGTGTACAAGTTAGTGTACAAGTTAAGATGTTGATAATCTGTATAGATGACAAAGAATTTTCGGTTGATGAAATCTTAGAAGTGTACAAGCAAGTGTACAAGCAAGTGTATAAGTCTAAGTGGTATTTTAAGAAAAATACAATTCAGCCTGCTATTACAGAAGGTTATGTTGAAATGTTGTATTCCGAAAATCCGAATCATCCAAAACAAAAATATCGTCTTACGGAAAAAGGTTTAGCATTAAAAGAAACTTTTTCTTAGAAATAAAAATTTTCAATAAAAAAAGAAATGAACGAACCAAAGTTTAAATGTATTAAAACGTTGAAAGGACATTGTGAAAATGTTGTTTCAGTTTCGTATAGTCCCGATGGAAAGTATTTGGTAAGCGGTTCATGGGACAATACTGTTATTATATGGGATGCAAAGAGCGGAGAAAAACTCCAAACCTTGAGGGGACATTCCGATATCGTCAAATCCGTAAGTTGGAGTCCCGACGGAAAGTATTTGGCAAGCGGTGCAGGGGACGGAACCGTTATTATATGGGATGCAAAGAGCGGATTAGAACTCAAAACATTGAAAGGACATTCCGATATCGTCGAATCCGTAAGTTGTAGTCCCGATGGAAAGTATTTGGCAAGCGGTTCAGAGGACGATACCGTTATTATATGGGATGCAGAAAGTGGAGCGAAACTCCAAACCTTGGAAGTAGATTGCTTAATGGTAGAATCCGTTTGTTGGAGTCCCGACGGAAAGTATTTGGCAGGCGGTTCAGTACAATTGAATGGGAATAAATTTATCGGAGAGATATTTATATGGGATGCAAAGAGCGGAGCGAAACTCAAAACCTTGCAAGGACATTCCTATAGCGTCTTGTCCGTAAGTTGGAGTCCCGACGGAAAGTATTTGGCAAGCGGTTCAGCGGACAATACAATTTCAATATGGGATGCAAAGAGCGGAGAAAAACTCCAAACCTTGGAAGGACATTTCAAAAGCGTCTTTTCCGTAAGTTGGAGTCCAGACGGAAAATATTTGGCAAGCGGTTCAGCGGACAATACCATTATTATATGGGATGCAAAGAGCGGAGAAAAACTCCAGACCTTAGAAGGACATTCCTATAGCGTCAATTCCGTTTGTTGGAGTCCCGACGGAAAGTATTTAGCAAGTGGTTCAGCGGACAGAACCGTTAAGATTTGGGGAGTAGAGTAAAGGAATAATTCTCTAAATCAAAGAAAGAAATCATCAAAACGCTGTATGGTTTATAATTTTTTGAGGATTTTTGCGTTAGTTGTTTAGTTGAGAGTGATTTTATAAATAAAAGAAAGAGTTTTAATGCGATATAGAAATTTAAGTAACCTTATGCGTAAGTTGTTTTTTGCTTTGGCTCTTGTGCCGTTTTTATTTGCGTTTAGTGAAGGGGAGTTAGATAAGCCAAAGGCTATGTGTAAGCAGTGTGAACAAAAGATAAAGGCTGCAAAAACTAAAGCTGAGCTTAAAAAGGCGGAAGATGAATGCTCTAAGCCTTTGATTGAATGGGCTAAAAAGAACCCCGATGTTGTTAAGGCTAAAAAAGAGGAATTGAAAACTATGGTTAAAAAGGTCGCAGAGGTGTATAAAGCCAAGAAAAAGCAACTAAAAAAGTAGTAAGTTTTTATTGATTTCATAATGTTTAAGGCTTGCATTTTTTTTTATGTGAGCTTTTTTTTATTCTTTTATTTATTCGTTATCAATTTATTTAGTATCTTTGCAAACTTTTTAAAAGAAAATTAGATATGAACATATTTGAAGAACAAAAGAGAAAGCAAGAAGCTATCAATGCTGCGATGAAACCTATAAAACATATCATTGCTGTTGCGAGTGGTAAGGGTGGTGTTGGAAAATCAACAGTTGCTGCTAATCTTGCTATATCTTTGGCAAAGAAAGGTTACAGAGTAGGTTTGGCTGATGCTGATATTTATGGTCCTTCTATTCCTACGCTTTTTAATATAGAGAATGAACAAATCATGGCTACTGAAATAGATGGAAAACATCTTATGTTGCCATTTGATAAGTTTGGAATAAAGATGATGAGTGTTGGATTCTTTGTTGAAAAGGACCAACCTATGTTGTGGCGTGGACCAATGGCTGCAAACACTCTTACTCAAATGTTAACAGAGACTCATTGGGGTGAATTAGATTTTATGGTTTTGGATATGCCTCCGGGAACAGGTGATATTCAACTTAGTCTTGTTCAACAATTCTCTGTAAGTGGTTCGGTATTTGTTTGTACTCCTCAACAATTAGCGGTTGCTGATGTTCGTAGAGCGGTAAATATGTTTACTAATGACCAAGTTTCTATTCCAATTTACGGACTTGTAGAAAATATGGCTTACTTTACTCCAAAGGAATTGCCTGATAACAAATACTATATCTTTGGAAAAGGTGGTGCAGAGCAATTAGCAAAAGAATTAAATATGCCGTTGTTGGCTAGTATTCCTATTTCGTTGGATATTTCTGAAACAAACGACACAGGAAATCCTATTTCATTGGAATTTGACTCGCCAGAAGCAAAAGCATTCATGGAATTAGCAGAAAAAGTTATAGCAGAAACAATTAAAAAATAAGAGATATGACAGCAGAAGAAAGAATGGATTTAGAAAAAAGAGTAAAAGAAGTTATTGAAAGCATACGTCATTATTTGCAAGAAGACGGTGGAGATGTTGCTTTCGTAGAAATGACTGACGAAAAGGTTGTTTACGTTGAATTACAAGGACACTGCGGTTCTTGTCCTCACGCTATGATGACTTTAAAGAACGGTGTAGAAGCTGCGGTTAAGGAAGTAGTTCCTGAAATCGTTTCAGTAGAAAGAGTTGTAAGATAATTTACTTATTATGATATATACAAAGACAGGTGATAGAGGCACAACAAGTTTAGTTGGTGGAAGTCGCGTTTTGAAATGTTCCGACAGAGTAGAAGCATACGGCGATTTAGACGAACTTGTATCCTATTTAGGATTATGTAGAGAATATTTGTCAGAAGCTGAATCATCTGATTTGTTAAAAATACAAAATGTATTATTCAACATCGAGAGTATAATAGCCTGCGAAAAAGAGGAATTCTTATCTAAATTGCCTGATGTGAAACAAGACGATGTGAAATTCTTGGAAAGCAGAATAGATGCAATGAATGAAGTTGTTCCACCTTTAAGACAGTTTATTATACCGGGTGGTGATTTAACATCTTCTCATCTTAATGTTGCGAGAACAATATGCAGAAGATGTGAAAGAAAAGTTGTGAAACTTTCGCAAGACTCCCAAGTGCAAGAAATAGTGTTGCAATATATAAATAGATTATCGGATTATTTATTTATGTTGAGCAGATACGTTATCTTAAAACAAGGGAAGGAAGAAACATTTTGGCAACCTTGATGTTTAAAAGAAAAAACCAAAATAATTAAAATTGTAAAAAGATGTATTGGACATTAGAATTAGCCTCAAAATTGGAAGACGCTCCATGGCCAGCAACGAAAGAGGAGTTGATAGATTACGCTTTAAGAAGTGGAGCACCGGCAGAAGTAGTAGAAAATCTATCAGAAATAGAAGACGAAGGCGACATTTATGATTCTATTGAAGACATTTGGATTGACTATCCTACAAAAGAAGATTTCTTCTTCCACGAAGACGAATATTAGTCAATTGTATTAAGCAATCTAAAAAGCGAGTAAATAACTCGCTTTTTTTGTTTTATTCTTTCTTGATTTTGATTTTTTCATTATCTTTGCTCGTTAAATTATTTAGTAATGGAAAATGAAGAATTAAAAGAAATGAAACCTTTGAAATTTGGTTTCTATTATGGTAGTATTTTTGGTGGTATTGCTTTTGTATATCATTTACTTGCGCAGTATTTAGGTTTTAATACTACTTTCTTTTATGGATTGATTTATTCGTTTTTAGTACTTTTTGCAAATATGTGGGTTTGTAAAAAATATATCTCTTTGAAAGGGGAGAATGAAACGGCGAATTTTTCTACTCTTATGAAGATTGGTTCAATTTTTTCATTGACTATATCTTTCTTTTACTTGGTTTTTACCTTTGCAAAAATAGAGTTTATTGACCCAAACTTTATTAATACCCTTATAGAACTTTATGAGGAAATGGTCGCTCAAATGAATATGCCTGAAATGACTTTGGAAGGTGATGTTTCAAGTGCGCTTTATATTTCTTTCCTTGTGATAAATTTCATAGGGGATTTCTTGGGTAATATGTTCTATGCACTTTGCATTTCATTTATTTTTAAAGATAGAAAATTTTAAACTATGGATATATCAATTGTAGTACCTTTGTTTAATGAAGAAGAATCTTTACCACACTTGGCAGAGTGGATTGAAAGAGTGATGAATGAGAATAATTTCTCATACGAAATTCTTATGATTGACGATGGTAGTAAAGATAATTCTTGGAAGGTAATTGAGGAACTTTCATCAAAGAATCCTAATATAAAGGGAGTTAAATTCAGAAGAAATTATGGTAAATCGGCAGCCTTAAACGTAGGATTCGAAAGAGTAGAGGGCGATGTAGTAATCACAATGGACGCAGATTTACAAGACAGTCCCGATGAAATTCCTGAATTATATAAGATGATTAAAACAGAAGGTTATGATTTAGTTTCGGGTTGGAAGAAAAAACGTTACGATTCAAAACTTATGAAAAATCTACCTTCAAAACTCTATAACGCAACTACTCGTAAGATTTCAGGAATTAAACTTCATGATTTCAACTGTGGACTTAAAGCATATAGAAAAGCAGTTGTTAAGAGTATTGAAGTATATGGAGAAATGCACCGTTACATTCCAATTATTGCTAAATGGGCAGGCTTCTCTAAAATAGGAGAAAAGGTTGTTCAACACAGAAAAAGAGAATTTGGAGAAAGCAAATTTGGAATGAATCGTTTTGTAAACGGATATTTAGACTTGATGTCTATTATGTTTGTTTCAAAATTTGGAAAGAAACCAATGCACTTCTTCGGATTATTGGGAAGTTTGATGTTCCTTTTAGGTATTATCTCTGCTGGTGTTTTAGGAGTGCAAAAACTTATAGCGGTTTATCACAACGAAGCAATGAGACTTGTTACCGATAGCCCTTATTTCTATTTAGCATTAGTAACGATGATAATCGGTTGTCAGTTGTTTTTGACAGGATTTATCGCAGAAATGATTGGACGCAACTCATCTAATAGAAATTCTTACTTAATAGAAAAAGATATTGAAAAATGAAGATAAAAAATATAATAAAAGAATCCATATCTGTAAAAGAAGCGATTTTGTCTGACGAAACCCTGCTTTCAGCCATAGAAACAGCATCTTCAGCGATAATAACAGCGTTTCGCAATGGTGGAAAGGCTCTTTTTTGTGGAAATGGAGGAAGTGCCGCTGACGCACAACACCTTGCCGCTGAGCTATCAGGAAGATTCTATTACGATAGACCAGCCTTAGAAGCAGAAGCTTTACATGTAAACACATCATATCTTACAGCAGTAGGAAATGATTACGGATATGATTTAGTTTACTCTCGCATATTAAGCGCCTCAGGTAAAAAAGGCGATGTATTGATAGGACTTTCTACCTCAGGAAATTCAAAAAATGTGATAGAAGCTCAAAAAGTTGCGAAAGAAAAAGGAATGTATGTTATTTCTTTAACAGGAGCGACAGGTGGTAAAATGAAAGAATTGAGTGATTGTTTGATAAATGTACCATCAGAACTTACTCCTCGCATACAAGAAAGTCATATAATGATAGGACATATCATTTGTCAAATAGTTGAAGAAGAACTTTTCCCTAAAAAATAAACTATGAGATTGATAAAAGATTCTAAATACTTATTCTTGGACAGGGACGGAGTTATTAACGTAAGACTAATAGACGATTACGTTAAAACCGAAAAAGAATTTGAGTTTATAGATGGAGTATTAGATGCTTTTAAGATATTCAGAAAACACTTTGATAAAATAGTTGTTGTAACCAATCAACAAGGTGTAGGAAAAGGCATTATGAGTGAAGAAGACTTAAAACGTATTCACACTTATATGCAAACGGAAGTAGAAAAAAATGGAGGACGAATAGATGCTATTTTCCATTGTCCAAAGCTCGCAAAGGAAAACTCTATTGATAGAAAGCCTAGCGTTGGAATGGGACTTAAAGCAAGAAAACTATTTAACGAAATAAGATTTAAAGACTCCATAATGGTAGGAGACTCCTTAACTGATTTGGTATTTGGGAAACGCTTAAAAATGCACTGCGTTCATATTTCTTCTTCTCCAAAAACAGCGAGAAAACACCCAAAAAGAATAGATAAAGTATTTAATGATTTATTAGAATTTGCAAAATATATAGATAATGAAAAGAATAGTTAAACAAAGTATAGCACTACTTATCAGCGCATTAGTAATGATGCCATGTTTGCTTAATGCCCAAAACCTAACCGATGACAAAGGGTTAAAACAAGGTAAATGGAGTAAGAATTATCCAAACGGAAAGGTAAAATACGAAGGAGAGTTCAAAGACGATAAAGAAATAGGAACCTTTACCTATTATTCAAAAGATGGAAAACTTTCTCAAACAATAGAATATTCTCAAAATGGTAAAGTAGGACAAGCAAAGTTTTTCTACAAAAACGGAAAACTAATGAGTGAAGGAAAGTATGTGGATAAAAAGAAAGAAGGCATTTGGACTTATTACGATGAAAAAGGAAGAAAATTAAGAGAAGAAAACCTAGTTGCAGGCAAGAAAGAAGGAAAAGAAACCAACTGGGATAGAAATGGTAAGGTGAATGTTACAACTATGTATAAAAATGGAATAAAAGAAGGCGAAGAATGGAAAACCTATTACGCTGATGGATATTCCATTGCCAATTATTCAAAAGGAAAACTAAACGGAAAAATCACTCATTACTTTGCATCAAAGAAACCATTATACGAAGGACAATACGCAGATGATAAGAAAGTAGGAGAATGGAAATTTATGAACGAAGCAGGCGATGTCATTAAAGTTCAAAAATGGGAAAACGATGTATTGAAATATGACGCAGTAAGAATCAATATAAGAGGCGGACAAATGGAAATAGAGTTTCAAGATATAGCCTATTTCTATCCAATGGGAAAACAAACTTGTGTAGTATTGAAAAATGGTAAAAAAATAAACGCATTTAATCAATATGAACAAATCGTTAATCTATCAGATGGAAACACATTCTTGCTTTTAAATAAAGTAAATAGTGTTTATGCTAACTATTCAGCAATCAAAGGCACTAAAAACGATGGAGGAAAAGAACTGTTAATACTATTAGAGCCAAAACCAGACGTTGAAATACGCACAGACGAAGAAAGTCGCAAGGCATTACAATCTTTGTTTAGCAAATAAAAAATGCAAAATAGAGTTTTAGTAGGACTTAGTTTAGGAGTAGATAGCCTGGCAACAGCACTTCTACTTAAAACTAAGTCTTTTTTCGTTGTAGGGGTTTACTTTCATTTGCATCAAGAAGCAAAAGATTTAGAGAAAGTAAAGAAAATATGTGAGGAAAACCAAATAGAATTTCACTATGTAGATTTGCAAGAAGAATTTTATAACGAAGTAATGATTCCTTTCGCAGACTACTATCTCAAAGGCTTCACTCCAAATATTTGTACCCATTGCAACGCAGAGTTTAAGATTAAAAACCTACTACATTACGCCGATTTATTCTCCTGTGATAAGATAGCAACAGGACATTATGCACGAATAGAAAACTCCCAACTCCAAATAGCAAAAGACAATTGGAAGGACCAGAGCTTTATGCTTTATCGCCTTACTAAAAAACAAAAAGAAAGATTGATTCTACCTCTTGGCGAAATGATGAAAGATGAGGTTAAAGACTTTGTAAGGCAAAGAGGATACACCGAAATAGCAAATAAGAGAGAGAGTTTTGGACTTTGCTTTACCAATGGCTTACATTATTCCGAATACCTTTTGAATCAATACCCCCAATTAAAAAACCTTGAAAACGGAAAGGTAATTAACGAAAACAATCAACCCATAGGCACTCACAAAGGCTTTCCATTCTATACCATAGGGCAATATAAAGGAATGCAAATCAAAGAAAAACTCTATATAAATAAGATAATAGCAGAAGAAAATACCCTTGTAGTAGGCGAAAAATCCCAATGCTATTTCTCAACCCTAAGGCTTAATTCCCTTGTGTTTTCACAAGAAATAGAAAATATCAAAATAGAAACCCCATACCTTACAAAGATTAGAGGAAAAGACGAAGGAAATTACTCCATTCTAAAAGAAATCTCACCCAATCACGCAACCATTGAATTTAATCAAAAAGTTTTCGCACCAATGCAAGGACAAGACGTAGTCCTATATGATGAGAATAACTTTATCCTTTTTGGAGGAAGAATAGAATCCTTTAATTAACTTTCTTTTTGCTTATTGCTAACAATCCAAGGAAAGTAATCAATCCGTTCAACACCAAAAGTTCAAAGTCAAACGAGTAATTAAACCATTCTTGTGAATTGTTGCTAAGAATAAAGCAAATCACAGGAGAAAGCACACATACAATAGGCACAAACTTGTCCATAACTTGGCGTTTTGTGAGAATACCAAACACAAACAAACCTAAAAGTGGACCATACGTTATAGAGGCAATTTGATACAAAATATCAATTAAGTGAGGGTCGCGATGATTTCCATAGAATATGATTACCCCCACAAATATCAAAGCAAATACTAAGTGAACTATATGTCTAATATTTGTTTTCCTTTTTTCGCTCCAATCCTTACGCTCCTCAATATTTAGAAAATCAATAGAAAAAGCAGTTGTCAAAGACGTCAAAGCACCATCAGCACTTGGGAAAAGAGCCGAAATTAAACCAATAATGAAAATCACAGCCGCAAAAGGCGATAACGCGTTTAAAGCAACATAAGGGAATAAATCATCACCCTTAACCTCTATACCTTGATTATGAGCGAAGATATAAAGAGCCGCACCCAAGGCAAGAAATAAAAAGTTTACGAAAAACAAAGTAATAGAAAAGGTCATCATATTCTTTTGAGCAGACTTTATATTTTTGCAACTAAGATTCTTTTGCATCATTTCTTGGTCCAAGCCCGTCATACTAATAGTTATAAACATACCACCAAGAATTTGTTTCCACCAACAAAGCCTTGAACTACTATCCGTTTCAATAAAAGTAAAATAATCGCTCCTTGTAATATTTCCCATCATTTCAGAGAAAGAAAAATCCATCTTATTAGCAATCAAAATAAAAGAAATAACCAAGGCTGCCAACATACAAGTAGTTTGTAAAGTATCAGTCCAAACGATAGTCTTAATTCCACCCTTGAACGTAAACAAAAGAATCAACGCAAGGAAAAGAAAAACCGTAGCCTCAAAAGGAATATTCCAAGTAGAAAAAACAAACTCATATAAAACATAAATCACAATAAACATTCTAAGGCTCGCCCCCAAAGTACGCGAAAGAAGGAAAAAGAAACTACCCGTTTTATGAGAAAACTTACCAAACCTTGATTCAAGATACTTATAAATAGAAATCAAATTCAACCTATAATAAATCGGCATAAGAACAAAGGCAATCACCAAATAACCAAGGAAATAACCCAATACCGTAAGCATATAAGTAAACCCTCTATCCTCAACCCAACCAGGCACCGACATAAACGTAACGCCCGAAAGACTCGCTCCAATCATTCCATAGGCTACGATAAACCAAGGACTCTTCTTATTCCCCCTGAAAAAAGAAGCACTATCAGCCTTTCTCGCAGTGATGAAAGTAATAGAAAACAATAAAATAGTATAAGCGATGAAAACACCAAGTAATATATTTGCCATTTTTTTTGTAATTTTGTGAATAATTAAAAAAGCAAAAATAATAAATAAATATGGAATACACCTCTGTCATACTGGAAAATGCAGTAAACGAACTAGCAAAACTACCCGGCATAGGACAACGCACAGCCCTACGCTTTGCCCTACACCTATTAAAGCAAAACGAAGACAATACCCTGCGACTAGCCAAAAGTTTAGTAGAATTAGTAACCGAAATAAAGCACTGTAAAGTCTGTAATAACCTATCAGATAGTGAAATATGCTCCATTTGTGCCAATAACGACAGACAAAAAGACGTTATCTGTGTAGTAGAAAACATAAGAGAAGTAATGGCTATTGAATCCACCAATCAATACCGAGGATTATATCACGTCTTAGGAGGAGTCATTTCCCCAATAGAAGGCGTTGGAGTAGGAGATATAGCCATAGAACAACTAATCAAACGCGTAGAACAAGAAAACGTGAAAGAAATAATCTTAGCCTTACCCACAACAATGGAAGGCGACACCACAAGCTTTTATATCAATAAACTATTAGAAAACCATAAAATTAAAATCACAGCCATAGCAAGAGGAATAGCGATAGGCGATAAAATAGAATACGCCGATGAACAAACCCTCGCCCGCTCCATCTTAAACCGTAGAGATTTTTCAGATATATATAAATAAAGGAGAGTAGATTTACTCTCCTTTTTATTCAATGTTTCAAATGTACAAAAAAAACAAAGAAAAATTGAAATAAATCAAAGAAAGAAAAAAATATTTCTTTGAAATAATTTTTTAAAACAAAGTGTTGTTTTTGTTTTTTTCTTTCATTTTTTCATTGGGATCGTAAATAACACCATGTTTATCAAATACAACGTTTAAATATTCTTTATCATTTAAATATTTTTCAAAGTTTTTTTGAAATTGAAATTCTCTTACATATACGTATGCGTCAATGTGTTTAAAAATGTGTTGTTTTTCTTCTTGGGGTATTTTGTTCCATTGAATTTTTGCTTTTTCTTTATTGCCTTTTCTTTTGTATGCTTCCCAACATTTTTCAAACAATGTATCTTCTTTTAGTATATTATTATTAATACTATTATTATTTATAATATTATTCATGTCCTCTGTTTGAATTGATACCCCTTGTGTGTTTAAATTGATACCCCTCTGTCGTTTAGATTTAGTACCCTCTGTTGTTTTAAATAACACCTCCTTTAATTTTCTTCCTATTCTAAAGCATGTCATATTGGAATAACGACCTTCGCTTACAAGTATTTTTTCTATCAATTCTAAGGCACACATTTTGTCAATTCTTTCTCTTAATGCTGGCTTTTTTATATTGAGAATTGGCAATTCGTTTAAGATAGTGTTGTATTCAACCCAATAATATTCTGTTCCATTTTGTATTATGGTTTTAACGCCTTTGCGTTCTGTGAAATTATAGATGTGATTGAGAATAAGCAAATCTGATAAGTCTAATTTCTTTTCTTTACTCTCTATGTTTGCCTTTAATTCTAATACCTTTTCTTGGTCAAATCCTAAAATGTTATATCTCATAATTGGTGATTTTTTTGAGGAATTATACTTCTACAAAGATACAAAAAAACTCGCAAGGTTTGTTTCCTGCGAGTTTTTTTAGAAAGAAAAGCTAAAAGGCAACAAGGAGTCTGCGTTTTTGATTCTTAGAACTTCGTTTTCGTTTAAGAGGATTAGAACGCAGATTTCTTTTTTACCTCTTGTTTGAGTCTCTTGTAAGACTTGGCGACAGGCTCCACAAGGAAAGGCTTTCGTCCACTCGTCTTTTTCGTTTCTTGCGGCTATGGCGAGTGCAACAACGCTTTCTTTTTTCATTCCCGCAGAAAACAAAGCAACCCTTTCTGCGCACAATCCCGAAGGATAGGCAATGTTTTCTTGGTTGCTACCGGTTATGATTTCATCGTTTTCTAATCTTACGGCAGCGCCTACATTAAAAGAAGAATAAGGAGAATAAGCCGAGTAAGTGGCTTTTTTCGCACACTCAATCAACTCTTTCTCCTTATCATTCAATTCATCTAAACGAAGTAAATCATATTTGATTTCTATGACTTCGTTTTTCATTTATTTTTTTTCGTTTTGTTCTTTTAATAAATCTCTGATTTCAGAAAGTAGAACTTCTTCTTTGCTTGGTGCAGGTGGTTCAACAGGTGCTGGTGCTTCTTCTTTCTTTTCGTTTTTAAGTTTTGCAAGCAAACGAATGAAACAGAAAATTGCAAAAGCAATAATCAAAAAGTCGAAACAAACTTGCAAAAAGTTACCATAGTTTAATGTAACTGCTGCCATTTCGCCTTCTGCTGCCTTTAATGTAATTTTTAAATCGGTAAAATTCACACCACCTATTAAAACTCCCAATGGAGGCATGATTACGTCATTTACAAGTGAAGTAATAATTTTACCAAAGGCACCACCAATGATGATACCCACTGCCATATCAATCATATTTCCTTTTATGGCAAACGCTTTGAAATCTTCAATTACTTTTTTTACGCCCATGATTTTATAATTTAAATTTTTACAAAAATACTACTTTTTTTGTTTAAATTATAATTTAGAGTTATTTTTGCAACATAAATAATTTAGAAATATGAAAGCAGTAGTTAGTACAAATTTTAATTTTGAAGGACAAAAGAGTCATTACGTTGGAAAGGTAAGAGACGTATATAATATAAATGATGAACTTTTGGCAATGGTGGTAAGTGATAGAATATCAGCATTTGATGTGGTTTTGCCAAAGGGAATACCTTTTAAGGGTGAGATTTTAAACAAAATAGCAGCAAAGTTCTTAGATGCAACTGCGGATATATTACCTAATTGGAAGATTGCTATGCCTGATGCAATGGTAACATTAGGAAAACTTTGCGAACCTTTCAAAGTTGAAATGGTTGTTAGAGGTTATCTTGCAGGTAGTGCGTGGAGAGAATACAAAGCAGGTATGCGTACACTTTGTGGTGTGCAATTACCTGAGGGAATGAAAGAAAACGATAAATTCCCAACTCCAATCATCACTCCAACTACAAAAGCAGATGAGGGACATGATGAAAACATCAGCAAAGAAGAAATCATAGCAACAGGATTAGTTAGCAAGGAAGATTACGAACAATTAGAAAAATACACTCTTGCCCTTTTTGAAAGAGGAACTCAAATAGCAGCAGAAAGAGGTTTGATTTTGGTTGATACAAAATATGAGTTTGGAAAATATAATGGAGAAATCACATTGATAGATGAAATCCACACTCCTGACTCATCACGTTATTTCTATGCAGAAGGCTATGAAGAACGTCAAGCAAAAGGCGAAAAACAAAAACAACTTTCAAAAGAGTTTGTTAGAGAATGGTTGATGGAAAACGGTTTCCAAGGAAAAGAAGGACAACAAGTGCCTGAAATGACTGAGGAGGTTATAAAATCAATCTCTGAACGTTACATGGAACTTTACGAACAAATTATTGGAGAAAAATTCATCGCAGAACAAACTGACGAGGACATAGAAAAGAGAATTGAACGTAACGTTACGGAATATTTAAAGAAATAAAAAAGATGAAAAAGTTTTTAAAAATATTTTCACTTTTATTGATATTAGCGAGTTTTTCTTCTTGTAATAAATCCCAAGTTTATAAAGAGTTTAAAACTCTTCCAAATATGACATGGGAAAGAATAGAAGAGGGCAAGACAATAACATTCAATGATATTAATATAGAAAATGAAGAGGAAGTATATGATATTTCACTACATTTTCGCCACACTCCATATATCACAGAAGATGAAATAAAATTCAAAATCACAATAATATCTCCATCAAAGATAACAAGAGAAAGCGTACACACCGTTAAACTTAAAGACAAAGAAGGTAAAGAATGGTTAGGTGAAGCCTTGGGAGATATAATAGACTTGGAAGTGCCAATTAAAACGTTTTTCTCTTTTGTTGAAAGAGGCAATTACACAATAGAGATAGTGAATATGTGTAATAAATATCAACTACAAGGAATAATGGAATTAGGACTTGAAGTAAATAAATCTGATTTAGATAGATAATCAAGTGGATAGCCAAGCATCAAAAGAAAACAATATAGAAATGAGACTTAAATCCCTACCGACATCGGCAGGGGTTTATCGTTTTTTAGACAAAGATAATACGGTAATCTACGTTGGTAAAGCGAAAAATCTAAGAAATCGCGTACAATCATATTTCAAGAATGATTTATCTCTCTCTCCTAAAACACGATTATTAGTAAAGAAAATCCACGATATAAAACTTGTAGTAGTAGAAAGCGAAACCGAAGCACTACTTCTTGAAAACAATTTCATAAAACAATATAAACCTCGTTACAATATTCTTTTAAAAGACGACAAAACTTATCCTTGGATTTGCGTAAGTAACGAAGAATATCCGAGAGTTTTTACCACACGAAAAAAAGTAAGAGATGGTTCTATTTACTTCGGACCTTATCCAAACGGAAAATTATTAAAAGAACTCCAAGACTTAATTAGCAAACTCTATCCTTATCGTCGTTGCAAAATTCCAATGAGTGAGGAAAATGTTTTTAAGAATAAATATAGAGCATGCCTTAATAAACAAATCAAGATTTGCTCTGCACCATGCGAGGGTTGCGTAACGAAAGAGGAATATCGCAAGATAATTAGTGATATAAAAGGAATATTAAGAGGAGACTTTTATCAAATAAAAAAAGAGTTGAAAAATCAAATGATGGACTTTGCAAAAACTCTTGAATTTGAAAAAGCACAAGAGATAAAAGAAAAAAT
This sequence comes from Bacteroidales bacterium, assembly GCA_017647785.1. Taxonomy (GTDB): domain Bacteria; phylum Bacteroidota; class Bacteroidia; order Bacteroidales; family P3; genus Onthomorpha. The sequence goes on along the minus strand of JAGCJW010000037.1, from coordinate 17,918 downwards.
ACAACTTTTAGACACCTACACAGCAAAGACATCTATCGTAGGAAATACCACTCTTAATGCAGAGGTTTTCGCATACGAAGAAATAGAGGGAGGAATCATCTTAAACGCAATGAAAGTCGTTAATGGGTGCTTAATATCTTCCTTATCCCAAGAGGTGAAATCTCATCTCGAAGAAGAAAAAAAAGAAATCTTCACAACAGCAATCACACAACTGCGAGAGCAAATGGAGTGGAAGAGCGATTTAATAATAGTTTCGGAGCAACTTCCTTTGCCAGAGGATTACGCAAAGCAAGATTTGGGAGAGAATGCCGAGAAAAAGAAACTATTAGACTTGTGCCAAAAGAACGCTCTCTTTGCAAAAAGCGATAAAATCAAAAGAGATACTTTGCTTAACCCTGAACGTTGGAGCGAAACCTTGGTAAAGCAAATTCAACAAGACTTAAATCTTCCAAAACCACCTTATCACATGGAGTGCTTTGACAACTCTAATATTCAAGGTTGCAATGCTGTTGCTGCTTGCGTTGTTTTTCGCAATGGCAAACCCTCTCCAAAGGAATACAGACACTTTAATATCAAAACCGTTGAAGGACCCAACGATTACGATTCAATGCGTGAGATTTTGCATAGAAGATATAGTCGATTGTTAAAGGAAGAAAAAGAATTACCCGACTTAATCATCATTGACGGAGGAAAAGGACAATTAGCCGTTGCAGTAGAAACCTTGGAAGAATTAGGACTTTATGGACAAATACCTATAATTTCCATAGCAGAACGTTTGGAAGAAATCTATTATCCAGGCAATCCTTATCCACTTTGCTTGGATAAAAGAAGTCATAGCTTACAAACAATTCAACACATAAGAGACGAAGCACACCGATTTGGTATAACCCACCACAGAAACAAAAGAAGCAAAGAAACATTCCATACAGTATTAACTCAAATCCCAGGAATAGGGGAGAAAACAGCAATAGAATTATTATTGAAGTTCAAAAGCGTAAAGCAACTTACAGAAACCCCACTTACAGAAATTGAAAAGTGCATAGGGAAAGCAAAGGCAGCAAAATTATACGCCTTTTTACACAAATAAAACAAAGAAAGAATTTACTGAAACAAAGAAAGAATTTATTAAAACGCCGTTTTATGAAAATACATTTTGAAACCGATTATATGGCAGGTACACACCCTGAGATTTTACAACGATTGATTGAAACTAATTTGGAAGAGACAGAGGGATATGGCTCAGATGAATACACCAAGAGAGCAGAGGATTTAATCAAGAAAGCGTGTGGAAAAGAAGATGCAAGAGTGCACTTTTTAGTTGGTGGAACTCAAACAAATTCCACAGTAATTGATGGATTGCTTGCAAGACATGAGGGAGTTTTAACGGCAGAAAGTGGACATATAAACGTACATGAATCGGGTGCGATAGAAAGTTGTGGACATAAAGTCTTAACCCTACCACAAGAAGAGGGTAAGATAAAGGCTGAGGATATTGAAAAATATATTTCAAACTTTTATGCAGATGATACTTATTTACACATGGTAGCACCGGGCATGGTTTACATATCTTTTCCTACCGAATATGGAGCAGTTTACAGCAAAAAAGAATTACAAAACATACAATCAGTTTGCAGAAAGTGGGAGATACCTTTATATATTGACGGAGCAAGATTGGGATATGGTTTAGTGGCAGAAAATTCCGATGTAACACTTCAAGATATAGCACAATTAGCAGACGTTTTCTACATTGGGGGAACAAAACTTGGCGCTTTGTTTGGAGAAGCAGTGGTGGTGAGTAATCCAAAGTTATTAAAGAATTTCTTTCCTTTAATAAAACAACACGGAGCCTTGCTTGCAAAGGGACGATTATTGGGTTTGCAGTTTGAGACTTTATTTTCAAATAATCTATATGAGAGAGTAAGTCGTCATGCTGTTAAAATGGCGATGAAAATCAAGCAAGCATTTATAGAAAAGGGATATATGCCAATAGTAAATTCTACAACTAATCAACAATTCTTTCGTTTGCCAAATGAAGTGATTGATAAATTAAGCGAAAACGTAGGTTTTGAATATTGGGGTGCAAGAGGAGAAAAGGAAAGCGAGGTAAGGTTCGTTACATCGTGGGCAACGAAGGAAGAAGACGTGGATTTATTGATTGAAAGACTAAATTTTTGATATTTCAATAAGTTTTGTATTTTTGTAAAGTTTTAATTCTAAAAGTATTGGTTATGAAATCATCAAAATTTTATTTATTACTAATTTTATTTTCTGCGTTTTCATTTTTTGCGTGCGATGAAAGGAATAAACCTGATGAGTATGAAACGATGTTTGATGTAGAAAGTATTTATTTTTCTCAAGCCTCTGATGTTTGGAAAGCCAAAGCAGAAAACTTAGGTAGTTGTTATGCTGTGGTAGATAATAAAGAAAATCCATCTTGGTGCGATGTGGTGGTTTGCACAGAGGATTTGAAAGATTTTGATGTGGATTTATATGGAAAGTATTTGTTTTTGCACTTTGATTTAGATGAAAACAAAAATCCAAAGAACATTAGAGTGGAATTTTATAAGAATAAATCTGCACAAAACGCGGGAGAATTTGATTTGATGCTTATTAAGAAAAATGTGGAATTGCATATAAATAACTTGAATGAAGAGATAATAACAGGGAGATTATTTGGTACAATGCAAAACGTAGCAAACTCTTCTGATGTTAGAGATGTGTTATTCTATTTCAAAGAGATAAAAATCAAAACCTCTGATGAATTAAAATAAATGTTTCTCTTTGATATCTTATTCCCTAAACGTTGTTTGTTTTGTGGGGAAGTCTTAGCAAAAGGAGAGAAAAATATTTGCCTTAATTGTTATAAGTATTTTCCATATAAGGCAAATGCAGAAGATGAGTATAGGTATAAAATTACCGAAGTTGCATTTGAACATTTAGATATTTTTCTTGATTATGCCCATTGCAAAACTCCTATTCATAAGTTTAAATATGGAGGTTATATAAGTATGGGTAGATTACTAGGAGAGTTGTGGGCAGAGCATTTAAAGGAGAAAGAGTGGATTGAATCGGTAGATTGTATTGTGCCTATTCCTCTTCATCGCAATAAACTATATGAAAGAGGTTTTAATCAAAGCGAAGTGTTAGGCAGAGTTTTATCAAAGAAATTAGGTATTCCCATAGTAACAAATTTGATTGAAAGAAAGGTAAATAACCCTCCTCAAATCACAGCAGAGAATCGCTGGGAAAACGTGAGAGATGTCTTTGTATTAAAAAAGAAAGTTGATTTGAAGGATAAGCATATTATGGTAATTGATGATGTGATTACTACATCTGCGACTACAAACTATTTTGTGAAAACTTTAAGGGGAATTAAGGGTTTGAAAATATCTTTTGCTTATTTGTCTTCCAATTATTAATATTTAGTGTTATCTTTGCCGTTTAATTTATAATGTAATTAATAAAGTAATGAAAAGAACAAGTGTTTTTATCCTTTGTTTGATTGCAACAATGTTTGTTTTTGCTCAAACAAAAATAAGTATTATTCCAGAGCCTGTTTCGGTTAAGCAGTTGAATGAAAAAGGCTTTAAATTAACTCCTTCAACACAAATAGAGGTTAATACAAATAATCCAGAATTACAATCAGCTAAATTTTTAGAAGAAAGACTTGAAGCAGGATTTAATGCAGATATTACCGTAAAAAACTTATCTTCTGTTGAAAACGGAGAAAATAAAATTCTTTTTGTAAAGGTTAGTGATAAGGTTTTAGGAGATGAGGGATATAGCATAAAGGTTACTGAAAAGAATATCGTTATTCAAGCAAACGAAAATGCGGGTTTCTTTTACGCTGTTCAAACTCTATTGCAGTTAATAGACCCTATGTTTGTTGGAAGCAATAATGTGGTTTGCAGTACTTATGAAATGGTGCCTGCATGTGAGATAGTGGATTATCCTCGCTTTGCTTATCGTGGAAAACACCTTGATGTAGCAAGACAATTTATGAAAGTTGAAGATGTGAAACGTTATATTGATTACATGGCTTTTCACAAACTTAACGTATTACATTGGCACTTGACAGATGACCAAGGTTGGAGAATTGAAATTAAGAAATATCCTTCTTTGCAATCAATAGCATCAAAGAGAAAATCAACAATTATAGGACACTATAACGACAATGACGCTCGCAATCCTAACTATGACGGATTTGTTCACCAAGGATATTACACACAAGACCAAGCAAGAGAAATTGTTGCTTACGCTAAGCAAAGAAATATAGATATTATTCCAGAGATTGAAATGCCTGGACACTCTCAATCTGTGCTTGCTGCTTATCCTGAATTGGGTTGTAAAGATACTACTTATGATGTGGCTTGTACTTGGGGAGTTATAGAAGATGTTTTGTGTACTCAGGATGAGACAATAGAGTTTATGAAAAATGTTTTGGACGAAGTAGTTGAGATTTTCCCATATAAATATGTTCATATTGGAGGAGACGAATGTCCAAAAACACGTTGGAAAGAATGCCCTAAATGTCAAGCTCAAATAAAGAAACATGGATTGAAAGATGAGTTTGAATTGCAAAGTTGGTTCTTACAACAAATTACACAATATCTTAAAACAAAAAATCGTCAAGCTATTGCATGGAGTGAAATCCTTGAAGGTGGAATCAAAGATGAGGTTACAGTTATGTCATGGCTTGGAGAGGCAGACGGAGTGCAAGCAGCAAGACAAGGTTATGATGCTGTAATGGTGCCTTGTGCTTATTTATATTTTGATTACTATCAAGCAGAGGCTGATAACGAACCTTTGGCAATCGGTGGCTTTACTCCATTGAAAAAAGTTTATCATTACGAACCTGTTCCAAAAGAAATAATGGGAACAGATGCCGAAAAACATATAATAGGTGTACAAGCTAATATGTGGAGAGAGTATATTCCTACATTTGATTATACAATCTATATGGATTATCCAAGAACTGCTGCAATGTGTGAGTCGGCTTGGACTCTAAAAGAAAAGAAAAACTATGATTCTTTCTTGGATAGATTGGAGAATCTTTTGAAATACTACGATGCAATGGGAATGAACTATTCTCGTTCTCACTATTCTATTTCTGCTGATGTTAGTTTCAACTCTAAAACAAAGAATGTGGAACTAGAACTTAATACTCCTGCTAAAAACTCTGAAATAATCTACACTCTTGACGGAAGTGAGCCAACTCTTTCTTCTCCAAAATTAACTCAAAAGTTAGTTTTGTCTGAAACAACAACTGTTTCTGCATACGTTGTAAGAGATGGTAAGATTATTTCAAACTTATTCAAGGCTACTTATAACCTTAATAAAGCAACAGGAAAGAAATATGAACTTAAAAATATGAATCCTCAATATTCAGGAAGTACAAAAAATGCTTTAACTGACGGAATTTATGGTTCAGGTAAGAGTTATGATAAATGGATTGGTACTTATGGATATGATTATGATGTAGTTGTTGATTTAGAAAAAAGAGAAAGTATTAACACTATTTCATTAAATTTCTTGGATAATGTAGGTAGTTGGATTTTCCTACCAACAAAGGTTCATTTCTATGTGTCTGATGACAACAAAACTTGGAAAGAAATTAACGAAAGCGATATTCAACTTACAAAAGAAGGACAAATATTAAACGTAACTGCAAATTGCAAAGACAAAAAAGCACGTTATGTTAAGATTTATGCAGAAACAGTGAGAAAATGTCCAGAAGGACACCCTGGTTGTGGATATGACGCACACTGTTTTGCAGATGAGATAATCATTAAGTAATGAAAATAAAAGAAATAACAGAGTTAAAAGATATAAACCTACAAAAAAATGTGAAGGATATGCGTTCCTCTTGGGGAATACGCATTATCCTTCCTTTTTCTGTTGCAAATGCTTTTGTGTTATTAGTATTTTCTTTCTTTGGATTATTCTTTAATTCTTTTACTGTTGATTTTATTTCCTCAACACGCTTTCCTGAAATAATGTATTTTTGGAAAGAGAATCTTTTATATTTTTTTACTCCATCTGCATTTTGCTTTGTTTTCTTATTCCTTTTGAGCATGTTGTCTATTTATTCTTGTATGTTGATGTGGTTTGGACATAAATCGGGTGTGTTGTTGTATGCAGTAAGCAAGGTTGGACTAATATTAGTGCCTGCATTATTTCTTGGTTATAGAGGATTCTCCTATGGCGATATAATGCTTGCTGTATTTTTTATTGCTTATTATTATATCTATATGATAAAACATCCTATTAAAGAAACAAATAATGAGTGAAGCAGTTTTATATTTATTTCCAACGCCTATTGCAGATATAGATATAAATCAATGTTTGCCAGAGGTAAATTCGCACTTGTTGTTGGAGTGTGATAATTTTGTAGTAGAGCAAGTAAGAACTGCAAGACGTTTTTTAAGGAAGGCGGGATACAATAAAGATTTTGAAAACGTAAACTTTTACGAACTAAACGAACATACGGATTTAAAAGAAATAAGTGCTTATCTGGAACCATTAAGACAAGGAAAAAATCTTGGTTTAATGAGTGAAGCAGGACTTCCTTGCGTAGCAGACCCAGGTGCAGCTTTGGTAAAATTGGCACAAAAAGAGGAATTTAAAGTATGTCCTTTGATTGGTCCATCTTCTTTATTGATGTCTTTGATGGCAAGTGGGTTTAATGGACAAAATTTTGCATTTGTTGGTTATTTGCCAATAGATAAGAGTCAAAGAATAAAAAAAATAAAAGAATTAGAAACTCTTGCCTACAAAATTTCACAGACTCAAATTTTTATAGAAGCACCATATAGAAACAATCAAATGTTTCAAGCATTGAAAGAGGTCCTTTCATCAAATACAATGCTTTGTCTTGGAGTTGATATCGGACTTCCAACTCAGCAAATCATAAGTAAGAATATTCAACAATGGAAAAAAACATCCATAGACTTGAATAAGCGAAACACAGTCTTTTTAATTTATAAATAATCTACGATGATAAAACCATTAGCAGAGGTTTTGCGTCCTCAAACTCTTGAAGACTATATAGGACAAGAACACTTAATTGGAGAAGGAGCAATATTAAGAAAAGCAATCCAAGAAAATAATGTTCCTTCTATGATTTTGTGGGGTCCTCCTGGTGTTGGAAAAACCACACTCGCCAATATAATTGCAAATACTATATCGGCACAATTCTATACCTTATCTGCAATCAATAGTGGCGTTAAAGAAGTAAGAGAAGTCATAGATAGAGCAAAACTAAACAGTGGAAATTCAATTCTTTTTGTAGATGAAATTCATCGTTTCTCTAAAAACCAACAAGATTCCTTACTTGGAGCGGTAGAACAAGGCATAGTAAGACTAATTGGTGCAACAACAGAAAATCCAAGTTTTGAAATCATATCCCCACTTCTTTCAAGAGCGCAAGTTTATGTATTAAAAAATCTTGAAAGACATCATTTAGAAAAAATAATTCAAAGAGCAGTTTCATATTTAGAACAAACCGAAAATAGAAAAATAGAAATTCAAGAAACAGAAGCCTTAATAAGAATAAGCGGAGGCGATGCAAGAAAACTAATCAACGCAATAGAACTTGTATGTTCGCAATTTTCGGGTGATTTTTCTTTGAATAATGAAACTGTCGCTTCAATAATACAACAAAATATAGCAATTTACGACAAGAAAGGAGAGAATCATTACGATATAATCTCTGCTTTCATAAAAAGTATTAGAGGTTCTGACCCTAATGCTGCTGTTTATTGGCTTGCACGTATGATAGTGTCGGGTGAAGACCCTCTTTTTATAGCACGAAGAATGCTTATCTTAGCCTCAGAAGACATAGGAAATGCAAATCCTAATGCTTTGCTTTTAGCAAATAGTTGTTTCGATGCAGTAAGCAAAATTGGCTATCCAGAATGTAGAATAATACTTTCACAAACAGCTGTTTATTTAGCAACATCTGCCAAAAGCAATTCCACATATATGGCAATAAATAAAGCGATTGACTTAGTTGAAAAAACAGGCGATAAACCGGTGCCATTGCATCTTAGAAATGCTCCAACAAAACTAATGGAAGAAATAGGGTATGGAGCAGAATATCGATATTCTCACGATTATGCAAATCATTTTGTACAACAACAATTCATGCCTGATGATTTACAAGGATTATCTCTTTACGAGCCGGCAGATAATCGTCAAGAAAAAGCAACAAGAGAGTTGTTGAGACAATTATGGCAGGGAATTTATAATTATTAGTATATGAAAATAGTATTAGATTTTTTAAATCAGTTGTCGGAAAACAACAATAAAGAATGGTTTGAGTCAAATAAATCTTTCTACAAGGAAGCAAAAGCAACCTTTGAGGATTTTGCAGAAAAGTTAATAACAAATATAGAAGAGTTTGACCCAACTATAAGAAATCTAACGCTAAAAGATTGTACCTATAGAATACATAGGGATTTAAGATTTTCTAAAGATAAAACTCCATACAAAACACATATGGGAGTGTATATTTGTCCCAATGGAAAGAAATCGGGATTAGGAGGTTATTATTTTCATTTAGAATCCCAATCAAAGCAATATCTTCCTTCTCATTTGCTTGCTACGGGAGCAGTTTGTTTACCAAATAATATAATCAATAGCATAAGAGAAGATGTGTTCACGTTGCCAAATGAATTTCAAAATTGTATAGATATAGCAAAGGGTTGGGAAATAGATGAAGAAAATAAAATGAAAACAGTTCCTAAAATATTTCCAAAAGAGGCTATTAATGCAGAATATCTAAAATTGAAAGATTTTATTCTCAATAAGAAAATAGATGATAATTACATATTATCACCAAATCTTCTTGAAAGAGTAACTGAAGATTTCGCCAAAACAATTCAATTCAAAGAATTTGTCAATAGGGCGATTTCTGCGATAGATTAATTTCTATATTTTATCCACTTCCAAACTTCAGAGTAGCTAATCTTTTTGCCGTACATCAATATTCCTGTGCGGTAGATTTTTGCTGCCAACATAATACACAAGATGATGAAAATTATCATCAATCCACAAGATAAGCATATTTCCCAAATAGGTACTCCAAATGGTATTCTAACCATCATGGCTACAGGTGCAGTGAATGGAATAATAGAAAGCCAAAAGGCAATATTACTTGTAGGATTTTCCATTAAAATAGGTAGACAAATAATAGCTAAAATCAAAGGAATTGTTACTGGTAGTGTGAATTGACTTCCGTCTGTATCGACATCTAAAAGAGAACCTATGGCACCAAACAATGAAGCATATAATAGATAACCCATAATGAAATAAAACACAAACATACCGATAACTAAAGGGTAGTTTATGGCAGATAATCCTTTTATTATATTGGAAACAGGCGAATTTTCCACGCTGTTAATTTGGTCAACGGTAATAACTCTTTGCTCAATTGTGATAGATTGTTCTACTTGCATAGAGAAAACTTCAGGGAATGTAGTTTGAGCTACGCCAACTATTCCGATAATCAATACTATCCACAAAGCAATTTGAGTTAAGCTTACAAGAGCAACCGCAATAATCTTTCCAAATAATAATTCTACGGGTTTAACACTAGAAACTAAAATTTCAACAATTCTATTCATCTTTTCTTCTGATACACTCTTCATTACTTGTGCTCCAAAAAGAAAAACAAAAAAGTATATCAAGAAACCAGATACACCCCCTAATAAAATTTTGATTTCATTGTAAGATTCTTCTCCTGAAAATATGTTTTTGGTATAAAAATCAACTGTAGGATTGTTTATCCATTCAATTTCTTTTTCTGCCATTCCATAATCAAATCGAAGAATATTATTTTTAAGAATATTGCTTAGTTGGTTTTTTATTTCGCTTTGTGTAGTGCTAGAAATTTCACTTTCTCCATAATACATAAATCCTTTAATAGGAGGAGTATCGTTTGTTTTTACAATTTCCAAAACCCCATCTACTGCACCTTCTTTTAAAATACTTTGGGCGGCAACAATGTCGTCTAAATAGTCAAATTTAATTTTGTCTGAACTTTTGAATTGATTCTTAAATAAATATGTGCTGTCGTTATCGCTTACATTAAGAGTTTGGTCAACAACTAAAATATTTAATCTTTCAGTTTCAATGTTTTCTAAAAAGATAGGAGTAAACATTAAAAGACATATAAGAATAGGTCCTAGAAAAGTCATTACTAAAAAAGATTTTTTGTTTACTCTTGTAAGGTATTCCCTTTTTATTATAATCTTTATCTTATTCATTGTTCTTAATTGTTTCTATGAAAATATTATTCATTGAAGGAAGTATTTCCTTGTAAGAAAGAATGTTGGTGTGTTTCAAAATATTACTTAATAAATCAGCATTATTTCCCTCTGTGATAGAAAGCGTCATAATCAATCGTTCTTTATCAACAACTGAATTTATGATATTGCAATCTTCACTCAATAAAGAATTTACATTTTCTTGATTAGGTATAATTATTTCAAAGACATTGTGTTTGAATTTTTCCTTTATTTCATTTACATTGCCTTCTAATATTTTTTTAGACTTGTTGATAAGTGCAATAGAATCACAAATTTCTTCCACGCTCTCCATATTGTGAGTAGAAAATATGATTGTAGCACCCTTATCCCTAAGATTTAAGATTTCATTCTTTAAGAGGTTCGCATTTAACGGGTCAAAACCGCTAAAAGGTTCATCAAAAATCAATAATTTTGGCTCATGAAGAATAGTAGTTATGAATTGAATTTTTTGAGCCATTCCTTTTGATAGTTCTTCTACGCGTTTGTTCCACCAATCTCCAATTTCAAATTTATCAAACCAATATTCTAATCTTTTTTTTGCTTCTTTATTAGATAATCCTTTAAGCTCTGCTAGGTAAATTGCTTGTTCGCTTACCTTCATTTTTCTATATAATCCTCTTTCTTCAGGAAGATAGCCTATTTTTTGAATATCATTTCTCTTTAATCTTTCTCCCAAAAATAAGATTTCCCCCTCGTCAGGAGCTGTTATTTGATTAATCATTCTGATGAGGGTTGTTTTACCAGCACCATTTGGTCCTAATAAACCGAATATTTCTCCCTCCTTAACTTTTATTGAAACCTTATCTAATACTTTATGAGAAGAGTAAGATTTACTTACGTCTATAGTTTCTAAGATATTCATATTCTAAAACAAAGAAAAAATAAAATAATTTAAAGAATCAAAAAAATGATTTAAAGAATTAAAAAAATGAATTCAAGAGTTAATTTCTTGAATTCAAATAAAACAAAACTAAAGTTCTAATTTTTGACACATCTTACACTTCGTCCAAAAGCTCTGAAGCCGTAAGTTGTGATATTTGGAACTAAATCATCTTTGTTGAAGTCAATACAAGAAGAAGTACCTGTTGCAATGGTGTTAGCAGCCCAATAAAATCCTCTTGTACCAATGTGAATAAAATGACCTGTGTAAGCGTTCCTTAAACCAGCGGCAGGAAGTAATAATTGGCCATTAGCAATGCTTAAATAGAAGTAACCATCGGTAGTGGATTTTATTTCAAATCCTAAACTTAATAAGGCTCTCCATTCTTCAGAAGTAGGGACTCTATATCCGCAAGGACATGGATTTGTTAATCCATCTTCTTCTAACCATAATTTATCGTCGGAATTTTTCATCCAATCGTTTGATTTTTTTTCATCGACAATGAATTTTCCGTGTCCTGTTTCGTAATTATTAGATAAAATCAAAGTAGTGTCAGACATTCTCTTTTCATGTCCGTCTGTTGCACGTCCCCATTGATATAAATCTCCCCAAGAATCAGATGAATTAACATCTGAAGATAAAGCTCCTAGATTTCTATCCAAAAAAATCAACTCTCCGACTGCTGTTTTTATAGGAGAAAGCTCGTAATATGAGAATTTTCCGTCTTCTGTGACGATAGGTTTTGAAAATTGAGCATCATAATTTTGTGCGTTTAAGTTGAATAAACACAACATAAGTAATACTCCAAACGTTATAAACTTAAACATCTCTTTTCTTGTATTAAAAAACATTGCAAAGTTAGTTTTTTTTTGCAGAAAACAAGAAAAATGAATGATAAATGTAATAATTGTTGAAATAAATTGTCTAAACAATAAACAAAAATTAAAAAATAGGAGGTAAAAATGAAAAAATTAGTTGTTTTAATCGCCGCATTAACATTTGCAGGCGTAACAATGGCACAAGAACCAGTTAAAAAAGTAGAAAAGAAAGAAACTACTCACAAATGTTGCGAAGATAAAAAAGCAGCAGCTGCACACAAATGTACAGGAGAGCACAAACACGATGCTGCTCACAAATGTTCAGGAACATGTAAAGGTGCTAAAAAAGATGGTAAACAAGTAAAAGCAGTTGATGCAAAAAAATGTTGCTCTGACAAAAAAGCAGAAGCTCACAAGTGCACAGGAAAATGTGATCACCACAAAAAAGCAGAAGTAAAGAAATAATAAATTCTGTAAAATCAGTAGAAGCGAGTTTTTGACTTGCTTCTACTTTTGTTTTTATGACTGAAAAGCAAATTGTTTCAAGGATAGCAGAAGGAGACGAAGAAGCCTTTGAGATTTTGTTTAATGAATATCATTTAAAAATCTTAAATCTCTCTTATGCAATGTTGCATGATAGAGATGAGGCTGAGGACTTGACACAAGAAGTCTTTTTAGAGGTTTATCGTTCTATTGAGAAATTTCAATATAAGTCACAACTTTCTACTTGGATATATAGAATAGCGGTAAACAAAACGATAAATCAAATTAAAAAAAATAAGCTAAGGCGTTTTTTCTCTATGGACAATAGTGATGTTTTAAAGGCTAGCTCTTTTGAACATTCAGATTGGACATTGAAAGACAAACAATACAATGACTATTTACATCAAGCCTTAGAAAAACTACCAACAAAACAAAAGCAAGCATTTATTCTCTTTACTTATGACCAATTGCCACAAAAGGAAATAGCAGAAATTATGAATTGTTCTTTGCAATCGGTGGAGGTGCTTGTGTTTAGAGCGAGAAAATCAATACAAAAATATATAGAAACAATAGATAAAGAAATTTTTAAATAAAAAAGAGGATATGAAAATAGAAGATTTGATAGAAAAAGATAAACAAAAACAAGTCAATCCTTTTGCTTTTACGCGTTTGCAGGCTCGCTTAAATGAAAAAAGTAAGGCAAACAACTTTGTTTTGCTTCATAGTCTGCAAATTTTGAGCTTATTGCTTGTCTTTGCGTTTTCGTTTAATTCTTTTTATCAAACAAATAAAGAGGAAAAGGTGTCTTTGCAGCAGGAATCTTTTGAGCAATTTGCAGAAGAGAATTGTTTTGATATATTAGTTAATTATTATCCTACAATTTTATTTGAGTAATAAGATGAATAAGAAGTTCTTAATTATAGAAATTGTGATATTGTTGGCTTTAACTGCTGTTAATATCTATTTAACTCTTGATAGAAAAGAGTCAAACAAATGTATGGAATCGTGTTGTGTGGATACGGAGTGTTATTTGAGTAATGCGATTTCTTTAAATGATAAACAAAAGCAACAATATCAAAAGATAAAAGAAAAATATCAAGAACAAGCAATGTTTATTGCCGATAGCCTACACGTTACACAAGAATCTCTTATGGAAAGTTTAAAGAAAAACAATCAGGATTCTTTAAAGATAAAAGAAATTGAAGGTGAGATTGCAAAATATCAAACAAAACTATTAGATATTTCAGTAAATCAATACAACGAAATAAAGTCTATATTAACGCCTTCGCAAATTCCTGCTTTGGATAAGTTGTTTACTCAAATTTTTGTGTGTCGTCCAACTTGCAAAACACACACTCATATTCATTAATTAAATTTCTTGATAAGGAAAGAAGGTTCTATATTTAGTGTGGCGCCTATTGAAAAAGATAAAAATCCATCTCTTTCAAATCTTTCTGTATAATTTGGCAAGTATATATTACCTGTGATTTTATTTTGTTTCCAAATTTGACAATAAAATTTGGCATTACAATTATTACTTATATTATAGTCGTAATATATCTTTGCGTAGAATTGATTAGCTCTATCAAAAACTAAACCAGGTGTGTTGTTTGAGAAATTACAAAAGTGTTGACTTCCTAAAATAGAAACAAAGTCTTTGCTATCAAAGTAAGCAATTTTTAGATGTAGCTTTTTAAAGCTTCCTCCTATATAATAAAATTGAGCCCAACCATTGTCAAAAGGCATAATGTCTCCTGATAATTGTTTGTAGCTTAGGTAGTCTCCTCCCATATATACATTCCAATGTTTTGAAACATGTAGTTTTGCTTCTAATCCGTAAGAAAGATTAACCCAAGATTGAGCATTAGATTTTATTTGCAAGTCTTCTCCTCCTAAATGTTGCACTATTCCATTAATAGGTGCTGATAAGATAAATTTGTCTTTATAGCTTAATATGTCAGTTTTTGTAGTTAGGCCTAAACAAAATGTTTCATTGTGATTATCATTTTTGTAGATAAATGTTTGCCAATTTAACCACAAGTCTCCTTTGAACCAATGATTATTAACCCTTAGTTGTAATCCCATTTCTGGATCTCCACTAAATGTGTTTTCTTCATTATATAAAGGCTCGCTTAATGAATGACAATCTCTGTACTCTAGGTTTCCAAAAGTGAAATTTATATGTTTATTGATATTCCATATAGCACGAAAAAAAGGTTGTGCATGTACTCCACTTTGATACTGATTTCCCGACCATGAAGGTAGATTACTGAAAATAACGTTTGGGTATTTGCTTGCTCCCCAATAGTGTAATAGGCTTACACCTCCCTCTATTAAGATATGCTCATTTAGAGAATAAGAAAGGGTGGGAGTAATACGAAAGCCTGGAAGAGTGTATCCTGAAACTCTTTCGCCTTTATATTCGTTGTTTACAAAAAAATTATAATTGTAAAGATTAAATCTTAATTCATTAGAGGTCAGTTGAGCGAAGCAAAGATTGCTCCACAAAACTATTAGAAAACAAAAAATATGTCTTCGTTTCATCGTTAGTTAGAAGAAGCTGCTGCTTTTTTATTCTTTTTCTTGAAAATAGAAAACTTCTTTTTAGGAGATTCTTTTTTGACTTTCTTCTCTGCTTTTTCGTTATCTTTTTCTACTTTTGCTTTTTTCTTCTCTATTTTAGCCTTTTGCTTATCAGCTTTTGCTTTCTCTTTTTCTAATTTTGCTTTTTGCTTTTCTGCTTGGGCTTTTTCTTCATCTTCTTTTGCCTTTTGAGCTTCTTGTTTCATCGCTTCTGACTCATACCAATCTGTTGGGGTAAAGTCATCTTCCATAATTACGATATTAGGCTCTGTTAAAGGCTTTTCAATCTTTATAGATTTTAATATTTCCTTTATCAAAGCGTTAGCTTCTGGGTTGTCCTCGCTGTAAAACTCAATAGTGTAAGTGTAACCCTCATCAACCAATCCATAAACTCCTCCAATAGAGGCTTCTGTTAAGTGTGTGTTTGTGAAAGATAATAATTTAGCTTTCTTATTGTCAAACTTAACGTCTTTAACTTGGTCAATCAACATATATTCAAAGCCTTCCTTTTCACTTCTCTTAGAAGCAATAGAGGTTAGTCTTGTAACAGGTTCAATAACTCGCTTGGTGCAATTTATTTCTATAAACTTTATACCATTTTCTTCCTTAGCTCTAACGCCAAAATCGCCCAATTTCTTTCCTGTCTTTGAAGCTATCCAACCATTTGGAATACCGAAAGTAACATTTTCCTCAGTTATCTTGTGTAATTCAGTTTTTTGAGCATTAAGAGTAAAACAACCTCCAATCAAAAAACATAAAAAAACAATAAAGTTTCTATTCATAATCTTATAAATTAGCGTTTAAAGTGCAAAAATAATGAAAATATTTGTAATTTTGCAAAAGGAAACAATTAAAATACTAAAATAATGGGAAGAGCCTTTGAATATCGCAAAGCACGTAAGTTAAAACGTTGGGGAAATATGGCGAGAGTATTCACTCGTCTTGGAAAAGAAATAGAAATGGCAGTAAAAGCAGGAGGAGCAGACCCATCAGCAAACTCACGCCTAAGATTATTGATACAAACTGCCAGAACAGAAAACATGCCGAAAGAAAACGTTGAAAGAGCTATTAAAAGAGCAATTTCAAAAGATACGGCAGACTACAAAGAAGTTGTATATGAAGGATATGCTGCACACGGAGTAGCAGTAGTTGTAGAAACAGCAACAGATAATCCAACAAGAACAGTAGCAAACGTAAGAGCAGCATTCAATCGTTGCAACGGATCACTTGGAACAAGTGGAATGACAGATTTCTTGTTTGAAAGAAAATGTAACTTCAAAGTAGCAATGAAAGAAGGCGTTGATTTGGAAGAATTAGAATTAGAATTAATCGACTACGGAGTAGAAGAATGCTTTGCAGACGAAGGAGAAATATTTATCTATGCTGACTTTGCTTCATTTGGTCCAATTCAAAAATATTTGGAAGAAAACGAATTTGAAATCAAAACCTTCAAATTTGAACGTATTCCAAACGACCTTAAAGAACTAAACGAAGAACAACAACAAGAAGTAGAAAAACTAATTGCAAAATTAGAAGACGATGATGATGTTGTGAATGTTTTTCATAATATGAAATAATATTAACTCATATATTAAAAAGAGAACAAGCGTAAGTAAAATGAAACTTACGCTTGTTTTTTATACTACATTATCGGAATTTGAATAATTGAAAGCCATTTTTCAGGGTCTTCTTGATTCCAAATACCATCTACGTAGCTAGTTCTTGGATTATCAGCTACTATGTATCCTTTCTCTTCCATATAATCAAAAGCTTCTGTGAAAGATTCGTGGAAACGTTCATACGGACCGTAATGTTTCATACATAAAGCCTTTGGAACAGCAGGCAATTTCTTAAATTGTATAATACTACTGTTTTTACCCATTTCTTCCACTTGCTCGCAATATTCAATATCTATATCAGTTGGAGTATATTCCTTTTGATGTTCAATAGTGAAACAATAGCCGGGAGGAGAACATTTGCAACCCAAACGATGCATTTCAGGACCTATGACATTGCAACATAAAGCCCCAAGAACAGAATAATCTGAAATAATTTCTCTGTGTGAGACAACAATTACTTCAGGTAATGATTCAATGCTAAATTTTTCCATTGTTTTAATTTTTTTGTGAGAGTCTAACCATTCAATGAGTTGATTGCGTCTTGCTATCAGTTCTTGAAGTTGTTTTTCTGTTTCTTCAATCTTTTCTGAGAGCAGTTCTAAACTTGGAGTATGAGACTCATCGTCATACAACTCCTTTATTTCATCAAGAGTAAAGCCAAGCTGTTGCAATTTACGGATTGAATTTAGTTTTTGCATTTGAACAATACTATAATAACGATACCCATTCCATTCATCTACCTCGTTGGGTATAAGTAATTGCTTTTGCTCGTAATGACGTAATGTTTTTACAGTTACTTGCATCAAACGGGAAAACTCTCCGATTTTTAACTTTGTTTTATAACTCATATTCGTACGATTATTTGCTAGCGAGTGCAAAGATAGTACATGCCCCAAGGTACGAGTCAAGAAAAAAATGAAAAATTTTTCAAAAAAAAGATATAATGTGTTTAGGAACAGGATAATAAATGTTTAGGTGTTTGCGATGAGAAAACGCAGAAAAATAAGATTCCAACAGCGTTGGAGAAGTATTCCAACGCTGTTGGAGAGGTATTACAAAGGCGTTGTAATAATTTAGGATTAGGAAAAATGAAAAATTTCTCAAAATTCCCGAAAAAAGAAACAAAGTATTCAAAAAATAATCTTACTAGTAATCAGGGACTTAACAAACGATACCAAAAAAAAGGTTAAAAAAAGTTTGGTAGTAAAAGAAAAAGCAGTACTTT
>JAGCJW010000036.1 GCA_017647785.1 Bacteroidales bacterium | reverse complement strand
TTTAACTATTTAATTTTCATTTACACAAAATTATGGATGGTGCCCACAAATATGGAAGGTGTCATATTGTTTCTATCTATACTTCAAAGTCTAAATCAGAAGACAATAATTTTCGCTTCAAAGTTTCAATATCTTTGCTGCGTAAAATTCCATTGTTTAAAAGATTTAGATTTTTCCTATAATAGTTGTTTACATATCGTTTGTATTCTATTTTTATTGATTTAACATTTAATACATCAAAATCATCTATTTTATTACCATAATAATAAGATTGTATAAATCTGTTTTGGTTATATAAACCATTTGCTAATAATAGATCAAATATTATTGCACCCCTGAACTGTCTTCTATCTAGTTCTATTTCTAATTCAGAAATATAATAATCTATGCCACAGTATGTCTTACCTATTACTATTATAGTTGAATTATTTATATCTATAATTTCAAATAATTGATTCATGACATTATCTCCAAATAACTATTTTCTATTAACTCTACAAGTTTATTGAATATATCAATAGCCTCCTCTCTGCGTATTTGACGTGTTGTACTAAGGCTGCTATTGACATGAAATATACCATGCCTATTTGCCACAAAATAATTATAACATTTTTCAATGGTGGTACTATGTTTGCTATCCATTGTAGCAGAATGACACCCCTTTAATCTATAAACAGTCGATCCTGATGAAATCGGTTCGAATACTTCTCCAAAATGTTTATCCACTCTTATTCCTTTCAATAAAAGCATTTTCTTTATTACGCCTTCTAGTCCTCTTAATATGGGAAAAATCATCCACGAATAATCTGGCAAATCCTCATTTTCAATTTTAGTAAGGAAAAATGAACTGGAAATAATATTAGCAATAACTCCATTTAGAAAAGGATAAGCATTAGGGAATGCTCTTGTCATTGCCTCTATCAATTCTAAGGTCGTAATATTTTCAATATTATTAGCACGTAGATTAGATTCTATTACTTCTTCCAATGATATTAATGTATCGAATGATGAAAGAATGCTATTATATGCAGAATAACCTTTTCCTTGAATATTTAGAGCTCCTGTCGCAGGGAAGTAGTGAATCTTAATATTTTCATTATATGTATTTGTTACTTCATATCGTTTTGCAATATCTGTATCAGTTAATACTTTTAAATTACAATCGCTATTCTCAATATTTTGTAATACGATATCAAAATTCTCTTGACTAAATCCTTTAAGATATATAGCTCTTATTGGATTTGGTAAACTTAAACTACATTGGGCTATTATTTCTCTAGCAATAACTTCTGCTGTTTCGGGATTCTTACCTGTACAACATAATGTTGTTGTCGTATCTGAATTATAATATATATCTAAAATTGACTCTGGATCAATATTATATCTATATATATCATAGCCAGTTTTATTACTAACAACTGGAAATATTTCTTGTCCAAGATAACCAACAATTGTTTGATTAATTATATTTCTATTAAGTTTTAGCCTTTTAAAATTCATTTTATATAGTCAATTTTATTTGCATTAATAAAAGTATTTGTCAATACATTCATCATTTACATAATAATAATCTCTTTATCATCAAACCAACCTTTGCGGATAGATTCCTTTTTTACTTCTTGTGGATTATCAGTATACATTACAACTGCTAATGAGTTCTTTGCTCTTGTACATGTAACATAAAATAATCTTTGAGTACGTTCTACAGAGGTTTCCTTACCATCAATACGATTTTTCTTATCAGTATCTGACAGATCTTTGACACCAAATAGTTTGTCATAACTAAACATAAAACCTTTTGCTTCTGAATCATCTATAATAACCAACACTCTATCAAATTCTAAACCTTTAACTCCTTGATGTGTGTCAAATCTAGTTCTATGATTCACATAATCATCATATTTTCTCATTACTTCTATAGGTAAATCCATTGTATTAACCCAAGCTGTCAACTCTTCATCGTCTGACTCCTTTACATCATCACTAACTAAATTACTAGCTCTATCAACCACATTAGGGAGATTTATTAGTTGAGAGTCAGATATTGTTTTGACTATTTCACGTATGGTCTTATTTTCGTTTACCATAGATGCAACATCTACCGCTTTTTCTCTGCATTTCAAATAAAGTTCATATGGCTTCTCAGTATTCTGCTTATTCAATAAAGGAGAGTATTCTTTCAGAATTTCTAATGCAACACGTCCATCGCCTTTCATGGATTCAGCAATGGGTAGTACGATCTTGGTGAAAAGTTCTATTTCTGGTACCGTGCCTTGAAGGAATGTCATTTGATATTTTGAGACCTTATTAAATGGAGCAAAAAAACAATCAAACCCTAGTCTTCGGGCAGCCATCATATGTTCAAGTGTCAGTATTTTTATGTCTGCATCTATACCAGCCCATTTGTCATCTTGTGTATGCTCGCTCATAATTTCCATTATGGCTTGCTCTACTTCATCTTTGTTTATACCATCACGTTGTTGCACGATAAAAAGTCGAACAAAACCATCATTAGCATCTTTACGTGGATTTTGTTCTGCATGAATATCAATATCCTTTCCAATAGTGTTAGCCAACAGGATTATTCGCTTTGCACAGCGGTAATTCATTTTCTTTACAGGTTTTTCCCAATCTTCGGGAATAATACTTAGTATATTATCTTTGCCGTCTGTATAGATTCGCTGTTTTTGATCACCTATAAGACCTAGTGTAAAGATACTTGAAAAATTTTCTTGTATCTTAAAAAATGCATCTACCAACTCTTTTTTTGTATCTTGACTTTCATCAATTAAGAGAATTGGGTAACGCTGCGCTATAATACGCTGCAGCATCAGATTATCCATTATCATTTGTGCTGATATCTTAATAACATCAGCATGTTTTAATGCATTATATTCAGGGTTGCTTCCATTGGGGTTATATACAAACTTCTCTATAGTCTGTGCTTTTGCTAATCTCTCTTTTTGATACTCATATTTTTCTACGTTGGAAAGATATGTTTTGGTAGTCTTATTTTTGGTTTCTTCTAACTTTTTTTCCAACGCTTTTAAATCTTCTTCAATATAAAAACAATACAATCTTTTAATATCTGATTGATAATGCTTTATAACATCCCAAACAAAACTATGAATTGTTGAAATATGGAAGATGGGACTATAATCTAAACGTTTGATTATTTCATCTGTGGCAGCATTTGTATAGGTAATAACAGCAACATTCTTTCCTTGCGACAGAAGGTCTTTACCAATACTATTGTGTATTTTTTTCAAAAGAAGAACCAATGAGTAAGTCTTCCCAGAGCCAGCTCCAGCAAAAAGAAAGAAACTTTTATGCGGTGTTGAAAGAATACACTTTTCTAGTGTCTCATCTACTTGAAAATCTATATTATTCTCCATTTTTGTTACCATTAGAATCCAAATATGACTTCATCCATTCAAGCCCTTCTTGAATATATATGGGGGCAATTAAATCGGCAAAATCGTCTTTATATAGCAGAGAAATAGCAAAGTCCGCTTTCTTAAAACCACTTTTGCTTTCTAATTTATTAAATATTTCATTTTGTAATTCATTAGCAGAATCACAATGTCTCAACAGATTCGCTATTGTGGTAATAGCACCCATTTTCTTTAATCCTTCTTGTCGAAATAATTCAAGATTAGTAAATATCAATGCATCTTCAAATGTGTAGGGACATACTTCAGTCAAGTCGTCTTTATTTTTATCCCACTTGATATTCACTGGTGTTTGGAATGCTATTCTTACATTATTTACAACCTTTTCTTTCCCATCCAGTGCTAATAAATCGTCTATTTGTTCTTTTCCTGAAAGCCAACTTTTAATTGACGGGTTACTTGTTTTATAACCATTCCCTTTGGCTGTAGGCACGGACATATGTCTTTCTTTTCCGTCTTCTCCTATTTTTGTTTCCGTCGCATCTATATCCGTCACAATCAAGGTTGCAATTCCAATCTTTTCAATAAGTTTACGGAAACTATGTGCATGACGTCCATTCACCTCTATGACAGAAATATAATAAGAATCTAATCCAGCTTTTGCGAGAAAGCTAGGGACAAGTATCTTTTCTGCTGGGCCTTCAACCAAAACAACAGCATCTGAAAAGAATATATCGCAGTGAGTTAAACGTATATATCTTGTCACAAACTGTTTTGTCTCTTCTTCATTTTTTCCAAACGTTCTCGATAAGTTTACGACTTTTGAGATAGGTATTTTATTATCATTGTCATCTATCACTCGCTTAAAATAGCGCATACAATTTAGGTCAAGTTCGTTTACGACGTGATTTGAATGTGTGCTTAACACAAGTTGCGTGTTTAACCAAGGATGGTTCTTTATTAGTTCATTGTTGCACAGGGCTTCAAATGCTTTCTTTACAAACACTTGTTGCGCCTGAGCATGTAGGTGCGCTTCAGGTTCTTCTACAAATACTATATGAATAGGTTCTATATTCTTTCCATCAGTTAGTGTCTTTAGCCATTTTTCTCTGAAGTCTATTAGTCTCAAATAAATAGAGATAAGATTCCGATAACCAAGACCATTATATTTCTCCGGAAGTACAAGTTCTTCCATACCTTGAATAGCGAATTGAACTGCTGAGTCATGTTTTATGGCTTCCTCAATCTGAATTTTACTTCGTATTTTTATCTCTGGATTCTGGAACCCAGGATAATTGATGTTCCTCAACTCGCCGACAGGAACCTCAAAAGTCTTTTTTAATTTTTCATCGTATGTTTTGTTCGCTGTTACAATATCTCCAAGAAGTTTCAACCCTTCACATGTCAATTCTTCATCTTCTTGGTCACTACTCTTATAGTATTGTTGGAACTGTTTCGACAACGTATCTATATCACTGTCTGTTTGCCCTTCCGGATCAGAGAAATCTCTTGAAGCCAATATGGTATCTACTTTAATTAGTCCGTCAAGTGGATTGTTGCCTATCTCATTGTCTGGTGTTATTTGCACTTCGTCTTCGTTATCAGGATCAAGAGCCGGATCTATGATATGAGGCCGTCTAACAACAAAAAGTTAGGCGGTTTCTTTTTTTATGAGCAAAACTCTGGATTATTAACATATTTGAAGATTTTTCCGTGTGGATTCTGAGATTTCGTCAGAACATACCAAAATGCGCATAAAAACGCCGAT
>JAGCJW010000035.1 GCA_017647785.1 Bacteroidales bacterium | reverse complement strand
TCAATGCAGTAGTTTATCCTAACCCAGCAAACACACAAGCTACACTAGAAATCAACGGATTGAACCAAGACGCTAAGGTAGTTATTTCTGACTTACAAGGAAGAATCCTAAGTCAAGACTCTATCAATGCAGGCACAAGCCGTTACACAATTAACCTTAGTGATATGGCAAGTGGAGTTTACTACATCAGAATAGTAACTGACAACGTAATCAGTACACAAAAATTGATAGTTGAATAATCTTTCAACAATCAAATACACACAAGAGGGCGATTCTTTTAAAGAGTCGCCCTCTTTTTTTATTCCTATAGATTACCTTTTCAAAGATTCCCAATCATTTTTTTAAAGAGAAAATCCATTTTTACAAAGAGAAAATCCATTTTCACAAAGAAAAAATGAATTTTCACAAAGAAAAAATGGAAGAAAATAAAGAAATTAAAAAATTAACACTTTGTTTTGTTCTAAAAAATAGACAATAATTTTGTATGTATAAAAAAATGTTCTAAATTTGGCGTTTGAAAGTATAGTATTAATTAAAAAATAGAACTATGAAAAAATTATTACTTTTTGCAATGGCGATAATATTCGCTATGCAATTGTCGGCCCAGACAACAATTATTGTCGGCGACACAAGCACAACAACAACATCGACTAATATACCGATGTATTGTTATTATCAAAATAGTTATTCTCAGTCTATTTATCCTGCTGCTAATTTAGAGCCGGGACAAATTACGAGTATAAGTTATTATCACACATATACTCCTTATAATAATGGTATTATAAAGATTTATATGAAAGAGGTAACAGAATCAAGTCTTACTAATTATTTGCCAGGGACTGATTTTGTTCAAGTTTATGAAGGTCCTATAAATCTTGTTAACGGAGTCGTAACCTACCTTTTTACTGCCCCTTTTGAATATACAGGAGAAGGTAATTTGCTTATTGCAGTTATAAGAGATGGAACAGGTTATCAAAGTAATCATACTTTCAAGATGGCAGAAGGAATAGGCAGTTCTGTTTATCAGAAATCGGATACTCAAGAATATAATATTAATACCCCTCCATCTCCTGACGCAACAGCATCTTTCGTTCCTGTAACAATGTTTACTATGATTCCAATAGGAGCAGAGTTTTGTTATCCACCTGTAAACATTTCTGTTACTAATCAAACAACAGATGGAGCAACAATTTCTTGGGAGGCTTCAGATGAAAGTGCTACAACATTTGGATTAGCATATAAATCAGCTACAGATGAAGAATGGACAGTTGCAGATGAAAATATAACAGATTTAACTTATACTTTATCAGGTCTTGAATCGCTTGTTGAGTATGAGGTGAAAGTTTATACTGTATGTAGCGAATCCAATTCAACTGAAATATCAACAGTATTTACAACACTTCCAAGCGAAGATAATTTCATTACTCTACCTTTTGAAGAAGGCTTTGATGATTTAGACAACCTTACTTTATGGACAATAACAAATCCTCATACAAATAAATGGTATGTTGGACCACTTGGTCAAAACACTACAAATGCAGAAGCAGGAAATGGATTATATATAAGTAACGATGAAGGAGTTTCAAATGCTTATACAAACAATGCAACCTCTGTTGCTCACGCATCTGTTCTTATAAATATAGAAGAAAACACTTTCTATGGAATATCTTTTGATTACAAATCAGTAGGAGAAGGTACTTGTTGCGACTATGTAGGAGTTCGTTTAGTTCCTTTTGGTCAAGATTTAGGAACATCTGACATCCTTTCTCACATGATAGATAAATCACCTTACGGAACAAACGACGAATGGCAAAGAGTTAATATAGAAGTACCTACATCTACTACACCGGGTGCTTATAATTTAGTATTTTCTTGGAGAAATGATAGTGGTGGAGGAGAAAATCCACCTGCAGCAATAGATAATGTTTCTATTTATACTATGGCTTGCTCATCTGATCCAATAAATACTTCATTAGAATTTGTAGATACAGAAGATGGTCCTTCTATTTCAGTTGCTTTGACAGATGCAATGAATACAGAAGGAACTTATACTTTGAGATATAAAGCCGCTGCAAGTGAAACTTGGACAGAAGTAGAAGGTTTGACAATAGATGATTTCCCATTCTCTATTTCAGAAGGAATATCTTATCAAACAACTTACAATGTTCAAGTTGGAATTATATGTGAAGGTTTAGAAGAAGTTTCTTATGCAGACCAAATGAATATTACAACTCCTTGTGGAGCGTTGGAAACTCCTTGGATGGAAACTTTTGATGCAAACCCATTTGAAAGCGACATTACTTGTTGGAATAGATATACAGGACAAATACCTGCAAGCGGACAAATAGCAACAACTTCTTTAATTAGTTCAACATCAAATTGGAATTATACTACTTCTATTTCTATTGGAGGACAATCACATGTGGCAATGTATTGTAATCCTTATTCAACAGGTCAATACTTCTGGCTTGTTACTCCTTCTATTGATTTAGGAGATGGAGAAGTAGCAAAACAACTTGCATTTAATGTTGGATTAAGAGAGTATTATAATGATGCAGCACCAGAGGCAGATCCAGATAATAGATTTATTGTTATGGTTTCGCTTGACAATGGCGAAACTTGGGATATAGCAAACGGCTTGGCATTTGTTGATAGCGACGAAAATACAGGCCTTAACTATTCTATGTTAACCAATCAAATGGTAAGATATTTTTATCCTCTTATAAACGAAGATGGAGAACCATTAACAGGAGCAGTGCGTTTTGCATTTTATGCTGAAAGTACAGAATCTCATGGAGATAATAGACTATGTGTTGATGATATAGCAGTAGAAGATATGGTTGATTGTCCAGCTCCTTCTGTTGCAACAGTAGATGCGGCTTCTGTAACTGCAACATCAGCTACAGCATCGTTCACTTATTATGGAGCTTCAACAACTTGGGAATATGTTGTAGTAGAAGGTGAAGGAGAAGAAGCTGATCCTGATTCAGGAAGTGCAGAAGAAATTTCTTCAACAGACCCAATTGAATTAACAGATTTAACACCTGCAACAACATATACATTTGCTGTAAGAGCAATTTGTGAAGATGGAGAATCAACTTGGACAACAGCAACATTTACTACACTTGATGAAGCAGAACTTGTTCCTTACGAAACAACATTTGATGAAGGAACATGGTTTGTTAATGCAGGTTCAACCTCACCTAATGCTTGGGTTGTAGGAGAAGGAACAGGAAACGAAGCACCAGCAGCTTATATTTCAAACGATGGTTCAGCTTATGCAGCATCAACAACTACTTCTGCAACTATTTCTCACCTTTGGAAAGATTTTGACTTTGGTCAAACAGAAGATAACTTTGAACTTTCATTTGATTGGAAAGTAACAGGACATCAAGTAGGCACAGATGTTTCAGGAGGTGTGGCAGCATATCTTGTAGATCGTCAACCTCTTCCAACATCTGGACTATTAAATTATGATAATATAGTTGCTATTTTAGTAGGTTCAGACGAATGGCAAACAGAAAGAATATTCCTTGGAAATGTTACAGGAGAAAAACGTTTAGTGTTTACAGCTCTTGGCTATATCAACCAAGAAGAATTAGTTGCTCCTGCTGC
>JAGCJW010000034.1 GCA_017647785.1 Bacteroidales bacterium | reverse complement strand
AAATGCTTAAAGAATTTGCAAATAAAAAATCAAAGCTCGAAATTTTCGTAGTATTTCGGGCTTTGATTTTAATTAAAAAATGTTAAAATTTTTTCAAATAAGGGAAAACCGACTAAAATTTAGGAAAAACTATTTCTTAATTAGCTTTCGCATAATTGTTTTATCAGATGATTGAAGTTTAAGGAAATAAACTCCGCTTGAAATGCCTTCAATATTAATTTCATTTGCATTTTCAAAACTCTTGATAAGCTTTCCTGTCAAATCCATTAGCTCAACTCTTTCAATCATTTCACTAAAAGTTACTCTATTTGTTGCAGGATTAGGATAGAAAGTAAGGTTATCTTCTTCAATATCTGCAAGGCTTGATTCACAATCTTCAGTCATTCTTCCTGTAAAGAAACTACACCAATAGTAATCTGCAATGTAAGCATCTAAACTACCACAAGGTACTTTCACGTTAATAGAATTAGGATAAGCAAAAACTGTATTGTCTTTAAATGTAGGAGGAGTTGATGCTAAACAATTAATATTTTCTAGTGCAGAACAATTTCTAAAAGCACTACTTCCAAGAGAATCTAATCCACTTCCAAGAGTAACAGAAGTTAGATTGCTGCAATATTGGAAAGTTTTGTCTTTAATAGAAGTTATATTGTTAGGAATAGTAATAGAGCTTAAACTACTGCAACCATAAAAGGCTTGTTCTCCTATTTCTGTAAGGTTATTTGGAAGACTAACACTGCTTAATTGATTAAAGCCATAGGCAAAATAAGCTGGTATTCTTTGAACATTTTCTCCTATATTAATAGTTTGTATTGGTGCATTTTTAAAAGGGTGATTATCAATACTATTAAAATCTGCACAATTTATGACATTGAAATTTAATGTGTGTAAGTTAATACAATTCATAAATGCCTCATTTCCAATAGTACTTACGTTTTCTCCGATTGTAATAGAGTTTAAAGCCCAACAATTCATAAATGCATTATTTCCAATTTCAGTTACACTATTAGGAATAACCACAGACTGCAAAGCATAACAATCACTAAAAACGTCCCAACCAATTTCGGTAACGCCATTGCCTATAGTGACTGATTCTAAATTAGAACATTGCCAAAAAGCTCCCCATTCAATAGTTATAATATTATCAGGTATTGTAATAGAAGTTAAGCTTATGCACCCTTGAAATAGATTTTGCTCAATAATAGTAAGAGCAGTTGGAATGTTAATAGAGCTTAAACTGCTACAACTTCTGAAAGCACCCCAACCTATTGAAGCAACATTGTCTGACATAGTAACAGTAGTTAAAGATTGACAACCAGTGAAAGCACCATATCCAATGATTACAACACTATTAGGAATAGTTACAGAAACTAAATTTTGACGGCCTTGGAAAGCATTTCTTGTAATGGAAATAACATTATAAGTATTTCCATTGTATGTAACTGTTTCAGGAATATTAGCTACTGTAATATTATTGTTAGAACTATATATGGATACATCCACTTGAGATACTGGGTCTATTTCATATTGTATAGAATCTAACCAAAAGCTTGCTCCTTGTTGTGCAAAAAGTATATTGATACATAGTATTGCACTAATAGATAGTAAAAATCTTTTCATAACACTTTTTTTATTGATTGTAATATGCTACAAAGGTAAAGAATAAATTTTATATAAACAAAAGAAATAAATGAATCTTGAAAAGAAAAAAATGTTTCTTTGTTTTAATTTAATGAAACAAAGAATTAATTTTTTAAAACAAAGAATAAAAAAAAGCGAAAAGGCTAAAAAATCTTTCCGCTTTAATTGATTTAATTAAATAAATTATTGAACTATTAATTTCTTACTTGCATTGCCTTTTTGAGTGATTATGTTTACTACATACTTTCCTTTTGGATAGTGTTGTAGATCTATGTAATATTCATAATTATTAACTGCAATTTCTTCTATTTTTTTACCTTGCATATCATAGATTTCTAATCGTTCTATCTTGTAACGACTTATTACTTTGCTATATATTGTTGCTGGATTTGGTACAAGGTTGCAATGTTTTGCTAATTCTTCTGAAGATAATCCAACTCCCATTTTTGGTATTATGATTATTGGGTAAAAACCTATTTGTTTCTTTTGATAGAATTGATAGAATTCGTCTTGGTCAAAACTAACCCAATTTGTAGAATCATACATTAAGTACAATGGAGGTAAATATTCATAACAACCTAAATCTTCATAACGACATTCATGATACCATGGAACCTCTTTATCTCCACCTTTGAAGGTCATAGTGTGATCAAATTGATATGGGACATTACCCGAAAAATCACGATCATAATATGTATGGTTTTTGTCAAATGCTAAAGAGAATGCTTGTATTTGATGTTGGTTGTTAAACATATAATAATCTAATGTTGTTGGAAATGGATTTTTCCCATAAGGTTTATCTGTACTTGATACATTTGGAGACATTTTCAAAATTCCTACATAATCTAATAGATTACCATTATTATCATATAAAAAGAAATAAGGAGTAGCTGCAGTTGCAGGACGTTGTCCAAAAATCTTAGCGGCAACACCTATCACTCTTGCTGCAGTATCTAAATCTGGTAAATAATATGGTTGAGCATAGCTTCTAATCTTATCTATTGGATTAGAAGCCATATAATTACAAGCGACAATATTACATAAGGAAACACTGCTTATTTTTTCTGTACCTAAATTTACAAATTCATCAACGTTACAGAAAAACATATCCCAGAAACGATAAAAACTATGATAGTTTGCAGAAAACCAACCAGCGCCAGGATTTCCTCCTGCTGCTATATGAGCGTTATATTCATCCAAATTGTTATAATATTCCTCAGTTGCAACTGGATCAAATAACATTGGACATTCAAAAATAGTTTGAGGGAAATAAACTATTGTGTCATATTCTTGTTCTTGAGCATAAGTTCCTAAACTTAATACTAATGCGATTACTACTAATATTATATTTTTCATAAGGCAGTTATTCTATTGTTTTAGGTTGTTTATAAATTATATTTGTCTCTATATTTTCACAAGAGCTTTCAATGGTGTGGAGATTTGTTTGCGTTACATTAAATACATCTACGTATTGAAAAGCAGGAAGATGTAATAAACTATTTACAATTTGCATCTCCTCAGCAAATTGACAACGTACCATTAACGGATTGTCAATTATTTTGGGCAATAGTTCAGAAAAGATATATTCTTCTCTTATATCATAGCACTTTCCTAATGAATTATAAGCATTGGCAAGTTTTTCTATAAGGATTTTATTTTTTGATTTTTCTCCGTATATACCTAAATAAATGTTATCATATAATTCTAGCGATGAAAGATTATCATACATCTTTGTATGTATGTATGCATAGTATGGCATAATTATATTATCATTCATACTTAAATGCCAAACTTCATCTTTTCTGTCAAAAATATTTGATTGTTTCAAAACAACTAACATATTTTCTGTTTCAATATATTCTAAATCCCAAATTTTGTGTTTTATATTATTCCCTGATAAAGCAAAAGCATGACTAAAAATAGGGGTAATAGTATTTGTATCTAATTTTAATTTGTACAACATGTTACAATTTTCAGTGGTAAATCCCTCGTAGCATATGGCTATATCATTTATTCCTGTACATATCGTTTCTAATTCTCCTCTAATTAGTGAGTCTGAAAAAGAATGAATTTCTCCTTTCATTCTTTTTGCCCATCTGTTTTCTAAATTATTTTTATCAAACCAATAAATATTTAATTCGTTTTTAAGAGGACAATTTTCATCTTCATAATATGCTGTAATTACACTTATGAAGTCTTTTGTTAAACACAAATCTTTTATTTTTCCTTGGTTATTTTTGTATGGTAAATGCCACAAATCATATTTATGTTCAACGCCATTTACTGTTCGTTTTATATTCAGTGTTGCCAAACATTCTCTATGTTCTGGTGGAGTAGCAGACCAACTATACTCTATCGCATTATAATTATTGTTTTGTTGTTGATTTTCGCCTGTAATTGTAGGGGGTACTATATTTGCGTTTGGTGGTAATGGTATATCTGGTCCTACGATAAGTGAATCTATCACTGAAGTATCAGGATTCTCTATATAAAAAGGTTCTCCATAGAATTGTCTTCCTATTGCGACAACAATAGTTTGTTCGTTGCTATCATTATATGCTTCTACTTTAAATAAATTGTAAGTAGAACGTATTTCAGCATAGTTGCAAGTTTGATTAGAATTGTTAAATAAATCATTAATGCGCACATATCCTATTATTCCTTTTACGGTATTAGAATTTTCTAATTTTTTTCCAACAAAATAGAGGGTGTCATTTAGAATTGTGAAATCGTTAATCTTATATTCTATTGGTATATAAACTGTTTTTGATGTATTTACATTACCTTTTTTTAATAACCCGAATGTTGCTTGGTTGTTATTGGTAAGTGTATTCAATACAACTGAATATTTGTCATTCCATTTCACTATTTTGGCACTATGATCCTCCGTAAAATTATCCATCGTATAAATACTATACTCTGTAATTTCTTGTGACATAGGATTGGGTGTTAATACTTGAGAATACATTTCTGTATTAATTATCAACAAAATAAAGAATGTTGATAGTAAAATTATTTTTCTCATACGCCCTTGATTTTTTTAATTAATAAACAAAACTATATATTTTTTTTTATGTAGACAAATGTTTTTGTCATTTTGTGACATTTATTACAATGTTTTTTGAAAAGAAAAAAATGTTTCTTTGTTTTAATTTAATGAAACAAAGAATTAATTTTTTAAAACAAAGAATAAAAAAAGCGAAAAGGCTAATTGATTTCTTGCATTTTGCAGAGCTTGTGATAAATGCCGTTTTGGGCAATTAGTTCGGAGTGTTTTCCTATTTCTTTTACGCAACCATTATCCATAACTATGATTTTGTCACAATTCTTTATTGTAGAAAGACGATGTGCAATGGTGATTATTGTTTTTTCTTTTGAGAGGTGGTTTATTGCTTCTTGAACACTGTGTTCGGAAATAGTATCAAGAGCAGAGGTTGCTTCGTCTAAAATCAATATTTCGCATTTGCGAAGAATGGCTCTTGCGATTGCGAGTCTTTGTTTTTGTCCTCCCGAAAGTGTGCAACCTCTATCGCCAATGATTGTGTCGTATCCTTGTGGTAAGTTGCTGATAAATTCGTGTGCATTGGCTATTTTGGCTGCTTGTATTATCTCTTCTTCGCTATAAGAGTTATCTCCAAAAGATATATTGTTTTTTACAGAGTCATTAAAGAGTATTGTCTCTTGTGTAACTATTGCAATGTGTTTACGCACTTGTTGTGAGTGCATTTTGCAAAGTGGAATGTCATCAAAGAGTATTGAGTTTTCTTCTGTGTTATAGAATTTCATTATCAAATCTATAAGAGTGCTTTTGCCTGAACCTGATGCTCCAACTATGGCTGTGTTTTCTCCTTTTTTGAAGAAAAGATTGATGTTTTTTAATACGGGAGTCTTTGCATCGTAAGAAAAATTCAAATTGTTGATAGAAATACCATTTTTTATTTCTTCTAATTCTATTGGGTTTTCTGGTTCAACTATGGTGTTGTTTGCGTATATGATTTCACAAATTCGTTTTTTGGCTGCATCGGCTTTTTTTATGTTATAGAAGGATGTTGAAATGTCTTTTGCGGGTTTGATTATCAATGAGAAGATAATCAGATAGACAATAAACATATCTGCACTCATAAGAACAGGAGAGCAGATTACGTTGCGAGCACCTACTAATAGTATGCCTATTACTAAACAATTACCGAAGAATTCGCTTTGAGGTGAGGCTAAGTTTACTCTTCTATTGATCTTGTTGCGTAGTCGGGTGTAAGAGGTGTTGAAGTTTTGGAAGCGTTTATTCATTTCGTCAATTGCGTTAAAGGATTTGATTATTCGTAGTGACGATATGGTTTCTTCTAATATGGAGGTTAGAAGTGAGGATTTTTGTTGCATGTGTTTAGAGCTTCTTTTCAGTTTGCGAGAAAAGAAAGATACTATTCCGGCAACAGGAGGGAAGACTACTAGTACAAGAAGGGTTATTTTGTAATCAATATATAGTAAAACTGCAAAGTACATCAATACACTGATGATGTTTACTATAAGGGTTTGTATTGATTGCAAAACGTTTTGTTCGTATTCTGTTATGTCGTTACTTACTCTTGATAGCAAATCTCCTTTTTTGAATTTTGCGATAAAGCCAATGGTTTGTGTGGAGAATTGTTCAAAGAGAGAGTTTCTTATATTCCTTATTATTTTGTTGCGAGTTGAGCCCATAAAGTATGAGCCAAGGTAGGTGAATAAGTCTTTTAGGAAATAGATTACAAATATTATGGCTGCAAATAACCATAGTGCTTTGTGTTTGCCAAAGGATAGGCAATAGTCATAAACTTTGTTTAAAATGATTTCTAATTGTGATGGATTTTCTGCAATTTCTGTGTTGGTGTCAAAGAGTATTTGTAAGAAATTACTTACAGAAAGTATGGAGGCAATGGAGAATAAAGTTGCCATACACATAAGAGCAAAGAATAAAACAAAGCTCCATGTGTATGGCTTTAGAATATGTTTTGTGAAGTTTTTGTTATTCATCTTTTCCGTAAACACCTACATAGTTTGAAGGTGTGATTTGGCGCATTCTTTCTTTGATAGATTCTTCTACATCAAGTGTGTCTATGAATTCTATCATAGTTTGATGATTTATCTTAGCGTTTGTTCTTGTTAATGCTTTAAGTGTTTCGTATGGATTAGGGTAGTTGATGCTTCTTAAGATTGTTTGTAATGCTTCTGCAACTACCGCCCAGTTATTTTCCAAGTCTCTTTCTAATGCTTCTTGATTCAAGATTAGTTTATTCATTCCTTTAAGTATAGAGTTTAGGGCAATTATTGTGTGGGCTAAAGGAACTCCTACGTTACGGCTTACGGTTGAGTCGGTTAAGTCTCTTTGTAGTCTTGAGATAGGAAGTTTCATTGAAAGATGGTCTAGTATGGCATTTGCTATTCCAAGATTTCCTTCTGCGTTTTCAAAGTCTATTGGATTAACTTTATGAGGCATTGCACTTGAACCAACTTCTCCTTCTTTGATTTTTTGTTTGAAGTATTCCATTGAGATGTATTGCCACATGTCTTTGCAGAAGTCCATAAGTATTATGTTTATTCTTCTGATGTTGTCAAAGTATGCTGCAAGATGGTCGTAGTTTTCTATTTGTGTTGTGTAAAGTGAACGTTCTAATCCTATTGAAGAACAGAAGTTGTTTGCGAAATCTACCCAATTATATTCAGGGAATGCTATGTTGTGTGCATTAAAGTTTCCTGTTGCTCCTCCAAATTTTGCTGCGAATGGAATGAATGCAAAGTATGCAAGTTGTTGTTCAAGTCTGTAAACGAATACTTGCATTTCTTTTCCTAATAATGTTGGTGATGCAGGTTGTCCGTGTGTGTGTGCAAGCATAGGAATCTTTTTCCATTCTTGTGCTTTTTCTGAAAGTAATTCAACAACTTGATTTAATAAAGGCATGAATGTTTCTTCGTGACAGTCTTTTAGTGTTAAAGGTACTGAAGTGTTGTTGATGTCTTGTGAGGTTAAACCGAAATGGATAAATTCTTTGTATTCAGCAATTCCCATTTCGTCAAAGCGCTTTTTGATAAAGTATTCAACGGCTTTAACATCGTGGTTTGTTATTTTTTCTATTTCTTTTACTTCTTCTGCTTGTTCAACAGTGAAGTTTGAATATATTTCTCTTAATGCAGGATATTTTGCTTTGTCAAAACTTTTTAGTTGTGGCAATCCTAATTCGCATAAAGCAATAAAGTATTCTATTTCAACTTTTACTCTGTATTTTATTAAAGAGGCTTCTGAAAAATAATTTGCAAGCTCTTTTGTTTGTCTTGAATATCTACCATCAATTGGTGATATGGCTTCTAATGCTGTCATATTGTTAAAATTCTTTATTTATAATTCTACCTGATTCTATTAATTTCTTAAGTAATGGACTGCTACACGCTTTTTGAGTTGCTTCAATATGTCTCATTGCATGGGTGTCTGTTCCTAATAGCTCAATCATATTGTTGTCTATTAATTTTTTGGCTAAATGTAATACGTCTTTGCCAAAGTACGAGGATAGGGACATAATGTTTAATTGAAACAAAACGCCACTATCTTTTAATCTAACAAATTGATTGAAATCATTAACCCAATATAAATATCTTTCGGGGTGGGCAAGGATAAGTTTGTATCCTGCTAATTGTAGTTCGAATATGTAACTGTCTAAACCGAAAGGTGGTGCAACGAAAGGTATTTCAACTAAAAGATAGTTTTGCCCAAAGGTTTTGAATAAGCCTTTTTCTATTCTGTCAGTTACTCCTTCGTCTAAAAGATGTTCTGCTCCGACTTCTATGTCTAATTTGATACCTTCAAATTTTGCAGCTCTTTGTAAACTTGCACATAAATCGTCTAAACGTGTTACATCGTTTTGAAATAACTCTGTTTTAACGTGTGGGGTTGTTATTACTTTTTTATATCCAAGGGATTCTAATTCTTTTAATAAAGCTAAAGAGGTTTCCATGTCAGGCGAGCCGTCGTCAATGCCTGGAATTAAGTGAGAGTGAATGTCTGTGTGAAGAATAGATAAATCTATTCCTTTAGAAAATCCTTTGTCTTTACTAAACCAATTAAATAATCCCATTTTAGATTGTTTTTAATTTTTTTATTGTTTCAATAGGATTTTCTGAGGCGAAAACGGCAGAACCTGCTACTAAAACGTCTGCTCCTGCTTCTACAAGGGCTTTATGATTTGCTGTGTTTACTCCTCCATCTATTTCTATTAAACAAGAAGGATTTTTTCTGTTTATTAGTTCTTTTAAGTCTTTTATTTTGTTGTATGTGTTTTCTATGAATGATTGTCCTCCAAATCCTGGATTAACGCTCATTAATAACACTAAATCACACATGTCAATTATGTCTTCTAAAACGCAAACAGGTGTATGAGGGTTAAGAACTACTCCTGCTTTCATTCCTAATTGCTTAATTCTGCTAAGTGAACGATGAAGGTGTGTGCAGGCTTCGTAATGTACTGTTATGATATCTGCTCCGCAATTCTTGTAGTCTTCAAAGAATTTGTCAGGTTCAACAATCATTAAGTGAACATCAAGAGGCTTTTTAGCTAATTTTTTAATGTGTTTGATAACTGGTTGTCCAAAAGAAATGTTTGGAACAAATACTCCGTCCATTACGTCAATGTGAAACCAATCTGCTTGACTTTCGTTAATCATTTCAATGTCTTTCGCTAAATTGCAAAAATCTGCAGAAAGCATTGAAGGAGAAATTAAATGTGCCATTATGATTTTCTGTTTTTATTCTTTGTTTTATTATTTTGATTCTTCGTTTTAAATTCTTGATTCTTCGTTTTAAATTCTTGATTCTTTGTTTTAGAATCTCGTCTCTTTGTTTTAGTTGGCTTTTTTGCTTGTGCAAGTTCAAATGTTAAAGCTCTGCCTTTATAGAACTTGTCTTCAAAGGCAAAAAGTACGTCATCAACATCGTTAGAACCTATTTCTACATAAGAGAAATTGTCAAGTATGTCTATTTTTCCTATTTCTACTCTTGTGTTAGGACAATAATCATTGATTAATCCAATTATTCTTTGTGGAACTATTCTGTCTTTTCTGCCAAGTGAAAGGAATAATCGTGTGAATTCTCCTTTTTTAGATTCTGTTTTGTTCTTAGATTGTTTTTTGTTTTCCTTTTCTTCTT
This sequence comes from Bacteroidales bacterium, assembly GCA_017647785.1. Lineage (GTDB taxonomy): Bacteria > Bacteroidota > Bacteroidia > Bacteroidales > P3 > Onthomorpha. The sequence goes on along the minus strand of JAGCJW010000034.1, from coordinate 10,524 downwards.
TTTTCTCATCGACATTTAAGTCTGGAGCGTCTTTATAGTATTCTAAAAAGCGATTAAATTCAACGGAAACAAACTTTTTGATTAATTCTTCTCTGTCTAACCAACTTAGTTTAGCAATTACTTCTGGAATAAAGTCTTCTATTTCTTCTTCATTCACGATTACATTTTCTAATTTGTTAATCATGTTGAATAATTGCTTTCTACAAACTTGTTTTCCTGTAGGAATTTCTGCTTTTTCAAAGGTTTTTTGAATTAGCTTTTCAATATTTTTGATTTTATGCTTTTCTCTAAGGTTTAAGATTGCAATAGAAATTCCTTGTTTATCGGCTCTACCTGTACGTCCTGAACGATGAACATATTGTTCTAATTCATCAGGTAGGTTATAATTTATTACGTGAGTTAGATTGCTTACGTCTAATCCTCTTGCGGCTACGTCAGTTGCAACAAGCATTTGTATATTTCTAAGTCTAAAACGACTCATTACATGGTCGCGTTGTGCTTGTGAAAGGTCTCCGTGAAGAGAATCGGCATTGTAACCATCTCTTATTAACATATCGGCAACCTCTTGAGTCTCTACCTTTGTACGACAAAAGATAATAGCATATATATCTGGATAATAGTCAGCTATTCTTTTTAATGCAAGATATCTATCCTTTGCATGCACCAAGTAATAAAAATGTCTTACGTTATTTGAGCCTTGATTTTTGCTGCCGATTTGTATTCTTATTGGATTTTCTATGTAGTTACCTGCTATTTCTTCTACTTCATCAGGCATTGTTGCAGAGAAAAGAAGAGTGTACTTATCGGTAGGAGTTTGCTCTAATATAGAATCTAAGTCTTCTTTGAATCCCATATTAAGCATTTCGTCTGCTTCGTCAAGTACAAGATATTTAATAGAAGATAAATCCACTTTTCCTCTATCAAGTAAATCATTAATACGTCCAGGTGTTGCAACTATTATTTTAGCACCTTTTTTTAATTCCTTGATTTGCACTTCTATGCTTGCTCCTCCATATACAGGAACAACACTACATTCAGGAATGTACTTGGCAAACTTTTTGCAATCGTTGGCAATTTGAATACAAAGCTCTCTTGTTGGACAAATAATAAGAGCTTCTGTATTCTTATTATATAAATCTATTTTTTGTATTATTGGTAAACCAAAAGCGGCTGTTTTACCTGTGCCGGTTTGAGCAAGAGCGATTAAATTGCAGTCGCTTTCCAACAATGTAGGAATAACCTCCTCTTGAACTGGCATTGCTGATTCAAACCCCAAATCCTTTACACCTTTCAGCAATTCGGGAGATAAACCTATTTCCTCAAAAGTCATTACAATTGTTTTAAAATTTCTTGCAAAGTTAATAATAATTACCTAAACACCGAATAAAAATAGAGTTTAATAAAATTTTAATACACAAAATTATATTACACGCGCTTTTTATTGTAATTTTGCAACCGTAAAAATAGTGTGTTATTATGACAAATTTAAGTGTTAATATAAATAAAGTAGCAACAATAAGGAATGCCAGAGGGGGTAATATGCCAAATTTGATTCAAGTTGCAATAGATTGTGAAAAGTTTGGAGCGCAAGGAATAACCGTTCACCCACGACCAGATGAAAGACATATTAGATATAAAGATGTTTATGAGTTAAAGGATGTCTTGACTACAGAATTTAATATAGAGGGTTATCCATCTGAAACTTTTATGAAACTTATAGAAGATGTGAAACCTGCTCAAGTAACTTTAGTTCCTGATGCCCCAGATGTATTAACATCAAATGCTGGTTGGGATACAATAAAACATAAAGAGGAATTAACACAAATAATATCTCGATTAAAAAAAGTATGTCGTGTTTCTGTTTTTGTGGAAGCAGATTCGGAAATGGTTAAAGGTGCAAAAGCTTGTGGCGCAGACAGAGTAGAATTATATACGGAAAGTTATGCTGCACAATATAGTGAAGATAGAGAACAGGCTATAGCAAAATTCATTGTAGCAGCACAAACAGCCAAAGAGGTCGGATTAGGATTAAATGCAGGACATGATTTAAATTTAGATAATCTTAATTATTTTCAACAAAACATTCCTCAACTTTTAGAAGTTTCTATTGGACATGCGCTAATAAGCGATGCTTTATATTATGGATTGGAACGAACAATAGAACTATATAGAAAAGAATTAGAATAATGGAATGGTTGTTTAAATTGCTTTTTGAAGAAGGCGTAGCACATTCAATCCTTCTTCTTTCACTTTGTATCGGATTAGGGCATTATTTAGGTAAGTTAAAAATAGCCAACATTTCTTTAGGTATTACTTGGATTCTATTTGTCGGCATAATATTTAGCCATTTTGGACTAACAATTCACCATGATGTTCTTCATTTTGTAAAAGAATTTGGATTGATTCTTTTTGTCTATTCAATAGGTTTGCAAGTCGGACCTGGTTTTTTTGCATCATTTAAGAGTGGGGGTGTAAAATTAAATATACTTGCTTTGAGTATAGTATTATTAGGTGTGCTAACAACATTCGTGATACACTTAATAAGTGGAGAAGATATTGTAACTATGAGTGGTGTTTTGGCAGGTGCTACAACAAATACTCCTTCTCTTGGAGCAGCTCAACAAACCTATAGCGATACAATAGGAGGACAAAATACATCTATTGCATTGGGTTATGCGGTTGCTTATCCTCTAGGGGTAGTAGGTGTAATAATAGTGATGTTGTTACTAAAAAAAATATTTAAAATAGATTTACGCGAAGAAGAATCAAAAATACAACAACATCAAGCTCCTCAAACATTGCGATTAAATATAGTTGTAGAGAATCAATGTGTGGTAGGGAAAAAATTAAGTGAAGTTGTAGAAAATTTTAAATCCACATTAGTTGTTTCAAGAGTAAAACACTCTGATGGAATGGTGGAAATAGCTACTGATGACACTATATTACAGGCTGGAGATATATTAAGATTAGTTACAACTCAAGATAATGAGAAAGCTATCGTGATGTTGTTAGGTAAAGAACACGATTTGCCATCAAAAGAATGGGAAACTCCAACTCATGATTTGGTTTCTCGCAAAGTAGTTGTAACAAAGCCAGAGCTAAATGGTAAGACAATAGGTTCTTTGAATATAAGAGCTTTGTATGGCGTAAATATAACAAGAATAAATAGGAGTGGGGTAGAGCTAATTGCTGATAGAAGTGTTACTCTTCAAATAGGAGATAGAGTAACTCTTGTAGGTAGTTTAGAGAAAATAGAAAAGGTTACGGAGATGTTAGGTAATTCTTTGAAGAGATTAGAAATACCTAATTTGATTCCTATATTCATTGGAGTTGTGTTAGGAATTGTATTGGGTTCAATTCCGATTGCAATTCCTGGGCTACCTCAATCTGTTAAGTTAGGTTTGGCAGGTGGACCATTAATTATAGCAATCCTTATGGGTAAGTTTGGCCCACACTACAAAATAGTAACTTTCACTACAACTTCTGCTAATATGATGATAAGGGAAATAGGAATTTCTCTTTTCCTTGCAGCAGTTGGATTATCGGCAGGGCAAGAATTTATTTCATCTATAGTAAATGGTGGATATATGTGGTTACTTTATGGATTGATTATTACGGTTGTTCCAACATTACTTGTAGGTATTTTTGCAAGAGTAAAATACAAAATGGATTACTTTACAATAATAGGATTATTATCAGGAAGTACAACAAATCCTCCTGCACTTGCTTTTGCAAATTCTCAATCGCAATATTCAACTCCTTCTGTAGTTTATGCAACTGTTTATCCTCTTACAATGTTTTTAAGAGTTTTAACAATACAATTACTACTTATAATAGGTTTGTCTTAAAGTGGAAAAACAGTTTTTAGAATTATTATCTCCAGCGAGAAATCCAGAAATAGCGAAAGCTGCAATTGATTGTGGAGCTGACGCAGTTTATATGGGTTATGAAAGATTTGGTGCGAGAAGTGTTGCTACCAATAATCTTGAAGATCTAAAGCAAGTAATAGATTACGCACATATTTTTGGAGTAAGAGTATATATTACTATGAATACTCTTCTTTTTGATGATGAATTAGAATTAGCTCAAAAGTCTGTAGAAGAACTTAATTCAATTAATGCAGATGCTATAATAGTACAAGATATGGCATATTTGCAAACTCATAATGTGCCAATGCAACTGCATGCCTCTACTCAGATGAATGTTTTTACAAAAGAGAAATTAAGATTCCTTTATGAAACAGGAATAAGTAGAGTGGTATTGCCAAGAGAATTTTCAATAGAACAAATAAATGAAATGCATAACTATTGTCCCGAAGTTGAATTAGAAGCATTCATTCATGGGGCTCTTTGTTGCTCTATAAGCGGGCAATGTTATCTTTCGCTCTATCAAACAGGTAGAAGTGGCAATAGAGGAGTTTGTTCACAATCTTGTCGTTCAAGATATGATTTGATAAATTTTGAAGGTAAGATTCTCCAAAAAGATAAATATCTACTTTCAACTAAGGATTTTAATGCTTCACTACATCTCGCTGAAATGATAAAAGCAGGAGTTTGTAGCTTTAAAATAGAAGGTAGGCTTAAAGATATAACATACGTTAAAAATGTAACAACTCATTACAATAGACTTTTGAATGAATTTGTTGCTAATAATCCACAATACCAACGCGCTTCTGCAGGAAGAATTCTTTCAGAAATTGAAACAGATTTAGAAAAAACTTTCAATAGAGGCTATACAAGCTTCTATTTACGAGGAAGACAAGAACAAACCGGCAATATACACACAACAAAAAGTATAGGAAAATACATAGGTGAAGTTAAAGATTGTACAAGTGCAGGGATAAAGATACAAACTAATGAAATACTTTATCCATCTGATGGCTTAATAGCCGTAGATGAAGAGGGGATAAGTGAAGGCTTTCTTGTGAATAATTATTTCAAAGGAATAATTCAGCCAAACAAAGAAATAAAATTACGAAACGGCGTAAAAATTTATCGAAACAAAGATTCAGAATTTGAAAAGAAAATATTGTTGCCATCACATCGTAAATTAAAGGTAGATGTTATACTTACATCTAATAAAATCAAGGCAATAGAAGAAGGAGGCTGTGAAGTAGAACTTTCATTTTCTACGCCTGAACAATTGGCCAATAATACGGATAATTATTACAATAAGCTAAAAGAACAAATATCTAAAATGGGTAACACACCCTTTGAATTAAATCAATTTATCTACGATTCAGAGGAAAAATACTTCTTCCCAATGTCATTTCTCAATTCCTTACGCCGTCAAGTATTAGAATTATTGGAGCAAAAAATACTTTCTAACTATAAAACTCTTGAACAAAAGCCATTAAATTTTGATATATCATATCCAAAAGAGGAGGTAGATTACACAGAAAATATAAGCAATGAACAATCTCGAAAATTCTATGAATCAAAAGGCGTAAAAGTAAAAGAATATGCTTTGGAAAAAGAGATGAAACAAACAGAGATTTGTTTGATGCGTTCCCTAAATTGTATAAGATACAATTTAGGGCAATGCTTACAACGACATAAATTGAAAAAAGACTATCAAAGCGACTTAATATTAAGAGATAACAACCATCAATATAGATTAAAATTTAATTGTAAAGACTGTTTGATGGAAGTTTATTCATAATATTTTCGTTTTTCATAGAAAAATTCATACTTTTGCAAATTATTTTTGAATTATTTTCAAGAAAAAAATAAGTAATAATAAAAAACAATAAAAAAATGAGTTTAGTAAAATTAGCATCTATCACAAAGAAGATGACCATTGCATCGGTTGGAGCATTCTTGCTTGTATTTTTACCTATGCACATGGGTTTAAATCTCTGCATTCTTAGAGAAGATGGCGGAGAATGGTACAGAAATGTTTGCCACTTTATGGGTACTAATTGGATTGTAAAAATCATGGAAGTAGTACTTATGTTGAGCGTGTTAGTTCACGTAGTTGTGGCAATTCTATTAACAATCGAAAACAAAAAAGCAAGACCTGTTGGATATGCGGTGCCTTCAAAATCAAAGACACATGCAGGATCAAAATGGATGATTTACACAGGCGTTATTGTTTTAGTGTTTTTGATAATTCACTTTATTAACTTCTACTTTGTAAAATTTGGTATAGTAGTAGCAGATGACAGCGATACTTACACAGTTGAGGTGGAAGATATACAAAAACACTTAAACGACAAAGTAACAGAATTACAAGAACAAATGATGAACGGTACTTTAAGCCAAGAACAAGCACAAGAACAAATGATGGCTTTACAATTAGAATACATGCCGTTCTTACAAATAGCACAAACTGGACAACCATCAGATAAAATATCTAAAGATGGAGAAGAGTTAATCAATTTAAGCAAAGAAGAATTAAAACAATTTGTAGGAGAAGATTTCACAGAATACGAACCTGACTTCTATACAATGTGTAAAAAACTATTTGCAAACCCAACTTATTCAATAATCTATTTGTTTGCATTAGTTATTTTAGGAATACACTTATTCCATGCAATCAATTCAATATTCCAAACATTTGGATTAAATCACAGAAAATACAATAAAGCAATAGAATACTTAGCAGCAGGTTATGCATTAATCATACCATTAGGATTTGCTATAGTACCATTATTTGTAATGTTCTGTAAATAATTTAAGATAAACAATTAAATAAATAAGAAATGGTAACATTAAATTCCAAAATTCCGCAAGGACCACTTAGCGAGAAATGGACAAAATATAAAGCTGACCAAAAATTGGTTAACCCTGCTAATAAAAGAAAATTAGATGTAATCGTTGTAGGAACAGGTTTAGCAGGTGCATCAGCAGCAGCTTCATTAGGAGCATTAGGCTTCAATGTAAAAATCTTTTGTATTTCAGACTCTCCAAGAAGAGCCCACTCTATCGCAGCTCAAGGGGGTGTTAATGCAGCTAAAAATTATCCAAACGATGGTGATAGCATAGGAAGACTTTTCTATGACACAATCAAAGGAGGAGACTATCGTGCAAGAGAAGCTAACGTTTATCGTTTGGCAGAGGTAAGTAACAACATCATAGACCAATGTGTTGCACAAGGAGTTCCTTTCGCAAGAGACTACGCTGGAATGCTTGACAACCGTTCATTTGGTGGTGCTCAAGTAAGCCGTACCTTCTATGCAAAAGGACAAACTGGTCAACAACTTCTTTTAGGAGCATACTCTGCTTTATCAAAAGAAATAAAGGCAGGTACAGTTAAAATGTACGAAAGAAAGGAAATGATGGATGTAGTTCTTGTTGATGGAAAAGCAAGAGGTATCATCACAAGAGATTTACAAACAGGTAAATTGGAACGTTGGTTTGGACACGCAGTTGTAGTTGCAACAGGAGGATATGGAAACGTTTACTTCTTATCTACAAATGCAATGAACTCAAATGGTTCTGCAGCATGGCAATGCTACAAAAAAGGAGCATGTTTTGCAAACCCTTGCTACGTTCAGATTCACCCAACATGTATTCCAGTACACGGAGACTATCAATCAAAGCTTACTTTGATGAGCGAAAGTTTACGTAATGACGGAAGAATTTGGGTTCCTAAAAACATAGAAGATTCTGTAGCTATCAGAGAAGGAAGATTAAAACCAACTGATATAGCAGAAGAAAATAGAGATTATTACTTAGAAAGACGTTACCCTGCATTCGGAAACTTAGTACCAAGAGATATCGCATCAAGAGCAGCAAAAGAAAGATGTGATGCAGGATACGGAGTAGGAACAGGACAAGCTGTTTACTTAGATTTCTCTTCAGCGATAAAACGTTTAGGAAAAGATAAAGTAGAAGCAAGATATGGAAACTTGTTCCAAATGTATGAAAAAATCACTGCTCAAAATCCATACGAAACACCAATGATGATTTACCCTGCTGTTCACTATACAATGGGAGGATTATGGGTTGACTATGAATTACAAACAACAGTTGAAGGATTGTTCGCAGCAGGTGAAGCAAACTTCTCTGATCACGGAGCAAACCGTTTAGGAGCTTCAGCGTTGATGCAAGGATTAGCAGATGGATATTTCGTACTTCCTTATACAATTCAAAATTACTTATCATCAGAAATCTACTCTCAACCAATCCCTACAACAGTACCAGAATTTGATGCAGCAGAAAAAGCAGTTGCAGAAAAGATAGAAAAATTAATGTCTATTAAGGGAACAAAGAGTGTAGATACATTCCAAAAAGAATTAGGCCACATAATGTGGAATAAAGTTGGAATGGGAAGAACTGCTCAAGGCTTACAAGAAGCAATACCAATGTTAAAAGCATTGAAAGAAGATTTCTGGGCAAATGTTCGTATCACAGGAGATACAAATTCAATGAACCCAGAATTGGAAAAAGCGTTAAGACTTTCTGACCACATTGAATTAGCACAATTAATGGCTAAAGACGCTTTACATAGAGAAGAAAGTTGTGGAGGACACTTCCGTGAAGAACACCAAACAGAAGAAGGTGAAGCAAAACGTAATGACGAACAATTCATGTATGTGGCAGCTTGGGAATACCAAGGAGAAGGAGTAGAACCTCAATTACACAAAGAAGAATTAAATTACGAGTTTATTAAAGTTCAACAAAGAAATTACAAGTAAAATGAATTTAACATTAAAGATTTGGCGTCAAGAAAACGCAAGAGCAAAAGGACGCTTTGAAACATATAAAGTAGAAAATATTTCGCCCGACTGTTCTTTCTTAGAAATGTTGGACATCTTAAATGAACAATTAGTAGATAAATTATCACACCCAGTATGTTTTGATAACGACTGTCGTGAAGGTATTTGCGGAATGTGTGGTTTATACATCAACGGACGTCCTCACGGACCAGACGATGGAGTAACAACTTGTCAATTACACATGCGTAGATTCAAAGATGGCGACACAATAGTTATCGAACCATGGAGAGCAAGACCTTTCCCTGTAATTCGTGACTTAGTTGTTGATAGAACAGCTTTTGATAAAATAATCCAAGAAGGTGGTTATGTATCAGTAACAACAGGAGGTGTGCCTGACGGAAACGCAATTCCAATTCCAAAGAAAAATGCAGATGAAGCTATGGATGCAGCTGCATGTATCGGATGTGGAGCTTGTGTTGCAGCATGTAAGAATGCATCGGCAATGTTATTCGTTTCAGCAAAAGTATCTCAACTTGCACTTCTTCCACAAGGAAGACCTGAAGCAGCAAGAAGAGTACAAGCTATGGTTGCAAAAATGGATGAATTAGGTTTTGGTAACTGTACAAACACATATGCTTGTGAAGCAGAATGTCCAAAACAAATCAAACGTAGCAACATTGCTCGTATGAATAGAGAATTCCTTTGCGCAAAAGTTTGTTCAGAAGAATAAAACAACTTTTTTCATAATTTTAAGGTTTACAAGAGCAGTAAGAAATTCATTTTTCTTGCTGCTCATTTTTATTATTTACCCTTCTTCCTATTTCCAAATCTTTCAATATGGAAATGAAATACCACTCTTTACTAACAGAATTATATTAGCAAAAATACATCCCTAACACTAAATTTTAATAAGAAAAGTATGTAATAAATAAAACAAAGAATTATTCGAATAATTCTTTGTTTTAAGAAAATAATTCTTTGTTTTATTTTTGTAAAATCAAGAAAAAATTTATTGAATCACTATCTTGGTAGTTTTGCTTGCAGACTTGTTAAATGCTTTTACTATATAAGCTCCAGCAGTAAGGTTATTTAGAGAGAAATTGCGAGATTTAGTCTCATAAACTCTTTGTCCTAATGCGTTATAAACCTCTATTTGAAGGTTGTTTTCTCTACTTGATACATTAACAATACGATTGTTATTAGAGATTTCTATATCTAAATCTTCTACATCAGATAATCCAACAGATTTCTTAAACAACACCTTAAATCTTTCAGCGTTTTCACCAGCCGAAATAGTCGTTGAGTAAATTGTTTCTTTGTTTAAATCAATTATTTCATCGCCATCAATTAAGTTTACTGCAATTCCTTCAGGTAAAGAAGTTAATTTAAAACTTACTTCTTTATTTTCAAAACTACGAACATTCATTGTAGCGTAGTAAGGTAAGGTTTTAGCTTCTTCTTTCACTAAGGCTTTGCCCTCAGTTACGAAATAAGGCTCAGCAACCTCTACAAGAGCGAATAATTTGTTTGCATCAAATATATCATAACCTTGCTCTGCCTCTTCATTATGAGCAAACAAAACTTCAACTTCTCTTTCTCCATCTATCATTGTAAGTTTTGTAAACTCTCTTTGTGCAGAAGATTTTGCTGTATTATCAAGTCGTTGCGATTTATTAAAGCTTGCAGACTTTTCTCCACCACTTGTAAAGTTTATAAAAAAGCCTTCTGTTACGTTTATTTCGCCCGCACTTTCAGTTGTCCAAGTTTCGTTATCGTCATTTAATCTATAATAAACTTGACCTTGAATATTTTCTTGGTCAGAAAGGAAGGTCGCAACATTTAATTTAAAGGTATAAGGATTT
>JAGCJW010000033.1 GCA_017647785.1 Bacteroidales bacterium | reverse complement strand
TCAAGAGAAAAACAGCCTTTTTTGGCTTAAAAATGGCTTAAATAAGGGCTAAAAAATATTAAACCATTGATTAACAAGATTTTGCTTAACTCTAAATGCTTAAGGAATTTGCAAAGAAAAAAATCAAGGCTCAAATTTTCGTAGTATTTCGGGCTTTGATTTTAATTAAAAAATGTTAAAAAATTTGAAAAACTTATTTATTTCCCCTAATGCAAGGGGTTGAAAAAGAGAAGCCTTAATCAAGGGCTTATGAAAAAAACTTGCTTTTTTTTTCGTTATGTTGTATCTTTGCAGTTTTTCAAATCAGTAAATAAATTTCTTAACATGAAACTTTCACAGTTTAATTACAATTTACCAAAAGAGCTTATAGCTGAAGTGCCTGCAAAACAGAGAGATGAATCTCGTTTATTGGTTGTAAACAGACGAACAGGGACTATTGAGGATAAAATATTTAAAAATGTTTTAGACTATTTTGATGAGGGGGATTTGTTTGTCTTCAACGACACAAAGGTGTTTCCGGCTCGTTTATATGGAACAAAGGAAAAGACTAATGCAAGAATAGAGGTTTTTCTTTTAAGAGAGATTAATGAAAGTACTCGTTTGTGGGATATTTTGGTTGATCCTGCAAGAAAGATAAGAATAGGCAACAAATTATATTTTGGAGAAAACAACGAATTGGTTGCAGAGGTTATTGATAATACTACTTCAAGGGGTAGAACTTTAAGATTCTTGTTTGATGGCAATAATGATGAGTTTCATAACTTATTGAAAAAATTGGGTCATACGCCATTGCCAGATGATTTATTGAGAATGCGTGGTTTGATGCCTGAAGATGAGTTTCGTTATCAAACGATTTATGCAAGAAATGAAGGTGCTGTAGTTGCTCCAACTGCAGGTTTCCACTTCTCAAGAGAGTTGTTGAAGAGAATGGAAATAAAAGATATTAATTCTGCTTTTGTGACTTTGCATAGTGGTTTAGGAAATTTCAGAGCTATAGAGGTAGAGGATTTAACTAAACACAAGATGGATTCAGAGCAAATGTTGATTGATGAGCAAAATGTTAGCTTAATCAATGAAACAAAAGCTCGTTCTAATAAGGTATGTATTGTAGGTACAACTACAATGAAAGCAGTTGAAACGGCTGCTATTACAGGTAATAGAGTTAAGACTTATAGTGGTTGGACTAATAAGTTCATTTTCCCATATTATGATTTTGCTATTGCTGATGCTATGATAACAAATTTCCACCCTCCTTTGTCATCTATGTTGATGATGGTTTCAGCTTTTGGTGGTTATGATTTGATTATGGAAGCCTATAAGTATGCAATAGAAAAAGAATACAAATTCTTGACTTACGGAGATGCAATGCTCATCATCTAAGGCAGTCATTATAGTTGCTGGAGGTGTAGGAAAAAGAATGGGAGGTGATTTACCAAAGCAGTATCATCTCCTTTGTTCAAAGCCAATACTTGTAAGGACTTTAGAGGCTGTGCATAAATCTGTTCCCGATGCAAAAATCGTTTTGGTGATTGCAAGAGAGATGTTTGATTTTTGGAAAAAGATGTGCAAGGAGTATGATTGCAGGATAGAGCATACTTTGGCAGAGGCTGGTAAGGAGAGATTTTTTTCTGTCCTATCGGGATTGAATGCTTTGGAAAATCAAGAAATTGATTTGGTAGCAGTTCACGATGGCGTGAGATGTTTTGTTAATCAAGAAATTTTTGATAGTTGTTTTTGTGCCGCAAAGGAGTTTGGAGCAAGTGTGTGTGCTTGTAAGAGTATTGAATCTGTCAGGTATCAAAACAATGCTGTGAATAGAGATGATGTGTATTTGGTGCAAACGCCTCAATGTTTCAAATACGATATTCTAAAGAAAGCATACGCAACACCTTATAAGGATTCTTTTACAGATGATGCTTCAGTGGTGGAGGCTATTGGAGGAAAGATTCATATAGTGGAGGGAAATAGAAACAATATTAAGATAACTACACCTTTGGATTTTAAAATAGCAGAGTTTTTTATAAATGAAAGAGAATATTAAACTATTATTTAAAAAAACATTTGGGGTAGAACCTAATAGTATTTGTGAAATAGCTGCTCATGGTTCTTCTCGTAAGTATTTCAGATGCTCAACAGAGGTTGTTAAGGTTTTAGCAGCCTACAATAGTGATAAGAAAGAGAATATTGCCTTTATTGATTTTGCAAAGCAATTGAAACATTCGGGCATAAATGTGCCTGCAATAATTGCAGTAGATGAAGAAAATGACATATATCTTTTAGAAGACTTGGGCAATACTACCCTTTTTGATTTCATATCAACTGCAAGCGAAAACGAGATTATAGATATATATAGCAAGATTGTAAGAATACTACCAAAGATACAAATAGAGGCAGGAAGATGTTTTGATTACACAAATGCCTATCCAAGAAAGGCCTTTGACGTTCAGTCTGTGCAATGGGACTTAAACTATTTTAAATATTATTTTTTAAAACTTGCGGATATTCCTTTCAACGAACAAGAGTTGGAAAACGACTTTGAGGTTTTGAAAAACTATCTTTTAGATTGCGATTGCGAACACCTATTGTATAGAGATTTTCAATCGAGAAACATAATGCTGAAAGATAACTATGAGATATTTTTCATTGACTTTCAAGGTGCGAGAAAAGGTGCTTTGCAATATGATATTGCATCGCTTTTATATGATGCAAAAGCAAATTTAAGTCCTGAAACAAGAGAAAAGCTTTTGAATATCTATATAGAAGAGGTTAAGAAATATAAAGATATTAAGGAAGATGATTTTAGAAATCGCTTTTATGCCTATGTTTATATTCGCATAATGCAAGCTATGGGCTCGTATGGATATAGAGGTTACTTTCAAAAGAAGGAGCATTTCTTAAAGAGTATTCCTTTTGCTATTGAAAACATACGCTATTTAGAAAACAATATAAATTTACCTGTGGATTTGCCTTGTATGCATGGCATTTTCCAACAGATTATTACTAATGAGAAGCTGTTGTCTATAAGTAAAAACAATAGTATTCTTAATGTTAATATAAAGAGTTTTTCTTTCAAAAAAGGTTATCCTCACGACACTTCGGGCAATGGTGGTGGATTTATTTTTGATTGCAGAGCCTTGCCTAACCCTGGTAGATATGAGGAATATAAGTCTTTGAATGGGTTAGATTCATCGGTGATAGAGTTTCTTGAAGCTAAGGAAGAGGTGCAATTGTTTTTTGAAAGTGTGTGCTCTTTGATTAATCAAAGTTGTGCAGAGTATCAAAGAAGAGGTTTTTCTAATCTTTCGGTTTATTTTGGTTGCACAGGAGGACAACATAGAAGTGTTTTCTTGGCTCAAAAGTTGGCAAACTATTTGAAAAATAGAGAAAATATTAAGGTAAATGTGCAACATATTGAACAAAATCAATAAAAAAATAGAAAAAGAATATTGATTTCTCAACTAAATCTACTAACTTTGCACAGATTTTTTAAAATTAAGGAATAAATAATAAAAAAACATAAACAACAATGAAAAGAAGAAATACGATTATTTCAGCGGTGCTTATTGCTATTGCAGTTGTATTGATAGTTGTGCTTTACAACTCAATCATGCGCCCTGTGAAGTTTGAAAACGAGTACAACAGACGTTCAGAACAAGTTATTACAAAACTAAAAGATTTAAGAGCTTGTCAAGAACTTTATAAATCTGCACATGGAGAATTTTGTAATGATATAGACTCATTACTTTTGTTCTTGGAAACAGGTAAAGTGCCTATGGTTCAAAAGTCTTTCTTGCCAGGATACGACCCTGACGCTATGACAGAATTTGAAGCTCAAAAGAAAGGTTTGTTAAGAAGAGATACTACTTGGGTTGAACCAATAAAGAAACTTGTTGAAGAAAAGAAACTTTTAACTCCTGCTGAAAAAGTAGCTGAATTAAAATACATTCCATTCTCAAAAGATAACAAAGAAGTATTTGAAATGAACGCTAAGAAAGTAAACAAAGGAGGTTTGGAAGTTCCTGTATTCCAAATAACTGCTCCTATTGCTACTTATACTTTCGGAATGGAAAGACAAGATGTTATCAATAGAAAAGCTGAATTAGAAGATAAGAATAAATATCCAGGTTGGAAGGTTGGTGATTTGGAACAACCTATAACAGACGGAAACTGGGAATAACGAATAATTATAAGATGGAAGCATATAAAATAGTACAACTTGTAAAAGTTGAAGATAGTATTGTTTCCAACGAGACAAGATTGTCCATTTGCCTTAAAGCAAATGGATTTTCTTTTTCGTTGATTGACAATAAGAGTTTGAAACTTTTGTGTATAGGTGAATTTGAAGTCGATACCACAGGAAGCATTCCTCAAGTAATGAATAGAATCAGAGAATGTTTCTCTTCTATCTGCATAAAGATTTTTAAGTTTGCAAAGACTCGTATAATTTGCGAAACTACTAAAAATGTGTGGGTGCCTTATAAACTATACGACCAAACAAAGAATAAAGAGTATATAAAAACTGTTTCAAATCTTTTGAGCAACGAGACAGTTATTGCTAATACATCAGAGAAATTAGATGCTATTTCAATATTTGCATATCCTATGCATACATATAGCGGTGTGAAAATACTTATGCCAAATGCAGAGTATTGTTGTCAGCATCAAATCATGGCAGAATATGCTTATGATATAACTAAATTTTCTCAAAATACACTTTTAGTAAACAAAAGAGAAAATGCTTGTGATGTAGTTTTATTCAAAGGTAACTCATTTGTATTGAGCAATAGCTTTGAATATCAAAACTCAGCTGACTTAATTTATTTCATTTTGTTTACTTTGCAACAACTATCCGTAGATACAGCAGAAGTAAAGACTCTTTTAACAGGTGCAGACTACACTAAAGAAGAATTAACTCTTCTTCGTAAATATATAAAAGATGTTTCTTTCTCAAATCCTATGGAAAACATAAAAGTAGGTTGTGAATTTGATTCTATAAACTTACAAAACTACTTCTTAGTAATTGCTTAAATATTAGATGAGAATAATTTCAGGATATTTAAAAGGAAGACGTCTTAATCCGCCATTGAATTTGCCTGTAAGGCCTACAACAGATATGGCAAGGGAAGGCTTATTCAACATACTAAACAATAGAATAGACTTTGAAGAAACAAGAGTTCTTGACCTTTTTGCAGGTACAGGAGCGATAAGTATAGAGTTTATTTCAAGAGGTGCAAGACATGTAACTTCTGTTGATGAGAGTCCAAAGTGTATTGACTTCATTAAAAAGACTTGCACTACACTTGAAATAGAAAATCTCTTTGCTTTAAGGGCAGATGTTTTTAATTTCTTGGGAAGAAGTCAGCAAAGCTTTGATTTAGTTTTTGCTGATCCACCATACGATTTAAAACAATTTGACCTTATTCCTTCGCTTGTATTAAAATCTTTTGTAAAACCGGGAGGAATATTCATACTCGAACACTCCAAAGAGCATAATTTCTCTGACAATCCTTACTTTACAGAACAAAGAAACTACGGAAAGGTGAATTTTAGCTTCTTTACATTTGAACAAAACCAAACAACAGAAAACGATGAGTAAGAAAACAATATGTATAGGTAACGCTCTTGTTGATAAGATATGTTTGCTTGAAAACGATGATATGCTTTCAAGCGAAAACTTACCAAAAGGAAGTATGCAAATCATAAGTCAAGACGAGTCAATACGTTTACAAAATGCTACTTCTAACTTAAAAAGCGAGATTTCCACAGGAGGCTCGGCTGCAAACACAGCAAACGGACTTGCAAACCTTAATATAGAAACTGCATATATAGGAATGGTTGGAAAAGACCAATTTGGAGATTTCTATATTAAAGATATGCAAAAAAATAACATAAAGACAAACTTCTTTAAAAGCGAAACAACTCAAACAGGCTTAGCCTTAGCTCTTGTTTCAAAAGACGGAGAAAGAACATTCGCTACACACCTTGGAGCAGCTATTGAATTAAACGCTTCTCTTATTACAAAAGAACTTTTTGAAGGCTATGACTATCTTCATATTGAAGGATACTTGATTTCAAATAGAGATTTATTCAAAAAAATAATAGAATGCGGAAAAGCATCTGGTTGTAAAATCAGCATAGACCTTGCATCATACAACGTAGTTGAAGACAACTTAGAATTTTTGCAAGAAGTATGCAAAGGAGTTGAAGTAATATTTGCAAACGAACAAGAAGCAGAAGCATTTACTAAAACCTCAGCCGAAGAAGCCGTACATATAATTGCACAATACGCCAACATTGCCGTTGTAAAACTTGGAGCAAAAGGCTCTATCATTAAACAAGGCGAACAAATCACAACAATTCAAGAAGTAAAACGTGAAAAAATAGACACAACCGGTGCAGGCGATCTTTACGCAAGTGGATTCCTTGCAGGATTATGCCAAGACCTACCACTAAATCAATGTGGAAAAATGGGAAGTGTGCTTGCTGGAAACGTAATAGAAATAATGGGCACAAAGATGTGCCCAGAACGTTGGAATAAGATTAAAGAAGAAATTTCTAAATCTTAAGCTTAATCTTCCAAATAATAAGTTATTGTACTAACAACCCTGCATTTCTTAATATGTGGGGTTGTTTCGTCTAAATCCTCTATTGAAATCTGTCCTTGCCATGCAGTTTTCATTTTTCCAAGTTTGCTTTCCGCATCTTTAGCAAACTGTTCTCCTGCTTTTTTCGCATTAGCCAGACTTTCGGTTATTAGTTTTGGCTTAAAGACATTAACATCTGATATTTCATAACTTGCACCATCGTCCCAATAGTCTTGGTCTATCACTACGCCTCTTTCATACAATTCGGTAACTCTTTTTTCCAAAGTTTGCACTTTTTCAATTGCTTTACTCTTTACAAAAAGTCTTACGCTACCTCTTACGTATTTTGTTTTACTATTTTCATATTCATCATAACTAACTTTACCTACGAAAATTTCATCATCGGTAAAGCCAATTTCTTTCAAGAAATCAATTACTATCGTTTCTTTTTCCTTTGATACTCTCAACGCATCTTGAAGCGTATTTTGAAGAATCGCAAATCTAATAGACATTGAAGCTACGTCTGCTTTGACTTCAAGCTCTGCTGCACCTTTTACCGTTACTACTCTTTGGCCCATAGACACTGCCTTCAAGCCTTGATAGACAAATAAACCGATTAAAGCGGCTGCAACAACAACTGACAAAGACACAACCCAAGTTGAACATCTTTTTTGTTTCATTTCTTTTTCCATAATTAAGTTGTTTTATTGATTAACACCACAAAGATACAATTGTTTCTAAGAAAGAATAAATTTATTCAAAGAATTATTTTTTTAATTCAAAGAAAGAATTTATTAAAACAAAGAAAGAATCCGAAATAATTTCATATCTTTGCAATCTAATTTTGTAAAATCAAATTTTTATATAATTATGACAAGAGATACACAAATCTTCGACCTTATACAAAAGGAAAGAGAAAGACAAACAAAAGGAATAGAATTAATTGCTTCTGAAAACTTTGTTTCAGATCAAGTTATGGAAGCAATGGGTAGCGTAATGACAAACAAATATGCAGAAGGCTATCCAGGAAAAAGATACTATGGTGGTTGCCAAATCGTGGACCAATCTGAGCAACTTGCTATTGACAGAGCAAAACAATTGTTCGGTGCTGAGTGGGCTAACGTTCAACCTCACTCTGGTGCACAAGCAAACATGGCAGTTTTCTTTGCTTGCTTGAATCCTGGCGATACTTTCATGGGATTAGACCTTAACCACGGTGGACACCTTTCTCACGGTTCTCCTGTAAACATTTCTGGTACTTATTTCAACCAAGTTTCTTACGGAGTTAAAGAAGAAACTGGTACTATCGACTATGATATGATGGAACAAGTAGCAAGAGAACACAAACCAAAATTAATCATCGGTGGAGCTTCTGCTTATTCAAGAGATTTCGATTGGAAAAGAATGAGAGCTTTAGCTGACGAAATTGGTGCTATCTTAATGGGAGATATTTCTCACCCAAGTGGTCTTATAGCTAAGGGAGAATTGAACAATGCAGTAGAATATTGCCACATTGTTACAACTACAACTCACAAAACTTTAAGAGGACCAAGAGGTGGTTTGATTTTAATGGGTAAAGACTTTGAAAACCCAATGGGAAAAACTACTCCAAAAGGAGAAATCAAAATGATGAGTGCTGTTTTAGATTCAGCTGTTTTCCCAGGTTGCCAAGGTGGTCCATTGGAACACGTTATCGCTGCTAAGGCTGTTGCATTTGGCGAAGCATTAACAGAAGATTACGCTCAATACATCAAACAAGTTAAGAAAAATGCTGCTGCTATGGCAGAAGCTTTCGTTAAGAGAGGATACAAAGTTATTTCTAACGGAACAGATAACCACTTAATGTTGATTGACCTTCGTACAAAATTCCCTGAATTAACAGGTAAGGTTGCTGAAAACACATTAGTTAAAGCAGACATCACAATCAACAAAAATATGGTTCCATTTGATTCACGTTCTCCATTCCAAACATCTGGTATTCGTGTAGGTACTCCAGCAATCACTACAAGAGGTTTGAAAGAAGATGAAATGGAAGCTATCGTTGAAATGATTGACGCAGTTCTTTCTGACGTTAATAACGAAGAATTAATAGCAGAAACTCGCAAGAAAGTAAACGCAATGATGGAAAACAGACCATTATTCGCTTGGTAATAGAGTCCAGATTTCAGAAAAAAGGAGAAGCCAAATGGTTTCTCCTTTTTTATTTTTGTTTACTTTATTGTATTTCTATATTCCTTTGGAGAAAGTCCTGTAAGTCGCTTAAAGTATTTGCCAAATACCGATTGCGAAGGAAAATTCATAGAATCGCTAATTTGCTGAACGCTCATTGCTGTTGAAGAAAGTAAGGCTTTGCAAGTTGTTATTGTGTATTCTTCTATTATGTCTAAGGCTGTGTGTCCTGAGACTTCTTTTACAATTTGCGAAAGGTACTTTGGAGTTACGCAAAGTTTATCTGCATAAAACAAAACTTCTCTTTCTTGTTTGTGATAAGCCTCTACCTTTTCTAAAAACAAATTATAGAGTTCTTTCTTGCGACTATTGACAAGCTTTGTTTCGTTATACTGATAGGTTTTATGAGAATAGCCATAGAACATAGAGAGTGTAAGATGTTTTGCAGCCTCTAACTTAAATTCTGTCAAGGGAGATTTTGCAATATTGAGTAATAAATCAAACAACATTCCGAAAGCATTTTCCGAATCTTTGGTTTCTATCACAGGATTGTCGCTCACAAGGTTTTTTAATGGCATAAGACTTGAAGAATTTACAAACATAGAATCGGAAAACTCCTTAGACATAACAATAGCTCTACACTTCAAATCCTCGGAATAAGACATTGGCTGACAAATTTGGTCATACAAGACAATCAAAACGGCAGGTGCTTCTATATGATAAGATTTCATATTGAGTTTGAAATCAACCGTGCCTTTATCATAAAGAAGTGCCATAGTAGCATCAACTTTAAACATTTCGCAATCGAGCAATTTCCCTTCGCGAGCGATTTTTTCCTCATCTATAAGCAAGAGATCGGTCCCTATTCTATGGTCTTCGGGAATTATTTCTGCAATTCTGTTTCTCCATTTTAAATAAGAAATCTTCTCTTTCATAATAATCCCTCCCTATATTCCGAAGGAGAAACTCCTTCTATGCGTTTGAAGAATTTACCAAATACAGATGAAGAAGGGAAGTTAAGAGAATGGCTAATTTGTTGAACACTCATTTTTGTAGAAGCAAGCAAGGCTTTTGCCTCAATAATAATTTGTCTTTCAACATATTCACTTGCCGTTTCGCCACAGTGTTGTTTTACTATATCTGTAAGATATTTTGAACTTATTCCAAGTCTGCCCGCATAAAAGATAGGACTCCTATTTACCTTGTAATATTGTCTTACCTCAAAACAAAATCTTTCAAAAATAATATCTTGCCTTTTTGTCTTTTCTTCAAGCACCTCTAATTTATTTACAAAATAATAAATCATAGATATAAGAAGATGCTTTGTAGATTCTAATTTAAAGGTAGCGAAAGGGAACTTTACTATTCCAAGCAGTGATTTGTAATAAGCATTTAGAGAAATTATTTCAGAGGATATTTGTAAAACAGGGTGCTTTCTTACAATCTCATAAAGATTTCGTAAATCCATATTAGCCTTTTCAAACAAAGACTCACTATATTGCCTTGACATAATGATAGCTCTAAACTCTATCCCCTCACAATAATGAATACAATAAGTTTGCTCGGGAAGTATCATTGTAATACAAGGTGATTGAATTTCATATTCTACACCCTCTATCTCAACTTTTGATTTCCCTTTGTCAAAAAGAATAAAAGTGCTTGCATCCACCTTTCTTGGAATATCGTAAGGGTATTTGAAATCCTTATTCTCTAAGATAAACAAATCATCTTCTACCCTTAGATTATCAGGAACGGCTTTTGCAATATCCGAACGCCAATCGTAATAATCTTTTCTTGTCATTTAATCCTTGATTTTTCGCAAAATTACCACAAAAAGTCTATTCTCACAATCAATTCATGGTAAAAACGGAGTTTTATACCAATTTACAAGTATTATTGCAAAATTTAGAATATTTCTTCATAGTAATTTTGCAGCGTCAAACAAAAACAACAAAACGAATATGAGTAATTACAAATTGAAATCAACAAAAACAGAAAAAGCAGTAGTAGATGCTTACAAGAAAGTAGAAGACGGAGTTGTCAATGGCTACAAAGCGGTGGAGAATACCGTAGTTGGTGCTTACAAAACAGTGGAAAAGAAATTCGTAGATAAGTTTCTTGAAAATGTAGAAGTAGAAAAAGAAGAAGATTAAAAAGATTTAGAAAAATGAAGAAAAGAATTGTAATGATTTGTACCTTATTAATTTCAGGCACTATGGCGTTTGGTCAAGATGAAAACAAGAATTCCTTAGAGCAAATGGGAGAACCTGTAAAGAAAGCTTACAAAGCCGTTGAGAAAGGTGTGGTTGATGGATATAAAGCCGTTGAAAAAACTTTTGTTGATGGTTATAAAAGTGTAGAAAACGCCTTTGTAGATAGCGAAGAAGTTAAAGGAATACGCCTATTCGTTAATCCAGCAATTGGAGTTGAAATAAAAAGATTTTCAATCCGTGCAGGATATGAATATCAACACAAAGTATGGGGCATAGATAAAGGAGCAAACAAGCATAATTTTAAATGCTCAGTTGCTTTCACCTTCTAAGAAAATTTTTCCTTAGGTTTAGAAAAATAATCCTAAGAGTTAAAAAAATAAATCAAAGAAATAATAAAATATCTCTTTGATTTATTTTTTGTGTTTATTCAAACTTTATATTATCCATTGGATTTATTTTGCTAATGTTGCGAGCTGGGAATATCAATGTAAACATACATATTGCGATGCTTGCAATGTTCACACTAACTATGGCAATTAGCGAAAATTCTATCGGAACGCTATCAAGATAATAGCTTTCTTGGTCAAGTTTTATAAACCTATATTTTTCTTGAATCCACATTAACGATAGTGCTACGGCGTTTCCTATCAACATTGCTCTGCCTACGATGTATAAAGATTTATATAGGTAGATCTTTATAATGGATTGTGTTGTTGCTCCTAGACTTTTAAAAATTCCTATGTGTTTTGTTTGTTCAAATATCATAATTAGAAGAGTAGAACATGAGGTTATGATTGCTATGAATGCCATTACTACTAATATTAGTACGACATTGGAGTCTAAAAGACTTAACCAAGCAAATAAATTTGGCTCCATTTCTTCTATTGTTTGAATATCTTTGTCTTGTGGCAAGGTATGGTAAATTATTTCGGCTGATTGATTGAGTTTTGCGAAGTTTTTGAGTTTTACTTCGTAACCACTGTATTGGTCTTCTTTCCATTGTTGGAGTTTTTGCAATACTTCTGCATTACATAATATGAATTTATTGTCGTAATCTCCTAAACCTGTTTCGTATATTCCTGAAATAACAAATGGTCTTACTTTATAATTTTGGTTAATGTAAAAGTATATTTTTATTTTATCGCCAATCTTAATATTTAATTTATCGGCTATTGTTTGTGATATTAAGATTTGTGTTTTGTTTTTTACATTTGAATAGTCTGGGAGCTCTCCTGATTTAAGATTTTCTTTGAAAAAGGAGTAATCAAAGTCTTTATTTATTCCTTTTAAAGCAATTCCGTGAAAATCTGTTTTTGTTTTTATCGCCCCTCCCATCAAAACGTATGGATTTATTGTTTCGATGTTGTTTTCTTTATTGTAAAGTTCTGTGATTTCTTTTTGCGATAAAGTAAGGGTGTTTTCGTTACTTGTGTTTATTGCAAAGGGTATTATATGTATATGAGAAGTAAATCCTGTGATTTTTTCTTTGATTTGATTTTTAAATCCTTGTAATACTCCTATCGATACTAACATTACTGCTATCGATAGAGCTATACCTGCTGTTGCAATTCCTACTATTGGTTTGGAAAAGCTTTTGCGTTTTTGCTTTAATAACTTTTTTGCAACGAAATATTCAAAATTCATATTGCAAAGGTAATACTTTTAAATAGAATAAAAAAAAGAACTGAGAGTTCAGTTCTTTTTTCAATGTTTTTTATTTAATCTATTATAATGCTACTCCAACAGGAACTGTGTATTTTGAACGAACTGTATTACCTCCTATCTTTGCTGGTGTGAAGTTTTTTAGTTTTTTAACAGCTTCCATTGCTGCTTCTTCACATAATTTTACATAGTAATCATTTGATGGATTGTTTATTGATATATTTGAAACCGAACCATCTTTTTCTACTACATAATCAACGTAAACTGTGCAAAAAGCTTCTGCTGCTATTACTTCTTGTGGAATTACTATGTTTGCTACTAAAAACTCTCTTATACCTTGTTTACCTCCTGGGTATTCAGCGTACTCATCTAAATCTCCAAAAGTGTAAATTGTATTGTCATTGTGAGTTTGTGCATTTAAACCTAATGTTGATAAAAGAGCGATAGATACCGCAAAAAAGATTTTTAAAAGATTTCTTTTCATATTTCCTCCTTATTTTTATTGTTTCTTTTCTATATAGACAACAAAATTACTAAAATTGTTACATTGTATGCAAGTTTTTTTTAGTTTTTGTTATATTTGCACAAATTTTAAATGTATGGAACAAGGTTTATATCCACTGAAATTCCTACCCCTTTTTAAGAATAAGCCTTGGGGAGGAAATAAAATTAGAGATTTATTAGGCGTTGATTATTCTCCACTTCCTAATTGTGGAGAATTGTGGGTTCTTTCTGCAATTGAAGGACAAGAAACTGTAGTAGAAAATGGTTTTCTTACTGAATGTACTTTACCTGAATTGATTGAAATGTATGCAGATGAGCTTGTAGGTGAGGAAAATTACAAAGAATTTGGAGAATATTTTCCTTTACTTTTTAAAATCATAGATGCACAAGATAATCTTTCGGTTCAAGTTCATCCAGATGATGATTTCGCTCAAAATAATGGTTATCCAAATGGTAAAACAGAGATGTGGTATGTTATGGATAATCAAGAAGACGCTATTATTTATAGTGGTTGGAATAAGAAAATGACTAAAAGCGAAGTCATAAATAAAACAAAAGATGGAACTATTGCCGAATGTTTGAATTGCGATAAAGTTGAGAAGGGAGATTTGTTTTTTATTCCAGCAGGTAGAGTTCATGCTATAGGTAAGAATTCTTTAGTTGCTGAAATTCAACAAAGTTCTGACACTACTTATCGTTTGTTTGATTGGAATAAAAAAGATGAAAATGGTACTGGTAGAAAGTTGCATATAGAGGAAGCTTTAAAAGTTTTAGATTTGAATCACACCCATCATTCTAAATCAGGGTATGATTATACTTTAAATAAAACTTCCAACTTGCTTACTACTCCTTTCTTTACTACAAACTTAATAAGTATAAACTTGGGATTAAAGAAGGATTATTCTACATTGGATAGTTTTGTCGTGCTTTTCTGTACAAGTGGAGAAGGTTATGTAGAAGCAATGGGCCATAAAGTTCCTATTAAGGCTTCAGAAGTAATTCTTTTACCTGCTATATGTCAAGAAGCAAATATTATTCCGAAAGGATTGTTGGAAATTTTAGAAGTATTTATTGTATAAATTGATTTAATATGGCTTTAATAAAAAAAGTAAATGGCGTTGCTCCAAAATTTGGAGAAGGAATCTTTCTTGCTGATAATGCAACTGTTGTAGGTGATGTCGTAATGGGTAAAGATTGCTCCGTGTGGTTTAATGCTGTAGTTAGAGGAGATGTTCATTCTATAATAATAGGTGATAGAGTGAATGTACAAGATGGAGCTATAGTTCATTGTACTTATAAGACTGATCCTACTGTTATTGGTAACGATGTAAGTATTGCACATAATGCTATTGTTCATGGTTGTACTATAAAGGATAATGTTCTTATAGGAATGGGAGCTATTGTTATGGATGGTTGCGTTGTTGAAAGTAATTGTATCATTGCGGCAGGTGCTGTAGTTTTGGAAGGCACACATTGCGAAAGTGGATCTATATATGCTGGTTGTCCTGCTAAAAAAGTGAAAGAAATAGCACAAGATAGATTAGAAGGAACTGTAAAAAGAATTGCAAACTCTTACCCTATGTATGCAAGTTGGATAGATAAAGAGTAGTTTTCTTTAAAAAGATAAGCTAAAACTTGTTCACAATCAAAAAAAAACGTACTTTTGCAGAACTTTTTTTAGGTTTATTCGTAGAAACTATAAAAAATTAGAAAATAAGTTAAAATTATTATTGATGAAAAAAGTATTTTTATGTTTGGCAGTGTTTGCAATGTCTTTCTCTGCCATAGGACAAGAAAAAGAAGAAAAAGTACTTAGACACAAAGGCTTTGAAACAAATCGTTTCATTGACAACTGGGAAATTTCTTTACTTGGTGGTGCTCAAGCTTGGCACATAAATCAAGATGAATTATTTAGTATTGGTGGTGAAATTACGCCTGCGGTTCAAGTTTCACTTGGAAAATGGGTTACTCCTTTCTTTGGGGGAAGAATTGCTTTCCAAGGATTAAACTTAAATCCGCAAACAGAAGGGTTAGAAAAAACTTCTTACACTTATTTGCACACAGACGTAATGGTAAACCTTACAAATTGGATTTGCGGATACAAATCAAACAGATTGTATAACGCAGTTTTCATTGGAGGATTTGGTTGGGCAGAAGCAAATGGTTCAGATAATGAATATGCAGCTAATGTTGGATTATCAAACCGTTTTAGACTTTGCGACGCTTTATCTATTCATTTAGATTTAAGTGGATTCCTTACAAAAGAAACATTTGGTGCTATTAACACTACTGGTAGCGGAGATAATGGAAGATTTGGAACAAACTACGAATTGATGGCAGGTCTTTCTTACAAGTTACCAACAGAAAGAAACTTCTATGCAGTTGATTATGCTCCATACAAAAACAAAATTTCTGCATTAGAACAAGACTTAGCAGCATCACGTAAAGATGTTGAAAAAGGACAAGAAGATAACAGTGATTTGAAAAATCAACTTGCAAAAGAAAGAAAAGCAAAAGAAGATGCATTGGCTGAAGCAAAAAGACTTAGAGAAAGTCTAGTACCTTCTACAACTCAATCATTGTCTATCTACTTTACAATAGGAAGCAGCAAAATCACAGACAAGAACATGGAAAATATAAAATTCTTGGCTGAAGCTATCAAAGCATCTGCAAAAGATAGAGTATTTACAATCACAGGTTATGCTGACGAACAAACAGGATCACCTGAGTTGAATATGCAATTATCTAAGAGAAGAGCAGAAAATGTATGCAATGCGTTGATAGAACAAGGTGTTGACGAAAGCAAACTTAAAGTTGATTACAAAGGAGATACAGAACAACCATTCAAGGGTCGTCCTTACATGAACAGAGTTGCAGTTGTTAAATAATAACAACCAAACAACATAAAACAAAAAGCACGGAAATTTAATCCGTGCTTTTTTTGTATCAGTTAAACAATATATCTCTTACTCTTCTTCTTTCTCGATTACTGCAACAAAATCATTAGGCAATAAAACGTTTTCAGCATCTATAAGTTTAGCAAACAAAGGTGCAATTTCGTTAGCGGTAAAACCAGCTATTCCACAACCAATTCTTGTTACTAAAAAAGTGTATTCTTTATTTGATAAAGCAAATTCAATGAATTCATCAACGTAAGGCTTAATTTTCTCAACACCTCCGTGCATTGTTGGAATGCCATAAGACTTTCCTTGCATACCAACGCCTTTTCCCCATTGGGCTCCAAATTTTTGATAAGCCAAACGAGCAGCTCCACCTGCATGAAGGCCTTGTAGGTTGCTACCAAATACAAATATTTCATTGTTTTCAAGATTTGTAATTTCATTTGGAGTAAATCTTCTGTTGTACATAAATTTCATTGTTTTAAAATTTAACTTAAAAATTCTTATTGTGTTAATTTTACGCAGAATTATAAAGAATAAATTTATCCACCAAATATTTTGCGTTATTTTTACACAAGAATAATAAAACTTAATTAAAGAAACGCTGAAACTAAAACTTGATTTTCATTCATTGATTTCTTTGTGAAAATTTATTTTCTTCAAGAGAAAATGGATTATCTCTTAGAAAAAATGAAAGAAAACAAAGAAAGGGTGTTTTAAATCAAAGAATAAAAAAACTAAGTCTTTATTTACTCATTTAATTGCCAAATTTTAGCAGTGCCGTCCCATGATGCAGAGGCGATTTTTGTGCCATCGGGACTCCAACTTGCGTGTTCTATTGTTCCGTTGTGGCCTGTTAGAGTGTAAAGACAAGCTCCTGTTGTAGCGTCCCAAACTTTTATGGTTTTGTCATCGGAAACCGAAAGAATGCGAGTATAGTCTGGACTATATTCTGCGTGATGTACTGCACCTTGATGGCCTATTAGAGTTTGCAAACATTGTCCGCTGATTGCATCACTTATTTTCAATGTGCTATCATTTGAAACCGAAAGAATGCGACTGCCATCTGAATTGTAGCAAGCATGGTTTACTCCACCGTTATGAACATGTAACGTTTGCAAACAATCACCGCTCACAGCGTCCCAAATCTTCATTCTATTATCTCCCGAAGAGGAAAGAATACGTGTTCCATCTGGATTCCAACAAGCAGAAGTTACTGTGGAATTATGCCCAGACAGAGTTAGCAAACATTCACCTGTTTTCACCTCCCACACTTTTGCTGTATTGTCTCCCGAAGATAGTATGCGAGAATAGTCATTGCTATAAACAGCGTGCCAAGTTGTTTGAGTGTGTCCTATGAATGTCTGTAAGCAATCGCCGGTATTTGCATTCCATATCTTGATTGTCCTATCGCCAGAGGTAGAAATAATTTCATTAGAATAAGGATTAGGAGAAAAAGCTGCATAAATTACAAAGTTAGAATGCCCATTTATTGTTCTAATCTCTGCTCCGCTATTTGCGTCCCAAACTTTTATCGTATTATCTATTGAAGCCGAAACAATAGAATTGCCATCAGGACTCCAACCTATGCTTCTTACTGAATTAGAATGCCCTTGCAATGTATGCAAACAAAGATAAGGCTCTACCTCACCGCCGTTTCCGTTGTTGTTATTACCATTTGGATTTTGTGTTGTTTGGTTTTCATCTATTGGCTCAGGCTCTTCACAAGCCACAAAAGCCGAAAGAAAACACATAATTACGGATAGAAATAGATATTTTTTCATAACAATAAGTGTTTGCTTTAAATATTGACACTAAAAAAAGCCTCTCTGTTGTAACGTTTTTGCTTTTTTTAGTGTCATTGAATAAACAGAAATATTAAACAAATAATTATTATATGGAAGTAAAGGATATTGATTTTTCTACTAAGCCTAAGGCTTATAAGTTGTGCTTTAACGATAATTGTTCGTTTGCAGAGAAGTGTTTAAGGCATATTGCAGTTGCGAAATTAGAGGAATGTAGTGATTTATTGCAAGTGGTTAATCATGCAAAGTTTAATGATAAAAATTGCAAATACTTTGTTGATTGCAAGAAAGTCCGCATTGCATACGGCATGAAGAAGGCTTTTGAAAATATTCTCGTGAGTGATGTAGAGAAAATAAGGAATGAGTTAATCCAACTCTTTGGTCAAACGGGATTTTACCGCAGAAGAAATGCTAAAAAACCGCTATCCCCTGAGGAACAAGTGCAGATTGAGAACATATTTGAAAAGTTTGGCTACACGATAACCTTTGATGAAATTATTGAAACAACGTTTTGGAAAGACTAAGTCTTAGTTTCAAATTATTTTTTCTTTGAGAAAATGGATTTTCTCAAAGAAAAAATGGAATGAAAATGGCGTTTCAAGATAGCAAATTCTATAAATAAAAAAACATGCAGGCTTAAAAAAAAACCTGCATGCACTCGTGGGCTTAAGCAAAAAACGCTCAAACTATTCTATTTCCCAAGTTTCACCACTGTTCAACAAATCATCTACACATTTAATCTTTGGATTTTCTTGTGCTTCTTGCATTTGTTTTTCAAACAATTGGTTGTATGTTGGTTGTTTGTAAGCTCTGATAACTCCGAACGCCATTGGGAATTGTGGTGGACGCATTTGTGCTAACATCATGTGGATTCCTGTGTTTTCTGTTGTTTCATCGTGAACCAAAATGTCAGCTTCTGTTATTCCGTTTTCGCCTATGGTTACTACTTTAAGAGTTGTGCCTCTTAACACAATACCTTTGTCTTTGTTTTTACCAAAAATCATAGGTTTTCCGTGTTCTAACCATAATTGACGGTCGTCTCTTACTTCTTTGTCTGTTACTTCTTTGTGTGCACCATCGTTAAAGATTACGCAGTTTTGTAATACTTCAACTACTGCTGCTCCATCATGTTCTGCCATGTGAAGACAAACTTTTTGTAATTGTTGAGGTTGGTTGTCTATCGCTCTTGCAAAGAATGTTCCTCTTGCTCCAATTACTAATTCTCCTGGATTGAAAGGATAGTCTATTACTCCAAATGGAGATGTTTTTGTTATTTGTCCTTGTTTTGTTGTTGGAGAATATTGTCCTTTTGTTAGACCATAGATACGGTTGTTAAACAATATGTAGTTTACGTCCATGTTTCTTCTAACAAAGTGTATGAAGTGATTTCCTCCGATTGCAGTTGCGTCTCCGTCTCCTGAGTTTATCCAAACTGATAACTTAGGATTTGCAATCTTAACTCCGGTTGCAATTGCTGCTGCTCTACCGTGGATAGAGTGGAATCCGTATGTATTAACGTAATATGGGAAACGGCTTGAACAACCTATACCCGATACCATACAGAAACTTTCTTTTTTATATCCTATTTTAGGAAATACGTTCAAAACTGATGCTAATATTCCGTGGTCTCCACAACCAGGACACCATTTTACCATTTGATCACTGGCAAAATCTGCTTTTGTTAATTCGACAGCTGAATGTTCTATTGCCATTTCTTATTCTCCTAAAATTTGATTAAACACTTCTTTTAATTCACTTACTTCAAAAGGAAGGCCTTGTACCTTATTATATTGGTGGAACATCATACCTTGGAAGTTCATTCTTAAATAGTTTACAAATTGTCCCATGTTCAATTCACAAACTACCACTTTTTTGTAGCGTTTCAACAATTCTTCTGTATTCTTTGGTAAAGGCATTATGTAGTTAAATTGAGTAAATGCTATGCTCTTGCCTTCTGCTTGTAGTTCTTGTACTGCGCAACGTAAGGCTCCTTCTGTTCCTCCCCAACCTACTACTAATAAGTCTGCATTTTCTGCTCCTTCTACTTCTTGATTAGGGATACGATTTGCTACTCTTTCTACTTTTTCTTTTCTGTACTTAACCATTTGTTCGTGGTTAGCACTGTCAGTTGAAACACTTCCTTTTCCAGATAGTTTTTCCAAACCTCCAATTCTATGACGTAATCCATCCATTCCTGGAACTGCCCATTGTCTTACAAGAGTTTCTTCATCTCTGTTGTAAGGTGCGTAGTTAGGATCGTTAGGTGTTGCGAAAGGAGGGTTGATTTTTGGAAGGTCTGCCATTTTTGGTATTCTGAATAATTGAGAACCATTTCCAAGATAACCATCTGTTAAAAGTATTGTTGGAGTCATTGTTTCTAATGATAATCTTGCTGCTTCAAATGCCCAATAGAAACAGTTAGCAGATGAGGATGCAGCAACTACTATACAAGGTGCTTCTCCGTTTCTTCCAAATAAAGCTTGTGTAAGGTCAGATTGTTCTGTTTTTGTAGGTAAACCTGTTGAAGGACCACCTCTTTGAACATCTACAATCACAAGTGGTAATTCTGTCATAACAGCAAGACCAATTGCTTCACTCTTTAAAGAAAGTCCTGGACCAGAAGTAGAAGTACAAGCCATAGCTCCTGCAAATGAAGCTCCTATTGCAGAACAGATACCTGCGATTTCATCTTCTGCTTGAAATACTCTTGCTCCTAATGATTTGTGTTTTGCTAATTCTATTAAGATATCAGTTGCTGGTGTGATAGGATAAGAACCTAAGAACAAAGGAAGACCAGCTTTTTCAGCAGCTGCAAGTAATCCCCATGCAGTTGCAATGTTTCCTGTTATGTTTCTATATTTTCCTTTTGGCATAACAGCTTGCTCAACTATCATTTGGCTTTCCAAAATGTCTGTATTTTCACAGAAGTTGTAGCCTGCTCTTACTACCGCTTTGTTTGCTTGAACCAATTCTGGTTTTTTAGCGAATTTCTTTTCCAAATAAGAATCTGTATGTTCAAGACCTTTTCCGAAAATGAAGAAAATCATACCTAATGCAAACATATTTCTACATTTCAAAGCAGATTTTCTATCAGCGAAAATGTCTTTTACAGTTTCCATTGTGAAACTTGTGATAGGCGCTTTTATCAATCTGTAATTTGATAAAGAATCATCTTCAAGTGGGTTAGAAGTATAGCCTGCTTTTTCGATAGCTTCATCTTCAAAAGTATCAGCATCAACTATAATTATTCCACCTACTTTTGCCCATTTTAAGTTTGCCTTTAATGAAGCAGGGTTCATAGCTACTAAAACGTCAGCTTTATCCCCTGAACTATAGATTTTTTTACCTATGTGTACTTGAAATCCTGATACACCTGCCACTGTGTTATGTGGAGCTCTAATTTCTGCTGGATAGTCTGGGAATGTCGCAATGTCATTACCGTCTAACGCAGAAGTATCAGAGAAAAGTGTACCTGTAAGTTGCATTCCATCGCCAGAATCTCCGACAAATTTGATTACAACATCTTCTCTTTTAATAACTTCTTTTGCTGTCATTACTTTGAGTTTTATATTATTTTTCTATTTTTATCACTAAATAATCTGCAAATTTACTAAGTTTATTCCATTTAAAGAAAAAAAAACGCTGTTTTATTCGGTTATTCTACGTATTTATCGATAACTTTGCACTCGAAACAAGGATAAAATTACAAATAATGAGCAATAATACCTTTGGAAAAAGCTTTAGTTTAACAACTTTTGGAGAGAGTCATAGCACTTGCCTTGGTGGAATAATAGAAGGCTTTCCTGCAAACATAAAAATAGATTACGCTCTGTTGGAAAGCGAGTTAGAAAGAAGAAAATCCTCATCTCCTTACTCCACTCCACGAGTAGAAGAAGACAAAGTAAAATTTCTTTCTGGAGTTGAAAACGATATTTCCTTAGGTACGCCAATTTCTTTTGTAATTGAAAATAAAAATATAAAAAAACAAGATTACGATAATCTAAAAACTCTTTTCCGTCCCTCACATGCCGATTATACATATTTTTGTAAATATAGCATCAATTCCTCTTCGGGAGGAGGAAGAGCATCTGCAAGAGAAACCGTTTGCAGAGTTGTAGGCGGTAGTTTGGCAAAACAATTCCTTTCTCAATTTGACATAAATATAGAATCAGAAATTGAAAGCATAGGAAGATATAACTACATTACTCAAAGAGAAGAAGTAGAAGAAGCTCTAAAACAAGCCCACGAAGCAGGCGATAGCTTGGGAGGTGTGATAAAATGCACAATAAAAAACACACCAAAAGGACTTGGAGAGCCAATCTTTGATAAACTCTCAGCCCTTCTTGCACAAGCAATGATGAGTATTCCGTCTGCAAAAAGTTTTGAAATAGGCGACGGATTAGAATCTTGTAAACGTTTTGGCAGTGAAGATATTGACCATTGGAATTGTGATTTTACAACACAAACCAACCACAGCGGAGGAGTGCAAGGGGGAATTTCCAACGGCATGGACATAGTTTTCAGCGTAGGCTTTAAACCCATTGCATCAATTCAAAGAATAAGAGCAATAAATCCACAAGGCGAAATCACAGAAATAGAAAACAATGGCAGACATGACTGTTGCAATCTTTTCAGAGCAAGAGTTATAGTAGAATCTATGGCAGCCCTAACAATAGCAGACCTAATTAAAAGAGCGAAATAAAAGAATGAAAAATATGAAGCAAATAAGACGAATTTTATTCTTTGTTTTAATAATTTTAAACGCCGTTTCGTGCAAACAAAACAAAGAAATAAAAAGCGATTCCTTTGAATTATCGGGAGCAATACAAAATACGACAGAATCTTACTTGCTATTAAGTGAAGTAGGCAAAAGTGGATTTACTCAAAACGACACTTTGTTAATAGATGAAAAAGGAAAATTCTCTAAAAGCATAGAAATGAAAGAGCCAACCCTTTATTCACTTTCCTTAGGCAATGAATACATAGTAATATGCCCGCAAACAGGAGAGCAAATCACCTTAAAAGCCAATGCGAACAACTTTGCAGGAACATATACCATAGAAGGCTCTCACGAATCCGAACTATTGAAAGAACTAAACAAAGAAAACTACAACATACGCCTTTCTTTAAAAAGCATGAGCGAAGAACTATCAAAAGCAGATACAGCAAAACTTGATTCTGTCAAAACATCTATACTTGAAAAGTTTATGCAGATGAAGCAATATCAAGAGAAAATCTCAGCAGACTACATAGAAAAAAACAAAGGCTCGCTAACAACACTCATAGCCTTGTATAGAACATTCGATGGCATACCTTTATTTGACCATCGTCAAAGTTTAGATATGCACAAAAAAGTATTAGCAGATTTAGAACAAACACTACCAAACAATCAACATACTTTAACACTTAGAAACTTCGTTACAGAAAAAGAAAAAGCACTAAACGGAAATGGACTTAAAGAGAAATAAAATATACTTTGCGTCAGACTTTCACTTAGGCAACGTTTCAACGGAGCATTCTCGTTTAAGAGAAAAAAAAATTGTTGAATGGCTTAACCATGTTGCGAAAGATGCAGAAGAAATCTATCTTTTAGGAGATATTTTCGACTTTTGGTTTGAATACAAAAACGTAGTTCCAAAAGGATTCGTTAGATTTCTTGGAACACTTGCCAATATAGCCGATTCAGGTGTAAGAATTCATTTCTTTTGTGGCAATCACGACCTTTGGATAAGAGATTATTTCCAAGACGAATTAGGAATTATAGTTCATCATCAAAAAGAAACCCTTTCACTTTATGGAAAGACATTTATGATAGGACATGGAGATGGACTAGATTCCAAAGATAAAAAATACAAATTCATAAATACCATTTTCAAAAATAAAATTTGCATTAAAGCATTTGCAAGTTTGCATCCACGATTAGCGATTCCGTTAGCACAATCTTGGAGTAAAAGTTCTCGTGCCTCACATTCCGAAGACGACAAAAACGACTTAGGAGAACAAGAACCAATCTATAAATATTGCATCAAAACATTAGAAAAAGAAAACATAGATTTCTTTGTTTTTGGACATAGACATTTGGTTTGCGACAAAGCTTTAACAAACTCTTCACGCTATATAAATCTTGGACATTGGGACAAGAGCGGACACTATGCAGTTTGGGACGGAGAAAACTTGGCTTTAAAAAAATTTGATTAGACAAAAACTATTTTTTAACTTTGCAGAGAAAATTCAATAAGAAGATTATTCATATATAAAACATAAATAAAAAATGAAAAACACACCATTTACACAAAAACACATCGAATTAGGAGCTAAAATGGCTGAATTCGCTGGTTACAATATGCCAATTTCATACGAAGGATTGGTAGTAGAACACAATAATGTAAGAAATGCAGTTGGCGTTTTTGACGTTTCTCACATGGGAGAATTCAGAGCAAAAGGCCCAAAAGCATTTGAATTTGTACAACGTTGCACTTCAAACGACATAGCAACACTTTTTGATGGTAAAGTACTTTACACAGTTCTTCCAAACGGAAAAGGTGGTATCGTAGATGATATGTTAGTTTACCAAGTATCAAAAGAAGAATATTTCATGGTACCTAACGCTGCTAACATCGACAAAGACTGGGCTTGGATGAGCAAAATAGCAGAAGAAATGGGCTTAGTATTAGGAAAAGACTTTACAAACGAAAGCGAAAGCTACGGACAATTAGCAGTACAAGGACCATTAGCTTTAAAAGCTATGCAAAAATTAACTGATACTCCTATTGAAGATATGGAATACTACACTTTCAAATTCTTAACTTTCGCAGGAATTGAAAACGTACTTCTTTCTACAACAGGATACACAGGAGCAGGTGGATGCGAAATCTATTTTGACAAACAATATGCCGATAAAATTTGGGACGCAGTGTTTGAAGCAGGAAAAGAATTCGGAATAATGCCTGCTGGTTTAGGATGTCGTGATAC
Source organism: Bacteroidales bacterium (assembly GCA_017647785.1). Taxonomy (GTDB): domain Bacteria; phylum Bacteroidota; class Bacteroidia; order Bacteroidales; family P3; genus Onthomorpha. The sequence goes on along the minus strand of JAGCJW010000033.1, from coordinate 1,729 downwards.
ATTACGTTTAGAAATGGGATTCTGTCTTTACGGACACGAAATAGATGATGAAACATCTCCAATAGAAGCTGGATTAAACTGGTTAACTAAATTCGTTGATGGAAACGATTTCATAGACAGAGCAAGATTAGAAGAACAAAAAGCAAACGGAGTAAGCAAAAAATTAGTTGGTTTCCAAATGATAGACAAAGGAATTCCACGTCAAGGCTACGAAGTATGCGATAGCGAAGGCAATGTAATAGGAAAAGTTTGTTCAGGAACTCAATCACCATCTTGTGGAGTAGCAATCGGAACAGCACACGTTGCAACAGCTTTCAGCAAAAAAGATACAGAAATTTTCATCAAAGTAAGAGAAAAACTATTAAAAGCAATAGTAGTAAAAATGCCTTTCTACAAAGGTTAATAACTAAATAACCCAAAAACCCACGAAGCCAAACAAGGTTTTGTGGGTTTTTCTTTACTCAAACATACAATGAAGCAAAAAAACAAATCAAACTCTCGCACAAAACGTTTAGCGATGTTGTTGAGCCTTATACCAAACATGGTAATAGCACAACAAAGCATCATTGTATTCCATAATTGCGAAAACTTTTTCTACCCCACAAAAGACACAATAGCACTTGACGAAGACTTCACCGCTGAAGGCAAAAAGCGATGGAACTTTTCACGATACAATAACAAGAAAAACCTACTTGCAAAAACATACATAGCAGCAGGAAAAGGTAATATGCCATCAATAATAGGACTTTGCGAAATAGAAAACGACAAAGTCTTATACGATTTATGTAAAGACAGCCCATTAAGAAAAGGCAACTACAAATACATTCACTATCCTTCGGAAGACATAAGAGGAATAGACGTAGCACTTCTTTACAATGAAACATTCTCACCCCTCTCCCACTGCAAATTAGTGGCAGAAACTGAAGCCACAGAAGAAAAAACAAGAGACGTTCTCTATGTACAAGGAATGTTACAAGATATAAAACTAAACATTTACGTCATTCACGCACCCTCACGCCGAGAACACAACATAAAAAAAGCATTGAGAACAAAAATATTTTCAATGGTTTATCAGCATATAGAAGAATTGAAAGCAAAAGGCGAAGAAAATTTCATCATAATGGGAGACTTGAATGATGAACCTTGGGATACATCAGTTAAAGACGGCTTCAATACAATGGCACATCGCAATAATCCCGACCCATTCCTTGTAAACCTTATGAGAAACAACAAAAACAAAAGAGGCTCCTATGTTTACAACGGACAATATTGCAGTTTTGACCAATTCATTGTATCAAAACCATTTCTAAAACATATAGAAATAGAAGCCAAAGAAGAGGAAATGATATTCCGTCCCGAATTTCTTATCGATAAAGACAAACATAATCGCCTTATTCAACCACTTCCAACCTATAAAGGAATGCACTACCAAGGCGGAGCAAGCGACCATTTCCCTATACGTTTGTTCTTAAAATAAATAAATAAGTTTTTCAAATTTTTTAACATTTTTTAATTAAAATCAAAGCCCGAAATACTACGAAATTTTGAGCTTTGATTTTTTTCTTTGCAAATTCCTTAAGCATTTAGAGTTAAGCAAAATCTTGTTAATCAATGGTTTAATATTTTTTAGCCCTTATTTAAGCCATTTTTAAGCCAAAAAAGGCTGTTTTTTTCTTGATTTTGGCAAAATTAAACGGCGTTTGGTTGAAATTAAACGCCGTTTAATTTT
>JAGCJW010000032.1 GCA_017647785.1 Bacteroidales bacterium | reverse complement strand
CAGCAAACACACAAGCTACACTAGAAATCAACGGATTGAACCAAGACGCTAAGGTAGTTATTTCTGACTTACAAGGAAGAATCCTAAGTCAAGACGCTATCAATGCAGGCACAAGCCGTTACACAATCAACGTTAGTGACATGGCAAGTGGAGTTTACTACATCAGAATAGTAACTGACAATGTAATCAGTACACAAAAATTGATAGTTGAATAATCTTTCAACAATCAAATACACACAAGAGGGCGATTCTTTTAAAGAGTCGCCCTCTTTTTTTCAAAGAATTCATGTGCTTTTTCAAAGAGACAATCCATTTTCTTCAAGAGATAATTCATTTTCACAAAGAGAAAATAGATTTTCACAAAGAAAAAATGAGATGAAAACAAAGAAAAATATGATAGGCTTTTGATTTAAGCAAATAGAATTCAAAGAATAATCCTGTGACTAATTAGAGAAATATATCAAAAATTCTAATTGTTAGCTTGTTTTTCATTTCTTTGTTGTATCTTTGCAGTTTGCATTATTATCCCGATGTGAATATCGGTAGAAAGTTTTTAAAATGGAAAGAAGAAACGAAAATAGAGATTGGAAGAGACCTCAAAAAAGAGGCTCTTTCAGAGAACAAAGAGAGGAAAGAGAAGATAGAAAACCTTTCTCTAAAAGATTTGATAGAGATGAAAAGCCTGCAAGAAAAGAGTTTGGAAGAAAGCGTTTTTCATCTGAAGAGAAACCAGAAAGAACTCCTTTTAAAGAAAGGGGGTTTGAAAGAAGAGAAAAGAAATTTGAGCCAAGAGGAGAGAGAAGTTTTGAGAGAAGAGAAAGAGGGTTTGAAAAGAGAGAGAGAACATTTGAAAAAAGAGGGGATAGAGGGTTTGAAAAGAGAGAAACAAAATCATTTTCTGCTCCAAAGAAATCTTCTGATAAGGAAATTCGTTTAAATAGATTTATAGCAAATTCTGGCGTTTGTTCAAGAAGAGAAGCTGATGTATTGATTGCTTCTGGTGCAGTAACTGTTAATGGAAAGGTAGTTACTCAAATGGGAACAAAGGTTACTATTGATGATGTGGTATGTTATGATGGAGAAAGATTATCTCACGAAAAGAAAGTGTATCTTTTGTTGAACAAACCAAAAGATTTCATCACAACTCTTGACGATCCACATGAAAGAAAAACTGTTATGAGTCTTGTGGAAAAGGCTTGTAAGGAAAGAATTTATCCAGTTGGTAGATTAGATAGAAACACTACAGGTTTATTATTATTTACCAATGATGGTGATATGACAAAGAAACTTACTCACCCTTCATTTGGCGCAAGAAAAATCTATCATGTTGAATTGGATAAGCCTCTTGCAAAAAATGATATGCAGTCTTTACTTGACGGAATTGAGTTGGAAGATGGTTTTTCAAGATTTGATGATATTCAATTTGTAGAATATTTCAATGATAAGAGAATTGTAGGAGTGGAGCTTCATAGTGGAAAAAACAGAATAGTTAGAAGAATGTTTGAAGCTATGGGTTATTATGTTGTTAAGTTGGATAGAGTTAGTTTTGCAGGATTAACAAAAAAAGATTTGCCAAGAGGTAGATGTAGATTTTTAACAGAAAAAGAAATAAACTTCTTAAAGATGTTGTAGAATGGGTATTGCTCATTTTAAATTCTCAAAACGAGTTAAAAGGGTATTATTAGTAATAGCACTTTTGCTCGTTTTGTGCTTTTTGTTAGCCACAATATTAGTTTGGACTAATAAGGAGAAGATAGAAAGCATAGTTGTAAATGAACTAAATAAACATTTGCAAACAGAGGTTAATGTTAAAGAAATTGACCTTGCTGTTTTGTCGTCTTTCCCTATGGTTTCGCTTGAGTTTTCTGATGTTGTGATAAAAGATGTGTTGGATACTTTGGGAAAGGAACGTTTTGTGGCTGTGGAGAATTTGGCTGTTAAATTTAATTTGTGGGACATTCTTTGTGGCAGATACAATGTTAAGAAAATCCTTGTGGAGAATGGACAGATTAATCTAAAGATAGATAAGGACGGAAATTGTAATTATATTTTCTGGAAGCAGACACAGACAGATAGTAAGGCTGAATTTTCTTTTGCTTTAAACTCTGTGGAGTTTAGAAATGTGAATGTGTGTTTTAGAAATGATATTTCGCGTTTGTTTTTGCAGACAAAGATAGCTGGGGTTGAAGCAAGTGGGAATTTTAGTGATGATTTTCAAAAATTAGATTTAGAAGCAGACTTGTCAATAGAGACATTGGTGTTTGATAAGTTGAAATTGACTTATTCGCAAAGACTTAATCTCGACATAGAGGCAGAAAACAATACTCAAAAGCAATTACTCACCCTGACAAAAGCTGATTTAGCACTATCTAAAATGCAATTTGATTTGAATGGCTCTTATTTCTATGGAGATAAAAATCAGATAGATGTTGCTCTTATTGGTAATAATATTGATTTGAAACAACTCTTGTCATTATTAGAAAATGAAAATCAAAATTTGTTTAAGGATTTTAAAACAGAGGGTTTAGTAAATGTAAGAATGATTGCAAAAGGCGATGTGTCAAAAGAGGTATTGCCTGAAATTAATGCTGAATTCGATGTTTCTAATGCAAGCTTGAAGAATAAGAAACTAAATGTTATTTGTGAGAATATAAATTTAAGGGGTAAGTATTCAAATGGGCTTGAACGTAATTCTAAAAGCTCGGTTTTGAGCCTTGATAAATTCTCTTTTAATCTTAATAAGGGCTTTTTTGAGGGCCGATTGATGTTAAAGGATTTTTCTAATTTTGATATTGATGCTAATGTTAAAACAAATTTGAATGTAGAAAACATTAAGCCTTTCTTGCAACAGGATAGTTTAATAGTGTTTAAAGGTGTTTTAAAGGCAGATGTGCAAGTAAAGGGTAAGGGATTGAAAAATCTTAAAGCTCAAGGTAATGCAGAGTTAGAAAGGTTTGCTTTTAAGGATTTGAGATTGTCAGCAGTAGAACTTGATAAAACATATTGCAAACTTTCTTTTGACAACAATCAAATAAAGATTGATACTTTGAATGCTTTGTTTAATACATCTGCATTGAAAGCTAAAGGGGTTGTTAATAGCAAAGGAATTAGCCTTAATGCAAATTTGGATTTTTATGCTTTTGAAGGGATTGTTCTCAAGGAGATAAAGGGTAGTGTAAACTATGCTAATAATGTTGTTTCTACAAAAGATTTGAGGTTTAAGTTATGTGAAGGGGAGGTAAGTACTAATGATTGCAAGTTTATCTTTGATGAGAAAGTGAATATATTGAATGGTAAATGTCGTTTAAAGAATGTGGATATTAAAAAGGCGTTTGCTTCTTTTGATAATTTTTCTCAAAAGGTTATTACCGATAAAAATTTAGAAGGTAAGTTGTCTGCAGATGCTGTTTTGAATTTGCATTTTGATAAGGACTTTAATTTCTTGTCTCAACCTTCGTCGTTTTATCTTGACTATTCCATATCAAAAGGTAGATTAAGGGATTTTGAACTTATGAAAAAGTTATCTCTTTTTGTAGAGGAGCAAGCCTTGAATGATGTGAAATTTGAGAATATCAAATCTTCGCTTCAAATGAATAACTCTTGCATTAATTTTGAGCCAATAATGATTCGTTCTTCTTTGGTGGATTTTGAGTGTTTTGGCAAGCATAGTTTAGATAATAAAATAGACTATCAATTTGCTATAAATTTATCTGAATTGAGCAGTAAGAAGAGAAGGGCAAAATATCAGGAGAATGAACAAAGTGAAGGCTCTGATGTGAGAATGAAATTGTTTGTAAAAGTGATGGGCTTGTTGGATAAACCTGAGTTTAGCTTCAATTTGCAAAGCGATATGAAGAAGGTGAAAGAAAAAGTGAATAAAGACAAAAAGGATATTGTTAATTCAATAGACAAAGACTTTAAACTAAATCTTCAAGAAGCGAAAAAGGATAAGCAAAATTGGGAAAAACAAGAAAAGGGAGAGTTTTTGATAGAGTGGGAAGATGAAAAACAAGAGCTAAAAAAGGAAAAAGAATTTGAAAATAGCGAATTTCTAATCGAATGGGAGGAATGAGCGCCGTTTTGTTAAGAAAATTTTATACCTTTGCAAAATATGGTAAAGAGTGAGGTAGAAATAGAAGGCATTGTTTTTGAGAAAATCATAGATGCAAGAGAAATAAAAGAAATTGTTTCTAAAACTGCCGAAAAAATCAAGAGGGATTATGAAGATAAGGAAGTGATTTTTTTGGTTGTTTTGAATGGTGCATTTGTTTTTGCTTCTGATTTGTTGAGAGAATATGACACTCCTTGCTGTACTTATTTTATAAAGGTTTCATCTTATGATGGAATGCAAAGTACAAACAATGTAAAAGTGATTGGTTTGCCCGATGATTTGAAGGGAAAGAATGTGGTGTTGATAGAAGATATTGTTGATTCGGGATTAACAATGCAAAAGTTGTTGGAACTATTAAGGGAGAAAGAAGTGACAAGTGTTGAAATTTGTACTTTGTTTTTTAAACCTGAAAACTTTAAAGGAAATTATAATATCAAATACATAGGAAAGAATATCGAGCACGACTTTATTGTTGGTTACGGATTGGACTTGAACAATAAAGGAAGGAATCTTTCATGTGTTTATCAAAGAAAAAAATAAATATTATGCTAAATATTGCGTTGTTCGGAGCACCTGGAGCAGGAAAAGGAACTCAATCTAAAGAGTTAGTAAAGAAATATGATTTGACTTATATTTCAACAGGTGATATTTTAAGAAAAGAAATAGCTGCTGGAAGTGAATTAGGCTTACAAGCAAAAGATATTATCAATAGAGGTGGCTTGGTTAGCGATGAATTGATAGTACAAATCATTGAAAAAATCATTGAAAAAGAAGACCACGGTGGAATTTTGTTTGATGGATTTCCTCGTACAGTTGTTCAAGCATATATTTTAGAAGGATTGCTTCATAGAATGAATCGCAGACTTCTTTGTATGTTGAGTTTAGAAGTTCCAAGAGAAGAACTAATAGAAAGAATGCTTAAACGTGCTGCAATAGAGGGTAGAGCAGATGATAATGAAGAGGTAATAAAGAATCGTTTTAGAGAATATGATGAAAAGACTCAACCTGTTGCAGATTTCTATAAAGAAAAAGGAATCTATTATCCGATAAACGGAGTTGGAACAATGGAAGAGGTTTTCTCTCGTCTTACAAACAAGATAGAAGAAACGCTTGAAACGGCTTATAGAAATATAGTACTTTATGGAATGCCTGGCTCAGGCCGTGGAACACAAGCAAAACGTATTGCTGCTAAATATTCATTGGTTTATGTCTCAACAGGAGCAATGATAAGAGAAGAAATAAAGCTAAATACTGAATTAGGAAAAATCTGCTTGCCTTACATAGAACAAGGAGAGAATGTTCCAGATGAGGTTGCGATTCGTTTAATTGAGAAAAAGATTAAAGAAAATCCTAATGCAAAAGGATTTGTGTTCAAAGGTTTCCCTTCAACATACGTTCAAGCATATATATTAGACGGAATCTTGGATAGAATTCATTCTTCTGTTACTTGCGTAGTGGAAATTAAGTCAAATCCAATTCAATGTGTAAAGAGATTAAACATCAGAAGCAAGACTGACGATAAGAGAGTTTACGATAGAGATACTGATACAATCATTCACAGATTGGAAATCTACGAAAATTGTGCTAATAAAGTAAGAGAATATTACACAAATAAGAATAAGTATTATAGTGTAAACGGTGACCAAGATGTAGAAGTTGTTTTTGAAACTGTTTGCGACACTGTAGATAAAGCATTAAAATCTTAATAAAGTGGCTTCAAATTTTGTTGATTACGTTAAGGTATGTTGTCGTTCAGGAAAGGGAGGAGCTGGTTCTGCTCACCTTTTAAGAACAAAGGGTGATGCAAAGGGTGGACCCGATGGCGGAGATGGTGGAAGAGGTGGTCATATTATACTAAGAGGAAACAAGCAATATTGGACTCTTTTACACCTTAAATACACCAAACACCTGATTGCAGAAGCAGGAGGCAACGGAGGAGAAAATCGTCTTCACGGAAAAAATGGTAAAGACGTTATTGTAGATGTGCCATTGGGAACTGTATGCAAAGATTTCGAAACAAAGGAAATTGATTGCGAAATAGTAGAAGATGGACAACAAGTTATAATTGCCAAAGGTGGTAGAGGAGGTTTGGGAAACGACCATTTTAAATCTCCAACCAATAGAACACCTCGTTATGCTCAACCGGGAGAAGATGGACTTGAAGTTTGGAAAATCATAGAGTTAAAGATACTTGCCGATGTTGGTTTAGTAGGATTTCCAAACGCTGGAAAGAGTACTTTGTTAAGTGTTGTGTCTGCTGCAAAACCTGAAATAGCAGACTATCCTTTCACAACCTTAGTGCCAAATCTTGGAATGGTAGCCTATCGTGAAGATAAGAGTTTTGTAATGGCAGATATACCGGGTATAATTGAAGGAGCATCGGAAGGAAAAGGCTTAGGACATAGATTTTTGCGTCATATAGAAAGAAATGCTGCTCTTTTATTTATGATACCTTGCGACTGCGATGACATAAAGAAAGAATACAATATATTGCTTTCAGAACTTGAAAGATATAATCCTGAATTATTGGATAAGGATAGAGTATTGGCTATTACAAAATGCGATATGCTTGATGAGCAAATGAAGAATGAAATGAAGGCTTTATTGCCTGAAAATATAGAAACTTTATTCATCTCTTCTGTAACAGGCGAAAACATTCAACAATTAAAGGATACACTTTGGAGAGTGTTAAATAAATGATAGAAACTCTTAATAAATTAGACACATCTTTATTTTATACAATAAATGCGGCAAGGAACGAATTTTTTGATTGGTTCTTTGCCGTTATTTCTTCGCACCTATTCTTTGGTGTAGTGGTGTTTGGTATTCTCCTTGCTTTTACTTATAAGAATTTTAAAAAGACTTGGTGGGTAGCGCTTTTGCTTATAGGACTTTGTTTCCTACTTGGCGATAGAGTTTCCGTTATGGGATTTAAAGAAGTCTTTGAAAGGCCAAGACCTTCTCACGCATTGTCAGATGTCTTTCTTGTGAAATTTAAAGATTTTCAATTGGTTTATAATAGCAAAGGTGGATTGTATGGATTTGTTTCTTCGCATGCCACCAACGCTTTCTGCATAGCAACAGCTTTTTCCTTGATTTCAAGAAAGAGAACAGTCGTTTTATTGCTGTTTATTTGGGCAATACTTACAGGGTATTCAAGAATTTATTGCGGAGTTCATTACCCTGGTGATGTAATCTGCGGTGCTTTGTTAGGCGTTTTGTTGGGTTGGTTAGTCTATTTCCTATATAACAAACTCCAAAACAAGTTTCCAAAGATTACTCTTTAAAAGCTTCTATTAGTCTGCGGTCTTTTTTGCTTGGACGTCCTATTCCTCTGTCGCGTTTTTCAAAGGCGAATTCTCTTGCCATTTGAATTCTTTCTATTTCTAATGGATCTGTTAGGTCTTCAAGGTAATTTTCTACTAGTTTTGCTCCTACTCTGTTGTTAAGTAGTTGTTTTACTTTTACCTTTTTATGTAATTGCTCTATGTTTACTACATATATATCGCCCTCTTTAATGATTTTTGAGGGTTTTACTATGCTTCCTTCGCAAGTTACTTTGCCTAATCGACAAGCATCTGTGGCTAAGGCTCTTGTTTTATAGAGTCTTACTGCCCATAGCCACTTGTCAATACGCACTTCCATCGTTTAGATATTTTTTTTATTTCTGACGGAAGAATATTGTAATAGGTACGCCGTTGAAATCATACATTTCTCTTAGTCTGTTTTCAACAAATCGTTTGTAAGGGTCTTTTATGTATTGAGGTAGATTGCAATAGAAAACAAATTGTGGATAGTTTGTTTTTAACTGCATGATGTATTTAATCTTAACATACTTTCCTTTGTATGCTGGAGGTGGATTTTGTTCTTTTACAATAGGAAGTAGTCTTTCGTTAAGTTCTGATGTTGGTATTTGTCTGCTTCGTGATTCGTAAACCTTTCTTGCAGTTTCTAATACTTTGTATATTCTTTGTTTATTGATAACTGATGTAAATACAATAGGAACATCATCAAATGGTGCTATTTTTGCTCTTATCTTTTGCTCAAATTCAAGGGTTGTCTTATGGTCTTTGTCTATTAAGTCCCATTTATTTACTACGATAACGACTCCTTTGTTATTTCTATTGATAAGAGAGAATAGATTTATGTCTTGACTTTCTAATCCTTGTGAGGCATCTATCATTAAGACACAAACGTCTGAACTTTCTATTGAGCGAATGGAACGCATAACTGAGTAAAACTCTACATCGTCCATCTCTTTATTTTTCTTTCTAACTCCTGCTGTGTCTATGATTACAAAGTCAAATCCGAATAAATTGTACCTTGTGTCTAATGAATCACGAGTTGTTCCTGCTGAATTGTGAACAATATTTCTTTCTTGGCCGATTAGGGTATTGATTAAAGAGCTTTTTCCAACATTTGGACGGCCAACTACGCATAGTTTTGGAATACCTGCGTTTTCATCTATAAAGTTTTCTTCTACTACGAAGTCTTTTACTAATTCGTCTAACATTTCTCCTGTTCCAGAACCGTTGATTGCAGAGATAGTATAAACTTCTCCTAAGCCAAATGAATAGAATTCATAGTGGTCGTTAGCTCTTAAAGAATTATCTACCTTATTTGCAACAAGCAATACTTTTTTGTCGCAACGTCTTAAAAGTTCTGCTACTTCTTCATCGTCAGGAGTGATTCCTTCTTTGACGTCTACCATAAATATAATAGCGTCTGCTTCTTCTATGGCTAAAACAACTTGTTTTCTTATTTCTCCTTCAAAAACGTCTTCACTACCAATTACATATCCACCCGTGTCAATTACAGAGAATTCCTTTCCATTCCAACTAGATTTACCATAATGACGGTCTCTTGTTACTCCTGCTTCGGAATGTATGATTGCATCTCTTGATTCTGTTAAACGATTAAACAAAGTTGATTTTCCAACGTTTGGACGTCCTACTATTGCTACTATATTGCTCATTGTGATAATTAATTTAGAGTACAAAGATACAACAAATCAACGAAATAATAAAAAAAGGGGTGTTAGAATTTTCTAATACCCCTTTTTTAAGTGATTATTCTATTTATAATCTATTTGTTATTTGTTTGTTCTTCCTGGATATACTTTTAATGCTTCTTCTAAACATTTAACTGCTGCTTTAAGATCTTCTATCTTTAAGCAGTAAGTTATTCTTGCTTGTTTACGTCCTTTTTCAGGATCTGAATAGAATCCTGTTGCAGGTGCAAGCATTACTGTTTCTCCGTTATAGTTGAATTCTTCTAATAACCATTGACAGAATTTATCACTATCATCTATTGGCATTTCTAAAATTGTATAGAATGCTCCTGTTGGCATTGGACAGAAACATCCGTCTATTTTATTGATAGCTTCAACTAATGTTCTTCTTCTTAAATCGTATTCTGCTGCTACTTTTTCAAAATATTCTTGTGGAGTATCAACTGCTGCCTCTCCAAAGATTTGTCCAAAGTATGGAGCACATAGTCTTGCTTGTGCCATACGTAAAGCAGCGTTCATTATTTGTTTGTTTTTAGATATAATAACACCTATTCTTGCTCCACAAGCTGAATATCTCTTACTTACAGAGTCTAATAATATAACGTGTTGAGACAAATCTTCCATTTCCATTACAGAGAAGTGTTCTCTTCCGTCATAGCAAAATTCTCTATAAACTTCGTCTGCAAATAAATAAAGGTTATGTTTCTTTGCTATTTCTCCAAGTAATAACAATTCTTCTTTTGAATACAAATATCCTGTTGGGTTATTTGGATTACAAATCATGATTGCTTTTGTCTTTGGAGTAATTACTTTTTCGAATTCTTCTATTGATGGTAAAGCAAAGCCTTCTTTTATTGTTGAAGGAACGGTTTTAATCACTGCATCAGAAAGAATTGCAAATGAATTATAGTTTGTGTAATAAGGTTCTGGAATTAACACTTCGTCACCAGGATTGCAAGTGATTGTGAAAGCAAATTGTAATGCTTCACTTCCTCCTGCTGTTATTATTATTTCGTCTGGAGTAATGTTTATATTGTGTTTAGCATAGTATTCACACAGTCTTTTTCTATAAGACATATTACCTGCAGAGTGAGTATAAGCAACGATATCTCTTGGTGCATTTTTCAAAGCATCTAATGCTCCAGGTGCAGTTTCAATATCTGGTTGTCCTATGTTTAAGTGATGTATTTTTATTCCTCTTTCTTTTGCAGCATCTGCATAAGGTACTAATTTTCTAATAGCAGATGCAGGAAGGATTTGTCCTTTTTTTGATATTTCTAACATAATTTATATTATTGTTTATTTAACTACTTTTCCTTTTATTAAAAGTCTAACTCTTGAAGTCTTAGCGTTTGATTCAACTGTGATTGATTTGTTGATTGGTCCTACACTACTTGTGTTGTATTTTACTGTGATTGAAGCAGATTGTCCTGGCATTAAAGGCTCTTTGCTCCATTTTGGAACAGTACAACCACAAGATGAACGAACTTTTGACAATACCAAAGGAACACTACCAGTATTTGTGTATTTAAATTCACAAACACCATTTCCGTTTTGTTTAACTTCGCCGTAATCGTGTTCTAATTTTTCAAAAGTGATTTCTGCTTGTGATTCAACATTTGTTGGATTTTGAGTTTGTGCTTGTTGTGCATTAACTCCGAACATTAAAGCGAATATGAAAATCGCTGATAAAAGAAATCTTTTCATAGTGTTATTGTTTTTTTAAATTATTAATCTTCATAAGAACTTACTACATCTCCAGTCAGCATTAAGAGAATTCTGTCATTACGTCTGTCATTTGTGTTTACAACAATACTTCTCTTTATAGAGCCAACAATATTTGTGTTATATTTTACAATGATTTTAGAAGATTGTCCTGGCAAAATAGGATCTTTTGCCCAATCTATTAACATGCAACCACAAGAAACATTAATATCTTCTATTATCAAAGGAATATCTCCTTTGTTGGTTACTGTAAATATCACCTCAGTTTCTTTGCCTTGTAAAATTTCTCCAAAATCGTATGAAACCATATCAAACTCTGCTATAGGAGTATTCTTTGTTTGAGCTTGGCACAATTCTCCAATGCTCAATAACAAAGCCATAAGCATAGTACTCAATTTAAAGATGTTTTTCAAAAATTTCATTTTTAGCTAAAATAATAAGCAAAGTTATAAAAAAATATTTGAACACACAATATTTTCCTTTTATTATATTAATTTTCTTTTGATCATAACTCAAAACGTAATTTGCTATATGCTTGCGAAGATTGTGCTATTGAAAGATAAAGAGTGTAGGTTTTATTAGGCTGAATGCAAGATTAAAAGTTTTTTATCTCGGAGGTATTTGTGTTATTGTTTTTTTGTATCTTTGCCAATTGGATAATATTGTTATATGAAGAAAATTTTGGTCATTTACACCGGTGGTACTATCGGTATGGTAAAAGATAAAGAAACAGGGGCTTTGTATCCTTTTGATATGGAGAAAATTTACGAAGCTTTACCTGCGTTGAAAGAGTTGGATTGTGAGATTGATACAATTCAATTCAATCCTATCATTGATTCTTCAGATATGCGTTCTGATGTATGGATAAGATTGGCAGACTTGATAAAGGTAAAATATGAGGAGTATGATGGTTTTGTCGTCTTGCATGGAACGGATACAATGAGTTATACTGCTTCTGCATTGAGTTTTCTTATAGAGAATTTATCTAAACCTATAGTCATTACAGGAAGTCAATTGCCTTTGGGAATGATTAGAACTGATGGTAGAGAGAATATTATTTCTGCTGTGGAGATAGCAGCTAATGAAGATGTGAATATACCGGAGGTTTGTATTTTCTTTGATAACAAATTGTTTAGAGGTAATAGAACTACAAAGATAAATGCGGAACATTTTGAAGCTTTCTATTCTGGAAATTATCCTTCTTTGGCAAAGGTTGGTATTAACATCAGTTACAAAGAGCATTTGATACATAAAAGTGATGGTAAACCTTTGAAGGTCTATGATAAAATATGTGAAGATGTTGCTATTATAAAGGTACACCCTTCTTTACAAAAAGAACATTTAGAGGCTTTTTTATCAATTCCGTCGCTTAAGGGAGTTGTACTTGAAACATATGGTAGTGGTAATGCTCCTACAAGTAAATGGTTTATAGATACCATAAAAGCCGCTATAGAAAAAGGAATATATGTGTTGAATGTTACCCAATGCAAGGCAGGTTCAGTAGTAATGGGACATTATGAAGCATCAACAGCATTGTTGGAAATGGGAGTTATTTCTGGAGGAGATATAACCACTGAAGCAGCTCTTGCAAAGATGATGTTCGTCTTGGGCAATTATCAAGATGATGAGGTAATTAAGCAAATGTTAAAAGCTAATTTAAGAGGAGAAATTTCTGCATAAGATGATGGTAGACTTTGTAAAGATTTTTGATAAATTTAATTCATTAAATGTTCTCATCATAGGGGATGTAATGATAGATGCTTATTGGTGGGGCAAAGTAAACAGAATTTCACCAGAAGCACCAGTTCCTGTATGTGCAGTAAGTAAGAAAGAAAATCGTTTGGGGGGAGCAGCAAATGTTGCCTTAAATATAGCAGCCATGGGAGCTAATCCTATACTTTGTTCTATTGTTGGAGATGATCTGCCAGGAAGAGAGCTTTGTAAGCTTATGAGAGAGCAAAATATGGATGTAAGAGGCATCGTTACTTCACTAAACAGACCTACAACGGTTAAAACTAGAATACTTGGGAATAAAGTTCAAATGTTGAGAATAGATGAAGAAACAGATGCTAATATCTCAAGTTTGGAGGAGAAAGTTTTTATTGATAAAATAGAAAGCATAATCAATAGTGAGAAGATTAGTGCAATAATTTTTCAGGATTATGACAAAGGTGTTATAACAGAAGTCGTAATTGAAAAAGTCATAGCTTTAGCAAAGAAAAATAATATTCCTACGACGGTTGATCCAAAGAAGAGAAACTTTAATGCTTATAAGAATGTTGATTTATTTAAACCTAATTTAAAAGAACTTAAAGAAGGATTAAAGATAGATTTTGATAGTGCAGATAAGGAAACTCTTGTTGAGGCGGCTTTGCTTTTACATCATAAACAAAAGATAGACAAAGTATTTATTACACTTAGTGAAAGGGGAGTGTTTATGATGGATTTTTCTCAAAAAGAAGCAGAAGTTACAATGTTGCCTGCTTGCTTAAGAAAGATAGCTGATGTGTCAGGAGCAGGGGATACAGTAATCAGCCTTGCAAGTCTTTGTTTAGCACTACGTTTAGATTCTCGTACGATTGCAACTATAAGTAATTTTGCAGGAGGACTTGTTTGTGAAAGTGTAGGAGTAGTACCTATTGATAAAGCTACTCTATTAGGTGAATTATTAAGAAAAGATATATGAAAAAAATACTGTGTCTAGTAGTACTTCTTATTTTGTCTTCTATTGGTGTTGCTTTTTCTCAATCTGCTCCACCTAATATGCCACATTATGATAGCAAGATAGCACACTTTGGAATCTCTTTTGGTTACAATCAATTTTACTCTAATATGATTGAAAAGGAGTTTCGCCCTTATCAAGATACCATTATGGGATTTAATTCAGACAGAAATAGTGGATTTCAACTAATGTTTATAACAGATCTCCGTTTATTGAGTTTCCTTAATTTGAGATTTACTCCTGGTGTAACCTTTGGTGATAGAAGGTTAAATTTTTATGAGTATAATAAAGACGGAGAATTTATGATAAAAAGCACGTCTTTAGAAGCTATTTATGTGGAAATGCCTTTGGAATTTAAAATACGTTCAAAGCGTTGGCGTGATATGCGACCATATCTTATAGCAGGAGGAAAATATGCCTATGATTTAGGTTCGATAAAACGTAAGAAAGCTAATCCTGATGATGTAATGTTGAAGATAGATAATTCAGAAATATTCTATACATTGGGAGCTGGCGTAGACTTTTATCTTCCTTATTTCAAATTTGGAGTTGAACTAAAAACCTCTTATGGGCTTACCAATATTCTTTTGCCAGAACATCATACTATGTATTCAGATGTCTTGGATAAAATCAGAACTCAAGTGTTTTATATAAACCTTACATTTGAATAGAATCAGTTGGAAAGAATAATAGATACAACCATTCCTTGCGAACAATTCTTTGTTGAAGGAGCCTTACGAAAACAAATTGCATCATCTTGTGGAATTAAACCACAAAATTTGCATTATAAAATATTACGTAAAAGTATTGATGCAAGGAAACGTCCTACCTTTTGTTTGAAAGTATTAATTAGCGATAAACCAATAGAGAAAACACCTATCAAACGTAACTATCAAGATGTTTCTAATGCTGAAAGAGTTATTGTTGTAGGTGCAGGACCTTGCGGATTGTTTGCAGCTTTAAAACTTATTGAAGAAGGATTTAAACCAATCATTATAGAGAGAGGAAAACCTGTAAGCGAAAGAAAGAAAGATATTGCTATTATTGCTCGTAATCAAGAATTAAACGAGGAATCTAATTGGTGCTTTGGAGAGGGAGGAGCAGGAACTTTTTCTGATGGCAAGTTGTTTACTCGTTCTACCAAGAAAGGAAATATCAATGATATATTAGAAACCTTTGTTTATCACGGGGCAGATGAAAATATATTAGTGGAATCTCATCCTCACATAGGAACAGATAAACTTTCCCGTATAATAAAAAACATAAGGGGAACTATTCTTAAATGTGGTGGCGAATATCATTTCAGTACAAAGGTTGTAGACTTTATTGTAAAGAATGATATTATCTACGGGGTAAAGACTTCCGATAATACAAGTATAGAAGCAAAAGCTGTAATACTTGCAACAGGGCATTCAGCAAGAGATATATACTACCTATTTGCAGAAAAAGGTTGGGCTATTGAAGCAAAACCTTTCGCAATGGGTGTCAGAGTGGAGCATTCGCAAGAATTAATCAACACAAGTCAATATCACAATAAAGAGTTAGCAAGTTTATTACCTCCGGCATCCTATTCATTAGTACACAATGAAAAGAATAGAGGAGTATTTTCTTTTTGTATGTGTCCAGGAGGAATGATAATACCAGCATCAACCGAAAGACAAACTCTTGTTGTAAACGGAATGAGTGCCTCAAATAGAGGTTCAGCCTTTGCAAATAGTGGAATTGTTGTAAGCGTTTCACCACAAGATGTAAAGGAATATAGCAAGCAACCAGCACTCTCTTTAATGAAATTTCAACAAGAGTGTGAGCAAAAAATGTACATACAAAACCAAGTAGCACCTGCTCAAAGAATAAGTGATTTTATTAGGAATAAATCTTCTCATAATATTGGTGCAACATCTTATCCAAGCGGTTTGTATGCCTGCAATATGAATGACTATTTACCCAATTTTGTGGCAGAGAATTTAAAGGCTGGATTTAAAGTATTTGATAGACGAATTAAAGGATTTATTAGCAGTTCGGCTACAATGATAGGTTTAGAATCTCGTACATCTTCTCCTGTTAGAATACTAAGAGATAAAGAAAGTTTGCAACATCCTCAAATTTCTATGCTTTTCCCATGTGGAGAGGGAGCAGGATATGCAGGAGGAATTACTTCATCTGCTATTGACGGGGTAAACGCAGCAGAGAAAATATCTCAAATTTTAAAATAACATCACATTCTTATCTTCTCTTTTTCAAAAAAGTAGTATCTTTGCATCTTTGTTTTTGAAAAAATCAACAAACTTTAATAATTAAAATTTTTAAGTAAAAATGAAGAAAAGATTTCTCTTAGTGATTATGGCAATGTTTTTTGCCATAGGGCTTAAAGCCCAAGAAACATCTTTGAGAGATACAGTAGCTTTTCCTAACACAAATCAATCTTATCAGATGATTTATACGGGATTTAACTACTCTTACTCTCAAAGTATTTACCTGTCATCAGAGCTTACGCCAGGTATCCTTTCAGGTATTAGTTGGTACCTTGCAGAAAACACAGCAGGAGAACGTACAATTGACATTGAAGTATCTTTAGCTGAAGTATCTTCACCGTCTTTTGCGACTAACTCACTAATCCTTTCGGAAAACTTTACAACAGTTTATTCTGGTCCTGTAACTTGGTCAGGGACTGGTTGGAAAGGAATAGAATTTCAAGTGCCATACGTTTATTCAGGAGCAAACAATCTTGTAGTTGCAATAAAAGCAAGTATGGGAACATCTTTCTATGCTTTCTCGTGGGGTATGGGTGCAGAATCAAGTGATTATTCTTATCGTTTATTATACTCTTCACGTGATTCAAGAGCAGTTACTCCAGAAGATCCATCTGGAGTTTATTCTACAACATTAGTACCTTCTGCAATCTTTACAAGATTACCAGAAGGCGCATCAGTTTGTTTGCCTGTTCAAGATTTAGTATTCTCTAATACAGATCAAACCTCAACAACAGCTTCTTGGTCAAACCCTAACGGAGAAGGAACAACCTTTACTGTTTCTTACAGATTACCACAAGGAGAATTTGTTACAGTAGGAACAACAAGCGACACAACATTTGAAATAACAGGATTAACTTCTTCAACAGTTTACGAAGTACAAGTTGTTGCAAACTGTGGAGAAGACTCAGAATCATTCCCTACAATTGAAAGTTTCAATACAGCTTGTGCACCGGTAGAATCATTCCCTTGGAGTGAAGATTTTGCAACAAACTTTGTTCAAGGCTCAATAGGAGGAACAGTTCCTCATCATTGTTGGATAAATGTAAATGGAGGAAGTTCACATTATCGTTGGGGAGGAGTTGCAACAAGAAGTTCTCTTATGGGATTTTTCTCTACTTCTGAAACAATGTCAAATAGCGACTGGTTAATTTTCCCTGCTATGGAATTCACAGGAGCAGAAGCAATAACATTCTCAATAGATAAAGACAATGCATCGGATAGAGTAATGTTTGACATCTATTATTTAGATGTTACAAACGGAGACATTACCTCAGAAGCCGATACAACTAACTTCACATACTTAGCAACAATATTAAGCGATGCAAACACACCATCGGGAGAAACATTCCAAGTATTGTTATCTAACTTAGAAAATACTGCAAGAATAGCATTTGTTAATAAAAATCCAAATCCATCATTCTATATTCCACAAGTAACAATAGAAGAAGTAGAATGTCCAGATGTTTATGGATTCTCTGCAATCGTATCTAACGTAGATGCAATTCAAGTAAACTTAAATACATTAAATCATGAAGGAAGTGGTTGGGTAGTTGCTTACGGAACAGCAGATTCATTAGAAGCATTTAACCCAGCAACAGCAGAAACTATTACAATCAATGATGTTGCAGATTTCCCTTATTTAATTCAAGGTTTAACACCAGGAGCAACATATTATTTATCAGCAAAACAAAATTGTGGAGGCGCATTCTCTCAACCAATAGCAGTGACATTACCACAAGCAGGAACTGTTGCAGTAGCTCCTTTCACACAAGATTATAATGAAATAGGAAATGTGCCAGAAGCACAATTTGTAAATGGAACAATAAACGCTTGGGTACACGGAACAGCAACAAACAATCCTGAGGGAGAAGGTGGAGCAATCTACATCAGTAACGATGGAGGAATCAATAATGCTTACACTACAAATGTTGAATCAAGAAACTATTTCACAACACTTGTAGCTTTCCCAACAGATGGTTCAGTAGCATTCCGCATTTCATTTGATTGGAGATGCTATGGAGAAGGAACTGCTTATGACTATTTAAAAGTGTATATGGTTCCTGTTGAATATGAATTATCACATGGAAATGAACCAGCAAGCAGATATGCAATTACTGGTAATTTAAACCGTAGCACAAACTGGAATACAACAAACATTACATTAGATGCAGCAGGTAGATTAGGTACTATGCAAAAATTAGTATTTATGTGGAGAAATGACTCTTCAGATGGAAACCCTCCTCCTGCAGCAATAGATAACCTATCAATAACCTCATTATCTTGTATAGCACCAGCAAGCGTTGTTTATCAAAGAACAGAAAACCCTTCTGAAATGATAATCAACATCACATCATCTAACCCAACTGAAACAACATATCAAATAGAATATAAGCCTGTATCATCACAAGAATGGTTAATAGCTACAACAACAGAATTATCACACACATTAACAGAACTTGAATTAGGAACAGAATACGAATACAAAGTTGCTGCATTATGTGATGGTAATATGACCGACTATGTAAGCGGTAGTTTTGTTACAAACTGTGGAGCAGTAGAACAATTGCCTTACACAAATACATTCTCTGGAATATTTACAGGAACAGGAATAGGAATCAGTGGACCACTTTGTTGGATAAACCTATCATCTGAATCTTCTTACAAATGGTCAACAACAAGACAAGAAGTCGATGAAGCATCAAATGACGGAGATAGATACGCATTAGCATACAATGGAGACTCATACAGTGATGCAAGACCTGTTGTTAGCGAATGGATATTCACACCTGCATTTGAATTTGACGGAGAACAAAGATTACAATTTGAAGCATCTTTATACTACAATTGGGAAAGACCTGCCACAGTAGATATATTTGCATTAGATGTTTCAGAAAACGATTTGACATCAAGAGCCGACACAGCAAACGCAACATATCTTACAAGCGTTACTATTGAAGGTTCTGCTTGGAGCGAAAAAGAAGTAATCCTTTCAAACGTAGAAACAACTTCACGTTTAGCCTTTGCAGTTCGTCACCATGCACCTAAATTCTTTATTGACAACGTTAGAATCAATCAAGCACCTCCTTGTCCAGATGTACACGGATTAACAGCAACTACACCTGATGGTTCTTCTATCGTAGTAACATTTGACACATTAGGAGCACAAAACGGTTGGATAGTAGCATACGCTCCTGCTTCTAACTCTTTCGATCCAGAAACAGCAACACAAGTTACAATTCCAGCAGGCTCAACATTCCCTTATACATTAGCAACAAACGTTGATGGAGGAAACTACACAATAGCAGTAAAACAAAACTGCGATGGAGCATATTGGAGCTATCCTGTAAACCTATTCATACCAATAGTAAACGCAATTCCATACGCAGAAAACTTTGACGATGTATTAGGAATAACAGAATGGACAGTATCTGCACCAAACTCTGCATATGCTGGTTCATTAAATAAATGGTGTTATGGAACAATACTAAACAACACAATAGATGAAGCAGGCAACTTAACAAACGGAGGAGCATTCTATGTAAGTAATGACAACGGAGTAACAAATGCTTATACTGGTAGTGGTAATGCTATATCAACTCTTAGTACATTCTTAGCATTTGAAGATGATTTATCTTGGGAATTGTCTTTTGATTGGAAAGGAAGAGGAGAATACACCTTTGATTATATGGAAGTATATCTATTACCACTTGGAGCAAGCTTACCAACATCAACATATTCTTCTTATAAAATAGGACAAAGCAAATATCAACAATCTGACGATTGGACAAGAGAATCTATTATCTTAGGACAAGATTATGCTAATTCAGTTTATCAATTAGTATTCTTATGGTATAATGATAATATGACAGCAACAAACCCTCCTGCATCAGTAGATAACATATCTGTTTCAGTGCGTTCTTGTTTTGAAATTTCAGACCTTACAGCAATAGCAACAGAAGAAGCAGATCAAGTACAAGCAATAATAAGCTTTACTGACACAATAAACCAAGGAGTAAACTACTTATTAGAATACAAATTAGATTCAGAATCAACTTGGACAAGTGTTAGCAACATAACAAACCCTTACACATTAACAGACCTACAATATGGTTCAACATACAACGTAAGAGTAAAAGCAGTATGTTCAGAAACAGCATCATCTTTATTTGTTAATACAACATTCAACACACCTTGTGCAAGTTTAACAGCACCTTGGACAGAAGGATTTGAAACAGGAGTATATAACTCTTCAAATTGTTGGTTCTATGCAAATGGAGAATTAACAGAAAACACAAATATTGAATACACAGACGGTCTTTGGGCAATAAATGGTGTTTCTATTGAATATAATGGTACAAATAAAATGTACTATAACTTATGGGGAAGTGACAAACATAAATGGATTATGACTCCAACCATAGACTTAGGAGACACTAATACTCAACTTTACCAATTCTCATTTGATATTGCTGCACATGATTATAACAGCAATGCAACAACATTTGAAGATGACGACAAAATTGCAGTAGTTATTTCTACAGATAACGGATTAACTTGGTCAAGTGCAAATGCAGTTATCTTTGCAAATGCAGATGCTGACACAGAACACAACCTAAGTGATATTACACGTTCATT
>JAGCJW010000031.1 GCA_017647785.1 Bacteroidales bacterium | reverse complement strand
TTTGCAATAGGAAGCTCTTCGTGAATATCGCCAAAATAACACGTGCTTTGCTTTGCAAGAAACTGCAAGATAGCAATGCGAGTAGGGTGTCCCATAGCCTTAGCAAAGCGAGCAATCTGCTCTTGATTAAGATTTGTTTCGCTATTGTTCATAAAAAATTACTTATTTGTTGTTCGCAAAATTACAAACAATATTTTAATTGACAAATATTACCCTATTTTTTTTATCTTTGCACTTTAATAATATTACTTATGGAGAATGAAAGAATTGATAAAGTTTTGAATTTTTTACAAGAGAATGAAATAGAGTTTTCTCATTATATGCACCCTGAGGGAAAGACAATAGAGGAGGCAAAGCGTTGGTGGAAAGACGATGGTAGCATTCATTGCAAGAATCTCTTTTTTAGAAATCACAAGGGTAATAAACACTATTTGGTTTGCTTTCATTGCGATTATGAATTGGATATTCACGATTTGGAACAAAGGCTTAAAGCAAGACTTATTTCGCAAGGATTGCCTTCTTGTGGTAAACTTTCATTTGCATCGCCTGAAAGAATGATGAAATATTTAGGTTTAGAGCCGGGAAGTGTTTCTCCGTTTGGATTGATTAACGATCAGGAACATCATGTTTATCTTTTCCTTGATGAAAAACTTAAATCTGCAGAGACGCTTTCTTTCCACCCAAATGATTGCAGAGGAACGGTGGTTATAAAACGAGAAGAGTTTGAACGCTACCTTGAAATCATAGGAAATGATTACGAATATTTGACCTTATATTAGGAAGTGAAAAATAAAAAAGCCGCATCGATTGATACGGCTTTTGTTTTTTTATGTTTATTGTTTTCTTTATTTTGCGTAGTTTACTGAACGTGTTTCGCGTATTACAGTTACTTTTATCATTCCAGGAAATACCATTTCGCTTTGAATACGTTTTGATAAGTCCATTGAGATTTGGTTTGCTTCTGCGTCTGATACTTTTTCTGCTGAAACTATAACTCTTAATTCTCTTCCGGCTTGGATAGCGTATGTTTTAACAACTCCGTTGTAACTCATAGCCATTTCTTCCAATTTGTTCAAACGATTGATGTAAGCTTCTACTACTTCACGTCTTGCTCCTGGTCTTGCTCCTGAAATAGCGTCGCAAACTTGTACGATTGGAGCGTAAAGGCTTTCCATTTCTATTTCATCGTGGTGTGCTCCGATAGCATTGCATACTTCTGGTTTTTCTTTGTATTTTTCTGCAAGCTTCATACCATGAATTGCGTGTGGAAGTTCTGGTTCGTTGTCTGGAACTTTTCCTATATCGTGAAGTAATCCTGCTCTTTTTGCTATCTTTGGATTTAATCCTAATTCACTTGCCATTGTAGCACAAAGATTTGCAACTTCGCGAGAGTGTTGTAATAGGTTTTGACCATAAGAAGAACGATATTTCATTTTTCCTACTATTCTAATTAACTCAGGGTGTAGGTTCATTATTCCAAGGTCTATACAAGTACGTTTACCTGTTTCTATTACTTCTTGTTCTATTTGTTTCTTAGTTTTTGCTACTACTTCTTCAATTCTTGCTGGGTGAATACGTCCGTCTGTTACAAGTTTGTGAAGTGATAGTCTTGCTATTTCCCTTCTTACAGGGTCAAAGCATGAAAGAAGGATTGCGTCTGGGGAGTCATCTATTATTACTTCTACTCCTGTTAGGTTTTCAAGTGTACGAATGTTTCTTCCTTCTCTTCCTATGATTCTTCCTTTTACTTCTTCGCTTTCAAGGTTGAATACAGAAACTGTGTTTTCTATTGCGTTTTCTGTTGCAGTACGTTGAATAGATTCTATAACGATTTTCTTCGCTTGTTGATTAGCTGTTAGTTTTGCTTCTTCAACAATGTCCATTATTTTGCTCATTGCTTCGTCTCTTGCTTCTTCTGTAAGAGTTTCTACTAATTGAGCTTTTGCTTCTTCTGCAGAAAGTCCTGCAATTTGTTCAAGTTTTGTTACGCTTTCTTTGTAGGCTTTTTCAACTTCTTGTTGTCTTAATTGAAGTTTTTCAACTTGTTTGTTTAAGTTTTCTTTTGCTGTTAGAAATTCGTTGCTTTTCTTTTGTAGTTCTTCTACTTTTTGATTCAGGATTTGTTCTTTTTGTTTGATTTTGTTTTCGGCTTGCATTACTTTATTGTTGCGTTCTTGTACTTGTTTTTCATGCTCGCCTTTTAGTTGTAGGAATTTTTCTTTTGCTTGAAGCATTTTTTCTTTTTTGATGATTTCAGCTTTTTCTTCAGCTTCTTTCAATACCGCAATACTTCTTTGCTCTAAATTCTTTTTTAGAATTGTGTTTGCAAGGAGAATGCCGACTCCTATGCCAACTAAACCGATAATAATATATACTACGATTGTCATAATAAATTGATTAAGTTGTTTTATAAATATGCAACTTTTGATAGAGAGGAAAGAAATGTTTGCGAAAATAAAAACCGCATCTTTTCTTTTTAAATGGAGCGTGTAAACTCCTAATTTATAAGATTTGAGTGCCTTTTGCGTCAAACGTCCACCGTCTCAAAGAGAATCCTTACGGATTGAGGCCTGTTTTATTCAAAATGAGCGTTCTCGTTTAATGTTTTTTCTGTTGAATTTACGTACTGATTTAATTTAAGAATCGATGCGGTATGCTATTTGTTCAATATCTCTGTAAGATATTTGTCCAATTCGGTTAATCTATTTTCAATTCTCTTATCTCTGGATTCTGTATTGTTGTTTTGTTGAATCTTTATATAAGAGGTCATATATTGTAAAAGCACCATTGCAAGCAGGTCTTGATTGTCTTTATAAGAGTACATACTTGCGTATTTTTTTAGCGTTTCATTGACTATTTCAGAGGCCTTGTCGAAAATACCTTTATCATGGTCCTTAATATTAACCTTGTATTTTCTCCCCGCAATATCTATTTCTATTCTTACGTCCTCTTCCATTGTTTAGTCGTTATGATTTTCTGTCGAAATTAGTAATGCCAAACTCTTGTCTACCTTACGCAACAATTCGTCTATTTTCGTTTTAAATTCTTCAGTCTCTTCTCGTTGCTTTGTTATTTTTTTTGTTTCTAAATTTTCTAATTTATTTGCTAAGTCTTTATTTTCCTCTAACAATTTGTAGTTATCTTCTTTTAGTTGAGAGTTTTCTTTTTCTAGTTTTTCTACCTTATCAACTAAGACTAAAACCTTGTTTTCTATGTTTTCTATTAATAGTTGTAGTTTTTCCATATTAGTGTTAGAGATTTAACAACTGCAAATATAACTTTATTTTTTTAATAAAACACTATTCTATGGGCAAATTATGTCCCATTCTTTCTCTTTTAGTTTTTAAGTAACGTTCGTTGTGTTTTGTAGGTTCTATAATAATAGGCACTGTATCAACAATTTGAATGCCATATCCTTCTAATCCTGTTCTTTTCTTAGGATTGTTTGAAATTAAACGAATTTTTGATGCGCCCATATCTCTTATTATTTGAGCACCTATGCCGTAATCTCTTTCGTCTGCTTTAAATCCTAATGCAAGGTTAGCATCTACAGTGTCCATTCCTTGTTCTTGTAAGTGGTAAGCTTTTAATTTGTTTACCAATCCAATACCTCTTCCTTCTTGGCTCATATAGACTACCATACCTTTTCCTTCTTTTTCTATCATCTCCATTGCAGTGTGAAGTTGCGCTCCACAATCACATTTGCAAGAGCCAAAGATATCGCCTGTTGCACAAGAAGAGTGTACTCTACATAAGATAGGTTCGTCTTTTTCCCATTCTCCTTTTTTCAATACCATGTGAGTATTGTCTTTTCCTTTTTCTGTGTAAGCGATTAATTTGAAATCACCCCATTGTGTTGGTAAAGATACTTCTTGTTCTCTGTTGATAAGTGTTTCGTGTTGAACTCTATATGCTATTAAGTCTTTTATAGTAACTATTTTTATGCCAAATTGCTTTGATTTTTCTAATAATTCAGGCATTCTTGCCATTGTTCCATCTTCGTTCATTATCTCAATCAAAGCTGCAGCTGGTTGTAAGCCTGCTAAACGTGCAAGGTCAATAGATGCTTCTGTGTGACCAGCTCTTTTTAAAACTCCTTCATCTTGAGCATATAAAGGATTTATGTGTCCTGGACGTCCAAAAGTTGCAGGAGTAGAAGCAGGGTCTGCTAAAGCTCTAATGGTTTCTGCTCTGTCGTGAGTAGAAACTCCTGTGCTACAACCTTCTATTTTATCAACTGTTACAGTGAAAGGAGTTCCAAGAATAGATGTATTGTCATTAACTTGTCTGTCTAATTTTAATTCTTTGCAACGTTGCATTGTGATAGGGGCACATAAAACGCCTCTACCTTCTTTCAACATAAAATTAACTTGTTCTGGTGTTATTTTTTCTGCTGCAACTATAAAATCGCCTTCATTCTCTCTGTCTTCGTCATCAACAACAATTACAAATTTACCTTCTTTGAAATCAGCGATTGCTTCTTCTATTGTATTTAGTTTTATATCCATAGTTTTTTATAATATTATCTTTATTTAAACTGCAAAGATAATCAATTTTCTTTATTTCTTATAAGTTTTTGTATCTTTGCAACGTTAAATTTTAAAAAATATGAGCTTTTTTGATGTTATATCTCAAGGAATATTGTTTGGTTTTACCCTTTCTTTTGTGGTAGGACCTGCATTTTTCTCACTACTACAAACTAGTGTTACACATGGTTTTAAGGCTGGAATGAACCTTGCTTTTGGTATATCTTGTTCCGATATAATTATGGTCTTTATTTCTTGGTTTGGACTATCTTCTTTATTTGCTTCGGATAAGGCTCAATTAATAATAGGTTTGATAGGAGGGAGCGTAATTATAGGTTTTGGACTTTATACTTTCTTTAAAAAACAAGTAAAAGAATCAAAAAGAAGTATTGATTCTATTAATACTAAATTCCATTTTAAATTCTTTGCAAAAGGTTTTCTTTTCAATGTAGCAAATCCGGGTGTTTGGATTTATTGGTTATTGCCTGTGAGTGTTGCAAGTAGCTATGAATCAAATAAACAAATACTTTTTTTAGGCTTTATCTTGATTACAGTTTTGCTTATGGATATTGCTAAATGTGCTATTGCAAATGAGTTAAAGAACTTTCTTACAGATAAGGTTATTTTGGTAATTAATAGAGTGGTGGGCGTTATTTTAGTTTTGTTTGGAATCTATTTAGCAACCTCTCCATTCTTCCCTGAAATGAGTATTTTGGATATATCTAAATAATAAATAAGATGAAAAATATTAAAAGGAATATAAGTTTTGCTTTAATTGCAACTTTGTTTGTAGGTGCTACTATTACGTTTACCTCTTGTTCATCATCGGAGGCTGTAATGATAGGAGTTGCACCTCAAAGTTTAGATAATACTCACGAAATAGGTCGTTTTAAGGTGTCAGCTAGTAAATCAAAGAAAACTAAAACAAAGATTAAAGCTAAACGAAATAAAAATTCATTTTAATAAATCAAAGAAATAATTTTTTTATTTCAAGATTGGAAGACTGTCAGAGAAGACAAATTGATTGTCTTCTTTTTTTATGATATAATGATTGATGCCATTTGTTAAAAGAATGTTGTCGGCATTCAAACTATGATTGTAAGCAAGGGCTTGGTCTATTGTCTTTTGAGAAATTTCTACATCAGTGCGTTTACATTCTACAATAAGGAAAGGCTTTAATTGCTTGTCGTAAACCAAAATATCAAAGCGTTTTTTCATGCCATTTACTTTTAAACTACCTTCCACTGCAATTAATTCTTTTGGATAAACGCTTATAAGAAAATGAATACAATGTTGCCTTACCCATTCCTCAGGAGTAAGAGCAACAAATTGCTTTCTTATTATATCAAAAATTTCCTCTCCCGAAGAGGTTTGCCTAATCGAGAGAGGAAATTCTGGAAAATTTAATTTTGGTTTATTCGCCTCCATCTTCACTTCCGCCAGCTTCTCCACCTGCTCCGTTATCCAAGTGTTTCTTTGGCATTTTCTTCATTTGTTTGTTTTCTCCAAATCTATAAGAGAAATTCAATGTAAGCGATTGACGATAAGGTCTTCCACGACGGAATGAAATGTAATCATCAGTTATAGTTGTGCTGTTGTGTCCTGCTGTACGGAACATATCTGCAAATCTCAAAGATAGAGTTGCTTGCTTATTGATGTTCTTTCTTATAGCTATGTCAGAGAAAAATCTACTTCCACGTTCTCCTTGAATGGTTTTGCTTGGAGCAAAGTACATAGCAGAAATTTGTATTGTCCAACTCTTTGGAAGAGTCATTGTAGAGTTTAACTTAGCATCCCAGTTGAAAGATGTGATTTCTTCGTCGTTAATCAAAGTTGCGTCAGTGTAGTTTCCAAATAAGTTTGCACTTAAATTGACTTTCCACCATTTTGTTATTTGTTGGTCAATGATCAATTCTAAACCATAATTCACACTCTTGTCAATATTCAAACTTGTCATAGCAAGCTTACCTTTATCAACTTCATCACCAGCTATATCTAACACCCAATCAAATCCATAACGTCTTGCATTTTCTTCTGTCCAAAGGAAGTTAAACCAAGATATTCTATCGTTAGTTTGACGATAATAAGCCGATGTAAAGATTGTTGTTTTAGGGAAGATAATGGAATAACCTAATTCAATAGCATCTGTGTATTCTGGGTCGATGTCTGGGTTTCCAAATCGTATGTGTTCAGGATTTGATAAATCAACGTTAGGCATCATTGTCCACATATTAGGACGGTTGATACGTCTTGAATAAGAAAGTTGTGCAGACTGCATTTCTGTTATTTGATAAGAAAGGTGAAGAGTTGGGAATGGAGAAGTGTAGTTCTTTTCAAATGAAACATTGTCTTTGTTTAACATTTCTTTTCTTGCATTTGAAGTAACGATTTCTCCTCTCAATCCTAATTGTCCGCTCCATTTACCATAAGAATATCCAAATGTAGCATAAAGAGCATTTATGTATTCAGTTGAATAGAAATCATAGCTCATATCATCGTTTCTTACAGGGCTTCCTCCTAAATAGTATTCATAAAGATTGTATCTATTAGAATAATTTAAGTTGTAACCTACTTCCATTTTCAAATTCTTAGAGAATGGGTGAGAATAGTTCACATTAACAACTGCTCTGTCGTTGTTAGATGAAGAAACGTCTTTCTTTGTGTCATTAGGTATAGTAGGGTTTAAGTAATCCAATGTTTGAGTGCTTTCTCTGTAAAACTCTCCAAAATTCCAGTTAGCATCAATCATCAATTCTTGTTCAGGATTTGCAAATGTCTTTTGGAAGTTTAAAGAAACTGTGTTGAACTGACCATGACTATTACCATCTGTTATTTGATCTAAACTTCTTGATGAATAAAGTAGGCTATCAAGATGTTGGTCTAATAGGTTTTCGTTATGAATTACAGCGTGATCAACAGGATCGTTGTGTAGTCTTGCATTATATGAAAGAGTTAAAGATGTTTTGTCGTTTATATACCAGTCAAATCCGATTTTAGCACCGCCACCACCGTTTTGACTATTTCCACTTTGCTTACTTCTCATCCAAGCGTCTAAATCCTTGTTCTCATCAAAAAGAAGCTTCATATTATCACTTCTTCTACCTCTTTCGTTGTAACGTCCATCAACAGAAGCTGAAAAGCCCCATTTCTTGGTTGAATAACTAATTCCTGCACTTCCGTTTAAACGTGGGAAAAACTGCTCAACGCTACTTCCTGTTGTAAGATTAACATTTCCACTCAATCCCTTGTTACCTTTTTCCTTTAACTTGATATTGATAATACCACTCATTCCTTCAGGATCGTACTTTGCAGAAGGGTTTGTGATAACTTCAATATTTGCAATAGTAGAAGCAGGGATTTGAGCAAGTACAGAAGCAAGGTCGTTTCCTAAAAGTTCAGATGGTTTTCCGTCAATCAAAACCTTAACGTTAGAATTACCTCTTAAACTAACTGCACCATCTTCATCAACCGAAACAGAAGGAACATTTTCCAATACATCAGAAGCAGAACCCCCAGCAGAAACTAAATTTTTATCTACGTTGATAACTCTTTTGTCAAGCTTGTATTCCATCATTTGGCGTTCAGCAACGATTTCTACGCCTTCAAGAATTTCACTTGCAGTCTGCATTTCTAATTTTCCAAGTTTAATGGGTTTTCCATCCCATTTAATGTTTTTATAAAAGTCTTTATAACCTATGAAACTTAATTTAAGGATATAATTACCTTTATTCTTTATACCACTCATCATAAAGAAACCATTCTCATCAGTAATCACTCCATTAACCATAGAAGAATCCTTTGGATTTAAAAGCGCAACATTCACATATTGCAATATTTCTTCAGTGTTAGCATCAATTACCTGACCAAACAAACCAGTAGGAGCGTTATTCATACCAGGAGGTGGAGTTTGAGCATTCAAATCAAAAGTTCCCAAAATAAAAAACTGCAAAAGCAGTAAGAAAGTGATTTTTTTCATTTGTTATATAATTTAATATTTTTTTCTAAAAGCTCAAATTTGACAATAAATAAACGATTAAGTTTAATTACAAACAAAAAAAAACGTATATTTGCCGACTGAAACAATAAAAAGCTTAAAAAGATATATGAAAAAACTGATTTTAGCCATAGTTAGTTTGTTTGCATTAGTGAATTTGAATGCACAAAAAGACATTAAATGGGGAGAAAGATTTTATGACGTATTAGACGATTGCCAAGCAGCAGAAATAGTAGCACAAGACAATGACGGATTCTATATGTGGTATTGTCTGCAAGAGTACAAAGGAGAAGGCGAATTTGAACTTAACTATTATGTTGCAAGATGCGACCATAACCTAAATGTAGATAAAGTAGTAAAAATAGAATTTCCACATCCAACATTCAAAATAGAACAAACTTGGAGAGATGGAGATTGTGTAGGTTTTATCTTAAGTAGAAACAAAGAAGACAAACCAGTACAAACTCGTGGTAAAAAACAAAAAACAACACCTGAAAAATCAGGAACAGCAAACCTATATACACAATTCTTCCATTTGAGAGATATGCGATTAATGGATAAACCACAAAAATTTAAAACCTTCCGCTACTTCGCAAAAGAAGGAGAAAAACCATACTTATTCAATTTCTCTGAAAACAAAACAAAATTAGCCTTCTGCTTCTTTGAAAAAGACACCTCAGGAGCAAAAGCAGCACAAATAGAAGTCTATAATGAAAGAATGGGATTACTATGGGATAGAAAACACACCTTAAACATTAGTAACCCAGAATATCAAATTCATGACGTTACAGTAAATAACGAAGGAACAGAAGCCTTGTTAGTAGTACGTTCATATCCAACAGGTAAGAAAATAAAGATGACAGACTCTAAAGCACACTTGCTATGGATAACACAATACGAACACAGACAATACGAACAACAAATAGAAAAATCATGGCCTACAGACATTAAATGCGCATTTAACATGGAAGGCGATTATCTAATGGCAGGTTATTATGGCCGTAATAGCGAAAAACCAAGATTGGCACAAGGAACATTCTCTTTCCAATACGACCAAAGAAGAGGTTATTTAAAGAACTCATCAGTTAGAGAGTTCAAAGAATACGAAACAGACGAAATGGTAAAAGAAGGACTACCAAAACCAAGTGACCAAACAGCAGTAATAAAAGCCTTAGTTCCTATGATAGGAGGCAATCTTGTTATGGTAGGAGAACAAGAATTCAAGTCAAGCATCATACCACCAAAAAGAAAAGGAGAAGAACCAACAGGTGAAGACGCAATGTATTACAGAGATATAATCCTAAGCAATATAGACAAAAACGGAACAATAATAGGTAACTCTTACATACCAAAACGTCAAAAAGACTTTGAAGGAAAAGAAGCCTACAATTCATTTGCAATGGCAAGAGATCGTTATGGAATATACATAATGTTCAATGACCATATCAAGAACTATGAAAACAATGCATTCACACCAGTAAAATGTTACAATGGCGACAAGATGAGAACACAAGTAAACTTTGTGCAAGTATTCTCAGATGGTTCATATCGTTGGAGTAAAGCCTTTGACACAAAACAAATGAAAATGCCATTTTTCAAAACACTCTACCTAACCACAACAAGCAAAATACTATTCTTTGCACGATTCCAAGACCACAATATATTAGGTGAATTTGAAATAAGATAAAAAAAGATGAAAAATAAGAAGGGTAACGCATATCAACCACCCTTTACCATAAATGATGAGATAAGCACTCTTACTATTAAGATAGGAGAATACATAGGTAGATTGTCAGTAAGAGTGCTTGAACAACCTGCACCACAATTAAGAAAACAAAATCGCATAAAAACCATACAATCATCATTGGCAATAGAAAATAACTCTTTGTCAATAGAACAAGTAACAGATATTATAGAAGGAAAACGAGTATTCGGTGCACCAGATGAAATAAAAGAAGTAAAAAACGCAATAGACGCTTACAACCTTCTCTTTGAACTCAATCCATATAACGAAAAAGACCTACTTAAAGCACATAAACTAATGACCTTTGAATTAGTTTCAGAAAGTGGTATTTATAGAAAAGGAGGAGTAGGAGTGTTTAAAGAAGATAAATGCTTACACTTAGCACCACCAGCCGATAGAGTACCAACACTAATAAAAGAATTATTACAATGGGTTGAAACAACCACAACCCACCCTTTAATAAGTAGTTGTGTTTTTCATTATGAATTTGAATTTATACATCCATTTGCAGATGGTAACGGACGAATGGGGCGAATGTGGCAAACACTATTGCTAATGCAATGGCAACCTATTTTCGCATGGCTACCAGTTGAAACAATAGTGAAAGAACATCAACAACAATATTACCAAGCTATTGCACAAAGCGATGCAACCGCAAATAGTACCCCTTTTATAACTTTTATGTTACAATGCATATTGAAAGCATTACAAGAAATAGAAAAAAGTAACCAGAAAAGTAACCAGAAAAGTAACCAGAAAATACTTTCGGAAATGAGCCAAAATCCAAAAATTTCAATTAAAGAGCTACAAGAAATTACAGGATTGTCGGAAAGTGGTGTAAAAAAGATAATTAAACAATTACGTCAAGATAATCAAATTCAAAGAATAGGTGGTGCAAAAGGTGGATATTGGCAAGTGATGACAGAATAATAATTCCTCTAACTATTTTTACTATCTTTATTATATTTATTATTGGGGGCGGATTTTGTCCCTTTTTTGTTAAATTTTTGTCCTCTTTTTTTTAATTTTTGTCCTTTCTTTGACTTAATTTGTCTCTTTTGTGTTTGCAGAGTATCATTCTTTAAACACATTTTAATGAATCTTTAAACGCATTTTAATGATTCTTTAATTCGTTAAAATGATTCTTTGAAAGGATAAAATAAAACAAAGAAACAATCTCAAAAAACAAAGAAAAATCTGAAAAAAACAAAGAAAAATTCCAAAAAAACAAAGATTTATTTTTGCAGACTTTTACTTATCCATTTTATTGCAGCGTATGCCATAGGTGTTCCAAAGATTATTTCTATGGAGAACTTGGATATGTATTGAAATAAAAGCATCATCATAAGGTCTTTTGTGTTAAGCACTCCACCGAAAGCAATCAAAACAAAGGCAAGTGAGTCTAAGATGTGTGCAATAGATGAACTACCTATTGTTCTTACCCAAAGTCTTTTGCCTTTTGTGATTTCTTTGATTTTTGTCATCAGCCAAGCGTTAGAAAGCTCTCCTAAAAGAAAGCCTGCTAAAGAGCCTAATACTATGCGTGGAACGTATGAGAAAACAGAGTTATATGCTAAAGCTGTTTCTTGAAGATAGTCTGGAGAGGGTAGCCAAACGCCTATTTGTGTGCAAAGTATTAGTATTAGGTTACAAAGAACTGTTGTCCATATTATTCGTTTTGCAGTTTTATATCCCCATATCTCTGTTATGACATCGCCTAACATATATGCGAAAGGGAATGTTATTGTTCCTGCGTCAAAATAAAATAAACCGAAAAAGCTAACGACTTTAACAGCCATTATGTTTGATACTAAGTAAAGAGTAACAAACAAAGCGACAACAAACATTAAAGCGTTGTTTGTGGATGTTCGGTTTTTTAAAGGGTTTTCCGATACCTTATTCATATTGTTTAAATTTTGTGCAAAGATACGTTATTTTTTTATATCTTTGTGCAACAATAATAATAAAGCGATTGCGTTTGTTATTTTTGAGAAAAAAGAGTAGTTTATTAATAAAAATATAGAAAATGATAACAAATTATCAAGGTTTATCAGACCAAGAGGTCGTTGAAAGTAGAGCAAAGCATGGTGAGAATATATTGACACCTGCAAAGAAAACTCCATTGTGGAAGAAGTTTTTAGAGAAATTTAAAGACCCAATGATTATAGTATTATTGGTTGCTGGTTTTTTGTCAATAGGTATTTCGTTTTATGAATTCTTCTCTGATGCAAAGGGATTTACTGTCTTTTTTGAGCCGGTAGGTATATTTGTAGCTATATTCCTTGCTACAGGATTAGCTTTTATCTTTGAGTTAAGAGCCGATAGACAATTTGAGGTTTTGAATAAGGTGAATGATGATGAGATAGTAAAGGTCATAAGAAACGGAAAGACTATAGAGATTCCAAAGAAAGAGGTTGTTGTAGGTGATGTTGTGAAATTGGCAAGTGGCGATGAAGTTCCTGCGGATGCAGAATTGTTAGAGAGTGTTTCCTTAAAGATAGATGAGTCGAGCCTTACGGGAGAGCCTATTTGTGAAAAAACCACTGTTGAAGCAGAGTTTGATAAAGAAGCAACCTTTGCATCTAATCATGTTATGAAAGGAACAAAGGTTATGGAAGGACATGGTATTTGTAAGGTGTTTGCAGTTGGAGATAATACAGAGAATGGTAAAGTCTTTACTGCTGCACAAATTGATTCAAGTGTTCGTACTCCTTTGAATGAACAATTAGATAAGCTTGGAGGTTTAGTTTCTAAATTAGGATATGCAATAGCGGGATTGATTGTAGTAGGAAGAATGATGTTGTATTTTACA
>JAGCJW010000030.1 GCA_017647785.1 Bacteroidales bacterium | reverse complement strand
CTTGTGAAGTTAAATTGATACCCTTTGTATGTTTAAATTGACACACTCTTTTGATATATGAAAAAAAAGCAAAGAAAAAAAATCACGAAATCAAAGAGTTTTTTTCTTTGATTTTGATTTCGTGATTTTTTGTCTGTTGGGGCTTAGAGGTAGTTTTTTGATTCTACGCCCATATTGAATAAAAGGTCTAATGCACTTAGGTTGTTTTGAAATCCAAATTTGTGTTCAAAGCATTGGAAGTAGGGTTTGCTTGTAAAGTCTGCAAACAAATGTTTTTTATCAAAAGTGTCTCTGTAATCGTTTTCTGCTATTTTTTCGTAAGATGAGGTAGGGGTGATTTTTGTTGGGATTTTCATCTTTTGTAAAAGGAGCATAGTTATTTCTTGATTTAAGTCAATCAAATAGCGATGTTCCTTTTTTAATATTTTTTCTATTTCGTAATAGTAATATTCAAAATAAGTGCTTTTACCGTATGCAGATGCGATTGCTCTTAGGTGATTTGTTTGCCAAGGTGTTTGATAGCAGATTTCTGTTTGCGAAATCGGCAAAGAAACGTCTTTGAATCGTTTTATTGGAACAATCAATGGCAATACTCCATTTGCAGAAAGTATGTATGTTCTGTTTCTGTGCGTTTGTTTTTTGAACGATTCTTGTGTTTCAATCAATACTTCGTCATGCTTATTTATTAGAGATAAATAGGCAATGCAAGGAAAGTATGATGTTGAAAATACA
This sequence comes from Bacteroidales bacterium, assembly GCA_017647785.1. Lineage (GTDB taxonomy): Bacteria > Bacteroidota > Bacteroidia > Bacteroidales > P3 > Onthomorpha. Next base: position 38,962 of record JAGCJW010000030.1, on the reverse strand, counting down.
GGAGTTTGATTATTATAGTCCAATTGTTATTGATTTTAGTTTGTCTTCTGTAAAGAAAAAGTCAATGGCACTTTCTTCGTAAGAGATTCTTTCTTCTCCCCATTCTTCTTTATCCATTGTTTGTTCGAAAATTTCGTGCTTTCTCATTAATTCAACTATTTCTTTTGAAGATTTATCTATGATTTGTTCTCCAAATAAGAAAACTTCTTCTGATTCTATGTTTATGCAAGCTAATTTTTCTGAATCAATGTTTTCAAAGAAACAACTAATTCCTTCTTCTTCATAATAAAGGACTGTTGCTGGCATTTCTAAATCTTCTCCAATTTCTTCTACTTCAGAAGGTTTTCCAATGTGTTCAATAACTGAATTGATATCCATGCCAAATTTTAAAGCGCCAAAGCCTTCTTTTAAAACAATTTCTTTTTTCATAGCTATTTGTTTTGCGATTTAATTTGCAATAATAGTCTTTATTTATGAAACTACATAATTTTAAACGATATTTTTTTACGAAAAAAAAATAATAATAAAAAAAATATTCTTTGTTTGGTTTGTATTGAAAAAATAATATATATTTGCAAGACTTTATTACAGAATTAAAAATAGTAGTTAAAAACATTTAAATTTTAAGAATATGGCACAAATAAAATCTTTAGAAGATTTGCAAGCTCTAAAAAATAGTGTACAAGAAGAAATTGACACTAGAGTTAAAGGTAATAGAGATGGTTTAGTGCAAGTAAAAGTTGCTATGGCGACATGTGGTATAACAGCTGGTGCTAAGACTATTTATAATTACTTATTAGAACAAGTAGATAAGAGATCAATGGATGTAGTAGTTTACCAAACTGACTGCATGGGATTATGCAAAGATGAACCAACAGTTGAAGTTTCTATCCCTGGAAAAGATTCTGTAATATTTGGAAATGTTGATACTAACAAGGTTGATGAAATATTAGATAAATATATTCAAAAAGGCGAAACTGTTAGTGGCGTTGTTTCAAAATAAAAAATATTTTAATTGATTTAGATTTTTAACTCAAATTTAGGAGGAAATATATATGGCGAAGTATAAAATGCATATTTTAGTCTGTGGAGGTACAGGTTGTACTGCTTCTCAAAGTGTTGAGATAGCTGATAGACTAAAAAGCAATCTACTTGACAAAGGTTTAGATAAAGAAGTTCAAGTAATTCTTACAGGTTGTTTTGGTTTCTGTGAAAAAGGACCTATCGTAAAGATAATGCCTGACAATACTTTCTATACAGAAGTAAAACCAGAAGATGCTCAAGAAATAATTGAAGAACACATAATAAAAGGTCGTAAAGTTGCTCGTTTACTTTATACAGACCCTGAAAAGAAAGAACATGTTGCTGATGCAAAACACATGGGCTTTTACAAAAAACAATTACGTATAGCTTTACGTAACTGTGGCTTTATTGATCCAGAAAACATTGGCGAATATATTGCTTGTGATGGATATGCAGCTGTTGCAAAATGTTTAACAGAAATGACTCCTCAACAAGTTATAGATGAAATAAAATTATCAGGACTTAGAGGTCGTGGTGGTGGAGGATTCCCTACAGGTATGAAATGGGAAATTGCTTCAAAAAATCACGCAGATCAAAAATATGTTGTTTGTAATGCAGACGAAGGAGACCCAGGTGCGTTCATGGATAGAAGTATCCTTGAAGGAGACCCACACTCTATCATTGAAGCTATGACTATTAATGGTTATGCAATAGGAGCAACAAAAGGTTTAGTTTATATTAGAGCTGAATATCCTCTTGCAATCCATAGATTACAAGTTGCAATCGCACAAGCAAGAGAATATGGTGTATTAGGAGAAAACCTATTTGGAACAGATTTCTCTTTTGATATAGAATTGAGATACGGAGCTGGTGCTTTCGTTTGTGGAGAAGAAACAGCACTTATCCACTCTATGGAAGGAAAACGTGGAGAACCTACATTCAAACCACCATTCCCAGCACAAAGTGGATATTTACAAAAACCAACAAACGTAAACAACGTTGAAACTTACGCAAATATTCCTATCATTATATTAAAAGGAGCAAATTGGTTCAACAAAATAGGAACAGAAAAATCAAAAGGAACAAAGGTATTTGCCCTTGCAGGACAAATCAATAACGTAGGATTGATAGAAGTTCCTATGGGAATCACTTTAAGAGAAGTAATCTACGAAATTGGTGGTGGAATTAAAGGTGGAAGACAATTTAAGGCTGTTCAAACAGGAGGTCCTTCAGGCGGTTGCTTGACAGAAAAACACCTTGATACACCAATTGATTATGATAACCTTATTGCAGCAGGCTCTATGATGGGTTCTGGAGGAATGGTAGTGATGGACGAAACATCTTGTATGGTAGCTATTGCTAAATTCTATCTTGAATTCACATGTGAAGAAAGTTGTGGTAAATGTTCTCCATGCCGTATCGGAAACAAGAGAATGTTAGAAATCCTTGATAAGATAACAAAAGGCAATGGAACAATGGAAGACCTTGAAAACTTAAAGAATCTAGCAGGAGTTATCAAAGATACAGCTCTTTGTGGATTAGGACAAACATCTCCAAACCCAATCTTATCAACTCTTACAAACTTCTGGGATGAATACGTAGAACACGTACAAGACAAAAAATGTAGAGCAGGAGCATGTAAATCATTAATGCAATACGTGATTGATCAAAGCGTTTGCGTTGGTTGTACAGCTTGTGCAAGAAATTGTCCTGTAAACGCAATTCAAGGAGAAAAGAAAACACCGCATACAATCAATACTGAATTGTGTATCAAGTGTGGAACTTGTATTGAAAAATGTAAATTCAATGCAATCAGTATTCAATAAGGATTTTGTCTAATCAACAAATTAAGAAAAGAAAATGGAAACAGTAAATTTAATAATAGACGGCAAAGCGGTACAAGCAGAAAAAGGTCAAACTATATTAAAAGCAGCTAGAAAAGCTGGTATATCAATACCAACCCTTTGCTATTATGAACTTAACGGACAAAAATTAGAAAATAAACCAGGTGGATGTAGAGTTTGTGTTGTAGAAGTAGAAGGAAGAAAAAATCTTGCTCCAGCTTGTGCAACAGAAGTAATGGAAGGAATGGTTGTTCATACACACTCATTAAGAGTAGTAAACGCAAGAAGAACAGTAGTAGAATTAATCCTTTCTGACCACCCATCAGATTGTTTGAGTTGTTCAAAGAGTGGAAACTGCGAATTGCAAACTTTAGCTCAAAAATTAGGAATTAGAGAAATACCATTCCAAGGAGAACAATCAAAATACAGACCAGATAACTCTCCTTCAATCATAAGAGATGTTGATAAATGTATAATGTGTCGTCGTTGCGAAACAGTATGTAACGAACTTCAAACAGTTGGAGCATTAAGTGCAGTAAACAGAGGATTTGAAGCAGTAGTTGCAACAGCCTTTGAACAAGATCTTGTAAAATCATCTTGTACAATGTGTGGACAATGCGTTATGGCATGCCCTGTTGGAGCTTTAAGCGAAGTAAACCAAACACGTCAAGTAATACAAGCAATCAACAATCCTGAAAAAACAGTTATCGTTCAAACTGCACCAGCAGTCAGAGTAGCCTTAGGAGAAGAATTTGGTTACCCTGCAGGAACAATAGTAACAGGACAAATGGCAGCTGCATTAAGAAGAATAGGATTTGACTATGTATTCGATACAGACTTTGCAGCAGACCTTACAATAATGGAAGAAGGAACAGAATTATTAGGAAGAATACAAAAATTCATGGAAGGCGATAAGAATGTTAAACTTCCAATCCTAACATCATGCTGTCCAGGATGGGTTAATTTCTTTGAAACAAACTACCCAGACATGTTAGACGTCCCTTCAACAGCAAAATCTCCACAACAAATGTTTGGAGCAATAGCAAAGAACTATTGGGCAGAAAAACTAAAAATAAAGAGAGAAGACATGGTTGTAGTATCTATCATGCCATGTGTTGCTAAAAAATACGAATGTCAAAGAGAAGAATTTAAAGTAGATGGCAATCCAGATGTGGACTTCTCATTAACAACAAGAGAACTTGCAGAATTGATAAAACAATTCAATATAGATTTCAATTCATTAGAAGAAGAAGACTTTGATATGCCACTTGGAGCATCAACAGGAGCATCTGTAATCTTTGGTGCAACAGGAGGTGTAATAGAAGCCGCAGCAAGAACAGCATACGAAGTATTTACAGGAAAAACACTTGAAAAAGTAGATTTCACTGAACTAAGAGGATTAGAAGGAGTAAGAGAAGCAACAATAGACTTCAATGGAACTCCAATCCACTTAGGAATTGCACACGGATTAGGAAACGCAAGAAAACTTTTAGACAAAGTTCGTAAAGGCGAAGTACAATACCATGCAATAGAAGTAATGGCTTGCCCAGGCGGATGTATTGGAGGTGCAGGACAACCTTATCACCACGGAGATTTCTCAATAGTAGAAAAACGTTTTGAAGCAATCTACAAAGAAGACTTAGGAAAAGAATTGAGAAAATCACACGAAAACCCATACATCAAACAACTTTACGATGAATATTTGGGAACACCATGTGGAGAAAAATCACACCACTTGCTTCATACACACTATTTTGACAAATCAAAACAAGTAGAAGTAGAAGCATAATAAACTTTAAAATTTAAAAGTTATGGCAAAAGTAAAATTAGCAGAAAGTAAAATAAATAAGATAAAAGAAATCTGTGCATCATTTGGCAATCAACCAGGAGAAGCTATTAATGTATTACACAAAGTACAAGGAGAATTTGGATACCTTCCAGCAGAAGTACAAGAAGTAATAGCAATGGAATTAAACGTACCGGTAGCAACAATATATGGTATAGTAACATTCTATTCATTCTTTACAATGATACCAAAAGGAGAACATCCAATCTCAGTATGTATGGGAACAGCATGCTATGTTAGAGGAGCAGAAAAAGTTCTTGATGAATTTAAACGTCAATTAGGAATCGGAATAGGCGAAACTACAGCAGACGGAAAATTCTCTCTAAACTGCCTTCGTTGCGTAGGAGCATGTGGATTAGCACCAGTTGTAACAATCGGAGATAAGGTTTATGGACGTCTTACTCCAGATATGGTAAAAGATATAATCAATGAATACAACCAATAAGTTGTATTCTCAAAATAAAAAAAGAGGAGATTAATCTCCTCTTTTTTTTATTCTCTTATTTTTTCGCTATCAATTCAAAAAGGAATTATAAGATTATCTATTATTATATATATGTCTTCCAAAAAGGAATGTTTTTTCTGATTTTTGAGAATAATTGTTCTGGATTTTTAGAAGAAAAAATATTCTTTTTTTGTTTTGTATAATATTTAGAATGGTAGAGCTGTTAAATCGTTATTTTGTTTGCTAACTTGGTTTTCGCTCATGTTAATTATTTTGCTAATCGTTTTGTATGTGCCAAAGAAGCCTTTACTACCAAAGCCTTTTATATAAGAAATGACTAATATATCTGCATAAGTTAGTTTTTTTCATAATCATTTGTTTTTGTCTTTTCATTGCAAATGTATTTAATAAAATTTGATTGTTTTATTCTTTTTATGAGAGAGAAATAAAAAGAACGCTATTGAATGATTTTATTTAAAGAAAGAATTTAATAAAACGCCGAAATATTTTACTGAAACAAAGAAATAATTTACTGAAATGGCGTATCTTTGCAGAATAAATAGCAATGTATATGAAGAAAAGTATTTTAATGATTTGTATGCTTTTGGGTGTTGTTGTTCTTAATGCTCAAAGTGTAGGTAGTGGTTTAAGATGTTTTATGTCTAACCTTGACAGTCCAAAGTCTGAAAAGGCTTTATTCCCTGAAAGATTCTCTTTGCAAACAATAGATGGCAAGGAATATATTTCTCTTGTGGCAAGACTTGCTGAAGGAGTAAGTAATGAGGATATAGAAAAAATGGGTTGCAAGGTGCGTTCAAGAAGTGGAAATATAGTGTCTTTGAGAGCAGAGATTGGAACTTTGGATAAGCTTGTGAAATCTGATAAAATAAAGGACATAGATACAGCAAGAAAAATAGGAGTGCCTGAACTTAAAGATGCCGTTAAGGATGTAAATGCTGATTATGTTCATCAAGGTTTGGATATTCCTTATGGATTAAACGGAGAAGGTGTGATAATAGGAGTTGCAGACTGGGGATTTGACTACACTCACCCTGTGTTTTATGATACTCTTATGCAAAATTATAGAATTATAGGAGCGTGGGACCAATTCCGAACTGCAGGCAATCCTCCTCAAGGATTTGATTATGGAGTAGAGCTTACAAGTATGGAAGATTTACTTGCAGCAGAATGTGATACTAATAATATTTACGATAAGGGCTATCACGGAACTCACGTTGCTTCTATAGCGGCAGGAGCAGGTGCTGGTACAGATTATAGAGGTGTTGCCTTTGGTGCAGAACTTATTTTTGGTACTTGGTTAGTTGATGAAGCAAATGTAATGGATACTTACGTTTGGATGAAGAATTTTGCCAAAGAAAGAAATAAAAGATTAGTGATAAATAATAGTTGGGGTGTTTATAGCTTTGGTTATATGGACGGCACTTCAATGTTAGATGAGTTTATTGCTAACATGGCTAATGAGGATAGTGTTATGTTTGTTGGCAGTGCGGGTAATAATGGAGATGCAAGATTTCATATTAAGGCAACTTTTGACGAACAAGATACTGTAAGAAGTGAGTTTAGATTTGATTTGCCACAGTCTTCTTCTGTACATTATTGGGGAGAAACAGTGTCTTTAGCAGGAGATAGTTTATCTACTTTTTCTGCAAAGATAGAAATTTATAATTCAGGCTGGAATTTGCTTTATGAGAGTGAATTCTTAACTGCAGATGGTAGCGTTATTCCTCAAACAGTTGTGGCTTTATCTGAAACAGATTCTTTGATATATAGAGCTTCTACTCGTTTAGGTACTAACGATAGACCTTTAATGGATTGGGAAGTTAGATTTACTAATTACAATACAACATGTCATGCTGTTTTAGTTATAACTGCTCAAAATGGAATAGTACATGCTTGGAATATAGCATCTTTAACAACAGGTGTAGGAAACTGGGGCTTGCCTTTTGAATGGCGTGCAGCTGATTATATAGCAGGAGATAGTGAATATTCTATTAGTGAACCAGGATTGGGACAAGGAATGCTTACGGTTGCAGCTCATAAAGCAAGCAAGAGAAATAGTTCCGCTCCTTCTAATATTGCATCTTTCTCAAGTAGAGGACCAAGCTTGTTTGAATGGATGAAACCAGATATTTCTGCGCCAGGACAATTAGTTGTTTCAGCAATTTCTTCTTTTGCGACAGAACCACCAACTCCAAAGACTACAGTAGAATTCAATGGTAAAGAATATCCTTTTGCTACTCTATCGGGTACATCAATGTCTTCGCCTATGGTTACTGGTATTTCAGCTCTTATATTGCAAGCAAATCCTAATTTAACTCCTGCTCAAGTTAAGGAGGTAATTATTACTACTGCAAGAGAAGATAGTTATACAGAAGCTGTACCTAACTATGTTTGGGGTTATGGAAAGATTGATGCTCATCAAGCAGTGAAAAAAGCGGTACAAATGGTTGGCTTAGATGAGTTGCAAATAGAGAATAATGTAGTTTTATTCCCTAATCCAGTTAAGAATACTCTGTTTATAGATGCGAATCAACAAGATTATGAATTGATTAGCTTAACAGATATGTCAGGACGTGTAATAATGGATTTGCAAGGTAAAAAAGATAGATTAAACTTATCTAATCTTAACTCAGGAGTTTATTTATTACAAATGAAATTAGATTCTAAAATATTGAGTTTTAGAGTAATAAAACAATAATTGAAAAATAAATTATTGAGTTTTGGGTAAAATCCGATAAAAATGAGTAATTTTGGCAAACGAAATAATAAAATTAGAAACTAAAAAACAATAAAACAATGAACATTCCATCAAATGTTAAGTATTCAGAAGACCACGAATGGTTGAGAATCGAAGGAGACGTAGCATACATCGGTATATCTGACTATGCACAACACGAATTGGGTGATATAGTATTCGTAGATGTTGATACAGTTGGCGAAGAAATTTCAAAAAACGAAGTATTCGGAACAATCGAAGCCGTAAAAACAGTATCTGATTTAATGATGCCTGTTAGCGGAGAAGTATTAGAATTCAACGAAGCATTGGAAGATAACGCTGCAGCTATAAACTCTGATCCTTATGGAGAAGGTTGGATTATCAAAATAAAAATGACTAATCCTGCTGAAGCAGAAGAATTAAAAGATGCTGCTGCTTACTCAGCTTTCATAGGTTTATAATATAATTTATAAGATAAAGTAAATATAAGATGCTCGCTTTCTACCGGGCATCTTATAGTTTTTTATGAAGACAAAGATTAATTACAAAAAAGTATCTATAGTTATATTGGCTTTGTGGACAGCTTTTATGTTGTTTATGTTGCTTGCTCCGGCAAATATGTTATCACAAAGACAATCTTCTTTTTTTAATATACCACATTCCGATAAGATAATTCATTGTGGATTGTTTTGTGTTTTTACTTATTTATTGCAAATCGTTTTAGTGTTTAATTCATCGCTTAAAACATTGAAACTCTATTTTGTAAGTATAGTTGTTGTTTTGTCTTTAGGTATGCTTACTGAGATTTTACAAGCGCTTACTTTTGATTGGTGTGGTAGGAGATTTGAGCTTAAGGATTATTTTTGCGATGTGTTAGGAGGAGTTTTTGCATTAGTATTTTTTAAAATAAGAGAAAAAAAAGTGTGTAAAAGGTTGCAGAATGAAAAATAATTCGTAATTTTGCAAACTCGTAGAGAGAAATATAAAGAAAAGAAATAAAGATTAATATATTAAAATTAAGTAGTTAGAGTATGTACTTGACAACTGAAAAGAAAAAAGAAATTTTTGCTCAATATGGCAAAAGCGCTGCTGACAGCGGATCAACAGAAGCACAAATAGCTTTGTTCACATTTAGAATTCAACATCTAACAGAACATGTAAAGAAAAGTCACAATGACTTATTTACAAAAAGAGCGTTGGTGAACTTGGTTGGAAAAAGAAGACGTTTATTAGATTATCTAAAAGATAGAGATATTGAAAGATATCGTGAATTGATTAAACAATTAGGTATAAGAAAATAATATCTATTTTGTGAGATAAGAAAACAAAAAGGCAATTAGCTTTCTAATTGCCTTTTTGACGTATGTAGGAGCAAAGTTTATAGCAAGAAGAAGTTTGTCCAAGCTGCTCCTCTTGGAAGAGGTTAAAAGAAAAATAAGAAAGATGTTAGGAACAAAAAAACAATTTGCCTTAGAAGACGGAAGAATAATAGAAATAGAAACCGGTAAGTTGGCAAAACAAGCAGATGGATCTGCTGTAGTAAGAATGGGCGATACAATGCTTTTAGCAACAGTTTGTGCTAAAAAAGAAGTTGGTGAAAATGTTGACTTTATGCCTTTAACAGTAGATTATCAAGAAAAGTATGCTGCTGCTGGTAAATTTCCAGGCGGATTTTTTAAGAGAGAAGCAAGACCAAGCGAATACGAAATATTAATTTCAAGATTAATTGACCGTGCCTTAAGACCATTATTCCCAGATGATTTTCACGCAGAGGTACAAGTTCAAGTAACTCTTATATCTGGAGATCCAACTACACCACCTGATGCTTTGGCTGCTTTAGCTGCTGCTTCTGCATTAGCAGTAAGTGATATTCCTTTTAATGGTCCTGTATCTGAGTGTAGAGTGTCTTATATTGATGGCAAGTTTGTAATAAATCCTAATTACGAGGATATGGAAAGAGCAGACTTGGATTTGATAGTTGCTGCTACAGAAGATAATATCATGATGGTAGAAGGGGAAATGAAAGAAGTCTCAGAAAGCTTAATGCTTGAAGCATTACAACAAGCACACGCTTCTATCAAATTACACTGTCAAGCTCTAAGAGAACTTACTGAAATGGTAGGAAAAACTGAAAAAAGAGAATACTGCCATGAAGAAAACGATTTAGAATTAAAAGAAAAACTACACCAAGCTGTATATCAAAAATGCTACGACTTCGCTAAACAAGGAATAAAATCTAAATCAGAAAGAGGCGAAGGCTTCAAAGCAATCAAACAAGAATTCATAGAAACACTTGATGCAGAAGAAGCAGAAGCAAAATCATTCATGATAGATCGTTATTTCCACGCTGTAGAAAAAGAAGCGATGAGAGATATGGTTTTAAATGAAAGAGTGAGATTAGACGGAAGACAATTAAACGAAATACGTCCAATTTGGGCCGAAGTTGGATATTTACCAACACCACACGGCTCAGCAATCTTTACTCGTGGAGAAACACAATCTTTGACTACTTGTACATTAGGAACAAAACTTGATGAACAAATAATAGATGGAGCTATGGTTGTAGGAAAAAACAACTTTATCTTACACTACAACTTCCCAGGATTCTCTACAGGAGAAGTAAAACGTTCAGGTTCTACATCAAGAAGAGAAATCGGACATGGTAACTTAGCAATGAGAGCATTGAAACAAGTTATACCAAGTCAAGAAGAATGTCCATATACAATCAGATTAGTATCTGATATATTAGAATCAAACGGTTCATCTTCAATGGCAACAGTATGCGCAGGTTGTTTAGCACTTATGGATGCCGGAGTTCCAATTCCAAAACCAGTATCAGGTATAGCAATGGGATTGATTGCAAAAGACGGAAAATGGGCTGTGCTTTCTGATATTTTAGGAGACGAAGACCACTTAGGAGATATGGACTTCAAAGTGACAGGAACAAGAGATGGTATCACAGCATGTCAAATGGATATCAAATGTGACGGACTTTCTTACGAAATATTAGCACAAGCATTAGCACAAGCAAACGAAGGAAGAATGCACATCTTGAATATAATCGAAGATACTATTCCAGCACCAAGAGAAGACTACAAACCAAACGTTCCAAGAATAGTTTCAATGACAATTCCAAAAGAATTTATTGGAGCAGTAATTGGACCACAAGGTAAAGTAATTCAAGAGCTTCAAAAAGAAACTAACACAGTTATCACAATAGAAGAAGCAGGTGAAGTAGGAAAAGTAGAAATTGCTTCAGTAGATAAAGCAGGAGTTGAAGCTGCAATAGCAAGAATAAAAGGCATTACAGCAGTTCCTGAAATCGGAGAAGAATATGAAGGAGTTGTTAAAAACCTTCAAACATTCGGAGCATTCGTTGAGTTCCTTCCAGGAAAAGACGGCTTACTTCACGTTAGCGAAATCAATTGGTCAAGAGTTGAAAACGTAGAAGATGTTTTGAAAGTAGGAGATAAGGTTAAAGTTAAATTGATAGATGTTGATAAAAAGACAGGTAAATTCAAACTTTCTCACAAAGTCTTATTGCCAAAACCAGAAGGCTACGTTGAACCACAAAGACGCCCTGAAAGAAAACCAGCTCCAAAACAAGAAAACAAATAGTTTAGGAGATAATAAATAAGAAAAAGCTCGTAAGTATAAACACTTGCGAGCTTTTTTATTTGTCAAATCTTGTTTTCTTATTTTTACTTCTTTAAGGTAATACTTCTACTTTCAAGAGGTAATGCTTCTACCTTCAAGAGGTAAAGAGATTACCTTCTTAAAGTAATTTTTTGGTAATTTTATAAATTAATGCTTTTCGGAATTATGCACTTTAGACTTGCTGATTCAAAAAAATGTTATATATTTGCAGTGTCAAAAACAAACGATACCGCTATGACCTATTTTGAATTTGCAAACCAATTTCCCGATGAAACTTCTGCTATAAACTTCATTGTATCAACAAAATACAAAGATGGTTATGTATGCCCGAAGTGCGGTTGCGTACACAAACGCATTTACCATCAACATTACGACCCACGCAAACTTTACTGCAAAAACTGCACAAGCGAGTTCTCCGCATTGGTCGGGACTATCTTTGAAAACACTCATCTTGATATGAGGATGTGGCTGTACGCCATAAACCTCTGTATGGTGTCACGCAAGGGTATTTCAGCCCTTCAACTTCAAAGGGAGTTGGGTATGGGCAGTTACCATTCCGCTTGGAGAATGCTGCACCTTATCAGAAAAGCAATGGGAAAGGAGGAATACAAGGACACGTTTGAGGCAATCGTTGAGATTGACGAAACCTATGTGGGCGGTAAACCACGCAAGGAGAACAAGCACAGCGACAGCGATAACTACAAGCGTAACAAACGTGATCGTGGCACAAGCAAGACCCCCGTTGTCGGCGTGACAGAGAGAAACACTGGCAAGATTCACGCTGTTGTTTCATTTCCGAACAAGGAAGGCAAGAAGTTGCTGTCAGTGTTGGACAAAGTGTGCAAGAATGGAACAACCGTTATGACAGACCAACTCAATTCATACGGAATCTTGGACGGCAAGACGGAGAATGAGTATGTGCATATCAAGATTGACCACAGTATGACCTACTCGCTCGGTGACGGACACACACAAACAGCATTGAAAGTTGTTGGGCAATACTGAAACGGTCGGTGTACGGCATATTCCACCACGTTTCGGTGAAATACTTGCAGCGGTATGTTGACGAGTTCTGTTTCAGACTGAACAATAGAGACTGCAACGATGCGTTCTTGGAATGCGTCCAACTTTCAGTTGCATAATAAACAAGCAAATTTATAATTATGGAATTAAATACAACTATATGCGGAGACTGTATTGAAAAAATGCAGGAAATTAAAGATGGAAGTGTTGACTTGGTAGTTGCCGACCCGCCTTATTGGAAAGTTGTTAGTGAGAAATGGGACTACCAATGGAGAACCGAAAGTGATTATGTTGAATGGTCTTTGAAATGGATTGGTGAAGTGTCACGGATATTGAGATATGGTGGTACGTTCTACTGCTTCGGATATTTTCGCACACTTGCTCTGCTTATTCCTCATTTGGAAGAATTAGGACTTGAATTGCGGCAGCAAATCATAATAGATAAGGGTATGCGTGCTGTTTCGGGAAGAGCCACCAAAAACTACAAGATGTTTCCGAATGTTACGGAAAGCGTCTTGTTTATCATAAAGGACAATAAGAAATTCATAAAACCATTTCTAAAAGAAAGGCAGAACACATTGGGTCTCACTTCAAAGGAAATAAATGAAGCACTTGGTGTAAAATCAAACGGCGGAGGTATGTGGAGTATATACACTGGCAAGAATGTCTGTGAGCAGTTTCCGACAGAGAAATTGTGGAACAAACTTTCAAATGTGTTACAATTTGACTTGCCTTACGGAAAGGTGTCACAGACTTTCAACCCACTAATGGGGTATACTGATGTTTGGACTGATATAGACTTCTACAAAGAAAAACGTTATCACCCAACACAAAAACCACTCAAACTAATACACAGACTTATTTTGGCGAGCAGCAATGAAGGTGATTTAGTTGTTGACCCATTTTCAGGATGTGGAAGTACACAACTATCAGCAATTATGCTTAACAGAAACTATATAGGTATCGAACTAAATGAGCAATACTATGATACGTCCTTGAAACGCATTATGGAATACAACGAACGTCCTAAATTATTGTTTTAACGATGATATTGTGTATGTTGTTCTGCAGATATTATATCTCGCAAAGGTAAATCTTCACGAAGTTCCTCATCCAAGAATTTAACAAAACCACATTTATCTTTTTTTGACAGGTTATTAAATTGTTCTTGTGTTATTTGCAGGTTGCATTTTTTCTTCAGTTTATTATAATCAAGTGTATTCCATTCGCTATCTTTTAATAAGGATGACGGCATAGGAATACTCCCCTTTCTTTCAACTGAAGGGTCTATATAGTCTGTAATTTCTATTTTTGTTTTAGTTGTATCATCAATGTCTGTAATTATACAGTTAAAAATCAAGGTTGGATTGCATTTATAAAATTGATAACTGTATGGGTGCAAATTCATTGGATTTGCCTTACTTTTCCTACGTATCTTTGGTAAATATATGTTTTCGTAGTGATTTGTTATAAGTTCATTGAATACATTACATTGTTTCTCTTTAGGATAGATTTCAAAAGCAGTGATTCTTATGTCCTTAAAATTGTTATTTGAAAAATAAGGATAGTCAGTAATCAGTAAAAACAATCTGTCTAATGTTTTATATTGTATCAATTCGTCTTTTGTTCTGACTGAAAATAACCATTTGCTATCATTTCTTCTATCAATTTTATCGCTTCCGCAATACGAGCATATATTCTCGTATCTTAGTACACGACCGCCACACTCCTTGCATTTGTCTAATTGGTCAATTTTATTACAAGATTTTACTTCTGTACCATCACAAAGGTCATCACCGCGTGCTCCACTGCCAGAACCTTGTACACCAGTAATTAAAGACGCTAAATGCTGTCCGATATAACCAAGTTTGAACGAAGGTGTTTGTCTTGTAATTTCCGACCATTGTTGTAATGTCTGCTTTGGATTTACAATAATGTCTTTGATGAAATTTACAATTTGTACTTTGTTATTGTTAATCGTTATTTTTTCTTGTATCGGTTTCATAGAATATAATGCTAATTTCCACGTTCAAACCTTTTGCAATTTTTTCAACAGTATTCAGCGTGGGCGACTTCTCACCACGTTCAATAGAACCGATGTATGTACGATGGACGTTGCATCTGTCTGCAAGTTCTTCTTGCGATAGATGCTGTATTTTGCGCATTTCTGCTACTTTTTTGCCGAACACCTTGTTAATATTGCAATTCACGCGGCAAAAATAGCAACTTTCCACTTTTCTATCTACAGACTATTAGTAGCATTTTACAATAGCACGCTTAAAGTGCATAATTCCGATGCTTTTTTACCTTAAAATGCTAAATACTTTTGTAGTTTTGTTTTGCTTTTCGTCAATGGCAACGATTTTAAGAGAGGATTTGCCTTTTGGTAATTCGCTTACAGGAGAGAATATTGTTGAACTCTTGCCATCATATTCCATTAAATGCCATTTGTCGTTAAGATATGCGTTTACGTTGTTTATTCCTGCAAGGTTGTCTGTTACTTTTATTTGTATGAACTTTTGTTTTGGGTTAAGCTTTTGTCCTTCTTTGAAGTTTTTAGCAGTGATTTTAGGTGCTATGGTGTCGATTTCTATTGTGTAAGTGCCTAAATCGTATGTGCTTGCTGTGACAAAATCTCCTTCTGCTTTGCCTCCAATGGAGTTTTTGCCTCCTTTTGAGTCTATTCTTACTATTAAGGCTTTGTTTTTGTAAGGTGTTAATTCTTTGTTGTAGCGAAGCTTCATAGTGAATTTTTTATGCAAAGGAATGGTGTTTGTTCCTATTTTGTGTATGCAAGAGTATTTGCCTTGTGAATAGGAATATGCAATGTCTATATTCTCATATAGGGCGTTTGCGGGAAAGGATATTTGGCTTAAATCATTTGTTAGGAAACTGCCTCCATTGGAATAGGTAATGTGCTTTAAACCTTTTGTGTTTTTATTGTTTGTTGTGCTTGCAAGTTTTGTGTTATCGGATTTAAGATAGAATGTATATGTGCTTTGATTCTTTTTCTCGTCAGTTAAAACTATGCTTATCTTTCTTAATTTTCCATCTTTTATGCTTACAATGCCTTTATCTGCATATTTAACGTTAGAGAATCTGCCGTTAGGTAGTTGTTTTGTTTTTAGCATTCTTTTTCCCTTTGTTTTGTAATAGGCATAGTCTATTATAGAATTTACATACCTTGATTCGCTAAAAGAAAATGACTTGTTGTTGTATTGAAAAATCATTTTGTCATCAAGATATACTTTTGAATCATAAACTCCGTTCTTCTCGGTACTGCCTTGTGAGCGGTCGTATGCTTCAAAGCAGATGTAGAATTCGCCTTCTGCGTTTATTGTGTCGTTTTTTAGCTTGTTTCCTTCAATGAATATTTCTTGGTTTTTGCCGTTTATTGAAGATGTTTCGTTGTTTGGTACTATTCTTAAGGAGTATAGCTTTGGTGAGATATTGTCTTGGAGTTTCAAACCCTTTGTAACGGGATTGATTGTTTCTTGAGTAGCTGTGTTTCTTATTTCATAATGAAGATGCGGCCCCCCTGATGAACCTGTATTTCCTGAAAGGGCAATTGTATCTCCTTTTTTTAGTTTTAGTGTTCCTTTGGGTATGTATAAATCAAAGGCGTATGATTTTATTTTATATTGATGTTGCTTAACATATTTATCTATTTTGCCATAATAATTCTCCAAGTGCATATAGACAGTTGTAGCTCCGTTTGTGTGGTCTATGTAAAGGTTCTTTCCTCCTCCATAGACTTGCACTTTTATTCTTGAAACCTCTCCGTCAAAAGGACATATAACTGCATGTCCTGTTGTAGAGTTTGTTCTTAAATCTATTCCTGAATGAAAGTGATTTGAACGTAATTCTCCAAAGTGTCCTGATGAAGACAATGGAATATTTATTGGTGCAAGGAAGTTAGAACAATCTTGGGCTTTTGATTTAAGAGGCGAGGCTAAAACCAAGATTATTAAAAGTGTTTTAAAGATATTTTTCATACGCTTTGAACGATAATAATAAATTAAATAAGCAATTAAACCTATAATCCAAGAAACTGGTGCTCCTAACCAAATTCCTAGTGTGGAAAAATCAAAAGAGAGGTAATAGGAAAGGGGAATGCGAATAAGCCATAGAGAAAGAATACTGATTAACATTGGAATGAAAGTGTCGCCCAATCCTCTAAAGAAAGATTGATAAATATTCATTGCGGAAAGTACTATCCAGAATATTCCCATTACTACTAAATATTCACAACCTATTTGTATTACTTCAGGAGTTTGAGAGAAGAGAGAGATAATTTGTTTTCCTAAGGCGCAGAAAACAATCATTGTTAAAAGACTCATTACAGTAGTTATCTTCAATGAAGAAGTAAGAGATTTTTTTACTCTTAAGGATAATCCAGCGCCATAGTTTTGTCCTACGAAAGAAGATAGGGCAGAGGATAGGTTAAGAATAAGCAAAAGGGCAATAGATTCCACTCTTGAAGCAGCAGAATAAGCTGTTATAGCATCAGAACCAAACTTTGCAACTATTCCAATTATGAAAATTTGAGAAAGAGCTATGACAGATTGTTGTATGCCTGTTGGAAATCCTATTTTGATTATTTCTTTTAGTATTGAGTTGTCAAAATACTTTTCAGCTTTTTTGACTTTTATGTAAGGATTAGTTCTTTGTAAATGAATGAATAAAGTGAAGAATGCTGCGGCTTGAGCAATGACAGTTGCCCATGCAGTTGAGTTTAAATCCCATTTCATTACAGCAAGGAAAATGTATGATAGAATTCCGTTAAGAATGTTTGCTGCAATTAAATAATAGAGTTGAGTTTTGCTGTCTCCCAATCCTCTCAAAAGGCTTACTGCGCTATTGAAACAAAATGAGAAAAACATACCTATCATATAAATTCTCATGTAAGAAACAGCTAATTCAGAGATTTCTGCTTTTAGTTGAAGTAAGGAGAATATTTGATTTGTGAAAATGATACTAATAGAGCATATTCCTAAGCCTAGGATTATAAAGAAAATGTAAAAAGTACTTATAATCAAAGGTATTTTATCGTATTGTTTCGCTCCAAAGAAATGAGATACCACTACACTTGCGCCAGAGCCTATGCCGATAATCAATGAAATAAGAAAGAAAACAATAGGATAAACAGTTCCAACAGCTGCTAAAGCATTGTCTCCAAGAAAATGTCCTACGAATACACTATTAACAAGATTATATAGTTGCAAAAATAAATTCCCCAACATAAGGGGAATACTAAAACTGAAAATGCTTTTTCCTATACTGCCTTTTGTGAAGTCTCTCATTTTGGATTACAAAGCAAAACAAGAGTATGTGAATGATAATAAGCGTTGTTTTAAGATTTCTTTAGCTTCTATGTGTCCCATGTGTCCAACATTGTTAAGAATCAAAGTTTCGGAATGCATAGGGAATGATGATTGAGCAAGCGATACGTCCAATGAAATTCTTGGGTCTTGTTTTCCTATAATGAATAAAACAGGAACTGTTATTGTTTTCAATAATTCCATTTTTGAAGTTCTGTTTGCAATACCTTGTTGAGCTAATATCAAACCTTCAGCCTTTGAGTCAAGAGCTGAATCTTGCAAATCTTTTATCTCATCATAGAACTTATCTCTACTTGCAGGAGCAAATAGATTTGGAATAAAATTAATAATGAAACTTGCTCTATTTTTGCTTATTATATCGCATGTTTGTTGTCTTTTTTCCTTTACTGCATTGCTGTCAGGTAATGCGTGAGAGTGAAGAAGACAAAGACCTTTTATGTACTTAGGATAAGCCTCTGCAAAGGCTAAAGCAACATAACCGCCCATAGAATGACCAACCATAACACATTCGTTGATTTGTAAGTGATCTAAAACCGTTTTAACAGCTTCAGCTTGTAGTTCCATAGAACTTGGAGTATCTTCAAACCAACCGCTTTGTCCGTGTCCTAAAAGGTCAATAGCAACAATCTTAATATCCCTCATATAAGAGAAAACAAAGGAAGACCAAACTCTCAAATCAGTCATAAAACCATGGATTAGGACTAAGGTAATGTCTCCATCTCCTTCTTTTTGATAATGAATCTTTGTTCCTTTAAAATCTAATATATGGTGTGTCATTTGTTTCCTTTTAAGAATATTAAGAACTGCAAAAATAAAATTTATCTTTCAAATATGAAAGTTTTTTTCTTGAAAATATGAAAAAATACTATTTTTTCTTCGTACATTTGTAAAACGTAAGAAACAAATAAAGTTATGAAAAATCTAAAATCGTTTAATACTTTTGGAATAGATTGTCAAGCAAGAGAGTTTGTGGAGTTTAATTCCGAGAATGATTTTGAGAAAATAGATAAAGTGTATTCAGAATCTTCAAAACTTTATGTACTTGGAGGAGGAAGTAATACGGTTTTCCTTTCTGATAGTTTTGAAGGTAGCATCATAAAAGTTGAAAATACAGGTAAGACGATAATTTCTGAAGAGGTTGATTCTGTTGCCATAGAAGTAAGTGCAGGAGAGAATTGGGCAGATTTTGTTCGTTGGACTTGTCAACAAGGATATTCAGGATTGGAAAATCTTGCTGCAATTCCGGGACAAGTAGGTGCATCTCCTGTTCAAAATATTGGTGCATATGGAATGCAAGTCGCAGATAGAATATTGTGGGTTGAGGTTCATAATATGAAGACTTCTGATAATTACAGGATAATGAACAATGATTGCGAGTTCGCTTATAGGTATTCTCGTTGGAAAACATCTCACAAGGAAGAGCTTATATATAAAGTAGTTTTCTTGTTGGATAAGCAATTTCAAGCAAATTTGGATTATGCTGCAATAAAAACTTATGTGGAACAAAACTCTATAAGAGATATTACACCTTTGAAAATGTGTGATATTGTTACTGAAATTCGTAATTCAAAACTTCCAGATCCTAAGGTTTTGGGTAATGCTGGTTCATTCTTTAAAAACCCTGAAATAAGCGAAGAACAATTTTTGGAAATAGAAAAGCAATATCCTCAAATTGTAAGTTTTTCTCAAGAAAACACAAGAAAGCTATCAGCAGCTTGGTTGATAGAACAATGTGGTTTTAAAGGAGAGAAATATGATAGTGTGGGTATGCATGCAAAACAAGCTTTAGTAATGGTAAATTACGGAGGAGCAACAGGAAAAGATGTTTTGAATTTAGCTAATTTAGTAAAAGAAAAAGTAAAAGAAAAATTTGATGTTTCTCTTGAAATAGAAGCTCATTTAGTTCAATAATAAATAAAATAGATTCAAGTAATGAAAATTTCAATTGAAGAATTCTGGAAACGATTTCAAGAAAAAAGTGATAGATTAATGGATTTAGATTCATTGAATGCTAAAGACAAAGAAGATTTGTTGAATAGTATAGATGAAGATATAAAACAATATTCAGAGGGATTGTCTCTAGAAATAGGCAAATTAGGAACAAATGGTCGTAAACTAACACTTACTGCAGATGGAGATGTGGATTATTTTGAGGATTTAATCAATCTATATGAACAATCTCCTGTTTTAGATTTTTGGGATATAGTAGCCTTTAAGCAAGGTAAGGGACCAAATGTTAGTATTAGCTTTGAAAAGTATCATCTTAATAGCAAGAAAATGTGGTTCTTACCAATGGAAAATCCAGAAGATGAAGAACAATTAGGATTGCAAATAGCATTGGATTTAGAAGAAACAGAGGATGAAGATTTATTGGTGGCAGTTTACTCATTAATAGAGGAAATGATAGGAGAGTATGAGTGTGCAACAATACTATCTTACTTTGAATTGGTAAGAATTACAGACAATATGGAAGAGCAAGGATTTAAACCTTTGACAGAGTTACCTGAATTAATAAATCTAATAGGCGCTTAATTTTTCTATAGCATCTTTATATTCATCAGCTAACTCTACTTCTCCAATCTCTCTATAATGATTTTCCATATAAGAATATAATTTGAGGTAAGCGTCAATTTCATTCATTCCAGACTCTAGGTATAGTTTTAAAATCATACCTAGAGTTTTTTCATCTGCGACTCCTTTTTCTACAAGTTTTAATAGATAAGTTTCTGCTTTGTCAAAGTATCCTAACATGAAGAATATATTTGCAGTTAGTTCGTATGCGGCAGGGTAGTTAGGATTATATTTGTGTATAAGGGTATTTAAAACTCTTAAAGCATCTTTTGTTTGATTTTTCATCAATAAAGAGTAGGCTTGAAAGTAATTAGCGTTTTCGTGTTCAGGGTTGTATTTTAACATTCTGTTTAAAAGAACAAGTGCAGAATCGGCTCTCTCCAAATACAAACTATCTTCTTCTTGTGCTTTATAAAGATATATTTGCCCTGAATTTAATAGGGCTGTTTCGTTTAGGCTATCTTGTTCCAATGCTTTTTTATAGTGACTTAACGCAAGCTCTAAATCATTGTTGTTTTTAGCAATTGTGCCATATAAATCCTCTTTGCTGTTTCTTTTTAATACAATACAAATAGGTACACCATCAACTTTGATTTGATGAACAGTGTTTTGAGGAGGGAAACCTCCGTTCAATAAGTATGAAGGGTAGATTCCTGTATTGCAAAATATCGCATAATCCCAATCAAACTCTCCTTTTTCATTCCAACGTACAAAAGCAGTTTGGAATTTTGTAGTATCGTTTCTGAAATAATAGTCAATTATAGGTTTGTGCCAGCAAGCTACAATTATTTTTTCTTGAGAATCGGAATCTTTTTCGGCGTTTTCTAAAACCCAATCCGAAGCTTCTCTTAATGAATGATAGTAATAGTCTAATTCATATTCTCCATAAGCTCCTTGCGTTGAGCCAACAAATTGATTGAAATACACATATTGATAAGGGTGATTTCTTATGTAGTGAGCAAGAGGGTGTATGCTTAAAATAATAAAAGCAGAAAGTACAATAATCTTAACGTATTTGTTTTTCAATAAGTCAAATAAAGTAGATATTCCAAGTGCTGATAGTATTGCAAAAGGAAGGTACATAAACAAAAGATGTCTCCAGCCTCCGTAAACATTTGAATTGTTTATTGTTATCCAAAATACAGGGAATATTGTTGCGAAAAGCAGTACGAAATACAGAAACCATTGTTTTCTATTGTGCTTTAGAAAAACTAAAGACAAAACAAAACCTAATAAAACTATGAATGGAGTTGTTATAAGTATGTATTTAGAGGAGTAATACCAAGGTAAATCTTCTGACCATTGAGCAATGCCTTCAAAATTTTGTCTGATATTTATCTCAAACTTATTCATATTTTGAAATGCGTCTAAGACATTTTTGAAAGGTCCTTCCAAAGCGTATGGCCAAGTTAAGACAGTCAAGAAATAGGCAAGAATACAAATTCCTAAAGCCCAAAGAAGAGTCTTTAAAAACACAGGTTTTAGAGTTTTTCTTTGGTATATATAATACACTATTGCGAATAGTCCAAAGTATGCTATCATCAAAAGCCCTCCAACACGAACCGAAGTTGCTAACATGATAGAAAGAACAAGCATTAAGGATGTTGAGATTTTTATTTTAGGGAGTTGTTGTAAGAAAGTAGTGATATAGTATATAGACATCATTGTTGCAGTTGCAAAAGGTATGTCTTTAAGATTGTTAAACGAGTGTCCAAAGAAACGAGGAGAAAGTAAAAGAATAAGAACTGTTATTGTAGCTGCATTCCATCCTCTTATTCTTTTGGCGAAAAGTGCTGCAAAAATAATGCCTATCCATGCTATTACATTACAAGTAAGATGCCTGTAAGTCATGTAGTTATTAATGCCAAAGGTTTCTATAATTAGCTGAATGAAAGTGTCAGGTAATTGGCTGTAATAAGGAAGATTGTTTTCGGAAGTAGGAGTGGCTGCAGTTTTATCTTCGCCTAATGTTTTGTAATAGTTGAAAACATCTTGTGAGTGATTGACGTGGAAATATTCATCTCCTGAAGTACCAGCACCAAGTCCACATACTACTAAACTAACTAAAGCTATTATGATAGAAACTAAAAAGATTTTCTTTGACTTTTCCATGATTTAATATTTTGTTTTTTGAATTGGCAAAGGTAATATTTTATTTGAAGATATGATAAAATAAAAACTTAAATATGTATATTTGCAAACGTATCATAAAACATAGAAGATGAAAAGTTTTATATCTAATTCAATATATCCTCTCTTTTTATTTGCAGCCTTTTGTGTTGTTTTGCCACCTCTTTTTAAGAGCTTATCCTTAGCGTTGTTGTTATTAGTTGTTTTAGTTAATTTCTTGTGCAATAGAAATAAGGAATGCTTTAATTTTAACTTAAGTCTAAAAAATCCACTCTTGTGGTTGTTGATTTTTTATTTACTACATTGTATAGGAATGTTTTACACAAGCGATATAAACGAGGGCTTAAAGGATTTGTCTATTAAGTTGCCATTATTATTGTTTTCTCTTGTCGTTTTTTGTCTTCCTTCAAAGATGTTTACACAAGAAAAATTGTGGAAAGTGTTTTTGTCTTTTGCTTTTGGCTTGTTTGTTATGCAAGTTTATAGCTTGGGAAATGGACTTGTGCAAGCTTTTGCAGGTGATGAATTCAATATAAAGGAAATTTTATACACAAGATTAGGAAAGAAAACTCATACTACATATTTCTCTCTTTACACTTGTTTTGCCTTTATGATGTTTTATTTTATGCCTTTCAAGAAACACTTTGTATTAAGGTTAATTGCAATGTCTTGGTTAGCAATCTTTAATGTTTTATTAAGCTCTCGAATAGGTATTTTAGCAATGGTGTTTATTTGTGTTGTGATTTTGTTTAATGAATTGTTACTAAAAAGACAATATATCAATGTTTTGTACTACTTGATAGTTTGTGTCGTTTTTGCAACATCTTTCTTTGTAGTAAAGGAGTTTAATAATAGATATGCAAATATTGTTGCTAAAACACAAATTGAAACAAGTAAACAAACGAAAATAGTAGATTCTGTTTCACAAAGAAGCTTCATTTATAGCAATGTAGCTGAAATTGTAAAGAAAAGCCCCGTAATAGGAGTGGGGACAGGAGATGTGAAAGGCGAATTAGAAGATTTTTATTCGCAAAAAGGAGTTGATTTTGGACGTTACCTTAACGCTCACAATCAATTTGTTCAGACTGCAATAGCATTAGGAGTAATTGGACTAATTTGTTTTTTGGTTGCTCTATTTATGTTGTCATATAGTTTTTGGACAAAAGAGAGCTTAATATTACTTTTGTCTATAGCAATATTAGGTGTTTTTATGATGACGGAATCTATTCTAGAAAGACAACAAGGAGTACATTTTTTTGCTTTTTACTTTGTTTGGTTAAGTGCCTTTGCTAAGGAGGAAAAATAAAACAAAGAATAAAGAAAATAAAACAAAGAAATAATTTTTTAATTCTTTGTTTTATTTTTTTAATTCAAAGAATTATTTTTACCTTTGTAGCATCAATCAAAAATATTATGCAAATTACAATAAGCATAACTTACCTTTGCAAAAACAATTTAAGCAAATAGAGATGTTTGCTTTCTATTTCGCTTTGAGCAAACATCGTTAAAATAAATCCAATCAAAGCAAGAAAGAAATAGTAATCAAATTTACAAATTTCAATAATTAGAAAATATGAAAAGAATATTAATATTTGTATTGGTATTATTACCAATGCTTGCATTTTCGCAAATGCAAAATATAATAAGTCAGGGTAATACAGCGACAACGCTAAGGCAAATTCCATATAGTAACAATATTACTATTGATTCTAATTTGATTAGGATTAGAAGTATAGATAAAAATAATTTAGTTACATCCATTCCAATTATATCAACTATAAATGGTCAAGGAACTATATTTTTACTTTCTACAACAGGAACCACTACTGTCATTGAGCGAACATTGTCAAATGCAACAGTTCATGATTTTCAAATTTTCGGAGGCATTATTTATTTTTGTGGAGAAAGTAGTGCTTATGGAGGTTTTATTGGTTGGACAACGATTGCTAATCTATTTAGTTCAACACCATCTCCAATAACTATACAAAAAATAGAAGATCCAATAAAAACTATTGCTGTAAAAGAATTGGAAGTGTATAGTTGGAACGATAGCATACATGTTGCTGCATTAGCTGATAATAGATATTTAATAGATATGAATACTGCTAATCCAAGCACATATCAAATAATGGAAAGTAAATATGCTTATAGAAGATTGTCTGTGGGTAAAGATAAAATAGCCGCAATAGAAACTCATAGTGATACTTCTATTGTTGTAACAGCCTTTGACGCAGGAAATATTTCTCAATATACCTATCAAGGTTTTACCCACCCTGAATTAAGATACGATAATTATGTGTTAGAAAATTCAAAGTTAAACGCAAATGCATTTACCTTTGCTTATACGCATAGAAAAATTACAAATAATACATGGTACAAAACAGACTTTATTACATTTGATGCTACTGCAGGAATAAATATAGTAAACGACCAATGCTTAGAGGTGCCTGAGGCAAAATTAGAACCAATAGATTTAGAATACTGCCCAGAGGATAATAGTTTGTTGTATCTTGCAGGAGGACATCATGGCTTTGATGAAATATTTCCAATAGAGCCTTTTTTAACTAATACTTATGTTTCGATATCTATTCAACCAGATACATTGATTAATAAAAGAATTAAACAATACAATAGTATAATAAGATACGAAGATTACTATTATGCCACAGTCTCAAAATATTTACAAACAAATAGAGTAATTACATTTGATTGTAATAGAAATTCAACAGCACCTTTAAATTGTGCAATTTCTTACAATGAAAACGTATTTAATTATTCTTTCTTGAATTCAGCAACAATTAATCCAGCTTATATATATCATGCTGGGCAACAAGTTACTGATGTAGTAAATGTTACTAATAGTACGAAAAAGTATTCAATATTATGTCAATAATAATTTTAAAAATAATCAATATGAAAAAGAGTTTATTTATTTTAGCAATTTTATTTTGCTTTACAATAGTGAAAGGGCAAAATGTATCAGATACAGTGTTTAATGATTATTTTTTACCTGATTACATAGATGTAGAAGGTTGTGGTGATGTTCGCTTTCATGAAGAGCTTGGTTCTAATCTTCCAGATTATAATAATAATTTTCTTCTTAAAAGAGGACATCATTTTTTCGGAGGAAGTGGTCATTGGCACTTGGATGGGACTTTTTATCCTTTTATATTAGACAGAGCCCAACCTTGTTATACAGATACTTTATTAACAATAAAAGGAGTTGCAGTTGGAGTATATTACCCTTACGATAATCCTTATGTTGATTCTAAAATGGGGCTTATTCTTTATGAAGCAAGTCGCGCTACTTCTCCTTATCCTTCTTATGATTATTTTGTAGGAATTTACAACTCAAACCCAAAAGGTAAATTAAAAATAATGAATAGTACATTGGAGCGAGAAATAGCTTCTACTGATATAGATACTAATTCCGTTTTAATACGTGGAAATGATTATACTTACATGGAATATTATTTTGATAATCCTGTTAATGTAAATGGATTGTTTTATATAGTTGAAGACGTAACGGGTTCATCTACTCGTTTATTTAGTATGATATTAACAATAGATTGTTATTCGGAATGGCCTACTTTGGTAAGAACAGCAGAAGAAGATGCAGAAGATAATGCTTGGGTAGAATGGGAGCAACACCCGTTTAATACTTATACTGATCCTTACTTTCCAGAAGATACTATAAGTACATATGGCTATTATCCTAACACTAATACTTTATCAGCTGAGAATTATATTCCAAGTACTTGCCAAATGTATATGTTTCCAATCTTTGCAGAAACGGATAGCACTCTTGGAGATGGAATAAACTTTGACACTAATGACACTACAGATATGTGTCTTTACGATGCTACGGTAGATAGATATTCTAACGTTTCTCCAAATCCTGCAAGTGATGTTTTGACAGTGCAATCATCGTTTAAGATAAGAGAAATAGAAATTCATAATAGTTTAGGACAAGTTGTGCTAAGAAAAGAGGGAAAACAAAATATTGAAACCATAGATGTATCGCATCTTGAAAGTGGAATGTATATTGTAAGAATAAAAACACAAAGAGGCTTTGCAAATAAGAAAGTAATCATTCAATAAAAACAAAGAAAGGAAAAAATAAAAGGCTGTTTCGTTGAACTGAAACAGCCTTTTGTTATTTTAAATAAGTGTTTTTAATCTTCATCTGCTTCATCGTCGTCGTTGTCATCTTCATCGGCTACATCGTTTACATTAGAGTAATCGCCGTGAACAAGAACGAATTTGTCTTGACCTATATTTTCTTCTTCTTCCTCTTCGTGAGAGTTTACTATTTCTTCGTCTGCTTTAGTTGAGCCTAATATTTCTTTGTCAAATTCTTCTTCTGAGAATTTTGAATCTATAACAACATCTACTTTTACCATATATACGGCATCGTCTGTCTCCAAAGGTACTACATACAATGTAGAACCATCAGGTTTTGTTATTTTTTGAGCATAATCAGCATAACCGTCACCGTATTTTTCGTCAAAAAGATCAATTGCTTCTTGAGGAAGATTTTGATAACTGATGATTGAACGTTTTTTTTGTACTCCTTTTTTCATATCAAACTATTGTTATTTTTTTTGCAATATTAGTAATATTGCCTTTAATTCAAAATAAAAATGAGCTTTTTTTTTGAAGATGTTTTATAATATTCTGTTTTTTAGTGATATAAAATTAAGCTTTATAATTGAATTGTTATAACTCCGTGTAATATTTTTTGATTTTGTCCTTCTTTTATCAATAATTTATAGAAATAAGTACCTTGAGGAATGTTGCTTGCTCCCCATTCATTGTTGTAAGAACGGGCTTGATATACTTTCCTTTTGCGAGAGTCTAAAATGATTAATTCATTGTCAGGATAGGATTCTATGTTATGAATATTGAAATAGTCGTTAATTCCATCGTTGTTTGGACTTATGAAATTAGGAATCTTTATATCTGGATCAAAGACTATCTCTTCTTTTATTATTTCTTCGGTTTGATTGATTGGCTCTTGTATTTCTTCTATTGTTTCTTGAGGTGCTTTTTCTTGTTTTATTTCTTCTTTTGTGACGACAGGGGGGGTGTTGGTTGGAGTGTTTGTGATGGTGTTGTTAGTGTTTTCTTTTGGTGTGTAGATTTCGTTAATTATAGTTTCTTCTTCTGGTGTTATTGGAGTGACTTTTGTAATCGTTTCTTGAAGAACAATTTGTTTTGTTTCTGTTTTAGTAGGGGTGATTTGTTCTATTGTTTCTACTTGTTTTTGTTTTCCTTCTACAGGTAATTCTGTTTGTGTTTCTTGAGTGATTATTGTGTTGTCTTGTTTTTCTGAAACTTGATCATATACAACATAAGCAGTAACTGAAGCTATTGCTACGCCACAACTTACGGCTATTGCTTTGAAAGAACCACTTATGGTGCTTATTGTATTTGGTGAAATGCTATTTGCTTGTGGAATATTATTTAATCCACTATCTATTTTGCTCCATAAATCATTTGGAGCTTTTACTTTAGCATCTTTAAGTCTGTTTTTGAATAATTCTTCTATTTTCATCACAAATTTCTCTTTCGTTCTAAATCTTCTAAAAGTTGTTTTAGTTTTATTTTAGTGCGATGTATAGTTGTTCTTACTGTGTCATCGCTTGTGTCTAGTAATGTTGCTATTTCTCTTGTTTTGTATCCATCTATTACAAAGAGGTTAAAGATTGTTCTTTGCTTATTGTTGAGTTGTTCCATGCAATAATAAAGGTCTTCATTGCTGAATCTTTCAGGGCTTTCAATATCTTCGTTTTCGTAAAACTCGTCTGTAGTTATTTCATTCTGCTTTCTTTTGTTTTCTTTGTGATAGATGTTTATGCAAGTGTTGATTACAATGCGTTTTGTCCATGCATCAAAGTCTCCATTTGCATAGGTATTAATGTTGTTAAGGATTTTAGTAAAGCCTTCTATAAACATATCCTCTGCTTCTATGGAATTAGATGCGTATCTTTTGCAAACAGCAAATAATTCGTCTTTTTTCAAATCGAATATGTTTTGTTGGGCTTTTTTGTCACCTTTTTTGCACAGCTCTATTAGAGCTTTTAGTTCTTTTTTTTGCAACATCTTAACCATAAGACAAAGAAAATATCAAAAATGTGACAAGATGATGAAACTTTTTCTTTATTCTATGATGAACTTTTCTGAAATTGAATTGTTTTTTGTTTTAATTGTAGCATTGTAGCAACCTTTTGGAAGGTTTAATTCTATTTTGCTACTTGTGGTATTTGGATTGATTTTTTGATTGTGGACTAATACTCCTATTGAATTGTATATTTTTAAATTGCAGTATTCTTTGAATTGAGGATGTGTAATATTTATTATTCCGTTTGAAGGATTTGGATGTATTTTTATTTTTATGGTGTTTGTTGCTTCTTCTTTTAAACTTACTAAATTTTTATCTCCTATTGCCATTATGTAGTCTCCTTTGCGTAATTCAGTGGTTACATAGCCTGTTGTGGTAGAAGGGTAGTCTGCTTTGATTCTATACCATTGTGATTCTGGGTTTTCTCTGTAGAATAACATTAAAGAATCTTTTGCAGAGGAGTATTGCATTAAGCTATTATCAAAACCGAGTTCTGAATCTGATACTTTGAAGTAGAACTTGGCTGTTATGTTTGCTTTTTCTAAGTTTATACCTTCTACTGTCCAATAATGTTTTTGTGAAAATCTGCTTACGCTCTCTATTTGCTCGTTTTCTTTAGCACCAAGCCAGTGCAGAGTAGGGCGAATAAGAATTGTGTCTTCGCAAGAATTTACTTGTGCTTTGAAATAGGTGTAAGGAAATTCGTAATTGCCAACTTCTGATATCATTTTATAGCAGTCTGTTGTCAGGTCAAAGAAATCTTCTTCTAAATCAAGGAAAGCTGCTTTAGGTGTAAAAGGTAAGTCAAAGTGATGAGGTGTCTCATTTCCGTCGTCTATTATTAGCTTTTGACAAGTATTGAATGCAGAATCCATAAATGTGATAGGAATTCTTATGTTATTGCATCTTAAATTGTCGTTAAATTGTGTTCGTGAAGCTATTGTTACATCTGCTGAATTGTTGTCAAATGTACAATTCTTTATAGCAAAATGGTGTAATGTTGTATCAAAAACATAGTAGTTAAAAAAGTCTGTTAAGTCAATGCCTGTGTAAGATGAAAGACTATCTCTTAATGCTTCTGAATCTATGTTTGAAAAGGCAAAATCGTTAAGTAGTCTTTTTACTCCAGAGTAAAATAAACTGTCTCCAATATATGTTTTTAAAGACATAGCAATTAAAGCTCCTTTATCGTAAACAGTGCTTGAATAAGTTCGTGTGCTGTCTACTCCACTTAATGCAAACTTTCCTTCTTGTATAGGAAGTCTACTGATTACGCTTTCAGCTTTCTTTCTAAAATGTTCTTTTGCAACATCTTCTCCATAAATAGATGCGAGACTTAATCTTTCAGTAAATGTAGTCCAACCTTCGTTTATCCACATTTCTCCTGCATTTGCGCAAGTAATAAGATTTCCAAACCAAGAGTGTCCCATTTCGTGAACAATAACAGATTGAGAGGATAAAGAATAATTAGATGC
This sequence comes from Bacteroidales bacterium, assembly GCA_017647785.1. GTDB lineage: Bacteria > Bacteroidota > Bacteroidia > Bacteroidales > P3 > Onthomorpha. The sequence continues at coordinate 8,745 of JAGCJW010000030.1, read as the reverse complement.
TAAACTATGTGCAAGGCTGATGTTGTCAACGTGTTCCATACTTCCTTTAGGAGTAGTGCTATATCCAATTCTATTAAACATAAAATCGCCAAAGTGTTTTTCTAAACAAACAAAAGCAGAATCTATGTGCATAAAATTTTCTCGTATTGCAGTACTGTCGTTGCTGAAATGATAAACAGTTAAAGGTATTTGTCTTCCGTTAGAGTTAAGGTTTTTTTCGTATTTCTCAAAGTTTGCAATGCTTAATCCAAGAGAATATGTCGTGATTTCTTGTGGTACGCTCCAATGATAAGTAGTGCTATTGTCTAAATTATTAGAGGTGTTAAGTAAATTTCCAGAACAAACAGCTATTACATCATTGTTTGTTGTGATATGTAAATCAAAAGTAGCCTTGTCTGTGAAACTATCTTTGCAAACAAACCAGCTTCTTCCGTAACAATGAGGGAAATCTTGGAAAGCAATACCTAAGTTATATATAATATTGTTAGAATAATGCATTCCTCCCCAATTATAAGGCTCAACATTGTTACCGCCAGAATAAAATACCTTTACGATTAAAGTGTCTTCAGTAGGGGAATTATTTAGTTCAAGACTTATTTTATTGTTTTGGTAAGTAAAATCAATGTTTTCTTGATTTAAAAGAATAGAATCAATTGTCTGATTTCTTAAATCAAATTCTACAATAGAATTATTTGGATTTAAAACTATGAAATTGATTTCTGTAAAGCCAATGTGTTTGTTGTTTTCTATGTTGTTGATATTTAAGTTAATGTTGTAATGTAATACATCAATATCTGCTGTTTGAGAAACTGCTTTGCTATAAATAAATAAACAGAATAGAATACTAAATACTATATATCTTCTTTGCATAACTTATAAAATTTTATTTGCAAAGATAGATATAAGAAAGGATAAAAACAAAAAAAAGGTTGACTGATAAATCAATCAACCTTCGTGACCAAGCTGGGACTCGAACCCAGGACCCCATCCTTAAAAGGGATGTGCTCTACCGGCTGAGCTACTTGGTCTCCCTTGCGTTTGCGTTTGCAAAGGTACGACTTTTTTCATTACTGCCAAATTTTATTTAGAATATTTTTTAGGTGCTTTTATTAAGTTGTTGATTTGAAGAGAAATAAAATTTGAAAAAAATAAAAAATGATTTTAAATATTAACAAGTTTAGCCAAAAATGTTCTCAAAACAAGTTTTTTTTAGTAATTTTGCAACATTATGCAGTTAGAAGAGAAGCATCTTATAGATATAAAAAATAAAAGGGCTAGTTTTGAATATTTTTTCGTTCAGACATTTAGAGCCGGTTTAGTTTTGTGTGGAACTGAGATAAAATCTATCAGAGAGGGTAAAGTAAATCTTTCTGATTCTTATTGTATGTTTAGCAATGGTGAGTTGTGGGTTCATGATATGCATATTTCTGAATATCGTTTTGGATCTTATTATAATCATCAAGTAAAGAGAATTAGAAAGTTGCTTTTGAAGAAAAACGAATTAAAAAAGTTAGAAAATAAAAGCAAGGAAAAGGGCTTTACTATAATACCAACTCTTCTTTTTGTTGATGAAAGAGGTTTTGCTAAACTTGAGATAGCTCTGTGTAAGGGTAAACACTATTACGACAAAAGGGAAACAATAAAGTTGAAAGATAATAAACGAGAGCTTGAACGAGCATTGAAGTATTAAAAGAAATAAATAGAGACAATATGAAAAAATTAATGTTATTTACCTTAATGATTTTTGTGTCATTTGTTGCAATTTCACAAGGGTATATGATAGATGGACAAGTAAAAGATAGCAAAAATGGTTATGCTACTTTAAGAACATATTTCAGAGATGGTAATGAACAATTGGATAGTGTGGCAATTGAAGAAGATGGAAAGTTCTACTTCAGGGGACAAATAAAAGACCCTATCCCTGCATTATTAACAATAAATGGAAAGAAATCTTGTAGATTGTATTTGTCTCCAGGAGATAATGTTAAAATACAACTTGTTCCAAACAACGATAAAAAAACAAAAATAAAAGGTTCAAGTTTGACAGATGAATGGTATTCTGTAGTTTCTCCACGAAATAAAGAAGACTATGAAGTGCATTTGTCAAGATTGGAAAATTGGGTAATCAATAATCCGGAACATATTTTTTCACCAGATATAATTGCAACTTACCTTTCTTACAAGTGGAATTACACTGAATTAACTAGAACGTTGAATACATTAAAAGAAGAGTCTCTTAATACATATCATTATAAGCATTTGAGAGAAAGAGAAGCCTTAATGACTCAATTAAAAATAGGAGGTAAGGCACCTAACTTAACTTCTAAAACAGAAGATAATAAAACTGTTAAATTAACCGATGAAGTTAGAAAACACGATTATACTTTGCTTGAATTTTGGGCTTCTTGGAGTGTAAAATCAAGAGAACAAAATCCTGAGTTAATAAAGATTTACGACAAGTATAAGAAGAGAGGTTTTGAAATTATAGGCTTTTCTTTAGATGAAGACAAAAACAAATGGACACAAACAATAAAAGAAGATAAATTGCCTTGGATTCAATTATGTGATTTCAAGAAATGGGCAAGCCCTGCAGTGCAAACATATATGATAAAAGAAGTTCCAAGTAATGTTTTGATTGATAGAAATGGAAAAATATTGGCATTCAATCTTTCAACAGAAGAATTAGAAATCAAGCTTAAGGAACTAACTGCAGCATCAGGCTTTACTATCACAGGAACATTAGAAGGAATAAAAGAAGGTAAAATATCTCTTGAATTATTATTAGAAAACGGACAAAAAGAACTTATAAAGTCTAAAATAGTTAATGGAATATTTGAGATAATAGGACAAGTAGATAAAACTTGTATGGCGACACTTTCACTTCCTTCAAGCATAGGAGAGATATCTTTCTTTATGGGTAATGACCAAATTCAAATTACAGGAAATTCAAACGACTTAAATAAAGTAAAAGTTCAAGGTTCGTCATCAAATGATGAATTTTTACAAATTGCAAATAGATGTAATAACCAAAAGAACCCTATGCAATGTTTGATGAATTATGTTATGGATAACAGAACAAGCATGTATTCACCATTTATAATAACATCTTATTTAGCACCATACCTTAAAACATCAGAGTTAAGAGAAATTTACGAAACATTAGATGGTGATGCAAAGACAATGTATCAATATACACTATTAGGACAGCATATATTAGAACTAGATAAAGAAGAACAAACAGGAGAAAAAGTAAAGAACTTCACACTTAATAACACAAACTCACAACCAATCAGTCTTATGGATATTGCTCAAAAGAATAAATATACTTTAATTCATTTTTGGGCATCATGGGATAATAAATCTGTAATGCAAATAAAAGACTTAAGACAATTATACAAGAGATTTAGAAAAGATGGATTAGAAATAGTTAGTGTTTCACTTGATGATTCAAAAATGGCATGGGTTAATGTAGTGAAAGAACAACAAATGAATTGGATTAATCTTTCTGACTTGAAACGTTGGAGTAGTGTAATAGTTAAATTGTTTGATTTATCATACATCCCACAAAACATATTAATAGATTCTAAAGGAAATATTGTTGGAAAGAATATGAATGTTAAAGAACTAACTGAAAGATTAGGTTTAATCTTTGCAAGATAGTTTTTTAGTTTGTTTTGAAATAAAATATCTAATATAAATTATGAATAAAGTAAATTTAATGACAAAGACACCGATTTGGAAAATGGTGTTAAAATACTTGCTAATCCTTTTAGGGATTTCAATGTATTGCTTCTCTTGGAGTGTTTTTCTTGTGCCTACAAAGATAATTGGAGGAGGTGTAGTCGGATTATCATCTGTTATTTACTACCTTACAGGAATTCCTATGGGTATAACAAACTTTTCGATTAACGCCGTATTATTATTAATAGGTTATAGAATACTTGGAGGTAAGTTTGCTATCAACACAATTTTAGGAATGACGGCAGCTTCTTTGTTCTTGATACTATTTCAACAAGTTTTGGAAGTTCAAAATATGGAACAATTCAAATTTGAGAACATGGAGCTAATCACAAAAGCCATATTAGGAGGAGTGTTATCTGGAATAGGAATAGGATTGTGCTTTATTAATGGAGGAAATTCAGGCGGTAGCGATATAGTAGCATTAATAGTTACAAAATATAAAAATGTCAGTCCAGGCACCGTAATAATGATAGTAGATACTTGCGTTATTGCTTCTACTGTTTTAATGGGTAATGGAATAGAACAATTAGTATATTGCTTTGTATGTTTAGGAGTATTTACTTATTCAATAGACTTTGTTGTTGAAGGGGAAAAACAAACATATCAAATTACTATTATGTCTCAAATGAGTAATGAAATAGCAGACGCAATCGGTAATGAAGTAAAACGAGGCGTAACTCTATTAAACGGATGGGGCTGGTTTAGCAAAAAAGACCAAAAAGTATTATTAGTAATTGCTCAAAAGAAAGACAAAGTTGAAATAATGCGATTAGTAAAAGCCATAGATCCAAATGCTTTCATATCAATAGCTAAAACACAAGGGGTTTACGGTAAGAATTTTATGCAAATAAAGAAATAAATCATTTGAATATAAGATTCTACAAATATCTTATCATAAGCTTTCTTGCACTTGTATTAAGTTCTTGTGAAAATGAGAACCCTAATGCAGGCAAGAAAGTTTTTCGTTATAATGAGGCAGCAAACATCAACACATTAGACCCAGCATATGCAAAAGACCAAGCAATGATATGGGTAGATGTACAACTATATAATGGTTTGGTACAAATGGATAATGAGTTGAACGTAAAGCCCTCAATAGCTAAATCATGGGAAATATCAAAAGACGGGTTAGAATACACCTTCCATTTAAGAAATGATGTGTATTTTCACCCACATTCACTTTTCAAAAACGGTAAACGTAAAGTCGTTGCAGAGGATTTTGTTTATAGTTTAAACAGAATTGTAGATGCAAAAACGATGTCACCCGGAGCAGTTTTCTTTGAAAATGTTGAGCAAATAGGAGGGAAATATAGTTTCTCTGCGCCAAATGACACAACCTTTGTAATACGATTAAAGCAAGCCTTTGCACCATTCCTTGGAATATTAACAATGCCCTATGCAAGCGTTCTGCCAAAAGAAATTGTAGAACACTATAAGGAAGATTTTAGAAAGCACCCTATTGGAACAGGTCCTTTTAAATTCAAGATGTGGAAAGAAAACGTGAAATTAGTTCTTGTAAAGAATGAAGATTATTTTGAAACCGATTCCACAGGAGAAAGACTACCTTATTTAGATGCAGTAGCTATTAGTTTTATAATAGACAAGCAATCCGTATTTCTAGAATTCGTAAAAGGCAACATTGATTTCATCTCAGGCATAGACCCAAATTATAAAGATGAGGTATTAACAAGAAGTGGTAAGCTTCAACCAAAATACAGAGATAGAATAAACCTAATAACTCAACCATATTTAAACACCGAATATTTAGGTTTTAAAATGGATTTAAACGATGAAAAAAATCCATTAAAAGACAAAAGAGTTCGCCAAGCCATAAACTATGGATTCTCTCGTGAGAAGATGATAAAATATATGCGTAACAACATAGGCACAGCAGGTGAATATGGCATCATACCACTTGGACTAGCAGGATTTGATTCCGCCTCAAAGGCATATAGCTACAATCCTGAAAAAAGCAAGCAACTATTAGCCGAAGCAGGTTATCCAAATGGCGAAGGAATGCAGGAAATCACCCTTTCCACAACAGCGAGCTATCTAGATTTATGTAAATATATTCAACAGCAATTAGGATTACTTGGAATAAAAGTAAAGATTGACGTAAATCCACCAGCAGCACTTAGAGAGCATATCGCACAAGGCAAAACGCAATGGTTCAGAGGCTCATGGATTGCGGATTATCCCGATGCTGAAAACTATCTTTCGCTTTTTTATAGTAAGAATCACTGTCCAAAAGGTTCAAACTACACTCATTTTTCTTCAAAAGAATATGATAGACTCTACGAACAAGCAGTAGCAGAAACCGATATAGAAAAACGAATAGAGCTTTATAAAAAAATGAACGCAATAATAATAGAAGAAGCACCTGTTGTAATACTCTATTACGACCAAGTATTGCGATTCGTTCAAAAAAACATAAGTGGATTTGAATCAAACCCGCTTAATCTCCTTGTCCTAAAAAACGTAAACAAAGAATAAGGAAAATAAAACAAAGAAATAATTTTTTAATTCTTTGTTTTATTTTTTTAATTCAAAGAATTATTTTTACCTTTGTAGCATCAATCAAAAATATTATGCAAATTATAGTAAGCATAACCTACCTTTGTAAAAACAATTTAAGCAAATAGAGATGTTTGCTTCCCATTCTTGCTTTGAGCAAACATCGTTAAAATAACCCTAAATCAAAGCAAGATTAAAATACGTTTAATGATATTTTAAATAGTAATTAAAGATATGAAAAAAATATTATTTATTTTAGCATTTGTTATGCTTGCTTCTTTTTTTGTAAAAGGACAAACAACACCAGAAAACTATTATTTGCCAGATTTTATAGATGTAGAAAATTGTGCGTCTCTATTATTTTATGATGAAACAGGAGAAAATACATTGAACTATATGGCACGAAATCACTATTCTTTTTATAATACGGGAAGTAACTTTGATATTATTCAAATTCTAGATAGAGCACAACCATGTTATACGGACACATTATTAACAGTTCAAGGAATTGCAATAGGGGTTGATTATAAAGCATTATTACAATTTTCTGGAATGAATTATTATTATAATATAGCTTTGCTTGTTACAGAAGAGAGATACACAACTTTTGCGAACAATCCAATTGGTTTTTACAATTCTATTCCAAAAGGTAAATTAAAGTTAATGAATAGTACATTAGATAGAGAAATAACATCGGTTGATATTGATACTAATTTTGTTTTAAAGGATACAGAGCAATATACATACATAGAATACTATTTCAATGAACCTGTAAACGTAAATGGATTATTTTATATAGTGGAAGATGCAACTAATAATTCTACAGTAATACAACGAATAGTATTTTCAGAATGTGATTTTGCTTATTCTTCATTAGTAAGGACTGCTGACGACACAGCATCTACTTGGGTGCAATGGAGTGAGCATCCTTTTAATCAGGGTTTGCAATTTGGAGCTTATGGATATTCACCTTCAAGATATCCTTATAGTGATTTCTTTAATTTAAGTCATGCAGCAGATTCTCCGACTCCAAATTCTTGTCAAATGTATATGTTTCCTATTTTTGCAGAAACAGACACTACATTAGGAGATGGTATATATCCTAGCGTTTGTCTTTACGATGCTACGGTAGATAGATATTCTAACGTTTCGCCAAATCCTGCAAATGATGTTTTGACAGTACAATCATCTTTCAAGATAAGAGAAATAGAAATTCATAATAGTTTAGGACAAGTTGTGTTAAGGAAAGAGGGAAAACAAAATATTGAAACCATAGATGTATCACATCTTGAAAGTGGAATGTATATTGTAAGAATAAAAACACAACGAGGCTTTGCTAATAAGAAAGTAATCATTCAATAAAAGCAAAGAAACGCTTGAAAAAAACAAAGAAAAATCTGAAAAAAACAAAGAAAAATTTCAATTTTTCTTTGTTTTTTTTCTGGCTTATTCTTTAATGCCTTTTATCGCTTTTGGAGTCCAATCTTTAAAGCAAGATAATACTTTTTTTGCGTGATAGCTTTCGCCTTCTTCAAGGTAATAAGAGTTTTGTGTATGAAGGCGTTTGCCGTTTTCGTCTAATATAATGATAACAGGGAATCCAAATCTTTCAGGATGTTCTAAACGCTCAAGTGTTTCAATGTCTTTTTTGTTGTGATTGATGTGTAGAACTATGTAGTTTTCTTCTAATACTTTTGAGATTTCGTTGTTGTTTTTTACAAATTCGTCAAATCTTAAGCACCACTTACACCAATTTCCACCCATTTGAATTAAAACGTGTTTGTTTTCTTTTTGTGCTTGCTTTATGGCTGTGTCTATTTTTTCTTTTGCGTTTTCGTTTTCATCATACAATTTTTGTGCAGATAGGTTGAAACACAATGATAATGCAAATAGTAATAAGGCAATTTTTTTCATAAGTTTTATTGTTTTTATTGTTGATTAATCGTCTGCAAATTTACATATTTTTTTGGTAGTTGCTATTTTTCTATTATATTTGTCGCTTAATTAATTTTTAGTATTATGAAAAAGTCTTTATTGTTTTATTTTATTTGTACATTGTGCTTTTCTGTTGCTATTTCACAGGAAAGTAAAAGAGTGTTGTTTATAGGTAATAGTTATACTCATGTTAATGATTTGCCTAATTTACTTACTAATCTTGCTCAAAGTATGAATGAGATTATTGATTGCGAAAGCATAACTCCTGGTGGCGCTCGTTTCCTAACTCATGTTCAAAATTCAAATGTGATTTCAAAGTTGCAAGAGGGACATTGGGATTTTGTGGTTTTGCAAGGACAAAGTCAAGAGGTTGCTTTTTCTGATGGTCAGTTTTATAATGAGGTTTATCCTTATGCAAAGACTTTGGATTCTATTGCAAAGTTGTATAATCCTGATGTAAAGGTTTTGTTTTATATGACATGGGGTTATAGATATGGCGACCAAGTGAATTGTCAGTATTATCCTCCGTTTTGCACTTATGAATCTATGTCTTAT
>JAGCJW010000029.1 GCA_017647785.1 Bacteroidales bacterium | reverse complement strand
TCTATGTTGATTAAAATGTTTAATTTTGCAAAAAAATAAAAAACAAAAATTAAATACTATGAAAAAAGTAGTTTTAGGCCTATTGGCAGTTTTAGCAGTTAGTTTTGTCTTAGAATCTTGTGCACACAAGACTTGCGATGCGTACAGTAGCGTTAATCGTCAACCAAGAGAAATTCTAAGATAAAAGAATTGCTATCTCTCTATAAGTAGAGAAATGGGGCAGTGGTCTGAATGCACAACGTCATTTAGGATTTCTGCTCCTTTTATTTTATCTTTGATTTCGTTTGCTACCATACAATAATCAATTCTCCAACCTTTGTTGTTGGCTCTTGCGTTAAAACGGTAGCTCCACCACGAATAAGAATCCTTTTTCTCAGGATTTATAAAACGAAAACTATCAGTCCAACCGCTATTTATGAAATTTTCCATCCATTCTCTTTCCTCTGGAAGAAAACCTGAGTTGTTTGCATTGCGAATAGGGTCGTGTATATCAATAGCTCTATGACAAATATTGTAATCTCCACAAAGAATTAGATTCGCTCTTTCCTTTCTTAACTCGTTTACATAGTCATGAAAATCATCTAACCATTTCATTTTGAAATTTTGCCTTTCATCTCCGCTTGTTCCTGAAGGATGATAAACACTTACAATGGATAAATCTCCAAAGTCGGCTCTTATAAATCTTCCCTCATTGTCATAGGCCTCAATTCCCATACCATAAACCACATTATCTGGCTTTTGTTTTGTGATAATAGCAACTCCACTATATCCCTTTTTGACTGCTGAAAAGCTATAACACTCATAACCCAACGCATTAAACTCAAAAACGGGGATTTGTTCGCTTTGAGCTTTGGTTTCTTGAATACAGATTACATCTGGCGCTTCTTCTTCTAACCATTGAACAAAACCTTTACTTACAGCGGCTCTTATGCCATTTACATTATAGGAAATAATTTTCATACTACACATTCTAATTAAAAATCCTTGCAAAAATAAAAAAATATCAAAGAAAACTATTTCCATATCAAAAAAAAGTAATAATTTAGCACTTGATTATGCAGATAAAAAGACTAATAAATTTAATAAGACAAATAAATCTAAATCCTTATTATAAGGCTTTTATGCTATGGCGGTTGAAACATTTAACCGAATATCAATTCGTACTTATTTTAAGCCTTGTTGTTGGATTATTTAGCGGTTTTGCCTCAGTTATTCTAAAAAACACGTTGCATTTTACATACAATATCATCAGCGGTTTTTCATGGTTTTCGCCCGATAGAGGTAATATTCTTTTCCTTGTTTATCCTACAATAGGGATTATACTAACCGTGATGCTAATTAAGTACTTTATTAAGGACGATCTTTCGCATGGGGTTAGTAAAGTAATGTATTCTATTTCGCGAAAAGGTGGAAGATTAAAATTTCATCACTGTTGGTCTTCCGTAATCACTTCTTCAATAACCGTAGCCTTTGGAGGCTCTGTCGGATTGGAAGCACCAATTGTTTTAACTTGTAGTGCAATAGGTTCAAACATAAGTCGCTTTTTCCGTATCAGTAGAAAAAATGCAATAACATTGCTTGCTTGTGGAGCAGCGGGTGCAATAGCGGGTGTTTTCAAAGCACCAATCGCAGGAGTCTTGTTTGTTTTTGAGGTTTTGATGATAGACCTAACCCTAAGCGTAGCAACACCTCTTTTACTTTCTGCCTTAACATCTGCACTCTTATCTTACTTGTTTTTTGGTCAAGGAGTACAATTCTATTACAAAGTAGATACTCTTTTTGAACTTTCAAAAATTCCAGCATTCGTACTTTTAGGAGTTGTTTCCGCATTTATGGCACTTTACTTCCTTAGAATCAATGGTTGGATTAGTAAGAAATTTTCTAAATACAAACAATCCTCAAAAATTATAGTAGGAGGTGTAATCTTGGGTTTGTTAGTCTATATTTTCCCTCCACTATTCGGCGAAGGATACTCAGCCTTGACCGCACTTTTGAATAATGATGTGGATACAATGTTTGAAAACAGTTTCTTCCATCCCTATGTAGATAGAGAATTGACCTTCTTGATAGTTCTTGTTGCCATTGTATTTTTCAAAGCTATTGCAACAGCCGTTACTTGTAGTTCGGGAGGAGTTGGAGGTACGTTTGCACCAAGTCTTTTCTTAGGAGGATTTGTAGGATTCTTTGTTGCAAGAGTGGTAAACCTTACAGGAATGGTAGAAGTGGCAGAAAGCAATTTTGCTTTGGTAGGAATGGCAGCCGTTATGGCAGGAGTAATGCACTCACCTTTGACAGCGACTTTCCTTATTGCAGAAATCACAGGGGGATATGCCTTATTTACTCCGCTTTTGATTGCAACCACAATCGCATACCTTGTTGTAAAACCACTAACTAAGTATTCAATTTACGCAGCACCGCTTGCAGCAAAAGGAGATTTAACAACACACAACAAAGACAAAAATGCATTGAACTACATCGATATAAACAAATTGATAGAAACTAATTTCGTAACCTTATCGCCAGATGCAAAACTAATAGACATTGTTCAAGCAGTTAAAGTTTCATCAAGAAGTTTTTATCCCGTTGTTGATGAGGACCAAGCCTTTAAAGGTGTTGTGGTTTTAGATGACGTGCGTTCTATTTTGTTTGATAGCGAAAAATATGATAGCGTTTATATGAAAGAATATATGCGTTATTCCGATGAATTTATTGTAGAGATAGATGAACCTATGGAAAAAATAGTAGAAAAGTTCAAAATCTCAGATAGATACACCTTAGTTGTGGTAGAAAATGGTAAATACTTAGGATTTATTTCAAGAGCGAATATATTTTCTGCCTATCAAAAATACATTCGTGAGTGGTCTAACGAATAATACAACGAAGAAAAATTAAAAAAAACAAAGAAAAACATGAAGATAGCAGTAGTTGGAGCAACAGGATTAGTAGGAAGTTTAATGTTAAAGGTACTTGAAGAAAGAGGATTTGCACAAGAAGAAATCTTAGTTGCAGCCTCAGTGAAGAGTGTCGGTAAAAAAATAAAATTTTCCAATAGAGAATTGATTGTTCAAAGTGTAGAAGAGGTCATAGAGCAAGAGTGCGACTACGCAATCTTTTCAGCAGGGGGAGCAACCTCTAAAAAATATGCACCACTCTTTGCCGCAAAAGGCACAATCGTTATTGACAATTCCTCAGCATGGAGAATGCAAGAAAATATCCCACTTGTAGTACCAGAAATCAATGCTAGCGCAATCAAACCTGAGGATAAAATCATATCAAATCCTAATTGCTCAACCATTCAAATGGTTTTAGCACTAAGCCTTTTACATAAAACCTATCAAATCAAAAGAATAGTTGTTTCAACCTATCAAAGCGTAACAGGAACAGGCGTTAAGGCAGTTAGACAATTAGATTGCGAAAGAGCAAATCAAGAATGTGAAAAAGTATATCCACACCAAATATTTGAAAACATACTACCTCACGGAGGCGATTTCCTTGAAAATGGTTACACAACCGAGGAAGAAAAACTTGTAAAAGAAACAAGAAAAATCTTTAACGACCAATCGATAGCCGTTTCCGCAACCGTTGCAAGAGTACCCGTAAAAGGAGGACATAGCGAGTCGGTAAATGTGGAATTTGTTAAACCTTTTGAATTGAAAGATGTTTACAAATTGTTAGAAGAAACAAAAGGAGTAGTCGTAGCGGACAAACCAAGCGAAAACCTTTATCCAATGCCATTATATTGCGAAGGTAAAGATGAAGTCTTTGTTGGAAGAATACGAAGAGACGAATCGGTAGAAAACGGACTTAACCTTTGGATTGTAGCCGACAATTTAAGAAAAGGAGCAGCCACAAACGCTATTCAAATATTAGAATATTTAAGCAGAAAGTAACCACATTTAATGAAAAGGGTTTCTATATTGATTCTCCTATTGTTAATCTTCACAAGAACAATAGGACAGGATAGGTTTTTAGATTCATATTCCATTTTTGGGCAATCTGGTTGGGTTTTGCCAACAAATAGCTATGTAAAAGGAGAAAATTACGAAGAAATTCCAATTTCAAACATTTATACACTTTCATTTCGCTACGAAAGACAAACCGATGGCTCACGCTCATGGCATCAACTCTATGATTATCCCTCTTATGGATTAGGAATATATTGCGCAGGCTTTAACGTAAGAAATCAATTAGGCTATCCAATTTCTTTATATGGCTTTATGAGTAGCTATGTCATTGATAAAGAAAAATGGGATTTAAAAACAGAGGTTTCTTTTGGACTTTGCTTTAATTGGCAACACTTTACGCCCGAAAAACCTCTTAATGACGCAATGGGAGGAACGGCATCTTGCTATGTTGATGCAGGACTTACAGCATATAGAAGCATAGGAAAAAACTTTGAAATAGGATTTGGAGCATACTTATCTCACTTTTCAAACGGAGCAATGAAAAAACCAAACAAAGGAATCAATACCATAGCACCAAAACTTAGCTTAAAATACAAACCATACGGAGAATTTGAATACGCAAAATCGCCATTACCACCCTTTGAAAAAGGAATAGATGACCTTACAACCATCTTTTTTGGCTCACATAACGTATTAACAATTTTAGCACCCAATCAAGTAAATAAACCTTTTCAAGATAAATCCTATTTAGTCTTTGGATTAGACAAACGTTTCTTGCAACGCTTTACACCAAAGCACTCTTTCGGTTTGGGATTTGGCGTAGGCTACAATCAATACATAGGAACAACTCATTATATATACGATAGAGAACTTGTCTTTCGTGATGCTAACATTATGAACAAGTTTAATTTGAGTGCATATCTTAGTTACGAATATAGAATACATCATTTAATGGTATTTATTGAGCCGGGCTATTATGTATATAGAAGCATATATGATAAGAGTCAAAGATTCTTTCAACGCATTGGTTTACGCTATCAATTCAATCAATATTTCTTCGCTAGCATAGGACTAAGAGCTGCGAATTTTAGCGTAGCTCAATACATAGAGTGGGGAATAGGTTTAAGACTTTCTAATAAAAACTCTTAATAAATTTGGAGATTGTATTTTTTTTTTTAGATTTGCCAACTCAAAATCATAAATACGTAATCTTATGAAGAAGCAAAATCTTATAAGAATCTTCATTTTAGCATCATTCTTATTCACAAGCCTAGGCTTAAACGCACAAATAAAAGGTATTTTAAAGGATAGTACCAGCAAAGAAGTCGTTATGTTTGCCAATATTGGTTTGTTAAATCCTAATGATAGCAGCTTAATAAAAGGAACAGTCTCAGACCAAAACGGTAAGTTCAAACTAACAGGAGTAAAAGACGGGGAATATATTTTGAAAGTTAGTTTTATCGGCTACCAACCCTTTGAAAAGAAAATCAACTATCAAAACAAATTAGACTTAGGAACAATATACTTAAAACAATCCGCTCAAATATTGGAAGGTTATGAGATAGTAGAAAAACGACCTTTGTTTTCTATGGACGGAGACAAAACAGTATATAGCGTAGAAGACGACCCAAGTATTCAAACGGGTACAACAACCGATGCTTTGCAAAATGCACCGGGAGTACAAGTAGATGCAGAAGGAAATATCACTTTGCAAGGAGTAAATTGCGTGGAGATATGGCTTAACGACAAGCCTTCAAAGATTAAAGAAGACGGATTAAAGACTTTTTTAGAAAACTTGCCTGCTAATGCTTTGAAAAAAATAGAGGTAATGACAGACCCTCCTGCAAAATATGCAAATACCTCTGGTTGTGGTGTGATAAATATTGTAACTAATGCCAAGATTAAAAAGAATCATTTTATAAGTTTTGGTAGTGGAGTAAACACTCTTGGAAACATTAGCCCACATCTTTCATACGTTTGGGGAAATGAAAAACTTCATATTGGCTTTTATTCAAGTTTCAACATAAGAAATAATCATTCTTCAAGCGATAGCTACGCTACTATGTTTGCTGATAATGCCCAAGGAGGAAAAGATACTCTTTATCATGAGATAACACATAGTGAAAACGATTCAAAAAGTTTTGGAGGTTGGCTGTCGTTTAATGTAGATTATGAAATAGATTCTACAAGTGAGGTAGGAATGCACATAGGCTTTGGCCCAAATTACAATAATTCATTTTCAATGAGCGAGAGAGATAGATGGGATTTCTTAAATGGTGACAAGGTAGAAAGTCGTTACATTGCCGAAACATCAAATAAAGGATTTTCATCTTGGGGTAATGTTAGTGCAGATTATCAAAAGAAATTTGATAAAAGAGGCCATAAATTAGATATGAGTTTGCGAGGTAATTTTTCTCCAAGCCATAGTGTTGAAACAGGAATCAGACAATATCTTGAAGAAAATCCTATTTTTGATAATCTAAACAAAGAATACACTAAAACAGCAGATGATTATAGCTTTGATTTCAATACTCGCTACACAAAACCTTATAGTGAAAATGGAGAAATATCAACAGGTTTTACTTTGGGTTTAGACAATGATTATAATATCAAAGATGTTATGATGTTTGACTCTATTACAGAGGTTTACAATATTATAGATTCCTTGCGTAGTTTTGATAAAAAGAGTAATAATTATAGTGCAAGAGGATATGTTGATTGGAGATATAAGCTAAAGAGCTTTACATTTAGTTGTGGATTAAATGCAGAAGGAGAGTTTAGAGATTTTATTTCTAAGAATGAGTTTTTTGCAGATGATACTAATGCTTTCTTTTTTACAATGCGTCCAAGAGTTCGTCTTTCTTATAGAACAAAATCTATGCACGAATTTGATTTAAGTTATAGTCTTTCTACCTCAAAACCAAGTATAAATCAAATAACTACTTTCCGTGATTATCAAGAAGAAAGTTATAGTGTAGGAAATCGCAATCTTGAAAACACTTATTCTCATAGCATAGGCATTGGTTGGAGTAAGTTTTTTATGCAAGCAGGTTATTTAATGTTAGATTATGACCTTAGTTGGGATAGAAATACCGTTAGCACTATTACAGATAGAACATACGATGAGCATTTAAGAAGATATATAAACTTCTCTATGCCTTATAATATGGGTTCTTCCCTTAGTCAAAGTCTTAGAGCAATGGGAAATATAAGACTTGGAGCATTTACAAATCTTAATATCTTTGCTACGCTTTCTCACGATAGATTTGAAATGACTTATATTGACGGAAATCATTACGAAGGTACAAATACACAATTATGGGGTAATGTAAATCTTTGGGCAAGACTTTCAAAACAATATCAAGTCTTTATAGGTGCTCATGCAACAACACCAACTACAAGTATCTTCTCTAAATCGGGTTATTATTATAACTTAAACTTTGGAGCAACTGCTAATTTCTTTGATAATCGTTTGAGTTTGTCTTTAAGAGTGCAAGACCCATTCAATTGGAATAAGTCAGAAAATAGTAATTTCGCACCAAACTATCATTCTTTCTCAACAAGCGTAAGAGATAGTCGCTTTATTTCATTTAACCTTACTTTTAAATTTGGTAAGCTTGAATTAGAACGTCATCAAGCACCAACAAGTGGTGGTGGCGGTGGTGGAGAATAAGCCGAATAAAACAAAGAATTAAAAAAATAAAACAAAGAAACAATAAATTAAAACAAAGAATTAAAAAACTGATTCTTTGTTTTTTTTTCTTTTGTTTTGAAGAAAGAAATTAAAGATGTATCTTTGCCGATTAAAATTAAAAAATAAAAATATCATAATTAAAGAAATGAAGAAAATCTTAATGACATTGGCTATGGCAATGATGACAACATTGCTTGTAGGACAAGTAAGTCCTCAAGAAGCTGCTAAAATCAAAGCAGAAAACCCATTGGTTAAAGAGTGGAATACTCCTTTTCAAACTCCACCTTTTGACCAAATAAAAACAGAACACTACAAACCAGCAATCCTTTTGGCTATTGAGGAAGCAAAACAAGATGTAAACGCTATTATTGTTAATCGTGCTACACCTGATTTTGCAAACACAATAGAAGCTTTAGAAAGAGCAGGTGGATTATTAAACAAAGTACTTGGAGTTTTCTATTGCATAGATGGTTGTATGACATCTCCTGAAATGCAACAAATAGCAGAAGAAATCACTCCTGCATTAACTGCATACAGCAATGACGTAAACATGAACCCATTGTTGTTTGACAAAGTTAAACAAGTTTACGATAGAAGAGATGATATTCCTTTAACATTAGAACAAAGAACTTTACTTGAAAACACTTACAAAGGATTTATTCGTTCAGGAGCATTGCTTAAAGGTGAAGCAAAAGAAGAATATCGTAAGATTTCAGAAGAATTAAGCCTTCTTTCTATCAAATATCAAAAAAACACTTTGGCTGACCAAAACGCTTACACATTAAACGTTAAGAACAAAAAAGATTTGAAAGGTCTTCCTGAATTTGCTTTAACAGCAGCAAAAGAAGAAGCAAAAGCAAGAGGACAAAAAGGTTATACTTTCACTCTTCAATATCCTTCTTACGGACCATTCTTAATGTATGCTGAAAATAGAGAATTAAGAGAACAAATATGGAGAGCTTCAAACTCTGTTGCAAATCACAACGATGAACACGATAACAAAGAAATAGCAAGAAAAATAGCTAACCTTCGTTTACGTTCTGCTCAAATAATGGGATATAATTCATACGCAGAATATGCTTTGGAAAAAAGAATGGCTCAAAATCCTACTAATGTAACAAATTTCTTAAATGAGTTATTGGAAGCTTCTATGCCTTTTGCGAAAAAAGACCTTGAAGAAATACAAGCATACGCTAAGAGCAAAGGATTTGAAGGCGATATTCAACGTTGGGATTTCTCTTATTGGAGTGAAAGATTGAAAAACGAAAAATATTCAATGGACCCAGAGTTAATGAAACCTTATTTCCAATTAGAAAACGTAAAGAAAGGTATATTTGACTTAGCAGGTAAGCTTTACAACATTGAATTTAAAGAAAACACTCAAATAGCAAAATATCACCCTGATGTAACAATATATGAAGTTTACGACAAGGCAAATGGTAAATTCCTTGCAGTACTTTATATGGACTTCTTCCCAAGAGAAAGCAAACGTTCAGGAGCTTGGATGACATCTTTCCGTGACCAATACAAAACTGCTGATGGAACAGAGGTACGTCCTTTGATTCAAATGGTATGTAACTTTACAAAACCAACAAAAAACACTCCTTCATTATTAACATTTGATGAATTTAACACATTCTTACACGAATTTGGACACTGCTTACACGGAATATTTGCAGAAGGAACTTATTCTTCAATCACAGGTACAGCAGTATATAGAGATTTCGTAGAATTACCATCACAAATCATGGAAAACTTTGCAACAGAAAAAGAATTCCTTGATATGTTTGCAGTTCACTACAAAACAGGTGAAAAGATTCCACAAGAATTAGTTGATAAACTAATAGCATCTGAAAGATACCTTGCAGGTTGGTATTCAGTTCGTCAATTATTCTTAGGAATGATAGATATGCAATGGCACACAATCACAAAAGAATTTACAGGTGATGTAACAGCAATTGAAGAAAAAGTAAGTGAAAAAGCAGAATTATTACCAAGAGTTCCAAATTCATTAATGACAACTTCATTCGGACACATCTTCGCAGGTGGATATGCAGCAGGATATTATGGATATAAATGGGCAGAAGTTCTTGATGCAGATGCTTTCTCTTTATTCCAAGAAAAAGGAATCTTCAATCAAGAAGTAGCAAAATCATTCCGCGACAATATTCTTTCAAAAGGTGGTAAAAAACACCCAATGGAACTTTACAAAGCATTCCGTGGACAAGAGCCAACTAACACAGCATTGTTAAAAAGAAGCGGATTTATAAAATAAATCTTTGATTTATAGAGTTTATAAAGCGTGGGAGTTTATTTCTCACGCTTTATTTTTAAACAAACAATAGCAATGAAAATAGTAGCCGTAGAACCAATAGGCATAAGCAAAGACTATGCCAAAGAATTAGAAACAATATATGCTCAAAAAGGGCATGAATTTGTGGTTTATCCAGACAGAAACGAAAATCCTCAAGTCTTGATTGAAAGAATGAAAGATGCCGATGTAGTAATCGTATCAAACATTCCTTTAAGAAAAGAGGTGTTGCAAGAATGTAAAAACCTAAAATTCTTAAACGTAGCTTTCACAGGCTTAGACCACATAGACCAAGATTATTGCAAAGAAAACAATATCTTAATCCGTAACGCATCGGGCTATGCCACACAAGCCGTAGCCGAATTAGCCGTAGGATTGATGTTAGACGTATATAGAAAAATCACAGAATTTGACCAAGCAACACGACAACTTGGAACAAGAAACAATATCTTAGGAAGAGAACTAAGAGGTAAAACCGTTGCAATCATAGGCACAGGAGCAATAGGTTTAGCAACAGCAAAAATCCTTCAAGCCTTTGGGTGCAAACTCATAGCTTATTCACGCACACAAAGAAAAGAAGCCTTGGAATTAGGAATTGAATATCTTAGTTTAGAAGAAGCAGTAAAAAGAGCCGATATTATTTCACTTCACACTCCACTTACAAATGAAACTAAAAATCTTATTAGCAAGGAAATCATCAACCTTTGCAAACCAAGTGCTATAATAATCAATACAGCAAGGGGAGGCGTGATTGATAATCTTGCTTTGGCAAATGCCTTGAACGAAGAAAGACTTTCAGGAGCAGGAATAGATGTTTACGAAAAAGAACCACCACTTGCAGAAAACCACCCTTTACTTTCATCAAAGAATGCAGTACTTTTACCACACGTTGCATACGCTACAAGAGAAAGCTTTGACATAAGAATAGATATAATATTAAATAACCTAAACGAATACATCAATGAATAATTTTGAATTTAAAAACCCAACAAAAATACTTTTCGGGGAAGGACAAATAGCAAAACTTAGCAAAGAAATAGATAAAAGCCGTAAAATACTTTTAACATACGGAGGTGGCTCTATAAAGAAAAACGGAGTATATGACCAAGTTATGCAAGCCTTAGAAGGTTATAACGTAATAGAATTTGCAGGCATAGAAGCCAATCCCGATTACAACACTTTGATGCGTGCTGTTGAGATATGCAAAAAAGAAAACATCGACTTCATATTAGCAGTAGGAGGAGGCTCCATAATAGATGGAACAAAATTCATTGCAACCGCTGCACGTTTTGAAGGAGAAGACGCATGGGATATACTATTGAAAAAAGCAGGACGCTTACCAGAGCCAATCGCCTTTGGAAGCGTATTAACCTTGCCCGCAACCGCATCAGAAATGAACAACGGAGCAGTAATCTCACGCCGAGACAGAGCAGAAAAACTTGCCTTCCACAATCCAAATGGCTATCCAACATTCTCAATCCTTGATCCTAATGTAGTACTTTCTTTACCTAAGAAACAAATTTCAAACGGAATAGTAGATATTTACGCACACACATTAGAGCAATACCTAACAACATGTTTAGACACAAAAGTAATGGACCGTTGGGCAGAGAGTCTATTGCTTACTTTGATAGAAGAGGCTGAGGAACTTATGAGTGAAAATCCTTCATATAACTCTTGTGCAAACTTTATGCTTACTGCAACAATGGGATTGAATGGATTTATCGCTATGGGTGTTGAAGAAGATTGGGCAACCCACATGATAGGACACGAACTTACAGCCCTATGTGGTTTAGACCACGGAGAAACCCTTGCAATCGTACACCCAGCACTTATGGACGTGATGAGAGAGGAGAAAAAAGGCAAGTTGTTGCAATATGCTAAAAGAGTATGGGGCATAAACCTTGAAGACGAAAACAAAGCCATAGACTTAGCGGTAGAAAAAACCGAAGAATTCTTCCGTAGCATAGGAAAGAAAACTCGCCTAAGCGAAAACAACATAGGAGACGATGTGATAGAGGAAATTGTTAAACGCTTTACCGATAGAGGTTGGTGTGTAGGTGAAAGAGGTATTGTAACACCGGAAAAAACAAGACAAATTCTCCAAAGAGCAAAATAAATAAAATAAAGGGTGAAAGTTAAGTCTTTCACCCTTTGTTGTTTTATTTGTTTTTTAATAAAGTTTTGTAAATTTGCAAGGGAACTATAATAAAGCATTATCATGAAAAAAGATAAGGAATATCCAGCTACACACTCTATGTCAACTGCTTGGTATATGGTTGATGACGAAGGAAATGTTGGAATAATGGAATATGAAGACAATGGACCTGTTCCCTATGGGTTAGAAGAATGTTTGTTTGCTAATGACCTTCTTTTTGGTTATGATGATGGAGTAAAAGATTTTGTAAACATTAATCTTACAGACGAGCAGATAAAAGCCTTTTTAAAAAATCCTTGTTCTCCTTTTGAATTTAATTGGTATGGTAATTGTATAGTAAAGATTGATACTACCAAAACAGAGCGTTTTTTAAAATTGTCTGCATACAAAGGTAAGAAAAACATCTCTTGCCATTGTATATCAAAAAAAATGGGAGTGTATTTGATTGATGCTTGGGATTGCGTTAAAGATTACTCTAAACAAGTCATTGAAGGTGTTTTGAAAATAATGCTTGATGAGAATATTATTTTAGAAGTTTATGAATTTGAGGATATAGATAGTTTTTATGATTTAGTAGAGTTTAAATATGATTATCCTTATTATTTATATTCTCAACCATATAATCCAGAACTTTTACAAAGAAGAGTTTTTGTACCCAAAAATCCTGTAAAGATTACTCAAATTCCTAAACATTTTAGAGAAAAAATACATAGAATTAAAGGTTGTTTTAAAGATTTAGAAACTATGCAAATCGCACAACGTTATCAATGTAAATTTTATGGTTGGGAATCTTCTTATATTATTGATGGTGTAATCTATGAGTTAATTACATTAGAAGATGGAAATAAAGGATATGTAAAAACAGATATATTGGCTTATCCTTTTAAAGATTATTGTCCTGATGCTAAACAATCAAGTTGTAACGAATATTGTTTAGATAGATTATATGAAGTAAATAATAAAAGAATATATAACAATAACCCAACAGTTTTAATACTTTGCTCTTATTATAGTGATTTTTATGAAAAAATTAACGTATTGAATTCAAAAGCATGTATTATAGAATATTCTGAATTTGTTCCTTGTCTTTATATTCCCAAAAATAAGGATTTGAAAGTGAAAGATTATTTAGATGAAATTTCAAGAAGAGCAAAGCCTTATTTAGAAAAAATGATTGAATATATGAATCCTTATGTTATAGTAAGCGATAATGATTATTTTGAAGTTCTAAAACAAACCTATGGAATAAGCAATGGAGAAATCGAAATAAACAATAACATATATCCAATTTACAATATAGATGATATAAACGAATACAAAGAAGAAATTATACAATTAGCAAATCAAGAATATAGAGGAATATATTACCCAATGGTTATTTCGCAAGAGGAAATGCAAGAATTGGAAAAGGAAAATATTGCTATTAAAATAAAGGACTGATGATAGAGATAATTTCAATAGATTTAAGCAATTATTGTTCAAAGCAATGTCCTTTTTGTTACAATCATTCAAACAAAGAAGGCAATACAATTTGGCAACCAAAAGAGGTAATAGATTTCGCTATTGATTGTATAGAAAACGGAGTGAAAGCAATATCGTTAGGAGGTGGAGAACCATTTGAATATGCTGGCGTTTTTGAAATTATCAAAGCTTTATATCCAAAATGTTATCTTAGTATTACAACAAATGGACTACCATTGGAAAAGGCAGAAACGTGGGAAAAATTATTAAAACACCAACCCGATAAAATACATATAACAATTCATCAACCACAAGATGAAAAGGAAATTAAAAGAGTAGAAAATCTTATTGTAAAACTATCAAAAACCAATATTAAACCGGGCGTAAATTTGTTGATTGGTGCAGATAAATTAAAAGAAACAAAGCAACTATATACAAAAATAAGTAAAATCTTAAATCCAAGTCAAATAATACTTGTTCCACAACGTTATTCTAACCAACCAACACCAAAGGATTTATCTTTCGTTACTAATGGAAAACCTTTTCAAGCACCATCTTGCATACTTGAATGTAAGCCACCCAAAGATTTTGTGTCAATATCATGGGATAAAAAAGTGAATTTTTGTAGTTATGCCTTAGAGAAACAAGAATTAAAAGCGCTTAATTATCAAGGTTTGATAGAATCACTTACAAAAGTCAATTGGAAATCTTGTTGTTAATCGTTGTTTTATAACTAATATTCTAATCTTGTAAAAGTATTTAAAAAGAGTATTTTAACAAAACTTTGTTTCGCTAAAATTTTTCTTTGTTTTAGTAAATTTTTTCTTAGCTTTATTTTTTTCTTTCTTAGCTTTAGGAAATTCTTTCTTAGCTTTTTTTGAGGGTGTTTTTCTTAGCCTTGTTTTTTGTATGTTTTGGCGGCTAAAAGGTTGAATGCCACTGCAAAAATCCCTAAGGCAAGAAAGTTATACCATAAATCCATAAAGCCACTTCCTTTTAGATACACTCCACGCATTATATCAATAAAATATCTTGGGGGAAGAATGATTGTGGCGTATTGAGCCCATTTTGGCATTGAGGAAATAGGGGTGAGCAGTCCGCTAAGTAGCATAAAGGTTAAAAGAAAGAAAAACATTACAAACATAGTTTGTTGAATGTTATCCGATTTATTGGCTATTGTTACGCCAAATCCCGAGAATACAAGTATGAATAAAATTGATGCAAGATAGATATAGCCTATTGAACCCACGGGTGCGAGTCCATAAACAAGCCAAGTGATAAGCATCGCTATGGAGATAACAAACAATCCTATTATCCAAAATGGTATTAGCTTAGCAAGAATAAATGTAAAGCGGTTGATTGGACTTACGTTTATTTGTTCTATTGTTCCGTTTTCTTTTTCTATAACTATGTTTACGGCGGAAAGGAATCCACAAATCACAATTAGCAAAATTATCATCAAGGCTGGTATCATTAAGTATTTGTAATTAAGTGTTTCGTTATAGTAATTCTTTATTGTAACTAGTTCCAAGGGCGTGGATAGGCCTTTTTCTTGATTTTGTTTTGAGATAGAGCTCATAATTGTTTGAACAAGGTATTGACTTCCCAAAGAGCCTTTTGTTGCGTTCACTGCATTTGCTGATATGTTTATCTTTTCGGGTGTGGAGTTTGTTAGGTTGCGTTCAAAGTTTTCGGGAATACATAGAATAATATCCGTTTTCAAATCCTCCAACATTGCTTTTGCTTCGTTGTATGAGGAGGCAGAAGGGGTGAGTGTGAAGTATTCCGATGCTTTTATATCACTTGTCATTCTACGAGAAAGGGAGGAATTGTCTTTATCTACAATGGTAACGCAAACGTTTCTAATGTCCATTGTAGTAACCCAAGGCATAACAAGCATTACTAAAATAGGGAACATTATAATTAGTTTCGATATGAAAGGGTCGCGTTTTATTTGTATAAACTCCTTTTGTAAAAGTATGAATAATTGTTTCATTGTGTTTTAATCAAGTTTGTCATTAAATTTCTTTAAAGAAACAAATACTAAGACAACGCTCATAAGAATTAGTATAAGTATTTCTTTTGTTACGGCCGTGATTGGCAATCCCATAATCATAAGTTTTCTTATCGCCTCAATATACCATTTTGCGGGTACTATGTATGGCACAGGTTGTAGCACGCTTGGTAGATTTTCAATAGGGAATATCATTCCCGAAAGCATAAGAATAGGCATCATCATCACCATTGCAGAGATTAAAAGTGCCATTACTTGTGAGGAAGATATGGTGGAAACAAGCAATCCTAAGGATAAAGAAAGTACAAGATAGATTAGTGAAATGAAAATGATGCTAAATAAACTACCACTTAAAGGAACATCAAGTAAAAATCTTGAAACCAATAGAATAGTTGTGAGGTTTATGCAAGAGATTACAAAGTATGGAATCATTTTTGCAAGAATGATTTTAATGGGTCTTACAGGCGAGACAAGTAATACTTCCATTGTTCCGCTTTCTTTTTCTCTTACGATTGCAACCGAGGTCATCATTGCACAAATCAAAATAAATATCAATCCCATTATGCCAGGTACGAAATTATAAGCCGACTTCATTTGAGGGTTGTAAAGCAAATGTAGATTAAATAGTTCTTGATTAGAAAGATTCTCTTCACTCATTACGCTTTGCAAGTAAATGCTTCCTGACATAGCGGTATTGGTGTTTGAGGCGTCAAAAAGAAATTGCATCTTTCCCTCATTGTCAAAAACAACTACCGCATCAGCCTTTGAGCTACGAAGCATTGTTTCCGCATCTTTTTGATTGACATAGCCCACAAAGGTAAAATAAGGATTAGCTGAAAGCTTTTCTATTTTCCCTCTAATATCCTCCGTATGTTTTTGAACAGATACCGCAACGTTTAGGTTGTTTAGTTCGGTAGATATTGCAAATCCAAAAAGTATCATAAGGACAATAGGAATTAAAAGCACAATCATCATTGTCCTTTTATCGCGTAGGATATGTAAAGCTTCTTTTTTTACAAATGATAAAAAGTTTGTCTTCATTGTTTTATTCCCCTCTTTTTGCCTCTCTTGCAAGGTGTCTAAAAACCTCGTCCATAGATTCGGCATTGTAAAGTTTTTTCAAATTCGCTGGCGTATCCAATGCTCTTATTTGCCCATCTACCATAATGGAAACGCGAGAACAATATTCTGCCTCGTCCATATAGTGAGTTGTAACAAAGATTGTAGTTCCCTCGTTGGAGGCTTGATAAATCATTTCCCAAAATTGTCGTCTTGTTATCGGGTCCACGCCTCCTGTTGGCTCGTCAAGAAATACTATTTCGGGTTTATGTATTGTTGCAATGGAAAATGAAAGTTTTTGTTTCCAACCAAGTGGGAGTGAGGCTACAAGTGTGTTTCTTTCTTTCTCAAAATCAAGTTGCTTAAATATGTTTTCTGCTCTTTGTTTTGTCTCTTGCTTGCTTAGACCATAGATTCCCGCAAATAATCTTATGTTTTCCCAAACGGTAAGGTTGTTATAAAGCGAAAACTTTTGGCTCATATATCCTATGTTTCGCTTTATTTCCTCGCTTTGCTTTCTTATGTCAAATCCAGCAACAGTTCCACTTCCGTGTGTTGGGAAACTAAGTCCACAAAGCATTCTCATAGCCGTTGTTTTTCCCGCACCGTTTGCACCAAGAAAGCCAAATATTTCTCCCTTTCTTACCTCAAAGCTGATTTTATCCACAGCCGTAAAATCACCAAACACCTTGCTTATTTCTTTTACCGAAATTACAATATCTTTCATCGTTTCATAAGTTTTATAAACATATCCTCAATACTCGGAGAGGCTTTTTTGATTTGTAGATTCTTTATTTGGTTAAGCTCATTTGCGAAATACTCTTTGTCAAAATCCTTTTCCACAACAAGATGATGGCTTTCTCCAAAAGGATAACATTCTTTTACGCCTTTGACTTTTCGCGACAAAGAAAGCAATTCAAACATATTATCGGCGCTTATTGCATATAATTCATCATTATAGCCATCTACTATATTTTTAGGTGTATTTGTAGTTAAGATTTTCCCTTCATTGCAAAGTGCAATACGCTCACACCTTGATGCTTCGTCCATATAAGGCGTTGAAACAAGTATTGTAATTCTTTTTGCTTTAAGTCCCGCAAGCATATCCCAAAATTCACTTCTCGAAACCGCATCAACGCCCGTTGTTGGCTCGTCAAGAAAAAGCACTTTTGGGTAATGAATAAGCGCGCAACAAAGTGCAAGTTTTTGTTTCATACCTCCCGATAGCTTTCCTGCACGGCGAGTTTTAAAAGGTTCGATTTGCTTGTAAATAGGTTCAATAAGGCTATAAGAATCCTTTATCTTGGTATTGAAAAGTGCTGCAAAAAATTCAAGATTTTCCTCAACCGACAAATCTTGATAAAGAGAAAACCTACCAGGCATATAACCTACGCATTTCCTTATCTCTAAATAATCCCTCTTTACATCAAAACCATTAACGCTTGCTTTTCCATTATCGGGCGAAAGAAGGGTTGTAAGTATTCTAAAAAGAGTTGTCTTTCCCGCTCCGTCAGGTCCTATTAGCCCAAAGCATTCTCCTTCTTTTACCTCTAAGCAAACATCGTCCAAGGCTTTAACCTTGCCAAATTGTTTTGAAATATTTTCTATCTCTATTGCGTTCATCTTACAAAATTACTTCGCCCGAAAGTCCTAATTTTAAGCGTCCATCGTTTTTAACTGCAATTTTCACTCCGTAAACAAGGTTTGCTCTTGAATTTGCGGTTTGTATGCTTTTTGGAGTAAACTCCGATTGAGATGAAATCCAACTTATTTTTCCTTCATATTCATACCGCTCTTCTCCTCCAAAGTCTGCAATTACTTTTACTTTGTTTCCTACTTTAATTTTTGGTAGTTGCTCGCTTGTAAAATAAGCTCTTAGATAAATATTTTCAAGGTCAGCAACCTTTAAAAGTGGTTTGCCACTTACTGTCGTTTCTCCCTCTTGTGCATACTTTACAAGTATTGTTCCGTTGATTGGAGAGGTGATTTTGCATTTTGAAATCCTATCCTCTAATGATGATATTTGTGCTTCAAGTGCAAGAGCATTTTCGTTGATTGAGGTTGTGTTTTTGTTAAGTGTTGAAAGCGTTGCAGAGAGTTGAGTTTCTAAAATTTTTATTTGAGCCTCAATGTCATCATATTGCTTTTTTGTTGCTGCATTGTCTTTCAACATGTTTTCTACTCTTTTAAGTTCGCTTTTTTGTTTTGCGATTTGCTCTTGTAAAGAAGCTACTTGCTTTTGAGTATCGGGGCGTGAGGCGAGCAAAGCAGAGAGTTGTGCAGAGAGTTGTTTGCGTTGAAAATGCAATTGTATAGTATCTATTTGTCCAAGTGTTTCATTGGCTTTTATTTCCATGCCTTCTTCAATAGGAAAGCTAAGGATTTTACCATTTGCCTCAGAAGAAATCGTTATTTCTCTTGCCTCAAATGTGCCTTGTGCGTCAAATTTATTAGTTTTGTTGCAAGAAATCAAGCATAATCCTGCAATGATATAAATAATCTTTTTCATAATTCTTATTGATTAAGGGTTTGTTTAATTTTATAAATGTTTTGTAATAATTCTATTTCGTGTTGGCTACGATTGATAAGGCTTATTGATTCCTCGTTAATCTTTTGTAAAAGCTCCGTTGCATCTATCAATCCGTTTTCCATTTTTGACTCCGCCGCAATGCGTATTGAACGGCGCAAGTCTATAATTTTCTCATCATCTTCTAAGGCTTGCTTTAAGCGTTCTATTTCCGAATTGTTTTGAGAAAGTTGTAACGAGGTGTTAAAAAGGAAAACATCTTTTTGAATTTCAATTTGCCTTTCCGCTATGGAGATTTTGTTGAGAGAGTTTTTCCTTGTGTAAAATCCTCCTAAGTTCCAACTCATTCTAATGCCTGCAATTGCGTTTAAATCGGGCGAATTTTCTATCATTGATTTAAACATATCAAGCCCTGGATAGCCATAATAAACTTGTCCAAACAATGAAAAGTGTGGCATTAAGGAAGAATTTATGACTTTTCGTTGAGAGGATAGCTTTTCTTTTTGAAGGTCAAAGAGTTGAAGCTCCGCACGATTTGAAGTTTGATTTGCAATTTCTATCATTGCAGGACGTTGTAGTTTTTCGTCTTTTAGCTTTTGTCCTATAAAGATTTCAAGCATCTGTCTAAACGATTTAAGAGAGGAGGTGATTTGTGCAAGATTTTGTTTTGCACTCAAAAGCTCTACCTCTATAGCATCAACATCGGATTGCATTGCAATATCGTTCTTTTGATAAACTTTCATACGATTAAGGTTGCTTTCCAAAATCTCAATCAAGTTTTCTGTTTGTGCCTTTCTTTCTTCTAAAACTAATACTCCAAAGTATATATCATTAACCCTTGATTGTAAGTCGTATAAGGATATTTCATTTTGTTTTTTTTCTGCCTTTGCATCCGCCTTTGCTATATCAAGATTTGCCTTTGAATAGCCTCCGTCCCAAATAGTTTGATTTACATCTATTGCGGCTTTGTATTGAAACTTGTCAATCCCAAGCATATCAATTCCACTCAAAGCAAGAAAAGCATCAAAGACTTCGGGGTAAGTAGGGGTTGCCGATTGATAGGTTGCTTGTCCTGAAATATTGATTTGAGGCGCCCATGCCATAAGAGCATTCTTAATATTATATTGCTCGCTCTTGTCAATCAATTCATAACGCTTTATTTCGGGATAGTTTTCCTTTGCAAGCCTATGACATTCTTCAAGTGTTTGACTATGAAGTTGCAGGCCGAGTAAAACAAAACCTAAGGTGATTATTCTTTTCATAAGGATTAAATTTTTTGTAATCGTTTCATTATTATTTTGATGTTCTCTTTCTTTCGCTCTTCTTTGTATTTTGCAATATCTTCCTCGCTTTCTAAATTCATAATATTTGAAATGTAGTTATTCATTACGGAAGGGAAAATATTTAAGGTAAGAATTGTTTGAAATAAAGTAATGACATTTATATGCTCAATCTCATTTCTCTTAGCCGCTTGGTCAATTTCCTCTTGCAACTCTTGACTTGCATCAAATAGCTCTTGCAATTGTTTTTTTAGCATTTGACAACGCTCCTTATTAGGCATAATTTCGTTTATCAAAAATCTTACAAGACCTTCGTTTTCTTCCACAAAATCAAAGTGTTTAGAGATAGCTTTTTCTAATCTTTCTTTTAAAGGAAGGTTTGCTTCTCCAAAAATATATAACATTAAGGGCTTTATTTCTTGAATCTTCTTTGCGATAAACTTCTCAAAAAGTTGCTCCTTTGTTCGAAAATAATAGTGAAGCATTGCGTGAGTTACACCCGCTTTTGAAGCAATAGAAGTTGTCCTTGCACCATTATATCCCTTGGAAAGAAACTCTTCCTCCGCCGCAATAAGTATTTGTTGCTCCGAGGTTTGTTTTTCACTTCTCTCTTCTTGCATATAGCTTTTCTTTCTTTAACAGTATGGTTTAACAATTTTGTTAATACAAAATTAAATAAAAAAATCAAAATAACAAGTCAAAGAAAAAGAAAATTTTTTCTTAGGAAAAAAATAAAGGGTGAAAGAATTTACTTTCACCCTTCGTTTTATTGTGTTTTAAAATATTATCTTACAACTACTTTTGAAGTATAAACAGATGTGTTATTCATAACTTTTACAAGGTAACAGCCTTTTTGTAAGTCTGAAAGATTGATTGTAGCGTTGTTTGTAATGTTTTCTTGCATCATTACACGACCTGCCATATCTATAACCTCCATTTGATGAACGCCTTCTTTTAATCCTGATAATGTGATTAGGCTTTCGGTTGGATTAGGTGCGATTGAAAGTGGTAATTGCTCTACGTCTGCAAGTCCAACTGCATCAATATCTACGTAATTGTATTCATAATCACATACATATTGCAAAGTGAAGTTAGCATCTAATGCCCAATATTCTTCAAGTGTGTAAAGGTTTCTGTTGTTGAAAGTTTGAGGACGTGTCATTTCAGGAGTCCAAGGCATAAGTGTTTCTTCCAATAAACGATTGTCGTAAGTGAAAAGAGAACGTTCGGTTTCGTTTCCGTTACCATCATAAGCATGAACTTCGGTGCAGTTACCTGCTTCGTTATATGTGTAAGTTCTTGTGCCATAAACGCTCCAAGCAAATCCATCAAAAGTGTTGTATGTTATAAGTGTTAAATTGCCATTTGTGTAAGAGTAATCCATACGTTCATTTGCAGAGAAAGTAGTATTTGGTGAAAAAGGGTCATCGGCATAACTCCATGTTTCTGTTGCTAAAAGACCATTTTCATATTCATACTCAACTATTTGCAAAAGCATATCTGCCATAGTCAATTCCATTGTAGTGATTTGACCGTTTGAGTTGTAGAAATATTCATAAATTCCACCCAATTCAAACTCTCCACCAAAGTTATTGTAGTTTGAACGTGAGGCAAGTAATCCTTGATTATTGTAGGTGTATTCTATGTAATAGACATTTTTCCATTCATTGTTAAGTAATTGGTATCCGTCAAGACGTACCATTTGATTGTATTCGTTGTAGCGAATAGAATCTATCAATTCATATTCAGCAGGCACTATTTCATAAATAGCTTGCAAACGACGTTGTGAATCATAATAGTAATTACAATTCAAATAATAATCATCGGTATTGTAAGAGTCTAAACGATAATTGTAATCACCACTTAAAGCCATTTTTTCAGCAGGACGGAAATTCAATACCTTTGCATTTTTGTCCGTATTCAAACGCTCTTGCAATGAAAGATGTTGTGAAAATGCACCAGCACTAACAATACAACACAAAATAACTAATAAAATCTTTTTCATACTTTCTTTGTTTTTACTTTATATGTGCAAAGGTATAAAAAGAACTAATAATTAAAAAGAAAAAGCGGAACATTTTTCAATGCTCCGCTTTTGTTTTATGCTTGTTTTTTATCTTTTAGACTTATTCAGCCCAAGATACTACAAGGTTTCTATCGCCGTATGCGTCATCTACTCTTGAAGAACATGGCCAGTATTTGTCATCGTGTTCAAGAGGGAAGGCTGCCATTTGACGAGTGTATGGTCTATCCCATGTATCTGCACAAACTACTTGCATTGTGTGAGGTGCGTTCATGATGATATTGTTTTGTTTGTCTGCTTTTCCTTCTTCTATGTCGCGAATTTCTTGACGGATTTGGATTAAAGCATTGCACAATCTATCCATTTCTGACAATGGTTCTGATTCTGTTGGTTCTATCATCAATGTTCCGTGAACAGGGAATGCAACTGTTGGTGCGTGGAAACCGTAGTCCATTAAACGTTTTGCTATATCTCCGCATTGTACTCCTGAACTTAATGAGAATTGGTTGCAATCCATGATAAATTCGTGAGCACACATTCCGTGAGTTCCTGTGTAAAGGATATTGTAAGCTGTTGCTATTCTTGTTCTCATGTAGTTTGCGTTCAAGATAGCGTATTTTGTTGCTTGTGCAAGTCCTTCTCCACCGCACATTTTCAAGTATCCGTAAGTGATAGGTAATAATCCTGCACTTCCAAATGGTGATGCGGCTACAGGTGAGCCTTTTGTAGAACCTGTTGATATTGTTCCGTGAGTTGGAAGGTAATCAGCAAGAGCTGCTGTACAACCAATTGGTCCAACTCCTGGACCACCACCACCGTGAGGCATTGCAAATGATTTGTGTAAGTTCAAGTGGCAAACGTCAGCTCCCATAAAGCCTGGTGATGTCAAACCTATTTGTGCATTCATGTTTGCTCCGTCCATATAAACCAATCCACCGTTTTCGTGAATGATGTTTATAATATCTATGATTCCTTCTTCAAATACTCCGTGAGTAGAAGGGTAAGTAACCATTAAGCAAGAAAGGTTTTCTTTATTTGCTTCTGCTTTTTCTTTCAAGTCAGCAATATCGATTTCTCCCTCAGCAGTTGTTTTGATTACTATGATATTCATTCCTGCCATTGCAGCAGAAGCTGGGTTTGTTCCGTGAGCAGAAGCAGGGATTAAACAAACTGTTCTGTTTGCTTGTCCGTTTGCGATTTGGAAATTACGTATTGTCATCAATCCTGCGTATTCTCCTGCTGCTCCTGAATTTGGTTGAAGACTTACTTTTGCAAATCCTGTGATTTTAGAAAGTATTCTATCCATATCTTCAACAAGTTCATAATAACCCTCTGCTTGATTTCTTGGTACAAATGGGTGAACGTTTGCAAATTCTGCCCAAGTGAATGGAATCATTTCCATTGCAGCGTTAAGTTTCATTGTACAAGAACCAAGTGGAATCATAGCTCTGTTTAATGACAAGTCTTTTACTTCCATTTTCTTTAAGTATCTCATCATTTCAGTTTCTGAGTGATAAGAAGAGAATACTTTTTGAGTTAAGAAAGCAGATTGTCTTTTTAGGTTTGCAGGTATTCCTTTTGGTTCAGCGCAAGCGAATTCAACAAATTCTTTACCTGCTGCTTGTGCAAGTACTCTTAATATGTTTTCAACGTTTTTGCAAGAAGTTGTTTCATCTGTTGAAATTCCTATTGTTTTATTATCAATCAATAAGAAGTTCATTTGATTTTCGACAGCTAAGGCACAAACTTTTTCTGCTTCAACAGGACATGCTAAACGTATTGTATCGAAATAAGTTTCGTTTAATTGAGTGTAGCCGTATGTTTTTGCATTTTCTGCAATTGTAGTTGCAGTTTTGTTGATGTCTTGTGCAATTTCTCTAATTCCTTCTTGTCCGTGATAAGCTGCATATTGTCCTGCCATAATAGCAACAAGAGCTTGAGCAGTACAAATGTTAGAAGTTGCTTTTTCACGTTTGATGTGTTGTTCTCTTGTTTGAAGAGCTAAACGGAAAGCCTTATTACCTTGTGCATCTACTGTTTGACCAATGATTCTACCTGGCATTGTTCTTTTGAAGTTTTCAGTACAAGCAAAGTAAGCAGCAGAAGGACCACCAAAGCTCATTGGACAACCAAATCTTTGAGTTGTACCGCAAACGCAATCAGCACCCCATTCTCCTGGAGGAGTCAATAAAGCCAAACTCATTAAGTCAGCAGCCACTGCAACAAAAATTCCTTTTGCTTTTGCATTAGCAGTAAATTCTGCATAATCCAATACCTCACCTTTTTTGTTAGGATATTGAACAATAGCACCAAAGAAAGTTTCATCAAGAACAGTGTCATCACTTCCTACAACAACTTCTATTCCACGAGGAACGGCTCTTGTTTTGATAACATCTATTGATTGAGCGAAAAGATTTTCACTAACAAAGAATTTATTAACATTATCTTTTTGTTGTTGGCGGCTTCTTGAACCATAGAACATCAACATAGCTTCCGCACAAGCAGTAGCCTCATCAAGTAAAGACGCATTAGCCAAAGGCATTGCAGTCATTGAACAAATCATAGTTTGGAAAGTGAAAAGAGTTTCCAAACGACCTTGAGAGATTTCAGCTTGGTAAGGAGTGTAAGAAGTGTACCAACCTGGGTTCTCTAAAATATTTCTTTGTAACACAGCAGGAACTATTGTATTGTAGTAACCTTGACCAATGTAAGTTTCATACATTTTGTTCTTAGCTGCCATGCCTTTCAACATAGTAAAATACTCATATTCGTTCATACCTTGAGGAAGGTCCAAAGGTTCTTTAAAACGAATCTTCGCTGGAATTGTCTTGTCAATAAGTTCATCAATGCTACTAACACCGATTACCTTTAACATCTTCTCAACCTCTGCTGGTTGAGGACCGTTATGACGATGTGCAAAGTTGTTTGTTATCATTTTGCCTAATTTTTATTTTGTTTATAATTCTATTTTCTTTTCATTTCTCATATAAGAATTGAAATGCACAATATCTTTTAAAGGTTTGCGAATCTTTTTCCTTGTAATAGTAGCGGGATAACCCAAAGCAATCACTAAAGGAATACGTTTATTATCGGGCACATCAATAAGCTTTTTAAGACCCTTTTCATCAAACCAACCAAGTATGCAAGAACCAAGACCTAACTCAGAGGCTTGCATACACATATTATTAGCCGCAATTCCTATATCTAACAACGGATACTCCTTATCCTTAATCACACAACCAATAGAGGCAGTAAAATTAGCCTTTTCCAAAACTATCGCTATCAAACAAGGCACTTGCTTAACAAAACGATTCATTCCCATAGTAGCAATACGCCTTTGAGCTTGTTGAAGGATAGGCTCACTATCAATCACCACAAACGACCACGGTTGAGAATTGCAAGCAGAAGGAGAGAGGCGAGCAGCCTCAATGCAAGCAAGCACCTTTTCCTCCTCCACCTTTTTGGAAGAATATTTCCTATCGCTTTGCCTTTTAAGTAATAGTTCTTTAAAAGTATCCATTTATATAATCAAGAATTAAATGCTAGCAGAAATAAACTCTCCGTCAGCCTTAACCTTTTTAATCAAACCTTGAAGAACTTGACCAGGACCAACTTCAACAAAAGTAGTCGCACCATCTTCAACCATAGCCTTAGAAATTTGAGTCCATTTCACAGGAGCAGTTAATTGAGCAATAAGATTTTCTTTGATTTGAGCAGGCTCAGTCATAGGTTGAGCATTTACGTTTTGATAAACAGGACAAATAGGAGATTGAATATTAGTATTAGCAATAGCCTCAGCCAATTCAACTCTTGCAGGCTCCATAAGAGGAGAGTGGAAAGCACCACCAACCTTTAAAGGTAAAGCTCTCTTAGCACCAGCAGCCTTCAAAGCCTCACAAGCCTTGTTGATTCCTTCCATAGAACCAGAAATAACCAATTGACCAGGACAGTTGTAGTTAGCAGGAACAACAACCTCTTCAATTTCCGCACAAACTTGCTCAATCTTTTCATCATCTAAACCAATGATAGCAGCCATTGTACTAGGCTCTAACTCACAAGCCTTTTGCATAGCATTAGCTCTTGCAGCCACAAGACGTAAACCATCTTCAAAACTCATAGCCTTAGCAGCTACCAAAGCAGAAAACTCACCCAAAGAGTGTCCAGCAACCATATCAGGTTTAAACTCTTCGCCCAAAGCATGAGCAAGAATAACAGAATGTAAGAAAATAGCAGGCTGAGTAACATTAGTTTGTTTTAATTGTTCATCAGTGCCAGCAAACATAATATCAGTAATTCTAAAACCTAATATTTCATTAGCCTTTTCAAACATTGCTTTACACTCTTCATTATTGTCATATAGGTCTTTACCCATACCAACAAATTGCGCTCCTTGACCAGGAAATACGTATGCTTTTTTCATATTTTATTTCTTTTTTTAGATTTAATTTGCAAATGTACAAAAAAAACAGTTTTAAAGTAAAAAATTAGAGATTTATTTTTTGATGTTTAAAGAGCGTTTAAATGTAGTTTAAAAGGTGTTTAAAAACAGACTTGAAAAAAACAAAGAAAAAT
Source organism: Bacteroidales bacterium (assembly GCA_017647785.1). Lineage (GTDB taxonomy): Bacteria > Bacteroidota > Bacteroidia > Bacteroidales > P3 > Onthomorpha. The sequence goes on along the minus strand of JAGCJW010000029.1, from coordinate 8,742 downwards.
TGAAATAAATCAAAGAAAGAAAAAAATATTTCTTTGAAATAATTTTTTAAAACAAAGTGTTGTTTTTGTTTTTTTCTTTTAATTTTTTCTTCGGGGATTTTATTCCATTGAATTTTTGCTTTTTCTTTACTCCCTTTTCTGTCGTATGCTTACTAACATTTTTCAAACAATGAATCTTCTTTTAGTATATTATTATTAATACTATTATTATTTATAATATTATTCATGTCCTCTGTTTGAATTGATACCCCTTGTGTGTTTAATTGACACCCCTCTGTCGTTTAGATTTAGTACTCTCTGTTGTTTTAAATAACACCTCCTCTAATTTTCTTCCAATTCTAAAGCATGTCATATTGGAATAATGACCTTCGCTTACAAGTATTTTTTCTATCAATTCTAAGGCACACATTTTGTCAATTCTTTCTCTTAATGCTGGCTTTTTTATATTGAGAATTGGCAATTCGTTTAAGATAGTGTTGTATTCAACCCAATAATATTCAAACCCATTTTGTATTATGGTTTTAATGCCTTTGCGTTCTGTGAAATTATAGATGTGATTGAGAATAAGTAAATCGTTTAAGTCTAATTTCTTTTCTGTCTATGTAAGTCTTTAATTCTAAGACTTTTGCTTGGTCAAATCCTAAAATGTTATATCTCATAATTGTTTGTGTTATTGTTTATAGCAAAGGTACAAAAAAACTCGCAAGGTAGAAAGGGTGGTATATTTGAAAAAAAATATTACCTTTGTAGCTTAAATAAAAAAAATCATTTGAAATGAAACGTTTGATTGTAAAGAATTTTGGGCCTATAAAGGTGTGTGAATTGAATTTAGGAAAGGTGAATGTGATAACAGGTTTACAAAGTTCGGGGAAGAGTTGTATTTTAAAGATTGCTTCTTATTGTTCTTTTATAGAGAAATCATTGTCGTTGGATAGAAAGATTTCAGGAGAGGACTTTATAAATATATTAATATCATACTATAACATGGGTGGGTATCTTAAAAATAAGACTTATATAGAGTATGAAACTTCTTTTTTTAAGCTTCGTTACGATAATGCTTCACAAACTATTGAAATAGAACCTAAAAATGATTTAATGGATTATAAACGTCCAAAGGTAAGTTATATTCCTGCGGATAGAAATTTGGTAGCCTCTCTTTCTTCTTGGGAAAATTTAAGAGTTTTAGATGGAAATTTGCTTGATTTTATGACTGATTGGGATAAGGCTCGCAAATTTATTAAGAAAGAGGATAACTTTCTTAATCTTGGAATGTCTTATTCTTATGAAGAATTTAGCGGGGGAGATAATATAGAATTGAAAAATGGGCACTCATTAAAACTCAAAGATAGTTCAAGTGGTATTCAGTCTTTACTTCCTATGTATGTTCATTTGGATTATCTTTTTAATGGTCAGTATGAGAATAAGGAAAAGGCTTGGTCTTTATTTGAAAAGCAGGAATATGAAAAATTAAGAGAATTATACGCAGATAAAGCTGATAATTTTATTAACACAAATCATAGCGAGATATTTCTTGAAGAGCCTGAAAATAATCTTTTCCCTCCAACTCAATGTAAGTTTGTTGATTGGTTGATTGAGGGTGCTGAAAAACATGATGATTTCTTATTTATTGCAACTCATAGTCCTTATGTTTTAAATCATTTAGTGAAACGTAATCCAAAGGATTTGAAGGTTATGTTTACTTATCCTTGTGATGATATAGAGAATACTTATTCTATTAAAGAATTGAGTGCAGAGGAGGTGGAAGAGATGTATTTTAATGGTGTGGATATGTTTTTTAATTTTGAGATGTTCTTATGAAAAACTTTAATGTAATTACAGAATGTTATATTGATACTAATTTGGTAGAGTATCTTTTGAATGATGTTGTCAATCATCAAGGTGGCTGTAATGAGGTTATGAGAACATTGAATAATAAGAAAGATATTTTTGCAATAGGTGTGATAGATGATGATAAACGTGTAAATCAAAATGTGAATAACTTTGTTACAATAAACCAAAGTGAGAAGTTGATTTTAATGAAGCATAAAGAGCGTTGTCAATATCTTATAAGAATAAAACCTGCTGCGGATATGTTTATTCTTAATTGTGCAAAAGAAGAATATGTAGATACAAATCAATTTGGTATTCCTTCTGAGTTAAAGGCTTTTACCGAATTATCGAAGAGCGTAAGTAGCGGAAAAGATTCTCGTTTTAAGGCTTTGTTTAAAGAACTAAAAAATAATAAAGACTTTGTAGCTCTTAAAAGGATATTAAAATATCTTTGCGAGAAACAATATAAGGTTAATGATATGGAAGTAAGTAATTATTTAGGATAGTGGAAATGAAAAAAGGGAGGTGTTTTTCCTCCCTTTTGTGTTTTGCTTATTTTTCTTGTTGTTTAAAATCTAAAACGTGCTCCTATGTTTGTTGAAAGGAATGTTCTTCCAAATGATATGAAATATAGGTCAGAGTTCATTTCACCAATTTGTTTTCCTGAGCTAAGGTTGGTAAATAGTAGGGAAGGAGTTGCAAAGAATGATAGGTTTTTTGTTGCTTTGTATTCTAAGGAAAGTCCTAATTCAGCTGCAAATTCTGAGTGTAAACGACCTATCAATGTAATGGGTTCGGGTATTGATGGAGAGTAAATAATTTTTGATTTTTCCATAATTAATCCAATTCCCAAATAAGGTGATAATTCAAAAGAGTTACCCATTTTATAAGAATAAGCGGCACTTAGTCCAATGTAGTTTAAGTTTTCAATACCTTGTCCTGCATCTATTCTTTGTTCATACGGTTGGGTAGTGAAATAATGTGTGTTTGCTGTGTGAAAATAGTCTATTTTGAATGTGAGTTTATCTTTGAGTCTAATTCCCGCACCCATTTTATAGTTTAGAGAATTAGGGAAAGAGGTAATGTGATACCTTTCAATATCCAATCCTCCAACCATATTGTAGGCAGTTGATTTACCAAAAGATACATCAAAAGTGAATGCTACTTTTTTTTCTTGTGCAAACATTGTTGTTGCATTAGCAGACATACTGCAATGATTGTTAGTTTTTTCATACTGGTTTTTTGTTTTTTTGTGTTTGTGGGTGCAAATGTAAAAAAAAAACTCACAAGACCAAATTTCTTGCGAGTTTTTTTTGAAGTTTTTGTTCTTCAAATTCTTCTATCCATTCTTTTAGTTTTTGTTGTAAGGTGTTTTTATCTGGTAGATATAATTGATATGCTGATGCATAAATATTTGCATCTTTTGGTAGCGTTAATTCTACTAATGCATCATTTTTTTCTTCACAAAGTAATATGCCTATGGTTGGTTTTTCAAAATCTTGTTTTACATAGCGGTCATAGTAATTAACATACATTTGCATTTGACCAAGGTCTTGATGTGCTAATTTATCTGTTTTTAAATCTATTAGTACATAGCATTGTAGTAAGCGGTTGTAAAAAACTAGATCAACATAGAAGTGTTGTTCATCAAAAGTAAATCGTTTTTGTCTTGCTTCAAATAAGAATCCTTTGCCTAATTCTAATAAGAATTGTTGCATTTTGTCAATAATGGCATTCTCTAATTTTGTTTCAGAAAAGCTAATGTCTGATTTTAGTCCTAAGAACTCTAAGGTTATAGGATTTTTTATCACATCTGATGGTTTTTCTATGGTTTGTCCTTCTTGGGCTAAACGCATAATTTCTTCTTTGTTACGGCTAAGTGCTAATCGTTCATAGAGACTACTTCCTATTTGACGGCTGAGTTGGCGCACGCTCCATTGTTGTTGTATAGATTCAATTTCGTAAAAATTGCGTGCATCTACATTTTCTATTCTCATAAGGATAAGATAGTGAGACCAAGAAAGTGTGAAAGTTGGTGTTGTCGTATTTGTTTCTGAATTTGATAAACACTGTTTATCATTTTTATCTTTGATTTGATACACACTGTTTATCGAATTGGAATATGTTAAATAGAATTGACGAATTTTACGAAGATTAGGGTAACTCCAACCTTCTCCAAATCTTTCTGTTAATCTATTTGATAGGTTTTGAAGAATTTGTTTTCCATACTGTGCTTTATATTTTCCTTCTTGTTTATTTTCTACTATGTATTGTCCAATATGAAATTTAGTATAGACTTCTGCAACATTAACTGCTGTTACTATGTGTTGTCTTGCTTGTTCTATCAACGAAGAAATTTGTTCAAAAAGGGAGTTTTCTTGCTTTTGTATATTGTTTTCCATAAGCTACATTTTGTCGCAAAGGTACAAAAAAAACTCGCAAGATTTGTTTCCTGCGAGTTTTTTAAGGTTAAATATCTTGATTTACTATTTATTCTGCTATTATGTTTTTATAGTCTTCAAGGATTTGTGGGTCGAAGTTGTTGATGTATGTGATTGCTTTTTCAATTTCGGCTTGTGCTATTTTTGTCATGATATGTGCTGATTTTGTGTACATATCGTTTTTGTTTGCGTCATTGATTAGCAAGTTGCTCATCACTAAGTATCCTGCTATTTCTACTAGTCTTCTTGAATTGAAATCGAATGCTTCTGATGATGAACCGAATTCTTTTACTTTTTCGTAGCATTGTTCAAATTGTTCTCTTAATTGGATAAGTGTGTTTCTTAATGCTTGTAATTCTGGTTTTACTTCTATTGCTTCGTATTCTTTTATTCTTCCTATGTAAGCGCCTGATACTACTCCTCTGATTGCTGCTACTACTTGTAGTTGTGAGGTTCCTTCGTAGATTGTTAAGATACGTGCGTCTCTATAAAATCTTTCGCAAGCGTAGTCTTTCATAAATCCACTACCTCCGTGTACTTGTATGCAATCGTATGTGATTTGGTTTGCGTATTCTGATGAGAATAGTTTTAAAAGTGGAGTGAAGGCATCTGCTAAACGTGAATATGTTTTTAGTGTTGCGCGTTCTTCGTTGTCTAGTTTTCTTTCACGAGAGATTGCTTCCAATGATTTGTATATATCTACGCAACGTGTTGTTTCGTAAAGTAGGGTACGGATAGCATCGGTTTTTGCTCTCATGTTTGCAAGCATTTCATAAACTTGAGGGAAGTTGATGATTGCTTTTCCGAATTGTTCTCTTTCGTTTGCGTATTTAACCGCTTCTCTGCATGCTGCTTCTGCAAGTCCTACTGATTGTGCTCCAACTCCAAGTCTTGCTCCGTTCATTAGGCTCATCACGTATTTGATAAGTCCTAGTTTTCTGTCTCCAACTAGTTGTGCTGGTGCGTTGTTGAATACTAGTTCTGCGGTAGGAGAGCCTTTGATTCCTAATTTGTTTTCTATACGTCTTACGGTTACGGCTTTGTTTGCTCTATCGTAAACAAAGTAGCTTAATCCTCTACCATCGTTTGTGCCTTCTTCACTTCTTGCAAGTACTAGTTTTATGTCGGCATCTCCGTTTGTGATAAAGCGTTTTACTCCGTTTAGTCTCCAACAATTTGCTGCTTCATCAAAGGTTGCTTTTAATCCTACGGCTTGTAGGTCTGAACCTGCATCTGGTTCTGTTAGGTCCATTGAGCAGGTTTGTCCTTTGTTAATTCTTGGTAGAAATTCGTTTTTGATTTCTTCTGATGCAAATTCATATATTGTTTCTGCACAGTCTTGTAGTCCCCAAATGTTTGCGAATCCACAATCTCCTCTTGAAACGATTTCTGCTGCCATTACATACGGAACGTATGAGAAGTTTAAGCCGCCGTATTGTCTTGGTAGGCTTAATCCATATACGCCTGCATCTGTTAATGCTTGGTGATTTTTTTGTGTTCCGTCTGCGTAAATGATTTCGTTGTTTTCTATTCTTGGTCCTTGTTTATCTACGCTTTCTGCGTTTTCTGCAAGTACGTCTGATGATATTTCGCCTATGATGCCTAATACTCTTTCGTATGAGTCTAGTGCGTCTTCAAAGTTTTCTGGTGCGAAATCATATTTGTCTTTATCTGCATAGTCTCTTTCTTTCAAACGAACGATTTCTTCCATCAATTCGTGGTGAAGATGAAACTTTAAATTCTCATTATCATTAAAAAAATTACCCATATCTATATAGTTATTTGTTTATTACTTGGTGTTTGCTTTGTAATACTTGATTAGTTTTGGTATTATTTCAAAGGCATCACCTATGATTGTGTAATCTGCTATGGAGTTGATTGGTGCTTTTGGATCGGTGTTGATGCTTATTATCTTTGATGATTGATCCATTCCTGCTCTGTGTTGAACTGCTCCTGAAACTCCACATGCGATACATAGTTTTGGTCTGATTGTAACGCCTGTTTGACCTACTTGTCTTTCGTGTTCTGTCATTCCTGCATCTACGGCTGCTCTTGTTGCTCCAACTTCTCCGCCTAATACTTTTGCTAAGTCGTGTATTAGTTTGAATCCGTCTTTGCCTGATGCCATTCCGTATCCTCCGATTACAACGATTTGTGCGTTTTTGATATTGATTTTTTGTGCTTCAATTTCTCTTGTAAGTATTTTTACACAAAAGTCGTTTTCTTCTACGTATTTTTCAACATCTAAAATGTTTAAGCAACCTTTGTGAGTTTCGGAGTAGATTTCTTTTTTCATTACTCCCTCACGTACTGTTGCCATTTGAGGTCTTGTTTCAGGGTTGATGATTGTTGCTATGATGTTTCCTCCGAAAGCTGGACGTATTTGGTATAATAGTTTGTCATATACTTTTCCTGCTTTTTTGTCTTCGTGAGAACCTATTTCTAATGAGGTACAATCGGCTGTTAATCCACAACCTAATAATGATGAAATTCTTGGTGCTAAGTCTCTACCAACGCTTGTTGCTCCAAATAAGCAAATTTGTGCTTGTCTTTCTTTTAATAGTTTTGTTACTATTGAAAAGTGTGGAAGGGTTTGGTAAGGGCTTAATCTTTTATCGTTAGCGTAGTTGATTACATCTACACCGTATGGATATAGGGTTTCTTCTAATTTTTCTACATTAGAACCTATTACGATTGCTTCTAATTGACAAGATAAATCATCAGCCAATTTTCTACCTTTGGATATTAATTCCAAACTTACGTCAGCAATCAATCCTTCTTCTGTAATTTCGCAATATACAAATATATTATTCATTTTCGATTACAATTTTAATTAGAAATTAACCGATAATATGTGTAGCAATCAATTCTTTTACCAAGTCGTTTAATGCCTCTTCGGTATTTTCTACATTGATGCTTTCTTTTTCGGCAAGAACTACGTTTTCTATTTTCTTTACTTTGGTTGGTGAACCACTCAATCCTAAACGATTGTCTTCTGCTTCAATATCAGCAGCTGACCATTGTTCGATTTTTAAGTATGGTTTTCTTTCCCAAAGTGCTGTGCAGTCTTTTTGTTGTTCAGCAGCTTCTGCCTCTGACATAGCGTATTTGTATTTCATCAATCTTTTTGCATGATGGAAACGGCATTCAGGAGCACTTCCGTGAACTGTTATTAAACAAGGATAACCACTTTCTACAACTTCTATACCTCTTTCAAGACGACGTTTGATTTGAATTTTGTTTTCGTTCACATCAACTACTTCTTCTGCGTATGTTATTTGAGGTATATTTAATTTTTCTGCAACTTGTGGTCCTACTTGTGCAGTATCTCCGTCAATTGCTTGACGACCTGCTAATACTAAATCTACTTTTCCTAATTTTTTAACACCTTGACTGATTGTGTAAGAAGTTGCCAATGTATCTGAACCAGCAACTTTTCTATCAGAAATTACATATCCGCAGTCTGCACCACGATATAAAGAATCTCTTATTATATCTGCTGCTCTTGATGGTCCCATTGTAAGAACACAAACTTCAGCGTCTTTGATGTTATCTTTTATATGCAATGCCATTTCCAAAGCGTTTAAGTCTTCTGGGTTGAAAATAGCAGGCAATGCGGCTCTATTTACAGTACCTTCTTCTGTCATGGCATCTTTGCCAACGTTTCTTGTATCTGGTACTTGTTTAGCCAAAACTACAATTTTAAAACTCATTATTATTCAAATTTAGTTAAAATTCCGTGCAAAGATATGAAAAAAAAATAAAATAAGCACTAATTTACCTGTTTGACCATGTATTATTATCAAAATCGGGTACGAGATTTCCTTGTGATGTTAGCTCTTGAAACCAACCCTTTGACAATCCAATAGCATAAAAATAATCACAAACCTCTTCATAGTCTTCTTTGTCTAATAGTTGATTTAAGTAATCTTGCTCAAACTCTCCACAAGGTGTGTATTGACTCATAAGAGATATATTTATATTTAAAGATATATCACTTATGTTTTCTAAAACTTTTTTAGAATTCTCTATTTGTTTAGGCAATACTAAATGACGTATTATCAAACCACTTTCCAAGTTGTTTTGTTCATCAAAAACAAGTCTATTACCTTTTTGACGATACATTTCTTTGATTGCGTAAAATGCTTCTTTGAAATAATTTTCTGCAACAGAGAGTTGTTTTGATAATTCTTTGTTTGAGTATTTATAGTCGGGAAGATATATATCTACAATGCCCTCTAATTCTTTTAACATCTCTACATTATCGTATGCGTTTGTGTTATAAACTATCTTTGGATAAATATTCTCATTGTGTAATCTTCTTATGATTGCTCTCATAAGAGGAATATTATGAGTTGGACTTACAAATCCTAATACGTTTTCGCTTTCCTTTAATACCTTTTTAATATCCTCAATCAATACATCAAAGTCATCATAAGAGGATTTCACCTCTTTCTTATTGTCGCTTATT
>JAGCJW010000028.1 GCA_017647785.1 Bacteroidales bacterium | reverse complement strand
ATACGGATTATCGCCATCAGTTACTCCTCCAATGGGTTTTCGTGGTGGTATGGGTGGAGTCTGTGCAAAAACTACACTTGTACAAAAAAATGTACAAATAAGTATTAAAAATTTCTTGAAAGACATTTTATGTATTTGTTTTTTTGAAAATTAAATCGCGCAAAGATAGCAGATTATTTTATATTTAACAAATTTTTTTTGGTTCTTTTATGTTCTTTTGAGGATAGTAATTTTTGCGAAATGAGTTCTATTGAAATTGCATAAAAAAAGCTCGAAACTTATTAAAATTTCGAGCTTTTTAGATTTTGTATTTATTTAAATACTATTTTCTTGCTTCTAAAAGAAGTTCTAACATCTTTGTAGCTGATTCTGATATAATAGAACCAGGTCCGAAGATTGCTGCAGCACCAGCTTTGTATAAGAAGTCATAGTCTTGTGGAGGGATTACACCACCTACTACTACCATGATATCTTCTCTGCCAAGTTTCTTTAATTCTTCTATGATTTGAGGAACTAATGTTTTATGTCCAGCTGCAAGAGAAGAAACTCCTACAATGTGAACGTCGTTTTCTACTGCTTGCTTTGCACTTTCTGCAGGAGTTTGGAACAATGGTCCCATATCTACGTCAAAGCCTAAGTCTGCATATCCTGTTGCAACTACTTTTGCTCCACGATCGTGTCCGTCTTGTCCCATTTTTGCTATCATAATACGAGGTTGTCTACCTTCTAATTTTGCAAATTCTTCACAAAGTTCTTGTGCTTTTTTGAAGCTTGCATTGTCTTTTGCATCTGCTGAATACACGCCTGATATAAGATTTATTTTTGCTTTATAACGTCCGAAATGTTTTTCTAATGCGTAAGAGATTTCTCCAAGTGATGCACGCTTTCTTGCTGCATTTACTGAGTATTCTAATAAGTTACCTTTTCCTGATGCTGCTACGTTAGAAAGTGCTTCTAATGCTGATTGTACGTCTGCTTCATTTCTGTTTGCTCTTAATTCAGCTAAACGTTTGATTTGTTGTTCTCTTACAGCTGTGTTATCAATTTCTAATGTATCAATTTGGTCTTCTTTTGCAAGACGATATTTGTTTACTCCAAGGATAGTATCTTTTTGTGAGTCTATTCTTGCTTGTTTTCTTGCAGAAGCTTCTTCAATTCTCATCTTTGGAATACCACTTTCAATAGCTGCTGCCATACCACCAAGTTTTTCAACTTCTTGGATATGTCCCCAAGCTTTGTGAGCTATTTCGTGAGTTAAGCTTTCTACATAGTAGCTTCCTGCCCATGGGTCAACGCTTCTACAAATGTTTGTTTCTTCTTGTAAGTAGATTTGTGTGTTACGTGCAATACGTGCTGAGAAGTCTGTTGGAAGAGCAATAGCTTCGTCTAATGCATTTGTGTGTAATGATTGAGTGTGTCCTAATGCTGCTCCTAATGCTTCTATACAAGTTCTTCCTACGTTGTTGAATGGGTCTTGTTCTGTTAATGACCAACCTGATGTTTGGCTGTGTGTACGTAAAGCAAGTGATTTTGGATTTTTTGGGTTAAATTGGTTAACTAATTTAGCCCAAAGCATTCTTGCTGCACGCATTTTAGCTATTTCCATGAAGTGGTTCATTCCTATCGCCCAGAAGAATGATAATCTTGGTGCGAATTGGTCAACGCTCATTCCTGCATTGATACCTGCTCTTAAATATTCTAAACCGTCTGCAAGTGTGTATGCCATTTCTATGTCGCATGTTGCACCTGCTTCTTGCATGTGGTATCCTGAGATAGATATTGAGTTGAATTTAGGCATATTCTTTGAAGTGAATTCGAATATGTCTGCGATTATTTTCATTGATGGTTTTGGTGGGTAGATGTATGTGTTACGCACCATAAATTCTTTCAAGATATCGTTTTGGATTGTTCCTGAAAGTTTGTCCATTGAAACTCCTTGTTCTTCTGCTGCTATAATGTAGAATGAAAGGATAGGTAAAACTGCTCCGTTCATTGTCATAGATACAGACATTTTGTCTAATGGAATTTGGTCGAAAAGGATTTTCATATCCTCGATAGAACAGATACTTACCCCAGCTTTTCCTACGTCTCCAACTACTCTTTCGTGATCTGCATCGTATCCTCTGTGTGTAGCAAGGTCAAATGCACATGAAAGTCCTTTTTGTCCTGCTGCTATATTACGACGATAGAAAGCGTTACTTTCTTCTGCTGTAGAGAAACCTGCATATTGACGTACTGTCCAAGGTCTCATTACATACATTGTTGAGTATGGTCCACGTAAGTTAGGTGCAATACCTGCTGCGTAATTTAAGTGTTCCATGCCTTCTAGGTCTGCTTTTCCATAGACAGGCTTTACTCCAATTTGTTCTGTTGTAATCCAATTTTTTGCATTACCAACTTCTTTTTCCCATGCTCCAAAATCAGTTGCTGGTGCAAATGATTTGAAATCGATGTTTGTGAAATTCGGTCTCATTTATACTTGTTTTTTATTTTTTTATTACATTATCAATGTCATCGCATGTTTAGATGACTATTTGGGGTGCAAAATTACTTGTTTATTTTGAACTTTCCAATTAATTTTTGAAATAAATAATGTATGAGTTTTAAAAATTAATTGTTTTGTCGTTTTTTTTGAAGAAAATATTTGTTAGTTTTTATCTAAAGATATATTTTTGCCACTCATATTAATGTTTTTATGAAGCATAAATTTTCAATTACACTTCTTTCTGCGGATATAATTTATGGAGAAAGAATTGCTTATAGGTTGAATGCAAATCCATCTTGGACTTGCAATTATTTTAAAGATGCTAGAAAAATCTTATTCTCTCCTAAAAAGGATATTACAACAGATGTTTTAATTCTATATTACAATTTTAGCGATAGTTTATCAACATCAAATTTGATTGAGTTGTTGAGAAAAAATTATAGTAACTCTAAAATTGTGTGTGTGGTGCCTGAAGATTTAATTCTTTATACCAAAGATATTTTAATGGAGAGTAATGTGGTTGATGTTATTCGTACTTCTCCTATTCTTATTGATATGATTTGGAATCATGTTGTAAATATACATAATGAAAGTAAGCTTAAGAAAAAACTCATCACAATTGAGGATAAAACTTGTTTTGTGACTAATTCTCCAAAAATGGAGAAGGTAAATTATTTAATTGAAAAGGCGGCTTCTTCTGATATTAATGTGTGTATTTATGGCGAAACAGGTACAGGAAAAGATGTTATAGCAAAAAGAATTCATAATTTATCTTCACGTTCTTCATCTCCATTTGTTTCAGTTAATGTTGCAGCAGTTCCAGAAGATTTAGCCGAGAGTTTATTTTTTGGTCATGAAAAAGGAGCATTTACAGGTGCAGTTACTAGAAAGATAGGTTATTTTGAAGAAGCGAATAATGGCACTTTGTTTCTTGATGAAATAGGAGATATGAGCTTGAGAATGCAAGTTAAGTTATTGAGAGTTTTGCAAGAGGGAAGAATAACGAGACTTGGTGGTAATGGAGAAATTCCCGTCAATGTAAGAATTATAATTGCCACTCATATTGATATGAATGCTTTAATAGAAAAGGAACTGTTTAGAGAAGACTTGTTTTTTAGATTGATGGGATTAACCATTAATATACCAAAACTAAATGAACGGGGAGGGGATGTCCTTTTATTAGCAGATATGTTTATTAATGATTTTTGTGCAAGAAATAAAAAAGCTATTTGTCATCTTTCAGATTCTGCAAAGGAAGCTTTAATGGAATATGACTTTCCTGGAAATGTAAGAGAGCTGAAATCTATAATGGAGTTATCAGTAGTATTGTGCAATGATAATGTAATTCGTTACGAGGACCTATCTTTACGAACAAATAGAGTGAAAAAACGAGACTTTTTAGAGGTAGAACGAACAATGGAAGATTATGAGAATATGATTATAAAGCATTTTTTGGATAAGTATGACAATAAAGTTAGGTTAGTTGCGAGTAAGTTGGGAATTAGTAAAACGAAGATTTATAAATTAATTCAAGACGATAAATTGTAATTATTATGAGAAATGTTACTTGTCCACGTTGTGGAAAAACTTTTGTTTGTAAACACGATGAAACTTGTTTTTGTACTAAGTATGTTTTGAGTGAAGAAAATAAAAAAGACATTCAATCTAAATGGACTGAATGTCTTTGTGAGGATTGTTTATCCTTATATGCTAGGCTTATTGAGCCAGAATGTGAATTTCGTTTTTAGCTAATTCTACTAATCCGCTGTTTATTGTAAAGCTGATTTGATTTCCAGATTCTTCTTCTATTTTAATTTCTCCTTTGCTTAGAGCAGAAATCAAAGGCGAGTGATTATTCAATACTTGGAACTTTCCATCAATTCCTTGCATCTTCACTGATTTTACTTCTCCTTCATAGAGAGTGTCTTCTGGACTTACTATACTTAGTTTCATATTCTTCAACTTTATTATTTAGCAGCTGCCATCAGTTTCTTACCTTTTTCAATAGCTTCTTCTATTGTTCCAACCATCATAAAGGCTGCTTCAGGATATTCATCAACTTCTCCATCCATAATCATGTTGAAGCCTTTGATTGTGTCTTCGATTGAAACGAATGCTCCTGGAATACCAGTAAATTGTTCTGCAACGTGGAAAGGTTGAGATAAGAATCTTTGTACACGTCTTGCTCTTGCTACTGTTAATCTGTCTTCTTCTGACAATTCTTCCATACCTAAGATCGCAATGATGTCTTGTAATTCAGAATATCTTTGAAGTATCATTTTAACTCTTTGAGCTGTTTGATAATGTAAATCTCCTACAATTTCTGGAGTAAGGATTCTTGAACTTGATTCCAATGGGTCAACAGCTGGATAAATGCCTAATTCACTAATTTTTCTACTTAATACTGTTTGTGCGTCAAGGTGAGCAAATGTTGTTGCTGGAGCAGGGTCAGTCAAGTCGTCAGCAGGAACATAAACTGCCTGAACAGATGTAATAGAACCTCTATTTGTTGAAGTAATTCTTTCTTGCATCACACCCATTTCTGAAGCCAATGTAGGTTGGTATCCTACGGCTGAAGGCATACGTCCTAACAATGCAGAAACCTCACTACCTGCTTGTGTGAAACGGAAGATGTTGTCTATAAATAACAATATGTCTTTCCCTCCTGTTGTTTCATCGCCATCACGATAGTACTCTGCTACTGTTAAACCTGAAAGGGCAACTCTTGCTCTTGCTCCTGGTGGCTCGTTCATTTGTCCGAACACAAGAGTACATTTACTATTTTTTAAGGCTTCTTTATCTACTTTAGATAAATCCCAACCTCCTTTTAACATGTCTTCTTTAAACTCATCACCATAAGAAATAACACCACTCTCAATCATTTCTCTTAAAAGGTCGTTACCTTCACGAGTTCTTTCTCCAACTCCTGCGAATACTGATTGTCCTGAGTATTTTTTAGCGATGTTGTTAATCATTTCTTGAATGAAAACGGTTTTTCCTACACCAGCTCCCCCAAACAAACCAATTTTACCTCCTTTTGCGTAAGGTTCAATAAGGTCAATTACTTTGATACCTGTGTATAAAACTTCTGTTGATGTAGAAAGGTTTTCAAATTTTGGTGGAGTTCTGTGAATAGGATAAGACTTTTCTCTTTTAACAGGTTCAATTCCGTCAATTGTTTGACCTATTACATTGAAAAGACGACCATTTATGTCTTCTCCAACAGGCATAGAAATAGGTTCTCCAAGGTTTTCTACAACTAAACCTCTTTGAAGACCATCTGTAGAATCCATGGCAATGGTTCTAACAGTGTTTTCACCTATGTCTTGTTGGCATTCTAATATTAATTCGCTACCATCTTGCTTAACAACGCGTAAAGCGTCGTAAATATTTGGAAGTGTTTCACCAGCCGGAAAATTAACGTCTATAACGGCTCCGATGATTTGAGAAATTTTTCCTCTACTTACTACACTACTCATAGTTTTGTTTGTTATTCATTAAATTCAGTTTGCGAATATACACTTTTTAATTGAATAAAATTGTTCTTTTCTTTATTTTTTTATTTACCCTTTTTCTTATTTGTCAAATAATCAGCCTTTTAAATTGTTAATTAATTGTTGAAATAAAAAATCTAATTCTTGAATTCAAAAAAATAATTCTTGAAAAGAATGTCGTTTTATTCAAGAATAATTCTTTTAATTCTATCTTTGCAAAAAAATTAAAAACTTAATGCATTATGAAATTAAGATGTAAATCAAAAAGTTTACTTTATTTTGTGTGTTTTATAGTTGTTTCTATGACAACTTTTTCTGCTTATGCTCAATGTCCTTTTGGAGAGAAAGTAAATTGCTTGGGAGAATGTGGAAGATTTTTTGATGACAATGGAGATTCTTATTGTGATAATGGTTTAGTTCAAGTAGAAACTGCAGTTGCTCCCACAGAAACTCCCACAGAAACAGTAAAAGAAGTTGAAGCTGTTAAAGCTAAAGAAGTAACAGCAGAAAAAACAATTCAAACACCAGTTAAAAATGTAACAGAAGAAACTTTCGCTACAGAAAAAATTGAAGAGGAACAAACTGTTGTTACGCAAACTACTACCACAGAAGAAGCAAAACCAGTAGTAAATAGAAATAAAAAGCCATATAGAGTAGTACTTATTTCTATTATTGTTCTAATTGCATATTTAGTAACATTCATTTTGGTAAAAACAAACAAGATGAAAAAGCTTACTCATAGAAAAATATGGAATGCAATATTGTTAATAACATTTTTAGTATCATGCTTATTAGGTTTCATATTAGCCTTACAAATAAACTATGGCTTTTGCATGGAGTGGTATAGAGATTTCCTAAAATTGCATGTTGAATTTGGAATAGCAATGACTATTGTGGCCTTTATTCATGCAATTTGGCATTATCGCTATTACATTACAATGTTTTCAAAGAAAAAGTAATGAATAAGCAAATTCTAAGATTAGCAATACCTAATATAATTACCAATATCACTGTTCCCTTATTAGGAATGGTAGATACAGCTATTGTTGGACACTTAAAAAGCGATAATGGTCTTGATTACATAGGAGCAATAGCTGTTGGAACTATGATATTCAATATAATATATTGGAACTTTGGTTTTCTTAGAATGGGAACAAGCGGATTTACTGCACAGGCTTACGGAGCAAATGATAAGAAAGAACAAGCCAATATACTATTAAGAGCATCTGCAATAGCAATTGTGGCAGCATTGATTTTGATTATTTGTCAAAAACCAATAGGACGGCTATCCTTAATGTTGATTGAAGACAAAAATTCAGTAGGAGCCTTAGCTCTTAGTTATTTTGCAATAAGAATATGGGCAGCTCCAGCAACTTTAGGAATGTATGCATTAAAAGGTTGGTTTATTGGAATGCAAGATTCAAAGAATCCAATGTGGATTTCTATTATCATCAATATATTGAATATTGCTTTTAGCTTTGTATTTGTCTTTTATTTTGATATGTCTATTCAAGGAGTTGCTTGGGGAACAGTAATAGCACAATACGGAGGATTGATTACAACTCTCATTATATGGAAACGTAAATACGGATATATATCAGAATATTTCAACCTAAAAGAAGCTCTATCAATAGATAAAATGCAGCAATTCTTTAAAATAAATTCAGATATCTTCCTAAGAACATTATGTTTGATAATAGTAACAAGCTATTTCACCATAGCATCAACAAAAATGCCTTATCCAACTCTTGCAATGAATACGCTATTAATGCAATTCTTTACTTTATTCTCTTACTTTATGGACGGTTTTGCATACGCTGCTGAATCCCTATGTGGAAAAGCAAAAGGAGAAAACAACTATAAACAACTACAAAACTATGTAAAACGTTTTTTACTATGGGGAGCAGTAATATCAATCCTATTCATTATTATATATGCAATCTTTGGAGAAAACATCTTAACAATATTTACAGACAATAAAGACGTAATTGCATATTCTGAAAACTATATTTTCTGGATATTACTCATACCTATAACAGGCTTTATTGCCTTTCTATATGACGGAATACTTATAGGGCTAACAGAATCAGTAATAATGAGAAATGCAATCTTTATTTCTACAGCAGCATTTTTCATAATATATTTTTCATTATCACCAATAATAGGAAATAATGCACTTTGGTTAGCCTTTCAAATCTATTTGTTAGGACGAAGTTTGTTGATGATGACAATGAGTCGTAAGAAGATTTTTATTAATTAATAAAAAATAAACCGAATAAAATTGTTTCATAAATTTATTTTTCATTACCTTTGCAACTTTGTTTGTGAATAAATTGGACTTAAAGAATTAAAACAAATAAATAAATCATGGATAAAAAAACGATTATTGGATTAGTGTTGATTTTTGCAGTTATGACTGCGTGGATGTACATGATACAACCATCAGCAGAAGAAAAAGCTGAAATAAAAAGAAAACAAGACTCTGTATTAGCGGCACAAATAAAAGCTAATGACAAAGCTAGAACTACAACTGCAAACACTATCACAGAAGAAGAAAGATTAAAACAAACTATTGCAACTGCACAAGGAGAGGATTCATTAGCACTTAATGCACAAAGAGAATTAGATGATTACTTTGGAGTATTCTCTAATGCTGCAATGAACCCTGAAAGACATCTATTTTTAGAAAATGATTTACTTCGTATAGAATTAAATACATTAGGAGGTAAAATAGAACAAGTATATTTATCAGAATACAAAACATATCACCAAGATAGCGTAAGATTCTTTACAAAAGGAGGAAACCAATACGGATTAAACCTATCATTAGGTTCGAGACTATTACAAACAAAAGACTTAAATTTTGAAATATTTGTAAACAATAAAGCCTACACATCAAATGCTCCTATCAAAGTAAGTGGAGAAGATTCAGTAGTAGTAGGAATGCGTGTTTATACAAATCAATTAGACTCTTTAGTTAAAGACGTTTCATACTTAGAATATCGTTACACATTAAAAGGAAACGATTACAGAGTAGGATTTGACATAGTTTCACACAACTTAAACAATATAATCACAGACAGAAATAATTTAGAATTCGTATGGGATTCTAAATTAAGAATGAAAGAAAAAGACGGAGCTGTAGAAAACAAAAGTTCATCAATCTATTACTTGCTAAAAGATGAGGTAGAATACCTAAAAGAAAATGGAGTTGATGACAAAAAAGAAGAAAACGGAGTTCCTGTTAAATGGATTTCTTACAAACAACAATTCTTCTCAACAGCCTTGATTGCTACAGAAGGAGATGGATTCATCTCAAGTACAATGCAAACCCAAACAGAAAAAGGACAAAAAGACAATTACCTAAGAACAATGTCTTCAAACATTAGTATTCCTTATGACCACGAAAAACCACACTATGAATACGGAATGAACTTTTTCTTTGGTCCTAATAAATATGCAGTAATCAGCGAATACGATATGCAAATGGAAGAAATTATACCACTTGGATGGGGTTTCTTCTTATTGCAATGGATAAACAGATTCGTTATTATTCCTGTATTTGACTTCCTACAAAGCTTTGGCTGGAGTATGGGATTGATTATCTTAGTTCTTACAATACTTGTAAAACTTGTATTATTCCCATTAGCATACAAACAATTTGCTTCAACAGCTAAAATGAAAGTTATAGCACCTGAGGTTCAAAAGATAAACGAAAAATATCCTAAACAAGAACAAGCAATGCAAAAACAACAAGCAATAATGAATCTCTACAAGAGAGCAGGAATTAAGCCAATGGCTGGTTGTTTGCCAATGTTGATTCAATTCCCTATTTTGATTGCTATGTTCCGTTTCTTCCCTGCTTCAATTGAGTTAAGACAACAATCATTCCTTTGGGCAGATGACTTATCTACATACGACTCAATACTAAACTTACCATTCAATATTCCATTCTACGGAAATCACATTTCATTATTCTGTTTGTTGATGACAATAGCTCAATTAGTCTATACACACATTTCAATGAAACAACAAGCACAAACACAAACAATGCCAGGTATGAAATTCATGATGTACTTCATGCCAATAATGATGTTGTTTATCTTTAATAGTTTCTCAGCAGCGTTGAACTACTATTACTTTATCTCATTATGCTTTACTTTCTTACAAATGTTTATCATCAGAAAAACAATTGACGATAAAAAAGTGTTAGCAAAATTAGAAGCAAATGCAAAGAAGCCTTTGAAAAAATCAAAATGGCAACAAAGAATAGAAAATCTTGAAAAACAAAATCAAGCTATCTTAGAAGAAAGAAAAAAACAACAACAAAGAAGAAAATAGATTAAGTAAAAATAAATTTAATTATTAACTAAAATCAAATATCATGTACTTCGGTTTAATGATTGCTATCTTTGTCATAGGATATGCCATGATAGCGTTGGAACACCCGTTAAAAATTAACAAATCTGCAACAGCAGTGCTGTTAGCAGCAGTAATATGGGCAGTATTTGCTCTATTCGGACCAGGAATCAAAGACGGTGCTTTGATTCATCACCTTGGGGAAACAGCAGAAATACTTTTCTTCCTGTTAGGTGCGATGACAATTGTTGAAATCGTAGATAAACACGACGGTTTCTCAATTATCACAGACAGAATCACAACAACAAGCAAAAGAAAGTTGTTGTGGATTATCTCTATCCTTACATTCTTCATGTCAGCAGTGCTTGATAACTTAACAACTGCGATTGTTATGTGTGCATTGCTTAGAAAACTTGTAGCAGATCAAAAAACACGTTGGTTCTTTGCAGGTATGGTTATCCTTGCTGCAAATGCCGGTGGAGCATGGTCGCCAATTGGAGACGTAACTACTATTATGCTTTGGATAAAAGGCAACATCACAGCAGGAAATATCATATTAGAAACATTCCTTCCTTCATTGGTTTCATTACTTGTGCCGGTTGCAATCATAGGTATGACAATGAAAGGAAAACTTGAAAGACCTGAAAAAGTAGTTGTAGAAGGTACTTCAAGCGTTACAAGAAAACAAAGCCTTCTTATTCTTTGTATGGGAGTTGGATTGTTGTTATTCGTTCCTTTCTTTAAGACAATAACTCACCTTCCTCCATATCTTGGAATTTTATTCGGATTAGGAATTCTTTGGATAACAACTGAAATTATGCACAAAAACAATCCATCGAATTATTCAAGATTAAACGTTACTGCAATCATACAAAAAGTTGACGTACCTTCTGTATTGTTCTTCCTTGGTATTCTTATGGCAGTAAGTTGCTTGAACGAAGCAGGACACCTTGGACAATTAGCAGGAGCACTTGATAAATTAGGAAACGTTTATGTGATTAACATCGTTATAGGTGTGCTTTCATCTATCATAGACAACGTTCCATTGGTAGCAGCGGCTATGGGAATGTATCCAATTGAAGCAATAGGAAATTTTGCAGTTGATGGAGCATTCTGGGAAGGCCTTGCATACTGTGCAGGTACAGGAGGAAGCCTTTTAATCATAGGTTCAGCAGCAGGAGTTGCAGTTATGGGAATGGAAAAGATAGACTTCATTTGGTATTTGAAAAAAATATCACTTTGGGCTTTGATAGGATACCTTGCAGGTGCAGGAACATTCTATTTAATGAGCACATTGATTTTCCACGCAGCATAGTTTAGAAACTATATCATAAATCTTAAATATCTCTTAGCTTTCTATTGATAGAATAAAGCTAAGAGATATTTTTTTAAAACAAAGAATTAGAAAATTAAAACAAAGAATTAGAAAATTAAAACAAAGAATTAAATTATTAAAACAAAGAAAACAGAATTTATTTCTTACCTTTGCAAATTATGAATAGAGTATTTGCAGTATTTTTTATAAGCTTGCTGATGTTTTCATGTGCAAAGATTGTCACTCCAAGTGGAGGCGCTAAAGACAATCAGCCACCAACATTTGTTAGTAGTAAGCCTTATCTTAACGCAATCAATTTTAATGGTAGCGAAATTGAGATAGAGTTTAATGAATACATAGTATTAGAAAATCCAATCAATAAAGTATTGATTTCTCCTCAAATTCAACCAGCCCCAGAGATTGTTTCCAACCTTAAATCTATATATATAAAAGGATTAGATTCATTGAAAGAGAATACAACCTACATTATAGATTTCGCAGATGCTATAAAAGATTATAATGAAGGCAATCGTTTGAATGGATTTTCTTTTGCATTTTCAACAGGTAATCACATAGATACTCTTTGGTATGAGGGTGTTGTATTAGACGCTTTTGAACTTAAACCAATTGCAAATAAGTATGTATTGCTTTATTCAAACATAGATACAACTTACATAAGGACTAATCCTTCTGACTATTTGACAAAAACCGATAGTAATGGTGTTTTCAGGTTTCATAATCTTGCTCCAAAGCAATATAAAGTCATTATTTTAGATGATAAAAACCAAAATAAGATATATGACTTGCCTAATGAGGGGATAGGATTTTCCAATACACTTGTTGAACCTTATCTTGCAGATTCAACAGTCAATACAAGATTGTTAAAACAAAGATTTTACTATACAGATTTCTTAGAAGAAAAAGTAAATGAAAACACCTCTGCTTTACAAAAG
Organism: Bacteroidales bacterium; assembly: GCA_017647785.1. GTDB lineage: Bacteria > Bacteroidota > Bacteroidia > Bacteroidales > P3 > Onthomorpha. The sequence continues at coordinate 79,241 of JAGCJW010000028.1, read as the reverse complement.
CCTGCAAATGATACTATATTTAAAATTCTAAAACCCCAAAAAGATACTGTACCTTACTACAATGGTAATTACCAACTTACGATTAAAGATAGTTTATTAACAAATGAGTTTGAAGCCCTTTTGGTTTATCAAACCGATACAAATAAGGTGATTTTTCAAAAGACAAATGACAGTATTTATACACTTGCTACCCCATTACATACTGCAAATAAATATGAGATAATCATTAATAAATCTACTATCACTAATATACATCAACAAAGCAATGCAGAATATCGTCATAAATTCTATTATTCCTCTCCAGAAGACTATGGAACATTGTTTATTAATATAAATGGAGAAGAAAATACTTGTAAAATATTGTATCTATATGATATAGCAGGTAAGCTTATTCAAGAAAAGAGTCTTTCTTCTCAAGAAAGCAAAGCAAGATTTGATAATTTATTGGAAGGAGTCTATAAATTGAAGATTTCAATAGATGAAAACTGTAATAACATTTGGGATAAAGCAAATTTTTCTTCACAAATTGAAGCTGAAAAAGTGTTGAATTTCAATAAGATATTGCAAGTTAAGAAGTCTTGGGAGATAGAAGAAGAATGGAATCTTTCAGAATAATTTGTGTAAACCAAATAAAAGAAGTAATTTTGCAAACCTAAATTTCAAAAAACATTATAAAAAATGGCAGTAAAAATTAGATTACAACGTCACGGTAAAAAAGGAGCACCTTTTTATCATATCGTTGTTGCGGATGCTCGTGCAGCACGTGATGGAAAATTTATTGAAAAATTGGGAACTTACAACCCAATGACAAACCCTGCAACTATCGAATTAAATGTTGATAGTGCTTGCAAATGGTTAAAAAATGGAGCTCAACCAACAGAAACAGCAAGAAACATCTTGTCTTACAAAGGAGCTTTATTGAAAAGACACTTACAAATAGGTGTTGAAAAAGGAGCTATAACTCAAGAAGTGGCTGATAAGAAATTTGAAGCTTGGTTACTTGAAAAGAATAACAAAATAGCTGCTAAACAAGAATCTTGCAGAAATGCACAAAAAGAAGATGCTAAACAACGTTTAGCTAAAGAAGCAGAAGTTAATGCAGCAAAAGCAGCAGCAATAGCTAAGAAAAGAGAAGAAGCTCAAGCAGCTGCAGCAGCAGAAGAAACACCTGCAACAGAAGAAGCAGTAGCAGAAGCAACTGAAACACCTGCTGAATAATTAAAAAAAGAAAAAACATTATCATTATAGGCTATCTTAATATTTAAGGTAGCCTTATTTTTTAACATAAAAACAGCAATTACATGAAAATTGAAGATTGTTTTTACTTAGGAAAGATTTCTAAACCATTTAGTTATAAAGGAGAAGTTGTGCTTTTTCTTGATGTAGATGAACCACAAGATTACGCAGAACTTGATGGAGTATATGTTTCTATAAATAAGAAATTAGTATTATATACAATCAAATCAATAAGAATTAACAATAATAAAGCCGTTGTAAGATTTGATGGTGTAGAATATGAAGATTTAGAAAGATTGATAGGAAGGGAATTATTTTTGCCTTTAGAACTATTACCACCTTTGGAAGGTAACAAATTCTATTTTCATGAAATTATAGGTTTTGGCGTTATTGATCAGGAAAAAGGCAATATTGGAACAATAACTGCTGTTTATGAAAACGCACCTCAGCCATTGCTTTCAATAGATTGCGAAGGAAAAGAAATCCTTCTTCCAATAATAGATCAAATTATTCTAAATGTTAATAGGGAAGAAAGAGTAATGGAAGTGAAATCTCCAGAGGGTTTAATAGACCTTTATTTGCAATAGTTTTTACCGAAAAAAGACAAATATTTATTGAAAAACGATAAAAATTTATCGTAAAAAATTTTGTGGATATAAAAAAACGTTATATTTTTGCACCGAAATAGAAAAAGCAATGAATATAAAGAAGAAAATTTTAACGATAAAGAGTATCAAAATCCTTTTTGATGTAGCGATAGGGATAATGTCGCTTTCGTTAGTTGTGTTGCTTCTTGCTTTTGTTCTTGGAGTTGCAAATGACAATGAGATATATTCAAAAGGTTATGCGATAATTGAGCAAAGCGAAAACACTACAATAGAGTTGCAAGGCGAAATACCATCTAATCATAAAGATGTAACAATTCACTTAGAGCCAGAGGGAATAAAAGTAGCCTACGATATAGATATTCACAGCAATAGCTTTTCGGCAATTCTATTAAAATTGTTTTATGTAATCACTCTAAATATAAGCCTTTTGTTTCTTTTGTTCCAATTGGTGCAAATAAGAAAAATAGTAAACACAGTTTATAAGGGTTTTAAATCAGGAGAAGTTTCCTTAGGGCATTGTGTGTTTACAGACAAAAACATAAAACGAATGAAATACATATCATTTAGTTTTATAATCTTACCATTCTTAGAACTCTTAGTGTATATTTTCGATAAGATTTTCTTGAAAACATATCTTCAAATACAAGAATTAAATATTGTTCCAGAGTTTGGATTATCACAAATCTCATGGGAATATATACTAATAGGTATGTTATTCTACGTTATGGTAGATATATTTAGAAAAGGCATAAGTCTACAACAAGAAAACGACTTAACAATCTAATTTAGGGTATGGGAATAATTGTGAATTTAGACATGATGATGGCAAAAAGGAAGATAACGCTTGGTGAATTATCTGCCAAAGTGAATATTACCCCTGCAAATATGTCTAATCTCAAAACAGGGAAGGCAAAAGCGATAAGATTCTCCACCTTAGAGGCAATATGTAAAGTATTAGATTGTCAGCCGGGAGATATATTGGAATATACAGACGAATTAAACGAATAAATAAAATAATTAACTAAATAAAAAGAGTATGAAAAGTAGAATTTTTTCAGTGTTAGCCTTGTGCTTATTAATAAGTACAATAGGCGTTGCTCAAAACAAGAAAGCAAAAGTTAATCTTGATGAGCAAATCAAATTAAACGGTAAAGTTCGTACAGGAAAATTAGCTAACGGACTTACTTATTATGTAAGAGCAAACAACAAACCTGCAAACAGAGCAGAATTCCAAATAGCAATCAATGCTGGTTCTGTTTTGGAAGAAGCAAACGAACAAGGTTTAGCTCACTTTACTGAACACATGGGTTTCAATGGAACAAAACACTATCCAGGAAACACAATGATAGATGACCTTGAAAAAGAAGGTATCGTATTCGGTAGAGAAATCAATGCTTACACAGGCTTCGACCAAACAGTTTACATGGTAACACTTCCAACAGACAATGAAAGATTGTTTGATATGGGATTAAAAATTCTTGACGGTTGGGCTTCTGGAATGTTAATGACAGGAGAAGAAATCGATAAAGAAAGAGGCGTTATCATAGAAGAATGGCGTATGAGCCAAGGAGGAAGCGAAAGACTTAGAGCAAAAACATGGGGAACTATGTTAAAAGGTTCTAAATATGCAGAACGTCTTCCTATTGGAACATTAGAAAGCCTTGAAACATTCAAATATGAAGACATCAGAGGATTCTACAACAAATGGTACAAACCAGACAACATGGCTGTAATCGTAGTAGGAGATTTTGATGCAGATGAAATGGAACAAAAAGTAATTGATTACTTTACAATGACACCTGCACCTTGTACTCCAACAGAAAGACCTGTTTACACAATCGAAAACAACAAAGAACCACTTGTATGTGTTGCAACAGACAAAGAAGCAACTTCTACACAAATTCAAATGTTCTACAAACACCCTGCAAAAACAGTTAAAACATGGGGAGATTACCGTGAACAATACTTAGTTTACAGCTTGTTTGAAACAATGCTTGATGAAAGATTAACAGAACTTGGAGAAAAGAAATCTTGTCCTTACATGCAAGCAGGAGCAGGCTATGGTGGATTCCTTGCAAGACCAGTTGCTGCATACCAAATGTATGTTGTAGCAAAAGAAGGTAAAGTAATGGAAGCATTAGAAGCAATGATGCTTGAAAACACAAGATTGAAACAACACGGATTCTTACAAACAGAATTAGATAGAGCAAAAGAATCATTATTAGAAAGATTTGCAAGAGCAGCAAAAGAAGAATCAAAAACTGAAAGTAGTCGTATCGCAGCAGAATTAGTAGATTATTTCCTTGATGAAGTGCCAATGCCAGGAGCAGTTATAGAAAACAAATGGGCAAAAGCAATGATGGAAGACATTACCTTAGAAGAAGTAAACGCTTTGATAGGAAAATGGATGACAGAAGAAAACTTCATTTGTACAATCTCAATGCCAGAAAAGAAAGGTGTTAAAGTACCAACAGAAGACAAAGTTTTAAAACTTATCGAAAAATGCAAAACAGCAAAAACAAAAGCATGGGTTGATAACGTAAAAACAGATCCTTTCTTAGCTCAAGAACCAAAAGGTGGAAAAATAGAAAGCACAACTAAAAATGAAAAATTCGACTACACAGAATACGTTTTATCAAACGGAGCAAAAGTAGTTGTTAAGAAAACTAACTACAAAAACGATGAAATCCTTACACATGCAGCATCAAACGGTGGTAGCTCAATGTACGAAGATAAAGACATTATGAATGTTAATTTCGCAGCAAGCATAGTGGATGCAAGTGGTATCGGAACTTATGATAACAGCCAATTAATGAAATTCATGAAAGGAAAATCATTTGGAATCTCTCCTTCAATAGGCGAATTACAAGATGTGCTTTCAGGAAGCTGTTCACCAAAAGACTTTGAAACACAATTACAATACATCTACTTATTCTTCACTGCACCAAGAATGGATAAAGAAGTATTGGCAAGCGAAATCGACAAATTGAAAACTCAAATCAACATGGTTAAAAACATGCCAGAGTTCGCATTCCAAGAAAAATGGTTAAAATCAATGTATCCAAACGACAAACGTACAGTGTTAATCCCAACAGAAGCACAATTAAAACAATTGAATGCTGACAAAATGTTAAAGATATTCAAAGAAAGATTCTCAGATGCTTCTGACTTCACATTCACATTCGTTGGAAACATAGATGAAAAAACAATGCTTCCATTGATTGAAAAATACATTGGCGGACTTCCTTCAACAAAAGGTAAAAACGCAGAAAACTGGAAAGACCGTTCAACAGCATTCGCACAAGGCGTAGTTGATGAAACAGTATATGCAGGAGAAGCAAACAAAGGTTTAATGACAATCACATTTGAAAACAACTTTGATTGGAATGACCGTTTAGCAACAAGCGCATTAGACAACATTTGTTCAATCAAATTAACAGAAACAATACGTGAAGAATTAGGTGGAACTTACTCTCCTTCATTCTCATTAAGCTATGAAAAATATCCACAAGCAAAAACAACTGCAATGTGTTACTATACTTGTGACCCAACAACAGTTGATAAATTAACAAATGCAACATTTGAAGTATTTGACAAGCTTATGGCAGAAGGCCCAACAGTAACTGACCTTAACAAAGTAAAAGAACAACTTATCCTTGAAAGAAAAGGAAGATTAGAAAAGAACGGATACTGGTTAGGACAAATCACAGGTTCTAAATTCTACGGATACGAAATGCAAACATTAGAAGAATATTCAGCAGCAGTAAACGCTTTAACAGTAGAAGACATCAAAGCAGTAGCAGCTAAATATTTGAAACATGACGGATACGTAAGAGCTTCATTGAAACCAGAAGCAATGAAACCAGCAAAATAATCCGAAACACACATAAACACTAAAGGGAATGACACTATGTCGTTCCCTTTTTTTATTACCCTGCTTTTAGCTATTGCCTTTCTTTTTCAAAGAAAAACAAAATTCCAACAGCGTTGGAATACTTCTCCAATGCTGTTGTAATACCATTACAAAGGCGTTGTAATTTTACATTCTTGCGACTCTTTCTATGCCTTCTACTTTTTCTATGTTTTGAATCAGTTTAGTTAGGTGTTCTGCGTGGGAAATATATACCATAAGGTTGCCTTCAAATAGCCCGTCGTTGCTTTCCATTACTAAACCTTTGATGTTTACATTCCATGCTTCTGATATTATTCTTGTTAAATCGTGAAGCAGGCCTTTACGGTCAATCCCTGTTATTTTAATTCCGGCAAGGAATGTGATTTTTTCGTTTTCTCTCCATTTGGCTTTGATGATTCTGTGGCCATATTTACTCATTTCGTCTATGGCTTTCTTGCATGAGGTACGATGAACCTCTATACAGTCTTCGCGTAATAGTCCAATGATTCCGTCTCCTGGTAATGGGTTGCAACATTTTGCTGTAATGTATGGTAGGTTTTCATTTTCTTTACCTATGAGTAGTTGTTCTGGATTGTTGCGTGTTTGTTCTGCGATTTCTTCTCTTAGGGTTTTTGCTTTCTCGTCTTTCTTCTTTGGTACTAGTCCGTTTTTGAATAGCATCCAAGCTGAGTTCTTTTGTGCTTTTTTAAAGCATTGACGTATTTCTGTCAAGCCTATGTTTTCTTCATAAATCCTAAAGAAGAAGTCTATTTGGTTGTTTATTTTTACAAAGTGTCTTAGTCGTTCTACGTTGTTGTCGTTGTATTCTATGTTTTGTGATTTGAAGAGTTCTTTTAGTTTGTCCATTCCTTGATGAAGGAAGTTTTTGCGATAGTCTTTTATGTAGTTCTTTATTTCATTTGTGGCTTTGGATGTTTTAACAAATTCAAGCCAGCTTTCTTTTGGTTGAACTATTTTTGAGGTTATGATTTCTACTTGGTCGCTTGCTCTTAATCGGTGTTCGATTGGTACTACTTTGTAGTTTACTTTTGCTCCCATGCAGTGGTTTCCTAAATCGGTGTGTACATTGTAAGCAAAGTCTAAAACGGTTGAGTTGACTGGTAGGTCTATTGCTTTGCCTTTTGGTGTGAATACTGTTATTTGGTCGGTTACTACTGTTAATTGGAAGTCGTTTACGAAATCTACTGCTGTGGATGAGTCGTTGTCGAGTATGTCTCTTACTTTTGTTAGCCAGTTATCAAGGTTATTGTCAAGGTCGCCTTCTTTTACTTCTTTGTATTTGTAGTGTGCGGCTAATCCTTTTTCGGCAATGTCATCCATTCTTTGGCTACGGATTTGTATTTCTACCCATTTTCCTTGTGCACTCATGACGGTGCAGTGTAGTGCTTCGTAGCCATTGCTTTTTGGAACGGTAAGCCAATCACGGAATCTGTCTAGGCGTTGTCTGTACATTGAGCTTATTATAGAATAAACTGCAAAGCAACTTTCTTTTTCTGATTCTATTGGAACGTCTAATATGATTCTTATGGCAAATATGTCGTAGATTTCTTCAAATTTTACTCCTTTTTTCTCTATTTTGCCTAGTATTGAAGTGATGGATTTTACTCTTCCGGATAGTGTGAATTTGTAACAACGTTCTATGAGTTTTTGTTTGATTGGTTCGGAAAAGGTATGTATGAATGCTTCTCGTTCTTCTTCACTGTCTTTTAGGCGAGATTCTATGTCAAGGTATTCATTTGGATTGATGTGTTTTGTTGCTAGGTCCTCTAATTCGCTTTTTACTTCGTATAGTCCTAAACGATGTGCTAATGGTACATAGAATTGACGAGTTTCAGATGCGATTTTGAGTTGTTTATGCTTTGGCATAAAGTCTAGTGTTCTCATGTTGTGAAGACGGTCGCAGAGTTTAAGGAGTATAACTCTCATGTCGTCACCCATTGCTGTGAAAAGCTTTTTGAAATTCTCTGATTGGATGGAGTGATTGTTGTTTTTTTCAAATACACCATCAATCTTTGTTAGTCCATCTACTATTTGTGCTACTTTTGCTCCAAATATGTTTTCTATGTCTTCTATTGTGTATTCGGTATCTTCTACAACGTCATGTAAAAGAGCGCATACTATGGCAGTGGCTCCAAGTCCTAGGTCGTAAGATGCTATTTTGGCTACTTCTAAAGGGTGATATATGTATGGTTCTCCGTTTTTTCGTCTTACTCCAGAGTGGGCATTCATAGCAACGACAAAGGCTTTCTTTATAAGTCTCTTTTCTTCTTTGTCGCTTGTGTGAGATATTTTTATGAGTTCTTTATAACGTTTTAATATCTCTGCGCGTTCTAATTTCTCGTCTATTATATACATATTATCATCTCCTTTTCTTGAAAAAATCTTTTAATAGTTCGGAACATTCTTTTTCTAATATTCCTGATGTAACTATTGTTTTTGGGTGGTATATGTTTTCGCTTAATCGTGATGCTCCTCGTTTTTCGTCTTTTGCTCCAAAGACTACTCTGCTTATTTGTGACCAATATAATGCTCCTGCACACATTACGCATGGTTCAAGTGTTACATAAAGTGTGCAATCGTTCAGGTATTTTCCTCCCATTGCTTCTGTGGCGCATGTTATTGCTTGCATTTCTGCATGGGCTGTGGGGTCGTTTAGTTTTTGTGTTTGATTGTATGCTGATGCTATTATTTTATTGTTGCATACAATTACTGCTCCAACGGGTACTTCTCCTTCTTCTAAGGCGCATAAAGCTAATTCGTAGGCTTTATTCATGAAATAGTTGTCGTCATATTCCAATATTGCCATAATTATATTCCTTTTAAGTCGGTGAATTGTTTAATGGATTTTATTTTGTGTTGAAATACTATGCTTTTGTGATAGACACAAGTAGGGTAGTCCAAAGCTTTGCTTTTTGTGTATTGTGATTTCATTTTTTTGAAGTCTTTATAGGCTTTGAATACACTTTTAAATTCTCCTGCCTTTCCTTGTGCTAAGAAACTAAATGCTGCTATTAGGTCTAAGATTCTTCGTTTGAAAAGAATGGAGTTAAGTTTCTTGCTTGGTAGGTTTTTGTATAGAGTTAGTAAGCTGTTTCTAAAGTTTAAGTATGTTTTGAAAGGGGAGGTTTTGTTAAGTGTTCCTCCTCCTAAGTGATAGACTGTTGAGTTTGGATTGTAGTATATTTTATATCCTGCGTTCTTTAATCTCCAGCAAAGGTCTATTTCTTCAAAGTGTGCAAAGTAGCTTTCGTCTAATCCTCCGAATTTGTGGTATAATTCGCTTCTTATAAAGAATGCTGCTCCGCTTGCCCAAAAGATTTCTTTGATTTCTTGGTATTGTTTATTGTCCTTTTCTATTGAATCAAAGATTCTTCCTGCACAAAAGGGGTATCCAAGATAGTCTATAAAACCTCCTGCTGCGCCTGCGTATTCAAACTTTTCTTTTTCTAAATGTGAAAGTAACTTTGGTTGACATACTGCAATGCTTTCATTGCTTTCCATTAATGTAAGCACGGGTGTTGTCCACGATTGGCTAACTTCTACATCTGTATTTAGTAAACAATAGTATTTTGCATCTATTTGTTTTAATGCTCTATTGTACCCTCCTGTGAAACCGTAGTTTTTATCTAATTGAATTATCTCTATTTGAGGGAATTCTCTTTTTACAAATTCTACGGAATCATCTTTTGAAGCATTATCTACAAATATTATTCTATGCCCTTCAGAGTATTTTACAACAGATGGTAGATATGTGTTTAAAAGATGTGAAGTGTTGTAATTAAGTATAACTATTGCTAAATCGGGTTGCAACATTATAGATGTCCTTTTCTAAATTGTACACCAGCATCTCCTTCAACTCCTTCAGGTAAGGTGTATCTTGATAGTACGCTTTCCCAATACATGTCTTGTTTTTCACCTCTTACGTTAGAGTGTAGTAAGAAGTATTCTGCCATATCGTTTTGAGGTGCGTAGAATACGAAAGTTCTATTTGATTCTCCAAAAGGTGTGTGGTCGTATCTCCACATTTGATATGGTAGGTATGTTACTCCTTCAGGGTCATCTCTTTCTAATTCAGGAGTTGCTTCGTAGTCTGCTTGTGTTCTTTTTCTGAATCCACTACTTCCTTTGAATTTTTCATCAATTATATTTGAAGGAGGACCATAAACTAAATAAATACGTCCCATATCGGTTTCATAACCTTTTTTGATGTTTGTGCTGTATTTTCTGTTTACAAAGTCTAAACGATTTCTGTAATCTTGCCATTCTTTTTGAGGATTGTTAGGGTTCTTTGTTTGCCAATAAGAATACAAAAAATATAATTTAACTTCTTTTGATGCAGTACTTAAATCGTTTTCTATGAATTTTTTTATTTCTTCAGTTGCGACAGGGTGTAGAATTTCTATATTTTCATTTAATTGTTCATCTGTTAGTTGAAATACAAAAGCATCTGCAGGTAATCCTAATTGATCTAAAGAAGATTTCTTGTCACTTTCTTTAAAGAATGTTTCTTTTTTATAAGCGTGTAAGATATTATTTGCATCTCTTACTTCTATTGTTAAATAGTAGCTACCTTCTTCTAAATCTGACAAATCAATGTTTCCTATAATAACTGCTTGTTCTTTTGCTTTCATTCTTTCTGCTCTCATTATTCCTTCAACTTTTCTATTTGTAGAGAAGTTTTCAATAACAGCAGTAAGTGCATACAAACTATCTTTACCAAAATATTTGTCTGCGTTGTAGATTTCTACATAATAATTCAAGATGTTGTTGTCTTTGGAAATTACATCAAACATATAAGGTTCTATAACGTAACCATTTTTTACGTTAGCTGCTTGCTTGTCTGATTTAACTGGAGGGTTAATGATTTGAATATCCGATAGTGATAATTCTTTTTCAGGATAATTCATACGAATAACATCTCTTGTTTCTAAAGCAAGTTGAGTTGAGTTTTTATCTTTAAATGAAAGATATAGAACATAGTTGCCATTGTTAAGCTTTGCTCTTTGAATATCCATCATCATTTGATTGTTTGATTGAGTTGAAGTAGATTTTATGTTTCTCTTATCTACATATACTATTTCTTCTGTGTTTTCTGCATTACAAATAAGAGTAGTTAGCTCTACTTCAGCAGTGCCTTGATTGTAAACAACACTGTTTAAATCTATTGATGTACATAGTTCTACATAATTTCCAGCTTGTGAACTGAAAGTGTAAAAAGAATAAATTGCGTTTAAACCTTGAGCTGATAAAATATAAGGTAAACTTAATAATAACAATACAAGTATCTTTTTCATACTAAATTTGATTTTAATTACTACTTAATTAACTGCAAAGTTACGCAAATATTTTAAAAAAAAGAAAGAACGTCCAATAATGAACGTTCTTTCTGATAGGAAATTAATAATAACCTAAAGGATTATTTTTCGTTTTTTTCCATTTCTTCTTTTAAAGTAGCTAAAACTTCTAAGTCACCTAAAGTAGTTTTTTCTAAACCTTCATTTATTTTTTTCATAGCAGAAGATTCATTTTTTTCTTCTTTTTTAGGTTCTTCAGCTTGCCAAGTTCTTAAGTGAGAAACAACGATTTTTTTGTTTTCTTTAGAGAATTCAATTACTTTAAATTGTAATTTTTCATCTCCTTTAGCAATTGTTTTATCTTCTTTTTGTAAGTGCGATTTTGGAGCAAATCCTTCAACACCATAAGGTAATGAAATTACTGCACCACCTTTTTCACTTACATTCATTACTGTTCCTTCGTGAACAGAGTTTAAAGTGAATATGCTTTCAAACACATCCCATGGGTTTTCTTCCAATTGTTTGTGTCCTAAGCTTAATCTTCTGTTGTCAGCATCTACTTCTAAAACAACAACTTCTAAAGTTTGTCCTACTTTAGCAAATTCAGCTGGGTGTTTTATTTTCTTGCTCCAAGAAAGATCTGATATGTGGATTAATCCATCAACTCCTTCTTCTAATTCAACGAAGATTCCGAAGTTAGTAAAATGTCTTACTGTTGCAGTGTGTTTGCTTCCAACAGGATATTTTTCAGAAATGTTTGTCCATGGATCTGGTATAAGTTGTTTTATACCTAAAGACATTTTTCTTTCTTCTCTATCTAATGTTAAGATAACTGCTTCTACTTCGTCACCTATTTTTAAGAAATCGTGAGCTGTTCTTAAGTGTTGGCTCCATGACATTTCTGTAACGTGGATTAATCCTTCAACACCAGGAACTATTTCAACGAAAGCACCATAGTCAGCTAAAACAACAACTTTACCTTTTGTTTTGTCACCAACTTGTAAGTTAGCATCTAAACCATCCCATGGGTGAGGAGTTAATTGTTTTAAACCTAAAGCTATTCTCTTCTTAGTTTCATCGAAATCTAAGATAACAACTTTGATTTTTTCGTCTAATTGAACGATTTCATTAGGGTGGTTGATTCTACCCCATGAAAGGTCAGTAATGTGAATTAAACCATCAACACCACCTAAATCGATGAATACACCGTAAGATGTGATGTTTTTAACGATTCCTTCTAATACTTGTCCTTTTTCTAAACGAGCGATGATTTCAGCTTTTTGAGCTTCGATTTCATCTTCGATAAGAGCTTTGTGAGAAACTACAACGTTTTTGTATTCGTGGTTGATTTTAACAACTTTGAATTCCATTACTTTATCAACAAATACATCGTAATCTCTGATAGGTTTAACATCGATTTGGCTACCTGGTAAGAATGCTTCTATACCAAATACATCAACGATAAGACCACCTTTAGTTCTGCTCTTAACATATCCATTGATAATTTCTTGAGAATCGTAAGCTTCATTAACTCTATCCCAAGATTTAAGTATTCTTGCGTTTTTGTGAGAAAGAATTAATTGTCCACCTGCATCTTCTTTTTGAACAACAAATACTTCTATTTTGTCGCCAACTTTTAAATCAGGGTTGTAACGGAATTCTGACAAAGGAATAACTCCGTCTGATTTAAATCCGATGTTAACAATTACTTCTCTGTTGTCTTTTGCAACGATTATACCTTCAACAACTTGTTGGTCTCCAATTTGATTGAAAGTTCTGTCGTATGCATCTGTCATTTCTTTGTGTTGATCTGCAGAGTAGTTGAATCCTTGTTCACCAACTGCATCCCAATCAAAATCAGCCAATGGCTGAACGTTTCTTAAATCTCTCATAGTAAGATTTATTTTTTCTTTAATTGCCCCTTACTGAGCGGTTAAACTTAAATTAATTATAAAAACATTCTGAAATTTCAGTTGTTGAGTAAGCAACAGCCTACTTTTTCAAAATTAGGGTGCAAAGGGACTGCTTTTTTTGTTAAAATTACTATTTATGTACAAAAATATTTTTATGACAATGAATGATTTAGATATATTTTATCAACAAAGAAACTATATAAACCAAGTTAAAACAATAGAAATCGGAGAAAGAAAACGTATTCTTAAAAAGCTATATTCTCTAATAAAAAATAATGAAGAAGCTATATCGCAAGCTCTTTATAAAGACCTTCATAAAAACTCTATGGAAGCATATATGACTGAAATAGGAATAGTACTTTCGGAGATTACTTATTGCTTAAAACATTTGAAAACTTGGTCAAAGACTAAAAGAGTTGCATCTTCAATTATACTATTTCCTTCAAAAGCATATATATATCCACAGGCTAAAGGTGTGGTTCTTATTGTTTCTCCATGGAATTATCCTTTTCAATTAAGTTTTGTGCCTCTTATTGGAGCTATTGCAGCAGGTAATAGTGTGATTTTAAGTCCTTCTACACAGTCTGCTGAAACTAATAAACTCTTACAAAATTTAATTAATCAAAACTTTCCTTCTAATCAAATCTATTGTACAAATGGTAATAAGGAATATTCAATTAATATAATAAAGCAAGGAGTAAATCATCTGTTTTTTACGGGTAGTTACACCACTGCAAAATATCTACAATCACTTTGTAGTGAAAATTTAGTGCCTTCAACATTTGAATTAGGAGGTAAGTCTCCTCTTATAGTAGATAAAGATGCTAATCTTAAGATAGCTTCAAAACGTATAGTCTTAGGAAAATTCATTAATTGTGGACAAACTTGTATTGCTCCTGATTATTTATTTGTACACAAAGAAGTAAAGAATCAATTTATTGAATTATTGAAAAATCAAATTATCTCTACTTTTGGAATAGAGGCAAGTGAAAATCAAAACTATGGAAGAATAATAAATGAAAAACAATACAAAAGACTATCAGGATTATTAGAAGAAGGGGAAATCCTTTTTGGTGGAAAAACAGATGCTGTTCAAAAATACATATCTCCAACTCTCATAAAACCACATTCTTTTGATATAACATTAATGCAAGAAGAAATTTTTGGACCATTATTACCTGTAATAGAATATGAAAACATAGAAGAAGTAGTTCGATTTGTCAATTCACGTCCACATCCTTTGGCACTCTATTACTTTGGAAAACAAAATGTAGATATAATTCAAAAAACTATAAGCGGAGGGGCTTGTATCAATGATGCAATAATGCATATTATTCCACACAATCTTCCATTTGGAGGAATAGGACAAAGCGGTATGGGAGCATATCATGGTAAGAAAAGTTTTGAAATCTTTTCTCATTACAAATCTATTTTAAAAACTAATAGAGATTTTGAATTCAATTTCAAGTATCAGCCTTACACTAAACTGAAACAAAAAATCATCAAATTTTTTCTTAAATAAAGACATGTTAAAACACTATTCATAATCTCTTTTCTTTTTATTTTTAATTTTTCTTTTTATCTATTTACTATATATTTATTATTGCACCGGATTTTCCGGCGTCTAACACCGGATTTTCTAGTCATGCACACCGGATTTTCCGGCGTTTTAATATTTTGAATTAAGGAATAAATTATTTCTTTCTTTGATTAAGATTTTTCTTTCTTTAAAAGAATTTATTAATTCTAAATCAAGCATAATATTTCAAACAAATCTGTTATTTTTTTCGTTTTATTGTTGTAATTTTGCAAGAGTAAACAAAATAAAAAAATCAAATACAATGGAAAATCCAAAAGAATATGGGTTTAATTCCCAATTAATTCATTACAGTGGCCATCATGATCATTACGGATCAGCAACTGTGCCAATTTATCAAACATCTACCTTTGCTTTTGAGTCAGCTCAAGATGGAGCAGACTGCTTTGCTGGTGTTAAACCAGGATATATGTACACCCGTATAGGTAATCCTACAGTTAAAGCACTTGAAAGACAAATCGCTTTATTGGAACATGCATGTGATTCTGTTGCAGTAGCATCAGGAATGGCAGCAGTTAGTACTGTTTATTTAGGACTTTTAAATGCGGGTGACCATGTAGTGTCTTCTTCAGCAGTTTATGGTGCATCAAGAGTATTGATGGAACAACATATGTCTCGCTTTGGAGTTGAATCAACTTATGTTAATACAGCAGATATTGAAGCTGTAAAAGCAGCAATGCGTCCAAATACAAAAATGCTTTATGTAGAAACTCCAGCAAATCCAACAATGGAGATAAGTGATATAGAAGCTTGTGCAGAAATAGCACACAAAGCAGGAGCATTACTTGTAGTTGATAACACTTTCTGTTCACCTTACCTTTCTAACCCTATAGATTTAGGAGCAGATGTGGTATTACACTCTATTACAAAGTTTATCAATGGTCATGCAGACATAGTTGGTGGAGTTGTTGCAGCAAAAGAACCAGAGGTTTATGCTAAGTTGAGAAATGCTATGGTGAATTTTGGAGGTAATATGGACCCACACCAAGCTTATTTAGTAATTCGTGGTTTGAAAACTTTAGGTATCAGAGTTGATAGAGCGCAAGAAAATGCTCAAAAAGTAGCAGCATTCCTTTCTACTTGTCCACAGGTTGAGTGGGTTAAGTATCCAGGATTGGAAACACACCCTCAATATGATTTAGCAAAGAAACAAATGAAGGGACCTGGTACTATGATTTCTTTCTCTTTAAATGGTGGATTGGAAGCAGGACGTACATTGATGGATAATGTGAAAATGGCAATATTGGCAGTTAGTTTAGGAGGAGTAGAAACACTTATCCAACACCCAGCTTCAATGACACACTCAAAAGTTCCAAAAGAAGCAAGAGAATCAGCAGGAATTACTGATGGCTTAGTTAGATTCTCTGTTGGTATAGAAAATGTTGAAGATATTATAAATGATTTAAAACAGGCTATGGACAAAATCAAATAATTTTGTTTGATGTTTAAAAGACTGTTAATTTTAATGATGTGTTTTCTTCTGCTCTGTAATTTTGTTTCAGGGCAGGAGGAAAGACGTCAAACCGTTGGAGTTGTTCTTGGTGGAGGTGGAGCTAGAGGATTAGCTCACCTTGGTGTATTGCGCGCACTTGAAGAGGCAAATATCCCTATTGACTATATTTGTGGGACTTCAATGGGAGCTATAGTGGGAGGGCTTTATGCTTCGGGCTATAGCTTGGAGGAAATTTCAAATCTTTTTTATTCTGAAGAATTTCAGTATTGGGTTAGTGGCAAGATAGAAGATGAATATACTTACTTTTACAAAAAAAGTAGGCCTTCTGCTAAAGTGGCAAGTTTTTCTTTTGATGTTGATGAAAATTTGAAATTTCAAATACCTACAAGTGTTGTTGATCCGGTGCAAATGGATTATGCGTTTATGGAAATCTTTTCTGGAGCAACTAAAGTTGCAGAAGGAAATTTTGATAGCTTAATGATACCCTATTTTTGTGTGACTGCAGATATAGAAGAATCAAAAGCTAGTATAAGAAGGAGTGGAGATTTGGGATTGGCGATAAGAGCCTCAATGAGTTTTCCTTTCATGTTTGAACCGATTAAGCTTGATGGGAAAATAATGTTTGATGGTGGAATGTATAATAACTTTCCTGCAAAACAGATGCAAGAAATCTTTAATCCAGATGTTATAATAGGAGTCAAGGTTGCAGGAAATTTTGCACCACCTGAAGAAGGGGATATTCGTTCCTATTTAGAAAATATGCTTACTCAGGATTCAGATTACCAAATAGATTGTCAAAATTCTGTTTTAATAGAACCTAATTTGACAGGAATAAGTATTATGGATTTTGATAAAATGAAGGAATGTGAAAGACTTGGTTATGAGGCAGGAGAAGCGAAAATAAAAGAAATAAAAACATTCTTGAAAGATAGTATCAGTGCATTGGAACTATCTGAACGAAGAAAGGATTTTAATAATAGAAAACCTAATTTGAAAATTAAAACAATCAGTATACAAGGTGTTGATGGTGCTAAGAAGAAATATGTGTCCAATGCTATTTTGCAACAACTTGATAATTCTAATCTGACTACTAAAACTTTGAAACGAAACTACATTGCCTTGTATGATGATATCAATATAAAAGATATTCAACCAAGTTTATTTTATAATGATTTTTTTGATGCTTATATTTTGAATCTTAATGTCAAAACCAAGCGTTTTTTGAATATGGAGCTTGGAGGGCATCTTTCTACTTCACCTACTAGTTTTATTTACGCTGCGGCAAGTTATAACTTCCTTAATACAAATGCGTATTACTTAAAATTCAATACTTATCTTGGACGATATTATAACTCTATTTCTTTCCTAGCTAAAATGGATTGCTCAACCCAAATACCATTTTATGTAGAGGTGGAGTCTAATATAAATAATTGGAATTTTTATAGATTGAGAAAAGGATTTTTGTCTTACTCTCCAATCAATTATATGGAACAATCGGAATCAAATATTCAAGCCTCTATTGGAATGCCTATTTCAATTAAAGACGTAATATATTTGAAAGCTGGTTTAGGAAATGTGGAAGATAAATATTTTAATAGAGATTACATAACAACAACAGATACAAACGACAAAACTAAATTTCAAAATTTTGCAATATCTCTTACTCGTGAATACAATAGTTTAGATGCTTGGCAATATCCTACGAAGGGTTTTTATCAAAAAATCAGTATTCAATATGTTAATGGTAAAGAACGCTTCTATCCAGGAAATACTTCGGAACATGATAATAATAATTTTAAAACACATAATTGGGTACAAATAATAGCAAGGAATAGAATGCATGTTCAAATGAATTCTTATTATACTTTAGGATTAAGAGGAGATGTGTTTTATTCTTTTCAAGATTTGTTCTCAACGTATAAATCTAGTTTGTTAAATGCAGGAAGTTATACTCCAACAATTGAAACTTTTACTAATTATATGCCAGAATACAGAGCTAATCAGTATGCGGCACTAGGGGTAGAGAACATATTTTTCATTGATAATATGTTTGGAATAAATCTTTCTGCAAGAGTAGGAACTTATTTGTTCCTTCCTTATAGACAAATAGAAAGAATTGGGAATGATAACCCTTTTTATGGAGAACCATTTAAAAAACTGTATTTTATAGCAAATACTTCCTTTGTTGCGAGAACTCCTTTTGGACCATTTAATCTTACATTCTCTTATCATCAACGAGATAATGGACAAAATCCTTGGGGAGTTTCTTTAGGTTTTGGATTTGTTATGTTCAATAATAAAAATATAGATAAATAGAAATGATAAAAATAAATCAATTAAATAAGTATTATGGTGCTTTACACGTTTTAAAAGATGTGGAACTCAATATCGCACCACAAGAAATAGTTACGTTGTTAGGTGCTTCAGGTGCTGGGAAAACTACTCTTTTGAACATAATAGGTACATTGGATAGGGCAGATAATGGAATAGTAGAAATAAATAATAGAGATATTACTTCTTTAAACGAGAAACAATTATCAGAATTTCGTAATAAAGAAATCGGATTTGTTTATCAATTTCACTACCTTTTAAATGAGTTCACAGCATTAGAAAATATTATAATGCCAGCATTGATAGCAAAAGAAAAAAAATCAGAAGCTATAGAGAAAGCAAAAGAACTTTTAGATATTTTGAAAATTTACGATAGGGCAGAACATAAACCTTCAGAACTATCAGGTGGAGAACAACAAAGAGTCGCAATAGCAAGGGCCTTAATCAATCGTCCGTCAATTATTTTGGCAGATGAACCTTCGGGAAATCTTGATACAAACAATGCAAAACAATTACATGAGTTGTTCTTTCAATTAAGAGAAACCTACAAACAAACATTCTTGATAGTAACCCACAATCAAGACTTGGCAACAATGTCAGATAGAAGATTAATAATGCAAGACGGTAAAATAATTTAATTATATGGAAAAAAATCAAATAATATATGGACTACGTCCTATAATGGAGGCAATAAAAGCAGGAAAAACAATAGACAAAGTCTACTTTCAAAGTAATTTACAAGGAAAGTTGTTTTCAGAATTAAAAGCTTTAATCAAACAAAGTGGAAAACAAATTCAACAACAATATGTTCCACTTGAAAAATTAGATTACTTATCAAGAAAACAAAATCATCAAGGAGTAGTTGCTCAACTTTCTCAAATTGAATATTGGGAATTAGATGACTTGTTAGTTTATGTTGAAGGTAAAGAAACTAAACCATTCCTTGTATATTTAGATAACGTAACAGACGTGAGAAACCTTGGAGCAATAGCAAGAAGTGCAGAATGTGCTGGAGCCGATGCTTTAATATTACCACAACAAGGTTCTGCTCCAATAAATCAAGATGCGATAAAAACTTCAGCAGGAGCTTTATTAAGATTACCTGTTTGTAAAGTGAATAATCCGAAAACTTTTATCAATACCATAAAAGCACACGATATCAAAATATATTCAGCAAGTGAAAAGGCAAGTACATTATATACTCAAATAAATGCTGATGAAGCATTAATGCTTGTAATGGGTAATGAAGAACATGGAGTAAGTTCTACGATGTTGAAAATGTCTGATGAGTTGATAAAAATACCAATGAAAGGAGATATAGAAAGTCTTAATGTATCTGCTGCTGCTTCTGTTTTATTATTTGAGGTAGTAAGGCAACGTTTGAAAATTTAAGAAATCGTATAAACACCTAGTTTATATAAATTCAAAATAAAAAGACTTGGGTTTTTGGTGGCAAGAAGGTTTAACATCATCTTTCTTGTCATCAAAAAAAATCTTGAATATAATTTCTCCAAACCAAGTTTCGATAATTTATTATAGGCTTTTACTAATTTTATTCTTTGAATTAAATTTTTGTTTCTTTGATTTAATTTCTTAAGGTTTACAACCGCAGATTCAGTTGATTTAATAAACTGCTCAAAAGTTTTTAGCCCCAAATGCTCAACAGGATTGTCTATATTGCAAAAAGAAAATGAATGTGCCTCTAAATCAAATTTAAACAAAGTGTCTTCGTGTCCATAGCCCTTTATGTCTTCTCTAAAACACACTTTTGAAAACACGGATTTGCGAATACAAAAGTTGTTTGTAGTAAACATATCTTTGTTTTTCAATCCTTTGTTCGACTCAACCTTTGTTCCATATTTCCAATGTAAATCACAGCCTTTTGGCATTTTGTCTTTAGAACAATAAACCGTACCACCTCTTACTATGTCGTATTTTTCTATTTCTCTTAAATACTTTTTTAAAAAATCATCTCTAACTATTCCACTATCTCCATCCAAAAACAACAAAATATCACCATTCGCACAATCAGACAAATAATTTCTAATTTTTGAACGTCCTAAATTTTCTTCAAGTTCTTTGTATTCTACCTTTGGAATTTGAGAAAGAACTTTATTCTCTTGAGGAATTAGAGGAGAACAATCGTCAAACACCAATATTTCATAATCACAAGTCAATTTATTTGCTTGTTCTACTAAATCGTGAATCAGTTTAACACAATTTTCTTGATATATTGGAATAAGAATAGATAACATTATTAATTACTATATTATATTTTTTATTGTATTGAATAGTTTTTTTTCTTCGTTTTCCCAAGATAGTTCTTTTGCTGCTTTTCTACAATTATCAGAAATTAAATCAAGAGTTTGATTATCCGATAATATTTCGTTTATCTGTTTTGCTAATTCTTTAGGTTCGTAAGATTTTATGTAAATACCTGTATGATAATTATCAACTATATGTTTTATTTCCTGTAAAGGAGAAACTAAAACAGGTATTGAACAAGAAATATATTCAAATATCTTATTTGGAAGACTGATTGAGTAATTTCCATTTGTAGGTTTATCAATTGATATTGCTAATTTTGAAAGTTTAGTATTCTTAATCATTTCCTTAAAAGGTAATCTCCCAAGAAACTTTACTTTATTCTCAATATTTAATTCTTTCACCCTTTTTGCCAAAACACCTTTAATGTCACCATCACCCATTATTATCAGTTGCGCATCGATATACAACATTGCTTCACACAATTCCTCCAAACCTCTTTCTACATTTACTGCACCCTGCCAAACTAATATGTTATCCTTATTTGCAGACGTTGTTATATCTTCGTTGATATAAGTTTTAGAAGGAATATTTCTCAAAATCTCACACTCTACAGAGTACTCTTTTTTAAAATAATCTTTGATAGGATTACAAACAGTAAATACAGCATCACAACCTTTTATACAATGTTTTTCAATAGATTTCCAAACCTTTTTCGCGAATGGATTGTTTTTCAATTCAGGAACTTCTGTGAAGTGTTCATGAGAATCAAAAATCAAAGGTTTATGTTTTATTTTTGCCACTAAATAATTTGGAAGTAAGGTATCTAAATCATTTGCCCAAAGAAAATCTTGTTTAGAAAAAAGAAGGTAAAAGAACAAACGAATATTCAGTTCTGCGTAATAGACAATATTGTTTTTGAAACAAACACCCAACCTTTTACATTGGTAAGGACGAGAGGTTAAACTTGGGCTATCCTTAAATTTTCTTCCGATTAATTTAACCGATAAACCACATTTTGTAAGACTATTACAAGTTTTATCTACTCTGTTGTCACAAAGTAAATCATTGCTTACACTTACACAAATACGTTTCATTGTAAAAAAATGATACAATACCTTAAGATTTTATTGTGCCATCTTCACATGCCAATATTTTTGCACGGAATTTATCTAACACAATATAATCATGAGTTGCCATTAAGACAGTTGTACCATGTTTTTGATTGATTTTCATCAGAAGTTGTACAATCTCTTCACTTGTAATTGGGTCTAAGTTTCCTGTAGGTTCATCTGCTAAAATCAATTCAGGTTGATTAACAATTGCTCTGGCGATAGAAACTCTTTGCATCTCACCCTCACTCAAATCACATGCTTGTTCATATGCTTTCATTAACAAACCAACATCGTCAAGTGCTTGAAGTATTCTTTCTTTAATCGCTTTCTTGTCTTTCCATCCAGTCGCTTTCAACACAAATGCTAGGTTATCATAAACCGTTCTATCCTTTAACAATTGAAAATCTTGAAAAACAATACCAAGTTTTCTTCTCAATAAAGGAATTTTCGATTTTTTTAAACCATTAAGAGTAAACCCACAAACACAAGCGGAACCTGTTTCAATAGTGATATCAGCATAAATACTTCTTAAAAGAGAAGATTTACCACTGCCTGTTTTGCCAATTAAGTAAACAAATTCCCCTTTCTTTAAATCAAGATTAATATTTGACAATATAGTTTTTTCCAAAGAGATATTAACTCCACTATATTTTATTACAGATTCAGTATTTTCCATCTTATAAATCGTGTTTTATTTTTGAGATTTTTCTTTGTACTGTGTAACGAAGAACAAAAACATACGCCACCCACATGAAAATTATATAAATGATATAATATAAATCACTTATCAAAAATGCAATAAACACAGAAACTATAGCGATAATTATTTGAGTAATAAAAGTAGTAATAGTTGTTTTTTGATGAGAAAAACCAGTTCTTAAAAGGAAATGGTGAATATGAGTTTTGTCTGCAGAAAAAGGAGATTTACCCCTTCTCATTCTAGCAACAAACACCCTTAAAGTATCTGCCAATGGTAAGAAAAAGAACATTGGAAATACCAATATATTAGACTTTATTTGAAAATCACACAATCTCACAGGGTTTTCACCATTGTAGTTCATTGCCATAAGAATACTAATAGCGATTAAAGTACCAATAAATAAACTACCTGTATCGCCCATAAAAATCTTCGCAGGTTGCCAATTAAATATCAAGAAACCACCAATACTACCAATTATCGCTATGTAAACAGTAAGCCAGAAAGTAGAACTAGCAAAGAAAGTGTCATGAGAAAGAAGTTCTTTTTGTGAAATTTGATAAGAAATCAAAAGAGATAGGAAAATAAATGTCGCTAATGCCTGAGTACCAGCCTGTCCGTCAATTCCGTCAATAAGGTTATACGCATTACAAACCACTATTATAAATGCGATAGTTAAGATATATGAAATCACCAAAGGAAGTTCTCCAACACCAAAAAGTCCATAAAAACTATACAATCTGATGTCTAAACAACAGAAAAGAAAACCTATCGCTATCTCACAAAACAACTTTGTCCAAGGAGAAAGAGAATTCATGTCATCTCTTACACCGAGAATCACCACAATAGATAATAAAGTCAAGAAAGCCAGTAACTGCCAAATATTTATCTCGCTGATTAATTGTAAAATACAAGAAAACAACGCAACAGCGAATGAAACAAAAATAACAACACCACCCATGTGTGCAGTATAACCTTTATGAATCTTTCTACCGCCCGAAGAATCCAAAATCTTGTACTTCTCCATCAATCGGATAAATATAGGCATCAATAAATATACCAATATAAATGATGCTACAAAACAAGTAACCCAAATCATAATTTATTATCTATAATTCCACTCTTGCAAAGATAATATATTTTTTTATATAAATTTGAAAAAACGGAAAAAAGTAAAATGATATGAAGAATTATTCTATTGAATCTTGAAGTTGTTAAATTCGTTACTCACTTTCCCTTTTGTTTTTTTTTATTTAAAACTTATTATTGTAGTTTCATATTTTTTTTGTAATTTTGAAAATTATTAATCTAGAATAGGAAGATTTTTTTGATAATTTAAAAACAGTTTTAAAATGGAAACTATAATAATTTTGGACCATGGTTCTCAATATACTCAATTGATAGCGAGAAAGGTAAGAGAACTAAATGTATATTGTGAGATTCATCCGTTTAACAACCCTCCTAAATTTTCAGATGAGGTTAAGGGTGTAATTCTTAGTGGTAGTCCTTGTAGTGTGAGAGATGAAAATGCCCCTAATCCTGATTTGTGGTTTAAGGGAAAGATGCCTGTTTTAGGTGTGTGTTATGGAGCGCAATATATGGTACAAGCGTTTGGGGGTAGTGTTGTTGCAAGTAAGATTAGAGAATATGGTAGAGCAAATCTTAATTTTATAGATAAGGAATCAAAATTATTGAAAGGTGTTGGTGATAATTCTCAAGTGTGGATGAGTCACGGAGATACTATTGAATCAATGCCAGAAAGCTATAAGGTGATTTGTTCGACTGAAAGTGTGAAAAATGCTGGTTATAAGATTGAAGGTGAGGAAACTTACGCAATTCAATTCCACCCTGAGGTATATCACTCAACTGATGGTTTAACAATGTTGAAGAATTTTGTTGTTGATATATGTGGTTGTGAGCAAAATTGGACAGAGGATTCTTTTGTTGAGACTACAATTAAGGATTTGAAAGAGAAGTTACAAGATGATAAGGTGGTTTTAGGGCTTTCAGGTGGTGTGGATTCATCGGTTGCAGCATTGTTGTTACATAGAGCAATTGGAGATAATCTTAATTGTATATTTGTAGATAATGGTTTGTTGAGAAAGAATGAATTTGAGGAAGTATTGGCATCTTATAAGGGAATGGGATTGAATGTGATTGGAGTTGATGCAAAGAAAGAGTTTTATTCAGCATTGGAAGGTTTGACTGACCCTGAAAAGAAACGTAAAGCGATTGGTAAGACATTTATAGATGTGTTTGATGCAGAAGCCGCAAAGATAAAAGATGTGAAATGGTTAGGACAAGGTACTATTTATCCTGATGTAATTGAGAGTTGTTCGGTTAAAGGACCTAGTGTAACTATAAAGTCTCACCACAACGTAGGTGGATTACCTGATTATATGAAATTAAAGATAGTTGAACCTTTACGTTCATTGTTTAAAGATGAGGTTAGAAGAGTTGGTAGAGCATTGGGATTGAAGGATGAACTTTTAGGACGTCATCCTTTCCCTGGTCCAGGTTTAGCTATTAGAATTTTGGGAGATATTACTCCTGAGAAAGTGGCAATTCTTCAAGAGGTTGATGCTATATTTATTGATAATTTAAAGAAAGATGGATTATATAATAAGGTATGGCAAGCAGGAGCTGTGTTACTTCCTATTCAATCTGTTGGAGTAATGGGCGATGAAAGAACTTACGAAAGGGTTGTAGCATTGAGAGCAGTGGAATCGGTAGATGGAATGACTGCGGATTGGTGTTATTTACCTTATGAGTTTTTAGCGAAGGTTTCTAATGAGATTATTAATAAGGTGAAAGGGGTTAATAGAGTTTGTTATGATATTAGTTCTAAACCACCTGCAACTATTGAATGGGAATAATATTTTTTAGATTTTAAGGTATATTTTTAAGTATATTTTGTTATGAAAAACTTTCTTCAAATAATTTGTTGTTTATTTTTTTCATTGTTTTCTTTAGTTGCTTTTTCTCAAGCGACAAATGATGAAATGTTAGGTTTACACAAGGTTTCAAAGGGAGAAACTTTGTACAGGATTTCAAGGAATTATTTCTTGACAGAACAAGATATTATAGAGGTTAATCCTGGATTGACTGCAGCTAATCTGAAAGCGGACCAAACTATAAAAATTCCTATTACAGTGAGAAATAAACATGTATTTGAGGAAGAGAAAGAGGAAATGGTAAAAGTTTCGTCTAATGCTCTATATCCGAAATCTAATAATAAAAAGAAAGCAGATAAACAACGTAAAATAAATATGGCAGTATTTATGCCGTTGAATTATGATTATGTTGAGCAATTGACGTTTACTAAGTTTAATATTGACGAGAAAAAACGTCAGAGATATAAATGTTTTGATTATATCCACTTCTATGAGGGTATGAGAATCGCTCTTAATAATTTGGAGAAGGCAGGATATAAGATTGATTGTTATGTTTATGATGTAGCAGATAATGATGTTCAAAAGGTTCAAGAGGCGTTGAATTCACCTGAAATGAAAGATATGGATATTATTATTCCGTTGGTATTTAAACAACCTTTTTCGTTGATAGCAGATTTCGCAAAGAGAGAGGAAATTCCTGTTGTTAATCCAATGAGTAATGATTTGTCTATATTGGACAATAATTATGTCTTTAAGATTCAACCTTCTCCTGCAGCAGAGGTTGAAACTATTATCAGATACATAAGAAAGAATTATTCAGATGCTAATGTGATAGTTGTTCATGATGCTAGTGCTGGAATTAAAACTACTCTTGACTATTATCAACAATTGTTGAGTAAGGGTAATAATCCTTGGTCAGTTGTGGATTATAATAAACAAGCGGCTAAGTTGTCTTCTAAATTGAAAGACGGAAAAAAGAATATCGTGATAAATTTAGTGGATAAGGGAAATAGCAGGGATAATGAAAATTATTCTAAACGTTTGTTGTCTAGTTTTAGTTTTAAAAAGGATGTTGATATAATTCTTTTTGCAGATTATTCTTGGATAGAGTTCCCTCATTTGGATTATACTTTATTGGAGAGATATAATTATCATTTTACGTTGAATCATTTTAATGATTACACTAATTTGAACTTTGTAAACTTTGTAAAGGATTATAGAGAGAACTTTAAAACAGAACCTGATAGAACTTACGCTACTTTAGGTCATGATATTGTAATGTTCTTTGTAAGTAGTATTCTTTCTCATGGGGAAGATTTTATTCAAAATCCTAATCTTAATAGAGTTGATAAGGTGATTAATAGTTTCTTCTTTGAAAGAAAAGATGAGAATTCTGGTTATCAAAACAAGAAGACTACAATTTACGAAATGGAAAATTATCAAATAAGAGCAACTGAATAAATATGAAGAAAAAGAAGATAATAATATTTGCTTTATTTACATTTTTTGTAACCCTTTCATTATATTCTCAAAAAGTATATGATGTAGGAAAGCATGTTCATTTATTGCAAGATTCTTCTTTTGTTTTGACAAATTTTGATAAGAATAACCATTCAAAAGAAACTTCCCCTATATATTTTGAGGTGGAGAATAAGAAACTTCAATCGGGAAGAATAATTTTGAATTTATCAACTCTAAGTCAAGAAAACATTACTTTGTCGTGGAAATCTTATAATTTAGTTGCTTCAAAAGCGAATTGGACAGCAACTTTACAATATAGACTTTCTGAAAAAGATGTTTGGCAAGATGTGTTGGATGATAACAATAAACCTTGTAGTTTTTACACAAAGAGACGTCCTTCTTCAAAAAACTTTACAGGTGTTGTATTGCCTCAAGACTGTGAAAATAAAGAGCATATTCAAGTTTCTTGGAAATTAACAAAGGTAAAAGGTAAAGGTTCTAATCCTTCAATACAAATAAAGGATATTTTAATAGAATCGGAAAATGACCCATATAATGGAATAGCATCTCAATTAACTTTGGAAAGAACAATAAAAGGTAAAACAAAGTCTATAAGTGATGTATATTTTAATCATATATCATTACCTTTTACATATCCTGAAACAGTTAGATTGAAACTATCAGGTGAATATATTAGAAATGATGTAAGTCTTGAAATAAGGGGAAAGAATAAAGATTATTTTAAATTATCATCAAAAAAGGTTGATATTAAAGAAGGAACAACTCATTTCTCTATTTCATATATTCCTAAAAAAGCAGGAGAACATAGCGCAGAATTGGTTTTGAATACTAAAAAATTAAAAGAACCTTTAGTTATACCATTGTTTGCGTCTTGTGTGAATACTACTGATTCTGAATATATAGAAAATAAGATTAATGATATTGTTTATCCTATAACTACACGAGAAATTGTTTTTGATTTTCCTGTTTTTTCAAATAGAGATTATCAATTTAATTTGAAATTAAGTGAAGAAGATTTAACATTAATCGATTATAATGAGAAATTTTATACAGGAATTCACATTACTTATAAATGGTATAGAAAACAAGAAGTTTTGTTTGAAATGGACGATGAGGTTACTTGTTTGAATTATTGTGTACCATTGGAATCTCCTTTAACATCTGATAGACTGGAAATAATTATTGTAAATACTGAGAGTGAAGAAATACAAGATTTGTATTTTGGATATCCTAAAGTAAAATATATAAAGGAATCGGGGGAATGGAGTAATCCGAATATTTGGGACCCAAAGGGTGAACCAACAATGGAAGATTTCGTTTATATAACAAATGGATGTAAAGTGGTTGTTGATGAAGATGCGATGTGTTCAATGTTGTTTTTAGGGGATAGTGTAAATGTAGAAATTAAAGCAGGAAAAATGTTCTATGTTTCAGGGGATATTAGATATGGTAATATGTCTTATTTTACTGTACAACAAAATCTTTTAGGTGAAACTTGGAATTATATTACGAGTCCGATAAATAAAACCATGGCTGCGTTGTTTTCTATGGAAAGAAACAATAATGATACATGGTTGATGCAATATAATACAGGGAAAAAGAGTAAACATGGAGATTATTGGAGCGAGTATTTAACTGACCCAAATTTTGTGTTGTTACCTGGACAAGGGTATGCAGTTTACACTCAATCTACAATGGATGTAAAATACGAGGGTATATTGTGTAATAGTAACACAATTTTCTCTCTTGTTGAGAATAATTCAGATAAAAAGAATCTTGTTGGAAATCCTTTTACAGCACCTTTAAGTTCTAAAAAACTTTTTGAAGATATTGATGGTAAGATTCAAGGAAATGCAATCTTTTTATTGGATAAAGAAAACAAGGTTTATAATCCTATAATAGTGGACCCTAATGAAAATGTTTTGATTCCATCATTGGAAGCATTCTTTGTGGAAACAATAGAAGATAAAACGGAACTAACATTTAAAAGACAACATCAATATATCCCTAAATCAGGGGAACAATCATTCGCAAATAATAACTATCTAACTCTGTCTGCTGTTGTTAATGGAAAGAGTCAGTACGCATTAATTGGAATGATGGACGATTCAAAATATGGATTTGATAAACACGATGCCCATAAGATATTTGGTACAAGTGAGACTATGGCAGAAATTTATTTTGTTATAGATGACGAAGAATTATCTGTAAATACTTTCCCTAAATATCCAGCCTCATTTGATATAGGCCTCTTTATTGGACAAGGAAATAATGTTGAATTACAACTAAATAATGTGTCAGTTTTACCAAAAGATGTGACTGTTTTATTGGAAGATAAATATGAGAATAGATTTTATAATTTTTGTGATTCAGCAATTGTAAAAACAAAAATAGAAAGTGGTGTAACAAATAATAAATTCAGAATACATTTCATCAAAGCAAAACCAATTTATGATTTACATCCAGAATATTCAGGTATATATATTTGGGAAGATAATGAAAGAATACTTGTATTTGGAGATGGAGTTAATAAATTGCAATATGTTAAAATTTGGGATAATAACCATATAATTGTAGATGAAAGCGAGTATGAGTCAGATATTTTAATATTTGATAAAAACATTAAACCAGGACGATATACAATAGATTTGAAAATAGAAGAACAATGGATAGAACACTATCCTATAGAAGTTAAATAAAACTATATTGAAAATGAACTTTAAACAATGGTTTTTACTAATAATTGCAACAATAATACTTTTTCCTACGACTGTTTTTGCCCAAAAAAATTCTATAATAAAGTTATTAAATAAGGGAGAATATCAACAAGCGTACGACAAATTACAAACATCTTACTCCGATACAAATAATGTAGATAGGATAGAAGTATTATCGTTATATTATAAAGATACAAATAATTTAGCGTACGATGCGTGTTTAGCATATTATTATGCGAATAGATTAAATCAATCACAAGGTAAAGAAATTGTTTCATTAGAGGATATTTGTAAACAAGAGTTATCCATTGTTTACAAAACAAAAAGTATAGAATCATTAGAGAATTTTGTGCATTGTTTTAGCGAGGAAAAAAGATATGTAAAAGAAGCAGAACGATTGTTAGAGCAAATATCTTTTGAAAGAACCAAAATGTTAAATACGGTAGAGGATTATGAAAAATACATTGAAAGACATCCTAATGCAATTCAAGCAAATCTAGCAAAACAAGCGATAGATGAAATAATCTCTTTACAAGT
Source organism: Bacteroidales bacterium (assembly GCA_017647785.1). Classification (GTDB taxonomy): domain Bacteria; phylum Bacteroidota; class Bacteroidia; order Bacteroidales; family P3; genus Onthomorpha. The sequence continues at coordinate 49,189 of JAGCJW010000028.1, read as the reverse complement.
TTTAGAAAGTGAAGATTTAGAAAAGTTAGAAGAATTCGTAAAGAAAACAACTAATGAAAAGTATAAACAACAAGCAAATCAAGAAATTGAAAGACTTATCTTCCAATCTACTTTAGAAGAAAACACAGCAGAGAAATATGATGCCTACATAAAAAGATTTCCAAATGGTGTTTATATTAAACTAGCAAAAGAAAAACTAAACGATGTCCTTTATAATGAAGTAGTATCAAAAAATACTATCACTACTATGATAACATTCCTTAAAAACAATCCTGAACATCCAAAACGTTCTCAAATAATAGAAAACTTAAAATCAAAATCTTTAGAACTACTTTCGGTAGAGGGATTAAACACTGTTTTAGCAATAGAGTACGATAGTGTTCTTGTTCAATATTTCATAAAAAGTTACCTTTCTGACCCAACGAAAGCAAATATTAGTTTCATAGAAGAAACTTTCCCTGACTACAAAACCTCAAAAATAGTTCAAACCTCAAAAGTTTTAAACGAAGATTATAATTTTCTAATAAGGAAAACAACAATAAATAATAACGATTTAAAAAATCATAGAGGACTATTCTTTAAAAAGGATAATTCTTTGACAATAAAATTATTGGAAAAATATCTTTCACAACAAAAGAACCCTTCTAAAAAAGATGCAAGAATAGAAAGTGAACTTACACTCAATCTACGTCAAGCAGATAAACTACCAATACATCTTATTGATAAGGAATTTGATGAAAATGACATAATCCCATCTTCAACAAATACATTCTCATCTCATACTCCAAATGGATATTTACCTCAAGTTACAAAGAATGAAGATATATATATAATCTCAACTAACGAAAATGGTAGTCAAGATACAATACTTTTACCTTCTCCTGTAAATACGCGTTTCAATGAAACAACTCCTAAGCTGACACCTGATGGTAAGACATTATTTTTTAGTTCAAATGCAGGATTGAATTATGGAGGTTTAGATATATATATGTCTCATAGAGAAGACACAAACACCATTGATAATTGGAGTGAGCCTATTTTATTGAATAATAGAATCAATACAAATAAAGATGATTACGTTTTATCATTAAATAATTACAAAATAGTAGTTTCAAATCAAGACTCAACAAACAAACGTTCTTTCTTAATAGATGATGATTTAGAGTTTGAAAACGCTTATGTTTTGGATCAAAGAGGTAATTTCTTAAGAGAAGAAGTAGCAGTTTTAAACAAAACAACTCTTGATACTATAATTGTCGTAAAAAGTAATAAAAAAGGGTATCTATCATTTTTGAAACCCCAAGTACCATTCTACTTATACGCACAAAGACCTGGATACATAAGTTTCTTTTCTGAAGATAACTCTCAAGTTGTTCTTCAAAACGTAAATGATTTGTTTGAAACTAAACAATTCTATTTATTAGAAAGTCCTTTTGATGAAAAGAAACCAACAGAAATCACCCCAAAAGGGAAAAGAGAAATTCAATATTTGGCACAAAGTTTGAAAGATATAGGATATGTAACAACAATTTCAGTACATGTTCATTCTGTAAATAAAGTAGAAAAAGCACAAGAAATATCTGATAAACAAGTAGAAGTAATAACAGATATATTACTTAAGAATGGAGTAAGTAAAGATAATATAATAGTAGCATCTTACGCAAATACATCTCCTCTCATTGGTTGGGAAGGTAAAAACAGAATAGAAATAGGATTTTTGTTAGAAAAATAAAATAAAATAAAAACAATGAATAATAGCGATAGCATAGTAATAATACCAACTTATAATGAGAAAGAAAACATAGAAAGTATAATTAGATATGTTTTCTCATTAGATAAGGTATTTCATATTTTGATTGTAGAGGACAATTCTCCCGATGGAACTGCCGATATAGTAAAAAGACTTATGCAAGAGTTCCCTGAGAGGTTGTTTATCGAAGAAAGAAAAGGTAAATTAGGCTTAGGAACAGCATATTTACACGGATTCAAATGGGCTATTGAGAAAAAATACGACTATATCTATGAAATGGACGCAGATTTCTCACACCCACCAAAAGATTTACTTAATTTATATAACGCATGCCTTGAAGGAGCAGATATGGCAATAGGCTCACGCTATGTAGATGGCAAGATTTCTGTTGTAAATTGGCCAATGGGAAGATTGATGATGTCATATTACGCATCGAAATATGTAAAACTTATTACAGGAATGAAGATTGGCGACACCACAGCAGGCTTTGCGTGTTACAAACGCTCACTTTTAGAACGCATAAACTTTGATAAAGTAAAATTTGTTGGCTATGCCTTTCAAATAGAAATGAAATACACCGCATACAAATTAGGATTTAAACTAAAAGAAGTGCCAATTATTTTTACTGATAGAGTTTTAGGTACAAGCAAAATGAACATGAAAATCTTTAAAGAAGCTTTTTTTGGAGTCTTTTCTTTAAGATTTAGAAATTGGTCAAAGTATTAGAAAAATAAAACGAAGAAATAAAAAACTAATTCAAAGAAATAGAAAAATAAATCAAAGAAAAAATGAGAAGAAACTTAGGAATAATTTTTGCTCTCTTGATGATATTTTCAAGCATTGGAGCATTCGCACAAAAAGGTCTTATAGACATAAAAAAACTTCAAGATAGAGAATACTATCCAACAGGAATATATAATCTACAATTCGTTGGAGAAAAAGGAAACTATGCTTACACAAAAACAGGTCAAGAGTTAATCATAGGAGACAAGAAAGCAGAAAAAACAGTTCTTACATCAGAGGATTTAAATAAGGATTTGAAGCATTTTGCATCAGTAGAATTTATCTCAGAAACAGAATTTGCTTTTCTAAGTGCAGATAACAAAACAATATATCTCTACAATATCGAAACAAAACAAATGACTCCTATCTGCAACATAAAAGAAGGAGCAGAAAACCTTGAATTAGATTTAAAAAATGGAAGTGCAGCATACACTATTGAAGGAAATGTTTGGTTTTCTACAAAAGGTAAAGAACCAAAACAATTAACTACCGACGGAGGAAATGGAATTACATACGGCGTTGCAGTACATAGAAATGAATTTGGTATAGAAAAAGGATTTTTCCTTTCAAATGATGCAAGCAAATTAGCATTTTACAGAATGGACGAAAGCATGGTGAAAGAATATCCTTTGGTAAACACAGCACTTCGCCAAGCAGAAGAAACACCAATACGCTATCCAATGGCTGGAATGAAGTCTCATGAAGTTACAGTATTGGTTTATGACTCTAAAACAGACAAAACAATAGAATTAAACACAAGAAAAGATAACTCACTTGAAGAAAGAGAAGCATATCTTACTAACTTGACTTGGAATCCAGAAGGTACAATGCTTTATATCCAAAAACTAAATCGTAAACAAAACCACGTAGAACTTATAGCCTATGATGTAGTAAATGGAAATCCAACAAAAACATTATTCTCTCAAAGCAATGAAAAGTACGTTGAACCAGAATCTCCAATTTTCTTTTTACCTAACAATAGCCAACAATTCATTTATTTAAGCGAAGCAGATGGATTTAATCACGCATACTTATATAACATTGACGGAACATTGATTTCTCAACTTACATCAGGGGATTGGATGATTAACTCAATAGAAGGATTTAACAAAAAAGCAACAGAATTTTACTTCTATGCAACTAAAGATTCCCCATTGGAACAAAATTTATACGCTTACAACTTTAAAACAAAGAAAATACGTCGTTGTACTCCTGAAAAGGGAACTCACCACGTTGTTTTCAATACAGATGGAACACTTTTCTTAGATACATACACAAGTTCTGTAGAACCAAGAAGAGTTGCTTTGTATGACAATAAAGCAAAACAAGTAAAAGAAATCTTTAAATCAGAAAACCCTTGGGCAAACTTAGATAAACCAGAAATAGATGTCTTTACAATCAAAGCAAAAGACGGTACAGATTTATATGCTCGTATGATAAAACCTTTAAACTTTGATGTAAACAAAAAATACCCTGTAATAGTTTATGTTTATGGTGGTCCACACGCACAACTTATTACAGAAAGTTGGCTTTCAGGAGCAAACAATTTCTTTTTGTTCCTTGCACAACAAGGATACATTGTTTGGACAGTAGATAGTAGAGGTTCAGCAAATAGAGGTTTTGAATTTGAAAGTGCAATTTGGAGAAATTGTGGAAGCATTGAAGTAAGCGACCAAATGGACGGGGTAAATTATTTGAAATCTCTTCCATACGTAGATTCAGAACGCATAGGTGTTGATGGTTGGTCTTACGGTGGATTTATGACTATTTCGTTAAAGTTGAAAAATCCTGGAGTATTCAAAACTGCAACCGCAGGTGGTCCTGTTATTGATTGGAAATGGTACGAGGTTATGTACGGAGAAAGATATATGTCTTCACCTGAGGATAACAAAGAAGGATATGAAAAATCTTCATTGCTTAATTACGCAGATCAATTAGAAGGAAAACTTCTTGTAATACACGGAGCACAAGACCCAACCGTAGTAATGCAACATTCTCTTGAATTTATAAACAAATGTATCAAAGCAGGAAAACAAGTAGATTACTTTATCTATCCTGATCACGAACACAACGTAAGAGGAAAAGACAGAATACATTTGTATGAAAAGATTTACCAATACCATAAAGAAAACTTATAAGATATGTTTACAGGAATAATAGAAAATATGGCTCATGTGGTAAACATTGAGCAAGAAGGAACAAATTTTCATTTTACTTTGGAATGTGAAATCGCAGACCAATTAAAAATAGACCAAAGTTTTGCTCATGACGGTTGCTGTTTGACAGTTGTAAAGCTTGATAAAGGAAAAAAACAATACACTGTTACTGCAATGAAAGAAACAATGGACAAAACAAATCTTGGGCAATGGGAAGTAGGAACGAAAATCAATGTAGAACGTTCTATGCTTATGGATGGAAGATTTGATGGTCATATCGTACAAGGCCATGTAGATCAAACAGCAGAGTGCTTTAAAGTTGTAGATGAAAATGGCTCTTGGAGATATTACTTTAAATATGATGTGAAAGACGGAAATATTACTGTACCTAAGGGTTCAATTTCTGTAAATGGCGTAAGTCTTACAGTAGTTGATAGCAAGGAAGGAGAATTCTCTGTGTCTATCATACCATATACTTATTCGCACACAAATTTCCATACATTCAAGGTGGGAACTGTTGTAAATATAGAATTTGATGTCTTTGGAAAATATGTACAAAGACTATTGGAACAATATATGCAAAGATAGCATAGATGATAGATTACAAAATAGAACCTGATAGATGTGTTGTAGTAGGGATTACTACGCCTGAGGTTAGTGTTGAGCAGACAGAAGAATATCTTGACGAACTAATATTTCTTATTGACACAGCAGGAGCTGTTGTAGAAAAGAGATTTACTCAAAAACTTCCTTATAAAGACCCACGTACCTTTGTTGGAAGTGGTAAATTAGAGGAAATAAAAGAGTATATCAAAGCAGCAGATATAAATTGGGTAGTTTTCGATGATGAACTCTTACCTTCGCAAGCAAGAAATATAGAAAAAGCATTGGATTGTCATGTATTAGACCGTACAGGTTTGATTCTAAATATTTTTGCACAAAGAGCAAGAACCTCACACTCTAAAACACAGGTAGCACTCGCACAATACCAATATTTATTACCACGATTGACAAGAATGTGGACACACTTGGACCGTCAAAGAGGTGGAGCAGGACTTACAATGCGTGGAGTAGGGGAAACACAGATAGAAACCGACCGCAGAATCATACTTTCAAAAATTTCTTTGCTTAAAGAAAAACTAAAAGACATAGATAAGCAAAAGACAGTACAAAGAAAAAATAGAGAAAGTTTAGTAAGAGTAGCCTTAGTTGGTTATACCAATGTAGGAAAAAGCACTTTGATGAATCTTCTCTCTAAAAGCGATGTTTTTGCGGAGAATAAACTTTTTGCAACCCTTGATACAACAGTTAGAAAAGTAGTTATAGAAAATCTTCCTTTTCTTTTGACAGATACAGTCGGCTTTATACGCAAATTACCTCATGGATTAGTTGAGAGTTTCAAATCAACCTTGGACGAATTGCGTGAAGCAGACTTGTTAGTTCATGTTGTAGATATATCACATCCTAATTTTGAAGAGCAAATCAAAGTTGTAAATAACACACTTGCAGAAATAAAAGCAAATGATAAACCAACACTATTGCTTTTTAATAAAATAGATGCTTATACCTACATTCCACAAGACGAAGACGACCTTACACCAAAGCAAAAAGAGAATTGGAGTTTGGAAGACTTAAAACAAACTTATCTTTCTAATGGAAATCAAGATACAGTCTTTATTTCAGCAAAAAATAAAGAAAATATAGAAGAATTAAGACAAATAATCTACGATAAAGTGAAAACAATACACGCAATACGTTATCCTTATAACAATTTTTTATATTAACTTAAAACTTTAAAACAATGTTATTATTAAATGCAGACACCTTTACATGGGCAGATGTGATTACATTTTTGAAAGATGTAGTCTTTAAATTTGGACCAAAGTTACTTATTGCTTGTTTAATACTTTGGGTGGGATTTAAACTTATAAGATTCTTAGTAAAAAAGATAGAAAAGGCTTTTGAAAAGAAGAATTTGGATTTGTCATTACGTCCATTCTTAATTTCACTTATTTCTATATTACTAAAAGTCTTACTTATACTAACTGTAATAGGTTATTTAGGAATAGAAATGACTCAATTCACAGCTATTCTTGCTTCTTGTGGAGTTGCAATAGGTTTGGCACTTAGCGGAACTTTACAAAACGTAGCAGGAGGAGTTGTATTGTTAGTTTTACGTCCTTTTAAAGTTGGAGATTACATAGAAGCACAAGGCTACGAAGGTACAGTAAAAGAAATAATGATATTTACAACAACCCTAGTGACTGTTGACAATAAAGTAATCACCATTCCAAATGGCGCACTCTCTGGATCGAGCGTTATAAACTATTCAAAAATGGAAGATAGAAGAATAGACATAAAATTTAACTTAGCTCACGGAGTAGATATCTCTCAAATAAATCCTCGTTTGATAGAAATAGCAAAACAAGACAAAAGAATATTTTCTACACCAGAACCAACAGTAATCGTAAGCATTACAGACTTGGCTATAAACGTTGATTTAAGATTTTGGTGTAAGAATGCAGATTACTGGAACGTAATGGGAGATATACATACCGCTGTTTACAACTATTTAGTATCAGAAAAAATATCACTTCCTCATCCAAAATTAGATTTGATGAAGTAAAAAATGTCGGAAAACAATCCATTATCGATATTTAGCTTTAAAAAAATAATGTTACCCCTACTAATAGGAATAGGGGTAGCATTATTATTGATACTAAAAGACCTAAAACAAGACGCAAACGTACTAACAGATATACTAATCAATTGGACGTGGGCATCTACTTTCTTTCTATTTCTCGCTTTGTGCTTTGGCGTAATGCGAGACTTAATGTATATGTACCGAATAAGACTTTTGTCTGACAAAAAGATAAGTTGGAAAAAAGCCTTTCAAGTAATAATGCTTTGGGAGTTTGGTTCAGCAATCACACCCTCAGTAGTAGGAGGCTCAGCCTTAGCATTCTTTATAGTAGCCAAAGAAGGAATTTCCGCAGGGCGTAGTACAGCAATCGTAATGATTACAGCACTTTTAGATGAGTTGTTTTACATTATCATAACTCCTATTGTAGTGCTTTTAGTCGGTGCAAGCCTTGCCTTTAATACCGATTTCCGTTTCACATTCTTTGGAAACACTTTTGGAGAATTACAAATCTTTTTCATAGGCTATGGATTTATGTGTCTTTTGACCATAATAATCCTTGTAGCCATATTTTTCTTTCCACAAGGTTTTAGAAAGTTGCTTTACATACTTGCAGACAAGAAGCTTTTTAGAAGGATAAAAGAAAAAATGTATAAAATGGGAGATGATATAGTAACATCTTCACAAGAGTTTAAGGGAAAAGGACTAATATTTTGGACAAAAGCCTATTTATGCACAGTATTTTCGTGGACATCACGTTTCTTAGTAGTAAATTGCATACTATTAGCATTCTCACCCGTAGGAGAACATCTCTTAATCTTTGCAAGACAATTAGTAATGTGGATAATACTTTGTATTTCACCTACACCAGGAAGCAGTGGCATAGCAGAATTTGCTTTTCCTCTCTTTATAGGAGAATTTATGCCACAAGGAACACACGCAACCATAGCTTTTATATGGCGTTTGTTTACTTACTATCCATATCTCCTTTTAGGTTCATTAGTATTGCCTTATTGGACAAAACGAGTCTTTAAAAGAAAAAAATAAAACAAAGAAAGAATTTATTTATTCTTTGAATAAATTTACTAAAACAAAGAAAGAAAAAATTAATTCTAAGAGATATTTAATCTCTACATTTAGTGGTAAACTTACAATAAGGATAATTTGAGCAACTTATAAAACTGCCATATTTCCCTTTTCGTTGCACTAAACTTCCTCTACACCTTGGACATATCCATTTTGCTATTAAATCTTCTTTATTTGCAAGTTCTTGTTTTACATTCAAGATATGTTCTTGCTTTTGGTTTTCATCTTTGATAGAATAAGATTTTAAAATAAGGGATAGCCTATTTACCAATTCGTCGTGTAGTTTGGGTATTTTTTTTGATAGAATAAAATCTTTCAATTCTGAAAAATACATCACATTTCCATAGGTTTCACGCTTCAATGTCGCTCTATCGTGAAAGGCAACTATTGGAAAATAGAATCTTTCATCTATTCCAAAAATAGATTGTAAAGTTTTAAGGTGTGCATAGTTTTGTTTTAAAGGATTTCTTAATTGATATTTGTTTTCATATATAGTTTGAGTCCAATATTCCGAAGTATCATTCCCAAAAATCCAACCCGTATAATTCTTTGTTTCTATTATAAAGACTCCATATCGAGAAATAACGACGTGATCTATTTGAGTAGATTTGCCTTTTATTTCTAAATAAACATCATTAAAAACAACATAGTCCTTAGGCAAAGTTTTTAAAATAGAAGCTACACTTTCTTCACCTATTTCTCCTAAAACCTTTGCATAAGAACTATAAGTTGTCTTTTTTTTTCTCCTTTTCTTTGGTGCTTTATTACTACGAGATGTAGTTCGTAAGAAAAGAACAATGGTAAAAAATACCAATAATAGTAAAATAACCATTATAAATATACTTTTTATTCATTCATCACCTGCACAATAGGCACAGTTTTCCAATTTTCTGATTTCGTTTGATACTCATAAACCCCTATTTGACGCATACATTTACCCTTTGGGACTTCTATAATTTGATCATCATAATATAATTCTCCATTATCATTTGTTACAAGCACTAATAAACCACTTGGAATATTGATTAAAGAAGTACGATCAACTATTTCTCTCGCCAAAGCATAGCCATCTCCAATAACTTGAATAACTTCAAATTCTTTTGTTGAAATACATTTACCTGGCTTTTCAAAATAAGTCATTCCATTATCATTTGAAGAAGATTTTCCAATAATTAATAGAACAAAGAATAGGAATATTGCTCCTGAAACAAAGCCTAAAACAAATACTATCCATTTTTTCATAATCAATACTTTTATTTATGATTTTACGCACGCAAATGTATGAAAAATTTTTCAAAGAAAAATAAAAAAAAATCAAAGAAAAAAATGATTTTTTCTTTGATTTTTTAAATTAAAACAAAGAGTTTTTACTTTAATTCATAGAAACAAATAGTTCCTATAAAATCCCCCTTCTTTTTTCTTTGTTTTAGCTGATTGTTCCGCCGTTTTTGATAGGTTTTTCTGGTGAAATAAAACTCAAACTTCCATCAAGGTTTTCTGCCATTAGTATCATGCCTTGACTTTCTATGCCTTTTAGGGCTTTTGGTGCAAGGTTTACTAATACGGATACTTGTTTTCCTATGATTTCTTCTGGTTTATAATATTCAGCTATTCCACTTACTATGGTGCGTTGGTCAATTCCTGTGTCTATTGTTAGTTTTAGGAGTTTTTTTGTTTTTGCTACTTTTTCGGCTGCAAGGATTGTTCCTACTCTTATGTCCATTTTTGCAAAATCATCGTATTCTATATTTGCTTTTTGTGGCTCTACTGTGGCAGATGCTAATTCGTTTGCTTTTTTTGTTTGTTGTAGTTTTTCTAATTGTGCTTCTATTTGTTTGTCGTCTATTTGTTCAAACAACAATTGTGCTGGATTGATTTGTTTTCCTTCGCTTAACAATTCTGAATTACCTGCTTCGTACCAAAAAGCTAAGTCTTGGTTTAACATTTCTCTTAGTTTTTGTGCTGAGAATGGTAGGAATGGTTCTGAAAGTAAGGCAAGGTTTGCACATATTTGTAATGAAATATTCAAAACTGTTGCTGTGCGTGCTTCATCTGTCTTTATTGTTTTCCAAGGCTCGTTTTCTGTTAGGTATTTATTACCAAGGCGTGCAAGATTCATTAGTTCGTTTAATGCTTCACGGAAACGGTATTGTTCTATACTACGTCCTATTTTTTCAGGGAATTGTTTTATTTGTTCTATTGTTTGAACGTCAAGTTCGTTCAACTCTCCCCTTTGAGGAACTTTGCCTTCAAAATATTTGTGTGTTAGAACTATTGTACGATTAACGAAGTTTCCAAATATTGCTACAAGCTCTGAGTTGTTGCGTGTTTGGAAATCTTTCCATGTAAAGTCGTTATCTTTTGTTTCTGGTGCGTTTGCACAAAGTACATACTTCAATACATCTTGTTTTCCTGGGAAATCTTTTAGGTATTCATGTAACCAAACTGCCCAATTACGAGATGTAGAAATTTTATCTCCTTCAAGATTCAAGAACTCATTGGCAGGTACATTTTCTGGTAAGATATATGAGCCTTCTGCTTTAAGCATAGCTGGGAATATAATGCAATGGAACACTATATTGTCTTTTCCGATAAAGTGAACAAGCTTTGTGTCTTTTTCTTTCCACCATTTTTCCCAGTTATCAGGGTGTAGTTCTTTTGTATTAGAAATATATCCTATTGGAGCATCAAACCATACATATAATACTTTACCTTCTGCTCCTTCAACAGGGACTTTCACTCCCCAATCAAGGTCTCGTGTTACAGCTCTTGCTTGTAAGCCTTGGTCAATCCAGCTTTTGCATTGTCCATACACGTTTGTTTTCCACTCAGGGTGCGATTCCAAAATCCATTCTCTCATAAAGGCTTCGTAGTCCTCTAATGGAAGATACCAATGCTTTGTTTCTTTTAATTGAGGCTCGTTTCCTGAAAGTGTAGATTTAGGATTGATAAGGTCTGTTGCAGAAAGGCTTGTGCCACATGCTTCACATTGGTCGCCGTATGCCTTTTCGTTTCCGCAATGAGGACAAGTACCTATTATATATCGGTCTGCAAGGAAAGTATTTGTTGCTTCGTCATAGTATTGTTGCGATACTTTTTCAACAAACTTTCCTTTTTCGTATAGGTCTTTAAAGAATGCTGATGCGGTTTCTTTATGAGTTTGAGAAGATGTACGAGAATAAATATCAAATGAAATTCCTAAATCTTGGAATGATTGTTTTATTATACCGTGATAGCGATCCACTATATCTTGTGGAGTTACCCCTTCGTTTTTTGCTTTTATAGTGATAGGAACTCCGTGTTCATCACTACCACCAATGAAAAGCACATCTTCGTTCATCATTCTTAAATATCTTACATAAATGTCTGCTGGCACGTAAACACCCGCTAAGTGTCCTATATGTACAGGTCCGTTAGCGTATGGTAAGGCTGTGGTTACGCAATATCTATTAAATTTATTGTCTGTTTCTATATATTTCATTGTTTTAAGTATTTATTGTTCGTCTTCTATGTTTTGTTCATCTATTATATATAATGGTCTATTGCGAACATCATTATTTATTCTCGCAATGTATTCTCCTATTATTCCTATGGTGATTAGTTGTACTCCTCCTATGAAAAGCACACTTATTATTAAAGATGTCCAACCTGAAACGGCGGAATCAAATATGAAGTGTGAAAGTAGTGCATATACTATTGCTAAAAGTGATATTATAGCAGAGATTATACCAATTGCAGAAGCCATTTTTAGAGGTTTGTCACTAAATGCAGTTATACCGTCAAAGGCTAATCTTAACATTTTCTTTAAAGGATAATTTGTCTTACCATATATTCTAGAATCTCTATGATACTCCACAAATGTCTGTTTATATCCTATCCAAGATATTTGCCCACGAAGATATTTTGATTTTTCAGGCATATTGCGAAGATGTTTTACTACAACATTGTCTATAAGTCGGAAATCGCCCACGTCAACAGGAATTTCTATACTTGTCATTGCAGCAAGTATTCTATAGAACATTTTTGCTGTAATTTTCTTAAACCAAGTTTCTCCTTCTCTTGTTAGACGTTTTGCATAGACTACTTTGTAGCCTTCTTTGTATTTTTCATACATTTCAAGGATTAGTTCAGGTGGATCTTGAAGATCACAATCTATTATAACCACAGCATTCCCTTTGCAAAGGTCTAACCCTGCACTTACTGCTATTTGATGTCCAAAATTCCTTGAAAAGCTTATGTATTTTATATGTGAGTCTTGTTGAGCTATTGTTTTGATTGTTTCAAGTGTGTTATCCTTACTGCAATCATTTACAAATATTATTTCGTAATCATTAGTTATTTGACTTAAAGTTTGAGTTAGTCTTTCGTAAATTAATGGAATATTTTTTTCTTCGTTGTAAGCTGGTACTATTGTTGATATTTCCATAGCTAATTGAAAAAAAACAATCTTCTCAATAGCAAATAATTTATACACTATTGAGAAGACTGTCTAACTGTTTTTATATTTGAGGTATTGTTTTATTCATTAACAATCAATTTGTTGATGAAAGTTTTTTCTCCGTTTATAGTTTTGATTAAATATAAACCAGAGTTCATTCCTTCTAAACCTATTATTTGATTTGTAGAAGTAACTTCTAAAGCTTTTAATACTCTACCTTGAATATCTATAACTTCAACAAGGCTTCCTATTTCTGCGTTTTGTAATGACACAACGTTTGTTGCAGGATTTGGATATAATGTTATTTCATTTGATTGTGCTTGATTTAAACCAGCAACTAGTGTAGCGAAAGGAACTAATGTCATTTCTCCCCATTGTTCTGCTGCATTTTGACCAATTGCAAAAGCATAGTATTCCATACCAGGAGTAAGATCTAACCATTCCCAGTGGTCTGTTTCGTATAACCAATAAGGTTGTTCAAGTAATATAGCCATCAAAGAGTCTTGTCCAATTTCATCAAACATTGCTTTTTCAACTATACCATCAAGGAATTTTGCTGTTTGATCGTTTGGAGTAGCTGTCATAATTACAGAAGATTCTGTTATGTTTTCCAATTCAACTGTAACAACACTTGCTCCTTCACCACCAGCAATTGTAGTTGTACAAGTAGTTGTTAAAACTTCTGATGTATCTGTTGCATTTACTGCTACAACATAAACAATATACTCTGTATTTGGAACCATTTCAGTCCAAGTATATGTTGTATCTGCTTCAAATCCTAATGACCAAGAGATAACTAAATCTCTTAATGGAGTTCCAAACATTGCAGACCATTGATCCATTTCTCCAGTTGCAGCAGCTAAGATATGATATTTTGTACAATTTTCATTCATTTCAAATGATGCTGTAATGGTTGTTGGTGTTAAATCGTCAATTGTTGTTGTCACACTTGGTGTTTGTGCAAATGCACTTGCACTAAATACTAGTGCTAAAGCTAATGCTAAAATTTTTCTCATACTTTTTCTTTGTTTTAATTTTTTAATTCTTTGTTTTATTTTACTGATTCTTTGTTTTAATTTTTTAAATCAAAGATTTAATTTCCTCAATTATCTTACCAGCTAATTTATTCGCAGATTCTAAATCCTTGCTTTCTGAATAGATTCTTATAATTGGCTCTGTATTACTTTTTCTTAAATGAACCCATTCTTTACCTATATTGATTTTAACTCCATCAATAGTTGAAACCTCATAGTCTTTATACTTTTCAGCCATTTTTTCTAAAATAGAATCAACATTCATCTCTTTTGTTAATTCCATTTTGTTTTTAGATATTTCATAGTTAGGATAAGTTGCTCTTAATTGAGAACATGTCATTTTGCTTTTTGCAAGTAAAGTTAAGAATAATGCAACACCTACCAAAGCATCACGACCATAGTGTAAAGCAGGATAGATTATACCTCCATTACCTTCTCCACCTATAACAGCATTGTGCTTTTTCATTATTTCAACTACATTAACCTCTCCAACGGCAGAAGCAAAGTATTGTTGATTCTTAGCTTCTGTAACATCTCTTAAGGCTCTTGTTGAAGACATGTTTGAAACAGTTGAGCCAGGAGTGTGTTTTAAAACATAATCTGCAATAGATACCAATGTGTATTCTTCAACAAAAGGAGTTCCATCTTCACTTACTATTGCTAATCTATCAACATCAGGGTCCACAATAAAGCCTACATCACATTTTTTCTCTACAACTTCTTTGCAGATTTGAGTGATGTTTTCAGGAAGAGGTTCTGGATTATGAGGAAATACTCCTGTAGGTTCATCGTTTAAAGCTACAATTTCCTTAACACCTAATGCCTTTAATAATTTATTTAAAACAAATCCACCTGTTGAGCAAACCGCATCAAAAGCAACTCTAAAATTAGCTTGTTTTATAGCTTCTACATCAACAAGGTCTAGAGCTAAAACTTTTTCTATGTGAGCATCTATTGTAGAATCATCACTTACGCATTTACCCAAGTGTCCTACTTCTGCGAAAAGATAATTGTCTTCATCAGCTATTTCTAGTACTCGTTTACCTTCACTTGCTGAAATGAATTCTCCTTTATTGTTTAAAAATTTAAGAGCATTCCATTGCATTGGATTATGGCTTGCAGTAAGGATTATACCTGCGTCAGCTTTCTTTTCAGTAACTGCTACCTCAACAGTAGGAGTAGTTGAAAGACCTGTGTCAATTACATCAACGCCCATACCCATTAAAGTTCCAATAACAAGATGTGAAACCATCTCTCCTGAAACTCTTGCGTCACGTCCTAAAACTATAGTTATTCTATCTTTGCCATAAAGTTCTTTAATGAAAGCTGCAAACGCGGCAGTGAACTTTACTGTATCTATAGGCGACAAACCTTCACCAACTTGTCCGCCAATTGTTCCTCTGAAACCAGATATTGATTTTATTAATGCCATAATTATTACACTTTTACGTTGCAAAGATAGTCTTTTTTCACGTATTAAATTAATTAATAAGCCTAAAGTTTACTTCGTTATTTGATAAAAACATCTCTATAGTAGTATTTTCTGTAAAATTCCCATTTATTAAAAGCATTGAAAGCTTGTTTGTTACATGCTTTTGAATAGTCCTTTTTACAGGTCTTGCACCTAGTTCAATATCATATCCTTTATCTGCTAAAAAGTCCAAAACTTCGCTTGTACTTTGAAGTTCTATGTTTTTGCGTTTAAGCATATCTTTCACATTTTGAAGTTGTAGTTTTACTATTTCTCTTATTTGTTCTTTCATAAGAGGTTTGAAAACTACTATCTCATCAATTCTGTTTAGAAATTCAGGACGCAAACTTTTTTTCATTACAGACATTATCTCAGTTTCGATATTTTCCCACTTTGAAATCAAACCTTCTTTATCGTTTTCCAAGTATTCTTGTAGAATGTTAGAACCAAGATTTGAAGTCATAATGATTATTGTGTTTTTGAAATCAACAACTCTACCTTTATTATCTGTTAATCGTCCGTCTTCTAAAACCTGAAGCAGTAGATTGAAAATGTCAGGATGAGCTTTCTCTATTTCGTCCAAAAGAATAATAGAGTAAGGTTTTCTTCTCACAGCTTCGGTTAATAAACCACTCTCTTCATAACCTACATATCCTGGAGGCGCTCCAATCAAACGAGAAACAGTATGTCTTTCTTGATATTCAGACATATCAATTCTTATCATTAAATCATCTTTATCAAACAACTGTTCAGCCAAAGCCTTTGCTAATTCAGTCTTTCCAACACCAGTACTACCAAGAAAAGCAAATGAACCAATAGGTCGCTTTTCGTCACTTAATCCAGAACGACTTCTTCTAATTGCATCTGCCACAGCATTGATTGCTTTTTCTTGTCCAATTACCCTTTTATTTAAAGCCTTTTCCAAATTGAGAAGTTTGTCTTTTTCGCTTTCCATCATTTTTGATACAGGTATGCCTGTCCAACGAGAAACAACATCTGCGATATGGTTATATCCAATTTCTTCTGTTATTAAAGCACCTTCTACTTGCAATTCTTTTAAGCGCTTTTTGTAATTTTCTAAATTAGTTTCAGATTCCTTGATTTTGCCATATCGTAATTGAGCAACCTTACCATAATCTCCTTCCATCTCGGCTTTGCTTGCTTCAAACTTGAATTGTTCAATGTTTTTAACCTCCTCTTGTATAGAATCCACAATCCTTTTTTGAGCTAACCATTTTTCTTTTAATACATCTCTTTGTTTTTTTAGCTCATCTATTTGCTCGCTTAGTTCTTTTGTCTTTTTCTCGTCTTTTTCTTTTTTGATTGCAACCCTTTCTATTTCCAATTGCATAAGCTTGCGTTCTAATTCATCTAAATCTTCAGGAGAAGAATCTATCTCCATACGCAATTTAGCAGAGGCTTCATCAATCAAATCTATAGCTTTGTCGGGTAGAAATCTGTTTGTAATATAACGATTCGACATTTCTGCAGCCGCAACTATTGCACTATCTTTTATCCTAACGTGATGATGCACTTCGTATCTCTCCTTCAAACCTCTCAAAATACTAATTGTATCTTCCACACTTGGTTCATCAATCATTACCATTTGGAATCTTCGCTCTAAAGCCTTGTCTTTCTCAAAGTACTTCTGATATTCGTTCAATGTTGTAGCACCTATTGCTCTTAATTCGCCACGAGCCAAAGCAGGTTTCAAGATATTTGCTGCGTCCATTGCACCTTCTCCACCTCCAGCACCAACTAAAGTATGTATTTCATCAATAAAAAGAATTACTTCTCCATTAGAAGCTATTAATTCATTAATAACACCCTTTAATCTTTCTTCAAATTCTCCCTTATACTTTGCACCAGCAATCAAAGCTCCCATATCAAGAGAGTAAATCAACTTGTCCTTTAAATTTTCAGGTACATCTTTTTTGAAAATTCTTTGAGCTAAACCTTCAGCTATTGCAGTTTTACCAACACCAGGTTCACCCACTAAAACAGGATTGTTCTTTGTTCTACGAGAAAGAATTTGCAAAACTCTTCGTATTTGTTCATCTCTTCCAATTACGGGATCTAATTTTCCATCTCTTGCTTCTGAAATAAGGTTATGAGCAAAACGATTAAGATTGTCTAATTTTAACTTTGTTGTTTCCATATTTTTGTATTTTATGATTCAATACAAATAACAGAAAAAAACGTTCCAAGTTCTAAAAAACGACAAAATGACATAATAAAGAAGGCTTATTTGTTCACTTTTTGCAGATTTTTTTGTCTTGATTTATGATATAAATGCTAATTTTGCGTTGAATATATAAAATGATTTAAAGAATAAACATATGAGATATTTGAAATTAATTATTTGTTTCTTGATGTTATTGATTTGTAACGAAGAACTATTAGCTCAATACGAAATAAAAATAGAAATAGAAGGAAGTAAAGACACAGCTTTAATACTTGGTCATTATTATCTTGACAAAACCTACGCACTTGATACGGCCAAAAACGTAAAGAATACCTACACATTTAAGTCTAAAGATAAGAAACTTGAAAGTGGTATTTACTTTTTGAGCGATTTAAAGGGACGATTTGTTGAGATTATGATACAAAACGAAACTAAAATCAAGTTAAAAACCAAAGATGAGAACTGGAATAAATATATGGAGGTTAAATCTTCTTCTAAAGAGATGAAAGCCTACTTTGACTACATGAAGCACTCTGAAGAAATCAATAGCAGATTCAAAGAACTTGAGAAAAAGAATTTAAGCAAAGAAGAGTTTAACAAAGAACTTAAAGTATTAAGTGATGAAAACGATAAGATGAAAAATCAGTTCATTAATCAATATCCACAACACTTGCTTTCAAAAGTATTCAATGCAACAAAGCCAATAATAATACCTGAATTTGAAATGCCAACAAAAGAAGATGGAACAGCAGATTCTTTAGAATGGAATGCAAAACGTTGGTATTATTATAAGAATCATTATTTTGATAATATAGACCTTAGTTGCGCAGGTTTGTTACGAACACCTAAAATGGTATTTTATGAAACCTATAATCGCTATTGGAATGATGTAATGAAATATGAAAGAGTTGATACAATAATTAACTATGCACATAACGTCATTGCCAAATCCAAAGATTCAAAAGGAATGAAACGTTTTCTTATTCATAACATATCAGAACGCTATCTTCAAAGCCCATATATGGGACACGATGCTATATATGTTAATATGATGAAAACATATTATGAAACAGGAATAGCAGATTGGGTTTCTCCAAGTGATATGGAGAAAAACATAGAAAGAGCACACAAATGGGAAAATCTACTTTTAGGAAAACAAGTTCCCGATTTAGCATGTATGGATAGTGCAGAAGTATGGCATACAACTAAGACTTGCCAACAAGACTTTAAAATCCTTTTATTTTGGTCTCCAGGTTGTGGACACTGTTCTGTTGAAGTTCCAAAGATAAGTAAATTATACAAAGAAAAGAAAGACGCATACTCTTTTGAGGTTTATGCAATCAATACAGAAAGTGACCTTGAAGCCTGGAAGAAATTTATAAACGAAAAAGAACTTCAATGGATAAATCTAAATGGATTAGTTGCTAATTATGATTGGAGAGAATATTTTGACGTAGAAAAAACACCCGTAATGTTCATATTGGATAAAGACAATAAAATAGTTGCAAAAAATGTTCCTGCAGACAATTTAGAGAATATTCTAAAACTATTAAAGGAAGGTCAATTCAAATACTAAAATCTAAGTTATGAAAAAACGATACATAGTAATCTTTGTTTTATTCTTTATTTTTTCAAATCTGCTTACAGCACAAACAAATCATTACAGAGTAAAACTTTGGATACATCAGTTTGAAGATTCTACAATCTATGTTTACTCCTCATATGGAGAAAAAAAAGAGTTTTTACTTGACTCTTTAAAAATGACAGATGAAGGAAGTTTTATCTTAGAAGGAGATTACCGAATGGGAATGCTTGTTGTAGCATCTCAGCATCAAAAATTGTTTTCTTTTCTCTTGGATAAAAATCCAAATTTCACCATAGATATTTATCCATACGGCTTTTATGAAGTAAAAGGTTGCGAAGAAAATCAGAAATACCTTGAATATCAAAAAATAAATAAAGAACATAGAGAGTTTGTTTCTCAATGTGAAACAGGCATTAAAAAGAATCCTGCATCAAGAGACTCTTTGAGCCTTTTGATAAAAGAAAGCAAAGCTCAATTTGCCAAGTTTCAAGAAGACTTTTTCAAGCAATATCCAAACAATTTAATGACTATTCTTTATCGTTCTATAAAAAATCCAAGCCTTAACCCTAAGTTTTTTAGCAATGGTAGGTTAATAAAAGAAAAAGGTTTAGAATATGCTTACGATATTAGGTCAAGATATTGGGAAAACTTTGTTTTCTCCGACCAAAGACTACTTTCAACTCCTTATTTCTATCAAAAGTTTAAGAAATACACAGAAGAAATCACAATGCAATCAGCAGACTCTGTCTATGTTGCAATAAAAGATTTTATAGATACAGCAAATAGTAGAGGAGGAGAGGTGTATTCCAAATTTATTATTGACCTTTATTTAGAGAAACTTCCATTTATGCCATTCTCTTTTAATGAGAGTATTTACGTTCAAATAGTGGAAAATCTGCTTAATCAAGGCAAAACACCATGGGTAAGTCCAAGTGAAATAGATAGGCATAACGAAAACATAGAAGCAATAAAGCCATTCTTACCATCAAATAAATTTCCAAACATCAACAATCTTGACTCCATAGATTCAAAATATACAGTCGTTTTATTCCATTCTTCTACATGTGAAAGCTGTAAAAAGAACTTTAACGACCTATTGGATTTCTATAATAACTATTCCAATAAATACAATACAAGAATAGTATCTATAGAAATAGGAGAAAAGCCAGGAGAAATCACACACCCTTGGACAAATTGGCATATCAATCCACAAGAACTTAAACAACGTTACGGAATAGACATAATTCGTACGCCAGAAATCTATATATTAGATAGGGAAAAGAAGATTCTCAACAAGACAGTGATATATTCTCATATCAAAACTGCAATAGAAGGTTGGGAAACACTTTAGTCAAAAATGTTCATTTGCTTTGGCTTGAACAATTCTAATTGATTATCTGCTTCAACCTTAATAGGCTCCACGTTTTCAACTAGAAAATCGTGCAAAATCCTTTTTATCGCACGTTTAGGCGTAGTTTTGTTTGACACACAGTACTTTGCAAGTAACTTTTCGTCCTTTTGAGATAAAAGAATCTTGATATTTTTAGGCTTTTGCTTCTTCATATCTAAAAAAATTCTCAATTTTGTAGAATTAAAGTGCGAAAATACAAAAAATAATGGAACTTTACAGCAAATTAAAAGACAAATCAAATAATTTTTTCCTTATGGCAGGGCCTTGCGTCATAGAAAACGAAGAAATGCCCTTTGAAATATGCGAACAATTAAAACAAATATGCGATAGATTAGGCATAAACCTAATATTCAAAGCCTCATATCGCAAAGCTAATCGTTCAAAAATAGACTCATTTAGTGGAATAGGAGATGAGAAAGCGCTAAACATACTTGGACAAATAAGAAAGAAATATCAATTACCAGTAGTAACCGACATACATTCAGCACACGAAGCTGCAATTGCAGCAGAATATGTAGATATACTTCAAATCCCTGCCTTCCTATGCCGACAAACAGACCTATTGCTTGCAGCCGCACAAACCAATAAAATAGTAAATATCAAAAAAGGACAATTCCTTTCAGCACAATCAATGAAACACGTTGCTGATAAGGTGAAATCCGTTGGCAATAACAAGATTCTCCTAACCGATAGAGGAACAATGTTTGGCTATCAAGACCTTATAGTAGATTATCGCTCAATTCCAATAATGCAATCCTTTGATTGCCCTGTTGTAATGGACATAACCCATTCCCTTCAACAACCAAACCAAAGCGAAGGCGTGAGTGGAGGGTTGCCACAAATGATAGAAACAATAGCAAAAGCTGCAATCGCAGTAGGGGTTGATGGAATCTTTATGGAGACTCATCCAAATCCTGCACAAGCTCTAAGTGATGGAAAAAATATGCTTGTACTTGACAAAGTAGAAGCATTATTAGAAAAATTGATAAGAATACGTCAAGCCTTATAAAGTAAATATTTTTTATTTTTTAACATTTTTTAATTAAAATCAAAGCCCGAAATACTAAGGAATTATCGAGCTTTGATTTTTTCTTTGTAAATTCTTTAAGCATTTTGAGTTAAGTAAAAAATCTGTCAGTCAATAACTTAAAGCCTTTAAACGCCCTTTAAACACCCTTTAAAGCCTAAAAAACGCTGTTTTTTGCTTGATTTTAGCAAAATAAAACGCAGTTTTTACACCAAAAAAGCTTTGTTTTTTGAAAATATTTCTTTGTTTTTTCAAATTAATTCTTTGTTTTATTTTCTTAAAACGCCGTTTTACAAAAATAACTCTTCATTTCAGCAAATTTACTCTTGATTTTGGTCAATTTTTTCAGTGAGATGAGGTGTTTTTTGTTAAGAAAAACTATTTATTAAAAAGCCTTTAATGGCGTTTTAAACTACCTTTAAAGACGTTTTAAAATATCTTTAAAAATATTTGGGGGGTAAAAAAAAGTGTATCTTTGCGCGCAAATTAATAACATTAAAAAAGAAGGAGGTAAAAATGAAAAAATTAGCTTTAATTATCACATCTGCGATATTATTCGTAGCTTGCGGAACAAATTATTCTTGTGAATGTAAATACTCATATCGAGATTGGGAAGGTAATTTGTGCGATGATGGTTTGTATCGTTTTGAATCATCTGAAACACCTTGTGAAGATTTTGAAGGAAGTAAAGGAGGGGATGGAATTTTACCGTGGGAAAATATTTTGGAATCATATTATGAATGTTATGAAATTGATTAAAAAAATAGTTGGAGATAAATAACGATAAAGCAAAACGCTCGCAAGTCATTGACAAACGAGCGTTTTTTTATTTTCTATTTATTTGTTTTGATAAAGGTTATCTTATTTTTATGATTTCGCCACTTTCAAGTATTTTTACAATGCTTGATGCTTGTGTGTTTTGGGCTTGAAATTCTTGTGGGGAAATAAAGTCTGCGTTTTCTTTTATTGCAAGGGAGATTTCTGAAAAGTCGCTTGGGCTTTTTTCTCCGCTTATGTTTGCAGATGTACTTACGATTGGACGATTTAGTTCTTTTAAAAGCCTTTGGCAATACTCGTGATGAGGTATTCTAATGCCTATGCTACCATCGTGAGATAGCATTTCTATTGGAAGGTTTTTTGCTTTTGGATAAATTATTGTTAGAGGTGTTTTAGCGTTTTCTGATAATTCTAATGCCTCTTGAGGAATTGTCTCTACATATTGGCTTATCATTTCAATGTCTCTTGCAAGGAGAATGAAATGTTTTTCGCCTCCTCTTCCTTTTATATTGATTACTTTTTGGATTGCTTCTTTTTGTGTGGCATCACAGCCAAGTCCCCAAATAGTATCGGTGGGATAAAGAATTACCCCACCGTTTTTTAATATTTCTATTTCTTTCACTGCTTATTATTTCATCAAGAAATTGATGTCATCAGTCAATGAGTATTCTACTGGTTCTTGTCCATGTTTGAATACTTTCATTTTATTGTCTCTTCCTATTAAAGAAAGCTTTCCTTCTTTAAGTCTTAATGCTGTCGCTTCTCTTACTCCTGCTACCCACATGTTTGGATTGATTGCAATGAATTCATTTAAACGGTCATCTCTTGTTTCTCCTCCGTGTTTTGGATCAAAGAAATCAGTGTAGTGAGGGTTGATTTGGAAAGGAACAAGTTTCATACAATCAAAGCTTTCTGGTTCAATGATAGGCATATCATTTGTTGTTTTAAGGCTTGGTCCTGCAACATTACTTCCTGCACTCCAACCCATGTATGCTGTTCCGTTGAATACTTTTTCAGACATTAATTGCATGATTCCGTTTTTGTATAATTCATATACAAGATGGAATGTATTTCCTCCTCCAACTGCTATACATTCTGCTTCTTCAACTGCTTTTTTTGCGTCTGCTTGTGTGTGTATGCTATATAATTCAAGTCCTAATGTGTCGAATACTGCTTTTACTTTAGCTTCGTAGTTGTCATATCCCATTGATACTCCTGCATAAGGAATGAATAATACTCTTTTAACTCCACTTTCGTTGCAGAAATTTTGTATCATTTCTTTACACCAACCTAAGTATGCTTCTCCTCTGTTGGTAGAATTGCTTATTAATAATAGATTTCTTTTCATTTTTTATTATTGATTTTTGTTTTATTTCTTCAACAAAATTAAGTGTTTTATTCAAATCTACAAAACAATTTTGTAATTTTGCACAAAATCAAACTTGATATGTCGTTTCTATATCCAAATTTTTTATTTGGCTTGTTTGCTATTGTTATTCCTATAGCAGTTCATCTTTTTAACTTTCATAGGTATAAAAAGGTGTACTTTACTAATGTTTCGGTTTTAAGAGATATTGAGATAAGAACACGAAAACAAAATAACTTGTATAAATGGTTGTTATTGTTGTTTCGTTGTTTGATAGTGATTTTTGTTGTTTTGATGTTTGCTCAACCTTATCTTAAAGATGAGCAAAAGGCTCTTGTTCAAGAGGGAGAGAATGTTGTAGTTGTTTTTGTGGATAACAGCTTTTCAATGCAAAATGCTTCTGACAAGGGTATAATGTTGGATAAGGCAAAGTTAAAGGCAAAAGAAATTGTTGAAAGTTATTCTTCTGCTGATAAGTTTTGCTTGCTTACTATGGATTTGGCGGGGAAAGAAAGACATTTTATGAATAGAGAAATGTTTTTGCAGTCTTTGTCGGAAGTGGAAATTACTCCTACTTCAAAGATGTTTAGCGAAATTTACAACACTGCTCATAAATTACTTAATCAAACAAATAATAATAGTAAGAGATGCTTTTTTGTTTCTGATTTTCAAAAGATTTTCATTGATGAAAACAACTTGAAACAAGATAGTATTGAGAATATATTTGTTCCTTTAGAGGTTAAAAATCAAAGTAATGTATTTATAGATAGCTTGTGGATTGAATCAAAATCTATAATGCCTCAATCGGATTTGGAGTTAAAGGTTAGTCTTAAAAATTCATCAGAAGATGATGTTGAGAAACTTCCTTTAAAACTAATTGTAGGTGGGGAGCAAGTAGCGATTAGTAGTGTGGATTTATTGGCAAATGAACGTAAGGTAGTGAACTTAAATTTCACTATAAGTCGTAGTGGAGTCTTACATTCTAAGGTTGCTATAGAGGATTCTCCTGTATTGTTTGATAATGATTTTTACTTTACTTTGAATGTTAGAGATAAGGTGAAAGTTTTGTCTTTAAATCAATCAACAGAAAATGCTTATTTAAAGAGATTGTTCGCTACAGATGAGCAAGTAAGCTTACATAATGAGAGTGTTGCAAATCCTAATTATAATTCTTTTGGTACTTATTCTATGATTATTCTTAATGGATTGAATGAAATAGGAGGGGGTTTAAGCGAGGAATTGAAAAGATTTGTTGAAAATTCCGGCTCATTGATGATAGTACCTTCTAAGGATATGAATTTGGAAAGCATAAATGCATTCTTGTCAAGCTTGTCTTTGCCTATTTATTCAAGCCTTCAAAATAAAGATATGAGGGTTAATGAGTTTGATGAGGAGAATTATTTGTTTAAAGATGTCTTTACAAATGTTTCTGACAAGATTTCATTACCTGCGGTTTCAAAATATTTCCCTATTGAATCTTCGTCTTCAACTGCAAAACAGAGTGTATTAAAATACTCTAATGGTAAAGATTTTCTTGTGATTTCGCCAAAAAGCACTTCTGATGTTTATATGTTTTCGGTAGGATTAGAGGAAGAGTTTGGAGATTTTGTAAATAATTCTTTGTTTGTTCCTTTGATGTGGAATATCTGTGTTTTGAGTCAAATTAAAACAGATTTCTATTATACAATAGGAGAAAGAGAATTGGTGAAATTACCTATTGATAAGGCTTTTGATGAAGAGGATTTATTCGTTGTGCAATCTGTTAAGGATTCAACGGATTTTATTCCAAATATAACGAAGAATCAATCAAATATTTCTTTGAATCCTTATAATCAAATAAAGAATGCGGGTAATTATAATCTTGTAAAGAAAGGAGAGGTCTTTGCGGGATTCTCTATGAATTATTCTTCTCGTGAAAGCCTTTTGGAATTCTATGATGATAAAGAGCTTTCAAAGTTATTAGACAAATATTCTAATACAAGAGTTTTTGATACACGAAAATTAACAGAAAGTCAATTCAAATCTTCTGATGTAGGATTTTCATTTACCTTCCTATTGGTTTTATTGGCTTTGTTAAGCATAGTAAGTGAAGTAGTTTTATTGTATAAATTAAATAAATTAAAGTAAAGAAATGAAAAAGTATTTTGTACTAGTGTTAGCAATTTTATTGCAAGTTACTATTGTCGCTCAAGAAACACCAAAAGATAGTGTGAAGTATTGGACTTTGAAGAATAGTATTTTATTGAATTCGGAACAGGCAACGCTTTCAAATTGGTCAGCAGGTGGATTTTCATCTTTTGCATTTTCTTCTTTCTATAAAGGATTCTTTAATTACAAGAAAGGAAACAATCAATGGGATAATTCTATTGAGTTGGCCTATGGTATGATTTGGCAAGATAAAACAGGAAATGGTTTTAAGGATAAGGCAAACGAGTTTCAAAAGAGTGATGACAAGATAGAATTAAACTCTATTTATTCAAGAAAAATGTATAAGTCTTGGAACTATTCTGCTTTGGTAAACTTGAAATCTCAATTTGATGAAGGGTTTAAAGATGGAGCTTTGGTTTCTGCCCCAATTTCTCCTATTACAATTACTTCTTCTGTTGGTTGGGAATATAAAAATAAAGGATTTTCAACACTACTTTCTTTCCTTACAGGTAAAACAACAGTAGTTACAGATAATAGGTTAAAAGGTAATCAAATTTTTGGTTTTACAGAACCTGGTCAAATGGCGTTATTCTCATTAGGTTCTTACGCTAAATTCTTTTTCCAAAAGGATATATTTAAGAATGTAAACCTTTTAGTAAAATTAGACTTCTTTTATGACTATAATAAACCGTTATTGGATACAGATATTAACTCAGAAGTTTTTATTAACATAAAAGTAAGCAAGTATTTGACTGCTTTTATAAATTTCCAAGCAATAATGGATAAGGATTTTAATTCAACCTTGCAGTATAAACAAAGATTTGGATTGTCGGTACCAATTAATTTTTAATTAGTACCGACTAATATCTTGTTGTATTCTTCGCTTTTAAGGATTTCTATTGCCTTTTTAAATTCTTTATCTGTTTCTTTGGTACACATATAGAAGTATTTTGTGCCATAAAGGTTGCGTGCTATTAAGGCTTTTAGAGTTGCTGCGATGTATTGTTCTGATTCTCTATTAAGTCTTTCGGCGTTTTTGTCTTCTTTTTTGGCTTTTTCTATTATTTCAGCGACTAATTTGTCTTTGTTAGTTAGCATTTTTGCATAGTCTTCGTAGCTTTGGAAAGAAACAGCGTTAGTATCGTTTATTTCTTTCTTTAAATAATCCATAACTATTTGATTAACCCATTCTTTTTTGATTTCATTTTTAGTAACTCCTTCTTTTTCTGCATATGCTTCAAAGTGTTTTAATAGGTTTAGTTTGTCGTATTCTTTTTCAAATTCTTTGAAGTCTGGAGCTTTCTTTAAGAAATCTTCACGATTTTCTTCAACCCATTGTAGTGCATAGTTGTTAAATAAACTCTTTGAACGAAGGTTTATTAAATAGTCTGAGGCTCTTGATGTATCCATTGGAATAAATATGTCTGGCATTATTCCTCCTCCACCATATACTATTCTCCCATTATTGGTTTTGTATTTTAAACTATCGGCAAAATGTATGGAGTCTGCGTTTGTCATTTCGCCTTGTTTATAGCGTTCTGCATAATCGTTTTGATATGCTTCTACACCATCTTCATAAGGTTTTTGAATACATCTTCCACTTGGTGTGTAGTATCTTGATGTTGTAAGTCTTATTTGTGATTTGTCTTCTAATGTGAATGGTCTTTGTACTAATCCTTTTCCAAAAGTTCTTCTTCCTAATATTACACCTCTATCCCAATCTTGCACAGCTCCACTTACAATTTCGCTAGCAGAGGCAGAATATTCATCAACTAAAATAATAAGTCTTCCTTCTTCAAAGATTCCTTTTTTCATTGTGTTGTATGGTTGTTTTGGAGAGTGTATTCCTTCAGTATAGACAATCATTTTCTGTCCTGCTAAGAAATGATCAGCTATTTCCCACGCAATATTTAAGTATCCACCTCCATTACCACGTAAATCAAATATTAGGTCTTTCATTCCTTCTTTTTTAAGAGATTTTATTGCTTCTAAAAACTCTTCTGAAGAGGTTTGTGCAAATCGACTTAGTCTTATGTATCCAATTTGTTCATCTACCATAAACCATGTGTCTATGCTATGAATAGGGATTTTATCTCTTGTAATATTGAAAAATATCGGCTCTTTTCTATTGGCTCTTTTTACTGTGACTTTAACTTTAGTTCCTTTTTCGCCTCTTAAATGTTTGAAAACCCAATCATTTTTTATTGTATCGCCAGTTGCAACATCTTCATTTACTTTTATTATTATGTCACCTGCTAACATTCCTACTTTTTCTGCAGGTCCTCCACTTATGACTTCAACAACGTGTATGCTGTCGTTCATAAATTGAAAGCTTACACCAATACCATCAAAGTTGCCTTCTAATGGTTCATTCATCTTTTTGACTTCATCTTTACTTATAAATATTGAATGAGGGTCAAGTTCTTTTAGCATAGATTCAATACCTTTTTCAGATATTCTTTCTAAATTTGCAGTATCTACATAAAAGTAATTGATTAAAGCAAGAGTTTGTCCTGTCTTTGTAGTTGCTAGATGTAATGAATCTTTGTTTTGTGCAAATGAAACAAAGTTTAAAATTATTAAAACGAAGAATAAATTTAATCTTTTCATAGAATATTAACAATAATTTTTTGTAATTTAACGTTAAATCTTGTTATTTATTATTTTTAAAATAAAATATTATGGATATTTATTTGATTCTCATATTTTTAGGCTTTGTCGTGAGCTTGATAGGTCTTTGGAAAGTTTTTGAAAAGGCTGGATATAAACCTTATTATGTACTTATTCCATTTTGGAATATTTGGTGTTGGATAAAGATAATTGATAAAAAGAAATGGTGGTTTCTTTATTGCATGATACCTTTTTTGAATGTCTTTATAATTATGTTGATGATAGTAGAGACAGTCAAGTGTTTTAAGAAATATGGTTTTTGGTATCAGTTATTATCTATTTTAGTTCCTTTTATTATTTTACCATTATTAGGATTTTCAAAGAAGGAATTATACACACATCCTAAGGATTTGCCTGAATTTAAAGTGTCAGCAGTAAGAGATTGGGTGGATTCAATAGTTTTTGCTGTTGTTGCAGCAAGTTTAATTCGTACTATGTTCTTTGAATCATATATGATACCATCTTCTTCTATGGAAAAATCACTTCTAGTTGGAGATTGCTTGTTTGTAAGTAAGCTTGCTTATGGTCCAAGAGTTCCGAATACTCCATTGGCTTTACCATTGATGCATCACACTATTCCTGGATTAAATGTGAAAAGTTATCTTGATTGGATAGAACTTGATTATCATCGTTTGCCAGGACTTGGTAAGGTGAAAAGAGGAGATGCGGTTGTGTTTAATTATCCTGACGGAGATACGGTTTCTACTTATTATCAATCTAATGAAAGTTATTATTCGTTGGTTAGACGTTTTGGAAGAGATAGAGTTTGGTCTAATAGAGATGAATTTGGAGAAATTATAACAAGACCAATAGATAAAAAAGAGAATTTTATTAAGACTTGTGTTGGATTACCTGGAGAAACTCTTTCTGTTGAGAATGCTGTGATTCATATCAATGGAAAACCTATAGAAAGTCCTGAAGAATATCAATTAACTCATAGAATAAAAACAATAGAAAATAATACTCTTAACGAGAAAGAGTTATTGGAAATGGGTGTTTCCAAAGAAGATATGGCTATGATGTATTATTTTTATTATATAAACTTGACTTCTCAACAAATAGAAACCTTATTGACAAATCCTTTTGTTGAAGTAGAAGCACTTGAAGGAAATGTTGCTATAGGTGGAGAAAATCAGCAACAAGCTAAATTTTTATGCAAATTGTTTATTCACCCTGATATTTATGATAAACAAGGATTCCTTTTACAAGCAGGTGTAGATAGTGTTGATGTAAACAAACTTGTGAATTATGCAACTTTACCGTTGTCAGCTGAAATTAAAAAACAAGTAGAAGCATTGCCTTATGTAGAAGAGGTTGCTCCTGTAATAAGCAAAAAAGGTTTCAGAGATGTTAGTATGTTTCCTCATAGCGAAAATTTGAATTGGAATAATGACTTCTATGGTCCTGTTTTAATTCCTGCTAAAGGAATGACAGTTGAATTGACAGCAGAGAATCTTGAACTTTATGAAAGAGCTATTGTTGTATTTGAAAAGAATAGTTTAGAGAAAAGAGCTGATGGATATTATATAAATGGAAAGAAGGCTGATAATTATACGTTCAAGATGGATTATTATTTTATGATGGGCGACAATCGTCATAATTCTGCAGATAGTCGTTATTGGGGATTTGTGCCAGAAGATCATATTGTAGGTAAAGCATCATTGATTTGGATGTCAATGAATAAAGATCAGTCGCTTCTTAAAAAGATTAGATGGAATAGATTATTCAAGAGCATAAATTAAACATTTGATATATAACAAAACCTTTTATGAAATTATTTAAAATATTGTTAGCAGATACTGACTCAGAATATGCAAATATGATGAGAGAATGCTTCACTAAAGTTGGCTATAGTTGTACTATTGTAGAAAATGGATTAGAAGCTATTCGTCTTTTAAAAAGAGAATCATTTTCTTTATGTGTTTTAGATGTATCTTTGCCAGATCGAGATGGTTTTGAGGTTGCATCTTACATAGGGAGTGTAGAATTAAATATACCTTTTATATTTTGTTCAACAAAAAATGAAAGAAAATATCGTTTACACGCTTTAAGACTTGGTGCAGAAGATTATTTGATAAAACCAATAGATACAGAAGAACTATTATTGAAAATAAACAATATTAGAAAAAGGTTATATTTAAGGGAGTTTGAAAAGAAATTGATTTCTTATTCTTTTGGTAATTTTTATTTTGACTTTAGTGGACGTTACTTAACATATATTAATCCCGAAAATCAAGAAGAAACTCAAACAATAAAACTTACGACAAAAGAGGGAGAATTGTTAAGAGTCTTTTGCGAACATAAAAACGCAATTGTAACAAGAGAGGAAATATTACGCACTGTTTGGAAAAATGATGACTATTTTAATGCAAGAAGTATGGATGTTTATATTACTAGATTGAGAAGATATTTGCAGTTAGATGGATCTGTGAGTCTTTTAAATCAGCATGGAATAGGATTCAAATTAGTAGTAGAAAAAGTCGTTAAATAGCTTTTGAATTTATTATAATAGATGGTCAAATTCTTTAGATGAATAAAGAGTTTGACCATTTTTCTTTTTTCTAAATAAATTTTGTATCTTTGCAAGTAGGATAAAATTTCATGGAAATAAAAAATATTTTACCGGAATTCTCATTAGGCTTATCGCCAATGGAAGCAGTGACAACACCATGTTTTAGGCAAATTTGTAAGAAATATGGTGTGGATGTATTATTTAGTGAATTTATATCTTCAGATGCTTTAGCAAGAGGGATAGAATCTTCTTGCAAGAAAATGGATTTCAAAGAGGAAGAACGCCCGTTAGCTATTCAGATTTTTGGAAATAATGAAACGAGTTTAAGAGAAGCAGCTGAGTTGGCTGCACAATCTTCTTGTGATTGGATAGATATTAATTGGGGATGTCCAGTTAAGAAAGTTGCAGGTAAGGGTTGTGGAAGCGGAATACTTAATGACATTGGCAAAATGGAATATCTTACAAAGAAGGTTGTGGAAAGTGTAAATATTCCAGTAAGTGTTAAAACAAGGTTAGGTTATAGTGATGATAATAAGCCTATAGTTGAAGTTGCTGAAAGAATGCAAGATGTGGGCGTACAACTAATAAGTATTCACGGAAGAACAAGAAACCAAATGTATAAAGGTGAGGCTGATTGGACTCTTATAGGTGAGGTCAAGAATAATCCACGAATGAATATTCCTGTTTTTGGTAATGGAGATATAGATTCGGCAGAGAAAATGTTGGAGTATAAAAACAGATATGGTGTAGATGGAATTTTGATTGGTCGTGCTGCAATGGGTAATCCATTTATCTTTAGACAATGTAAGGATTTATTAGAAGGCAAACAAGCTTCTTTATTTGGGATTAAAGAAAGAATAGATGCTTGTAAAGAACACTTGAGAGGATTGAGGGATTGGAGAGGGGATAGGTATGCTATTTTGGAAATGAGAAAGTTTTATAGTGGATATTTTAGGGGATTAAATAATTTTAAGCCTTACAGAATACGTTTAGTTACTACAAATAGCTATGAAGAAGTTGAAGAAATATTGTCTTTAATAGAACAAACATTTGATTATGAATTTTAAACTCCAATCTGATTTTACACCAATGGGGGATCAACCTCAAGCTATTGCTCAACTTGTAAAAGGAATACAAGAAGGGACAAAAGCGCAGGTGTTGCAAGGTGTTACAGGTTCGGGTAAAACATTCACTATAGCAAATGTAATTCAACAACTAAATAAACCCACTTTGGTGATGAGCCACAATAAGACATTGGCTGCACAATTATATAGTGAGTTTAAAAATTTCTTTCCAGAGAATGCAGTTGAATACTTTGTTTCATACTATGATTATTATCAGCCAGAGGCATATATCGCACAAACAAATACATATATAGAGAAGGATTTGTCTATTAATGACGAATTAGAAAAATTAAGACTTTCGGCAGCATCAGCTTTATTATCTGGCCGAAAAGATGTTATCGTTGTAAGCTCGGTTTCTTGCATTTATGGTATAGGCAATCCTGAAGACTTTGCAAACGGAACTATTTATATAAGCCTTGGCCAACGTATTGAAAGAAATAAATTCTTGTTAGAATTAGTTGATAGCCTATACTCAAGAAATGAAATAGAGTTTTCAAGAGGCAAATTTAGAGTGAAAGGAGATGTAATAGATATATATCCCCCTTATTTAGATTATGCTTATAGACTTATTTTTTTTGATGATGAGGTTGAAGCAATAGAAAGCATTGATCCAATCAGTGGTCAAAGAATAGATAAGAGAAGTGATATTATCATCTATCCTGCAGGAAATTTTCTTACTAATAAAGATACTCTTCCTCGCGTATTAAAACAAATCCAATTAGATATGTTTGATAGATGCGAAGAGTTTAGAGAATTAGGATTAAATCTAGAGGCAAAGCGTTTAGAAGAAAGGGTGAACAATGACTTGGAAATGCTACAAGAACTAGGCTATTGTAGTGGAATTGAAAACTACTCAAGATATTTTGATGGCAGGAAACCTGGTTCACGTCCTTTCTGTTTAATAGATTACTTTCCTGATGATTTTCTTTTAGTAATAGATGAAAGTCACGTTACTGTTCCTCAAATTAGAGCTATGTATGGAGGTGATAGGTCAAGAAAAGAATCTTTAGTACAATACGGATTTAGATTGCCTTCAGCATTTGACAATAGGCCATTGAAATTTGATGAATTTCAAGAATTACATAAAGAAACTATTTATATATCTGCTACACCTGCAGACTTTGAAATAGCAGAATCTGAAGGTGTAATAGTAGAACAAATAATACGACCAACAGGATTATTAGATCCGTTGATAGAAATACATCCCGCTTCAACACAAATAGATGATTTGCTTGATGAAATAGAAAAAATCGTAGGCAGACAAGAAAGAGTGCTTGTAACAACTCTTACAAAGCGTATGGCAGAAGAATTAAGTCGTTATTTAACGAATTTAGGAATACGCAATAAATACATACACTCAGATGTAGAAACATTGGAAAGGGTAGAAATAATGCAAGAATTGAGAGTAGGAGTGTTTGATGTACTTATAGGTGTTAATTTATTGAGGGAAGGTTTAGACTTGCCGGAAGTAAGTTTAGTAGCAATACTTGATGCAGATAAAGAAGGTTTTTTGAGAAACGACAAAGCTCTTATACAAACTATAGGACGTGCAGCAAGAAATGCAAATAGTAGAGCAATACTTTATGCGGACAAAATAACCAAAAGTATGCAAAGAGCTATTGATGAAAATACAAGGAATCGTCAAAAACAACAAACATATAATGAAGAACACAATATAATTCCACAACAAGTCAAGAGAACATTAAATGATAATATATCAGCATTAAGACACTATCAAGATAATACAAATGATACGCTAAAATTAAACGAAGAAACAAAAAAACAAAACGAAGAATTAAAAAAACAAAACGAAGAAACAAATTCACGAAACAAAGAAAGAAAAATCAAGCAATTAGAAGAACAAATGTATTTAGCTGTAGAGGAATTAGATTTTGTAAAAGCAGCAAAATACAGAGATGAATTATCGAAATTAAAAAAGCAATAAAAATATAAATGCGGTATGGAAAGAGCAAAATCAATCAGACAATTAGAAACAATATGTGCTCCTGCAACAGGAAACGTAGCATCAGCCATAGGGGTAATAAGATTAACAGGAGAAAATGCTATAAACATATTTAAGCAAATCTATCGTCCATTAAGAGGAAAGAAGATAGATGTTAAATTTTCAAAAAAGCCAAAAGTAAAACACGGAAACATAATAGACTTAAATAATAGAGTAATAGACGAAGTTGTTTGCACAATCTTTCATAATCCATATTCATACACAGGAGAAGACCTTGTAGAAATATCTCATCACGGTTCAATCTACATACAACAAGAAATCCTAAAAACTATTGTAGCCTTAGGAGCAAGAATGGCAAAAAATGGAGAATTCTCTCAAAGAGCCTTCTTAAATGGGAAAATGAATCTATCGCAAGCAGAAGCAGTTGCAGATTTAATACACTCAAGAACAGCTGTAGCGCACGAACTCGCATTAAAACAACTTAAAGGAGGCTATCAAAAAGCTCTAACAATATTACGTAAAGACTTAGTAGATTTGCAAACACAATTAGTATTAGAATTGGATTTTTCAGAAGAAGACGTAGAATTTGCACATCGTAGTCAATTGAAAACCTCAATGACTAATATAGAAAACGCATTAAATAGACTAATGAATTCATTTGATATGGGAAATGCCTTTAAAAATGGAATCCCAATCGCCATTATAGGTAAACCAAATGCAGGAAAATCAACACTATTTAATGCAATCCTAAATGACGAAAGAGCAATAGTATCGCCAATATCAGGAACAACAAGAGATACAATAGAAGAGATGGTAAACTTACATGGCATAGAATATAGATTTATAGACACAGCAGGAGTAAGAGAATCTCAAGACGTAATAGAGCAAGAAGGAATCAGTCGCTCATATAAATCAATAGAGAAATCAAATATAATATTATATGTTTGCGATGTACAAGAAATGATACCAGAAGAAGCTCAATACGACTTAATTCAAATAGATAAAGAAGTAAGTTTAAAAGGTAAAAAGATTATAATTGTTGCAAATAAATACGATAATGAAGAGTCTTTATTACCAAGTGAAGACCGCGATTGGCAAACAATGGGAGCTGTAAAAGCATCAGCAAAAAATAAAGAAGGAATAGAAGAAATAATAAATAGAATTACAATAATTAGCCAAAGAAATTTACAAAGCTCAAATATCTTAATGACTAACGTTAGACACTATGAAGCAATGCAAAGAACTTGTCAAGCTTTAAAAACGGCAAAAGAAAACCTACAAACAGGAATGCCTACAGACATAATAGCAATAGACATACAAGAAGCTTTACATTATCTTGGCGAAATTACAGGAGAAGTTACCACAGAAGAATTATTAGGAAACGTATTCTCAAAATTCTGTATCGGCAAATAGGGTGCTATAACGCATTGATTATCAATATATTACGAGAATTTTCAAAAACAAATCAACGTATTATTAACCACTTGTATATCAATTAGATAGGATCTATCTTGCTAATAATCACACATAAAACACCCTAGATTTTGTTACTGAAACGATACTCTAATTAAGGGGTGTTGACAAATTTTTATATTATAGAAACCACTCAAATGTGGTTCCTATAATATAATGAACTTAAATTATACAAAACATTATTATGACCCATTTGAGAAATTGGATCATAAGTGGCAACAAGCCATTGCTACCGGCAATTTAACAATCTCTCAAGTTGCCAAACTGTCCGGATTCTCCAGACAGCACATTTACAATCTCATTTCAAAAGGTAAAATAACCGCCAAAATGCTTGATGGCAAGTCCATTATTCCATGCAAAGCATTTGTTAGGTGGTTCTCTTCCCTGCCTGTTACTACTGACACACTCTTAGGATATGCATCCTATTCGTTAGAAGGAATGATGAATTTAACGGGAATGACACGATCTTGGATTCTCATTTTTGTAGAACGTTATTCCATCTCATCGTACTATTGCGGTGTATATAGAAGATTCAATAAACAAGAGGCAGAAAAAGCTTGGAATCAGGAGTGGTTCAAGTATACCAAATGGATCTCTGCGGAAGATGCTATCGACAGATTCAATATCACCCTAACACTCTTTTATACCATGGTTGCTCAGCACTCTGTGTCTATCAAGCATTCTGACGGGAAGACGCTTTATTCCAAAAAAGACATTGAAAAAGAACTTAAATGGAGAATGAATCATGAGCAGAGTTTCTATTAGATATAAAGAGAAGACAAATGGTATGAAGTCCGTTTATCTTCAGTTCTATCCAGGAATCCGAAATACCAAAGGCGAAATTGTTAAATATGAATTCCTTAACCTGGAAGTTTATAGTAATCCTAAAACGAAAGAGCAGCGTTTATTCAACAAGACCATTGAAGAGATATCAGAATCCATACGATGCCAGCGTTATATCCAAATCGTCAGACGCGATTACAATTTTCTAGGGAAAGACAATCTCGACGGTGACTTCCTTGAATACTTCCATAGGAATGCAGATTTCCATGGTCCTAAATTTGAAGCTGCAAGATTACATTTCGAGGAATTCTGCGGTCACTCATGCAAATTTAGAGACTTGTCTCAAAGTTTCTGTGAAAAATACCGATATTACATCCTACATGACAAGCATCTTACGGATTACAATAAATCCCTTAAACACAATACAGCTAGTAGTTATTTCAACGTTTTCTTGAATATTGTAAAGTTAGCTTTCAAGGACAAGATCATCTCCCATGACTATACAAGTGACATAAGACCCATAAAATGGAATCATGATACCAGTAAGGATTACCTTACTGATGAAGAGGTAATGATGTTGGAACATGTAAAATATGAAAAATATCCGCAAATACCTCAAGCAAGTTTGTTCAGTATATATACAGGACTTAGAAGAAGCGACATTCTTGATCTGAAATGGGAACATTTTGTTAGACGAGGAAATCATGTATATATAGAAAAGTACATTGCAAAAACGGGAATGTTTGCCCGTCTTCCACTATCTAAAGATGCATTGAGAATAATCGGCAAGAGAAAAAAAGAAGGAACGGTATTTACGGAGCTAACCATTAGCATATTGAACATACATGTAAAAAAGTGGCTTGAATCGGCAGGCATAAAAAAGCACATCACATTTCATTGCTTCCGACATACCTATGCTATGATGTTGACAGAAAAAGGAATTTCTATAAATGTTATTTCAGTACTCCTTTGCCATAAGAAATTAAGTAGCACTCAGATTTATTCTAAAGTAACCAGACAAATGGCAGAAGAAGCTATTGAGAAAGTCAATATTATGGGTATAAACAAGCAAAAGAAGGGGAAATCAACAATATCCCCAGAATTGGCATTGTAATACAGATAATTATCACTAATTTTGCTAATAATCACAATAAAGATATTACAATATGGCTGATAGTAGAATTCAGAATACTATAAAATATATACATTCATTTCTTAATGATAAGATCTCTGTAAAAGGGATTCCTGTTAATGTTCAGAGAAGCTTACCCGTAGTCATTCAGTCCAACTATGACTGTTTTGCATCAGCAATCATGGGTATTGAAGTATGCCTCTGTTTTGCAAAGGATGAAAAGTCCATAACTCCATCAAAAGTTCAACTTCATCTTCAAATGCTTGAACAACATGTTGGCAAACCTTGCATTATTGTTCTAGAAGATATCCCATCCTATAATATCAAGCGATTAATAGACCAGAGAGTAAATTTCATTATCATTGGTAAGCAGATGTTTGTACCTTCATTGATGTTGGACTTAAGAAAGATGCCGACCAAAGACAAGGATATCAAAGATCAAATTCCCCCGTTGGCTCAGTGCATGATTCTATACGTACTACAAATTGGATACCTGACAGAGACAATAAGTGAACTTACAGAGCAGTTTGGAGTTTCATACTCAACAGCAAACAGGGCCGTAAGATGGTTACAATCTAAAGGTTTTATATTTACAGGTAGAGCAAATAAGAACATTCAATTTTTATTTCTGGGATATGAACTATGGGACAAAGCTCTTCCATACTTAATATCCCCTATTGAGAAAACTATCAAAACTAATAGCCGACCAGCAAACGCATTATTATCTAGTTGCAGTGTCTTCTCTGATGACATGAAGACTTGTGCCATTTATAAAGATGGAAGTAAAAATATCCCTGAAACCATAAATGGTGATTACACGATTGAGGTTTGGAAATACAATCCCATGATTTTATCTAAGGATAAAAAACATGTCGATAGCCTGTCTTTATACTTATCACTTAAGGAAAATACAGATGATGAATCATCTTCGATAGTTAACAGATTGATAGAAGAAATAAAACTATTATCAGAGAGCAAATAGACTTTTATTTTCCAATTATAAAAAACTGCTACAGCAAGTTTTATTTCAGCATTTTATAGTTTCTGACATCACATAAGTGTAAGATAATGCTAACGAAACGAGAAGTTATATGACTTCTGCTTACGTTAGCATTTTTATATGTTCAATGAACAACAAGTAAAGTTTGTTAGACATATGGCAATAAAACAAACAAAACAACGCACGTCTAAGCACTTTTAAGGGCTACACAGCTCCTATTTGGGAAATTTCGCCTACCTTTG
Organism: Bacteroidales bacterium; assembly: GCA_017647785.1. Lineage (GTDB taxonomy): Bacteria > Bacteroidota > Bacteroidia > Bacteroidales > P3 > Onthomorpha. Next base: position 10,432 of record JAGCJW010000028.1, on the reverse strand, counting down.
CAGCAAATTTTGACGAACTCATATGAAACAATATATAGTAATTATTATTCTTGCACTCTTTATGGTGGCTTGCGGTCAACATTCCATGCATTGGGGAACACTGATACAAGTAGAGTCATTTATGGAGGAAAGACCTGATAGTGCCTTGAGAGTCTTGCAGGGTATTGAAGTTGATGATTTGTCAAGTAACGAGGAGAAAGCAAAACACGCTTTATTGTTATCTATAGCATTAGATAAAAATGTCATAGATAAAACGGATTTTGATGTTCTGCAACCTGCGATTGATTTTTATGAGGATAATGGTTCAGCAACCGACAAGTTGCGGACCTACTTTTATCAAGGTCGTATCTATCAGAATGCAGGCAATGATGCTTTGGCAATGGAGTGTTTTGTAAAAGCTATCTCTGAAGGTGATGAATCAGATGATATATTGACTAAGGCTCGAATATATTTTAATCGAGGCTCAATCTATTATTCGTTATGTGAGTGGAATAGCTTTATTGAGACACATAAAACGGCTGCATCATACTTCAAACAGGCTGGAAGGCATCATAGTTATGTAAATTGCTTAATCCTTATAGTTAACGGATATACCTTAAAAAATGAGCATGAAAATGCTTTGCCCTATATTGATGAGTGTAAGCAACTAAGGGAGATTATGAGTTTTCCTTTGTTACTTGGTTTCTACTCATCTTATATAACATATCTCGAAGATTGTGGCACCGATGCAGAACTTAAAGATGCCGTGGATGAGTACCTTAATACTATTCCAGCGGAGAATATAGATTGGCTCTCATTGGCAAATGCCTATCAAAAATTAGGTCTATATGAAGAGGCACTGCAAGCAATCGAGCAATATAAAAATAGCACAAAAGCATCGGAGGAGATAAAGTACAAGGCTCTAAAATCAGAGATATATGAGAATCTAGGAAGATACGAAGAGTCCTTGAGAGCATATAAAGAGTATATGATCGTATCCGATAGCACCACTTGGGCTATAATGCAACAAGATACCAAATTTGTCGAGGAACGCCATAACCTGGAGATGGCAAAAGCAAAGGAGACTGAGGCGAAGAATAAGCGTACTATAGCTGTCTTGGCGTGCGTGATTGCTTTGATGGGTTCCCTCTTGATTATCCTCATTATTCGTAAACAGCTACGACAGAGCCGAGTTAGAAATCGCCAGCTGGAGAGCGAGAAGGCTCATTATGAAAATATGTATCTGGAAGTCCTCTCCGAGCGTAATGCGTTGAACGAAATGGTTGCTAATAGTGCAATCAGAGAGGAAACAATGGAAATCATCAAGAAGCGATTGGACGTATTGAATACGATTATTGTATCTCATTTGTCAGAAAAGGGTACTGATGTAAAGAGAGCAAATGATGAGTTGGAAAAACTCATTGCCAATAGAAATGATTTTATCCAATCAACACGCCTAACCTTGGAGGAGAACTATCCCCACTTCTTTGCGTATCTTCACGAAAAGGGTTTGGAGGAGTATGAGATTGACTTCTGCTGTCTTTACGCCATCGGTCTAAAGGGTAAGGAGATTAAGACCTACACAAACCTTAGTCGCCATTATAAGGATAGTAGTGAGGTGCGTCAGAAGCTCGGATTGGTGGAAAGTGATACTAACCTATCCAATTTCTTGCAAAAACTGCTCAAAAATGAGGAAGGGTAAACTTTTTCAATGACGACTTTTGGATAGGAAAACTAATTTTTATTTATTAAACAGATTATCAGCGAGTTGCAGATGAAATTTTGCAACTCGCTTTTTTTGTGGAAAACTTTTTTCTCGATAATTTTGCGGTAGAACAAAGAATAATAACTAATAAAATTATCGATATGAAACAGTTTTTTATATTAGTGGTTTTCTCTATCTGTTCTGTTGCATCGTTGATGGCGCAGAATATTTCAGGAAAGGTTGTAGACGAAAAACAAGAACCCATACCCTATGCAAGTTGTGTACTTATGAATGCATCTGATTCAACATTTGTAGCTGGTGCAGCTAGCAATTTAGATGGTGTGTTTAATCTTAATGTACCAGAGGCATCGTACATAATCCAGATCTCATACATAGGTTATAAAACAAAGGAAATAACATGTTCGTCTGGTGACTTAGGCACAATCGTTCTTGATGTAGATACTCAAACTTTAGATGAAGTTGTTGTAAAAGGTGAGCGTCCATTGGTTAAAATGTAAAACAATCGACTTACATATAATATCGCTGGAATTTTAGAAACCAAGATAGTAAGCAACGCTCATGAACTTATAAAAGAACTACCGTCTGTTATGAGTTTAGATGGTAATTCATTAAGCCTCGTAGGAAGCACAAGCACTACCATTTGTATTAATGGAAAGAAAAGTCAGCTTGACATATCGCAATTGACAGACTACTTAAAATCATTGCCGGCAGATGAAGTTGAAAAGGTTGAGGTTCTCTATAATGCACCTCCTCAATGGCATGTAAAAGGTGCTGTAATCAATGTTGTATTAAAGAAGAAAAAGAACTACACTATAAATGGTCAAGTACAGGGCAGTTATGTTAATCAACATCGTAATTCGTATGACTTGGGCGGTACTTTGATGGCATCTACACCAAAGGTTGATTTTGATGTTATGTATAAGTTTGCTGATCAGAGATCAATCAGTCAAACGGATATGGATGGAATTCATACTGTAGATGATGTGAAGTATAATATACTTTCTACAACAAAAGAATACGAAAAAAATAACAAACATTCTATATATACTAATGTCGGTTATAAGATTAATGATAATAATAATCTTGATTTCTCCTATAATGGATTAATCGCGCCTAAAACGACAAGTGAGTTGTATAGCAAAAATTCAATGTTCAGTAATGCGCTATCTATTAATCTAGGTGAAAATTATCTTCATAACTTTGCTTTATCCTATACATCACAGAAGGGCGTTTCAGCTGGAGTGGAATATACCAACTATGTTAATTCAGGCACACAGAACATGCAGATTTTTAACGGTGATTCATTCCAAAATACTTTTTCATATTTTACGAAACAGAACATCGATAAAGTTAAGGCTTATGTGGATATGAGCCATACATTAAAGGGCAATTGGACAATCAATTATGGTGTCAATTATAATTTTGTAAAAAATTCCAACATTCAAAAAAATGATGATTTGCAAAATTCTGGAGAAAATAATTATCGTACAGAATCTGTTATTGATGAGCATTCTGCAATAGCATATGTTGGGTTCCAAAAATCATTCTTTAGTGGTAAGTTGTCTGTAAACGCATCGTTATCAGGAGAGCTATATAAGATTAACGATTACACAAAGAATGCTTTGCTTCCTAATGTTGGTATAACCTATATGCCTTCGCATAATCATATATTCCAGTTTGGATTTAATTCATTGCGTACTTACCCATCATATTGGCAAAGACAGGATTATACTTCATATAGTGACGAGTATATCGTCAATATGGGTAATCCATTGTTAAAGCCTGCTAGAACTTCAAATATTGAGTTTACCTATGTGCTAAAGCAAAAATATATATTCCAGGCATCATATTATCGAGTTGACGACTTCTTTGTATCACAAAGTTATCAGATGCCTGATGAATTAAAGCTTCTGTATAAATCATTTAATATTGATTATACCTCTAACTTGAATTTTACTTCAATAATCCCATTTAGCATTGGAAAGTGGTATAGTTCCAACTTTATTGTAAGTGCATACAATGAAAGGTATAAGAGCAACGATTGGTATGGCTATAAATATGATAGAGATAAATGGACTGGTATGTTTATGTTGAATAATACATTTAATATATCTCAAAAGCCTAAGTTATCTGCCAATCTAATGTTATTCTATAGAACACCTACTATACAAGGCATATGGGATCTAGGGAGTAACTGGTGTGTAAACGCTGGAATAAAATACTCTTTCTTGAAAGACAATGCTATTTTAAGCTTGCAATGTAATGATATTTTCGAATCAATGTATCCAAAGATTAAGGTGCGATTTGAAAATCAGCATCAAGATATTAACTCAAGTGCATATAGCAGAAACATAACATTAAGCTTTACATATAAATTTAAGGGCTATAAAAACAAGACTCGTAAGGAGGTGGATACTTCTCGTTTTGGTATACAATAGTGTGGTGTTTTGTTTAATACCGCTAAATAATAGATTAATAAACACCCTAACACCGCAATGGCAGGATACCGTAGAAGTATCCTCCATTGCTAAATACCAGCCAATTTAGAGAATAACAATAAAAAGTGACCCGTCAGCAGTTCTACGAGATGCTAGCTGGGTCCTTGTTTGTCTATTTACACAAAATTATGTATGGTGCCTTAAATGTCTTCGTCTATTTTTACATGAATTGCCTTCAGATATGCATTAATGTCTATGGCAGGAACTGTTCCAATGAACTTTAAATAGCTCACAAGCTGAAGGAAGAATGTAAATAGAGATACCTCCTTATCGCTAAACTTAATTTCGTTTACTTCACGGCTCACATACACTTGCTCTATATATTTACGGTTATCCTCAATATTATTGGTTGGACTTATACTGTCAGGTATTATTTCGTTATAATCAATATAAAAACTCCCCGTATCGCATAAGCATCCCAAGTCCAATGTCTGTAGCCCCTTCAGTTGCTTTAATTGAGCTTTTATTGTTTCGTTATTACAATACGAACTCGTTGTAGTTAAAATACCACCTATAATCTTCGTCAATGGTCTAGCAGGTAATGACTTTCCCGAAGCTACCATACCAATACTTGTTCTTTTCAACTTACGAACGCTCTCAACTTTCTGGGCTGCATATTCTATATTTCCTTTTACATCCTGCTTCACTTCAAATACGGCATATACACTTTCTGCTGGTATATACATAAAACCATCCTGGTTAAATATGAAGGGTGTGTAAATTGCGTCATAAATAACTATGTCCATTTGTTCACTAACATTGCCCATCGAATCTATCACAATTGCCTTGTCCACTTTATATCTATCAGGAAGATATGTTCGTAAAAACTCAATCCAATGTTGCTCTGTAGCATCACCCTTACTACCGGGATGTCCGATAAACTCTCTGTTTACATTCAGACTAGCTAACATCTGTTTTTGCAGACCATGAAATAAATCTCTTAAATCTATCATTTTTCTATATTCCAATAACTTATTATTCTTATAACAATAAAAAGTATGTGCACTTACTCCGTCGCTTCTAACACCAACGATTAAGAGCAACGGATTCTCAATGGACACTTCTTTCTCAATCTCAACCATAGTCGCCAAGTCCGTACTACTATATTTTGTGGAGCCATTTGGATGGCTATGCCATTCACCTACATATCGCAATCCGTCTTTAGCCAATTGCTCCCACACTTTTTCCATCCCCTTGGTGTTTCTCATAAACATTGTCCTGCCAGTCATTTTTTTCACAGGCACCACAATCTTTTCTATATGCACCGTATGTCTATCAGTAGAATATCGTCCTATTAATATTCCTCCGTTCTCATTGGGATACTCACTTTCAGCCTGCAACTGTATTTGCTTGAACACAGAAGACTGCATCTCTACATACAAATCATTACTTGCTAAATAATATTTCATAATTTGTTTATCTTTAAATTCAAGTCGTCTTCTGTTATATAAAAACTGTTTAAAGGTTCCAACTTACTCAACATCTTAATAATATGCTTCATGGCGACTTGTACTTTGCATTCTATGTCGTTATACGAAGCCTTAAAAGTTGGATTCCAACAACCAGTAGGATTATACATATCGGTTTCTGCATCGCGCTTAAGTAAGTTATAAACCAACAAAACAGTCTCTGTCACATTGGGTGAGAAGGCACATATTAAATCCTGTGCATGATTGGTTATTGAGAGATTTATTAACTGGGCTTTTGTCCCTATTGAATCCATTAATCGCATCAGTTGATTATCCGTAGTACAATCAAATATCACATCAAACTCGTCAAAGAACTTTGCAAGAGCAGTATTATCTTCATGTTCTGCCGCATATGTTTTTACCATTAAGTCTACGATGGACTTCAAGCTGGTACATTCAACATGAGGAGAAATCTGTGTCAATAAACTCTCCATATCCAAGGTTTTCTCGGTTATGCCCGTATAAAAAGGATAGATAGACCGGCATACATTACCTGGCTCCTTATTATCAATATCATAAAGAGTTAGATATCTTGCACCACATCTTGTTAGGGTCTCTGCCACTATACTTCCTATAGCCCCAATACCCATAATCAGTATTTTCTTATTAGCTAGTAATTCGGGGATGGCTCCACGTCCGAAAAAATACTTATAGGAAATATCTACAGTTTCTGCCCATTGGATTATTCCTTGTCTAAAATCAGTACACCAAAACCTGTTCTTACCAGTACCCACTCGCACAGGCTCTATGGGTAAATTATCCATAAAAAGCATCATGGCTTGCCAATGAACATCACCTCCTGGAATTATATATCCACAAAATAGAGGAAAAAAATCACACTTATTTCTATGCGATACCACAAAACTATGGATATAGTTCTTCTGACTCTGAGAGAACAGCCCCTTTATTGAATCGAAATCCTCAACAATGAACTTGCCATGAATTGATGGGACATTGTTCAGCAGGCAATATACTCCGTCATACGAATTCAAACTTTGGTAAGACTTACTTATCTTACAGGGTAACTCTTTCTTCTTTATCTTCACATACGATACGAACTTTTGTATCACATAGTTGATGACTGAACTATCGTTTTTCCGACCTGTTGGCAATGCTGCAAAATTTACCATACCAAAGTCCCCTTCAGCAAATCCATCTTGGGTCTCTGAGAAGCAAAAAGTATAATAGCGCTTACGAATCAGATAATGGTTCACCACCAAATGTTCATAGTGAGCATCGTTATGCTTTCTTACATAATATTTCTCAACCCATTCCTTCAACTGTTTCAAATCGTTCTCAAACTGGCTTTCAGCATTCTCATATTCCGCAGGGTGCATGCAAAGATTACCGCCCTGCATAATATGCGGATAGTCTAATAGATTTTTATTTTGGAAGTGGATTGGTTCCCTTCCCATTGCTTTAAACGGATAGGTAGGACTAATATGCACATCCCATTCCAAATCAGCATTGTTTTTACTTGTTGCTACGGCAATACGACCTTTCAGTGAACCTGTCTCATCAATAGTAAAATCATCAATAAGACTGATACCATTAATCCCCTCTATTAGTTCCTTTATTTTATCTGCCGTCAACATATATTTACTATCCGAACCGTTTTGTACTTGTAGGGTATGCTACACCCGTATCTTTCTCTTTATATCCACTATATTTTTCGTTCACCTTGAAGTAATATGGCATGTAGAAATCAGGATTACTATCTATATTGTTGAGCATATTCTCCATATCAGATTTAAAAGATTGCCTATCGTAGTCCTGCATAGCCGCTATGACATCATTGTTCGTATTACCTGGGTCATAAAGGTGGAAACTGCTTTCTGCGATGTGGTCACGTAGATATTCCATTGTATATTTTAACCGTGGCCAAAGACCCTTATCGCCATCATAACCGTTTAGTGCTTTAATTACAGCCAATTCAATAACGAACGACTTGTATTTCTTGTTTTTCTGTTTTTTCCATATTTTAAGCAAACGGATAATCTGACGCTCACTCGACTTACCTTCAATATGCGAAATTTGTTTATGAATATTCGTTTTTTGACTCGTCCCTTTCTTGAACCCCCAATGGTCTTCATTAAAACATAGATTTAAATCGTGAGAATCAAGATAGTCATCATCGCTTAATTCCCTACCAGGAACCACGTCAAGCTCTACAGGTTTTTCATCCCCTTCTTCAATAGGAAAACTTATTCCAATGGAAACCTTTTGCTTGCGAATAATCACACCTGTATTTTCATACTGCTCTGCAAGGAAATCATGCACACTATCAAACATCTCCTGTAATGTTCCGAAAGCATTATGCTTAAATGGCTCAACTAAATCAAGATCGAATTTTACATTAGTAGCAGTATGCTTAGCAAAACTGCCAGAACCAAACGATGAATATTTGTTACTACCGTAGTGATTATGCATCTTGGTCTTAACTTCTTCTCTGCGCTTTTTGATTTTATTTACAAAATCCTGAACATGACACATCTTGTGGGTGTCTAATACTTCTCTTAAATGTTCGTTTTTATCAAAACTCATTATTTCCTCTGGTTGAATAGTTTATACATTAGTTAATAGTTCTATTACCTTATGAATCTCCGAATATGCCTTCAAGTCTTCAGGAGTCTCCTTGCACAACAGACATAACTTCTCTGAATTTTGAACAGCACGTTCCAAATCACCATTCTCGGTAAGATACTTATAAAGATTAGTGCGGATGAAATAACGCTTTGTCTTTTCGTAACCTGGCATATACTTCTGTAATTCCGGAAGCAGTTGCTCATAACTTTCGTAGTGTTTGCATACCACATTTGGCAAGAAGTGCAACAAGAACCAAAATTCTGTGCAGGGATTTGTCTCAATAAACAATACTCGTCCAGAATACTTCTTTGTGCCATATTTCTTCTTTGCACTTTGGTATTGTTGCATCTCCGAAGGATATTGATACAACCTATCCATATCAAACAGGCAGACGATATAGTCATACTGTTTGGCTATATACGATTCCACCAACTTCAATATATGTCGGATGTCGCTGTGTTGCGGAAAGTCAGGAGCCACCTTAAATGGAAAACGGCAAGCAACACGTAGAGAATCAAAATAGAACCATTCTGTCTCTCCTTCACCAATGATGGCTATACTCTTACTTACTACTCTTGCCATATCTTATTCATTTAAGTTGAAGTATTGACTACCCAAGAATGGCAACTTAACTAGCTTGCCCTGCTTGTAAGCATTGTATGGTGACAGGTTCTTGTGTAAACCAAGAGATGAAAGACGAAAAACTTTGGTTTCACCTTGTTCGTCTTTATCTGTGAACCATATTGTATCTCTACGGATGAACTCTTCGTTGAGAAGATTGATATCATGCGTTGTCAACAGCATTTGAGATGTTCCGTCACTATTTGCCAAGAATACTTTGATGAAGTATGCTAACAATTCATAGTGAATACTTGTCTCAACCTCGTCAATAGGAACAAATTGATTCTTCTTCAACAGGAAGTTCAAGATTACCGCCATTCCCAAGAAACGCATTGTACCATTTGATTCATATTCTTCAGACAGTTCGTACAAACCGTTTCCAGCCTTATGAGTAAAAGTCAATTCAGTATTTGTGATCTTTCCCTTCTTTAGCATTTCAGCTTTAGCCTTATCATCAATCGGAGCCTGCTGGATTAGCTGCTCTAATTCCGGAGTAATCATCTCCTCTTCTTCGCGTAAAGCAACATCCTCAATATTGAAATCAGATGCTTTTAGGAAGTTTAGAATAAACTGTTTTAGATCGCCATTCTCATCCTTATCCAATTGCTTCTTTACATATCCTGATAGCAACATACCAGGAGCCAACACATCTTTAACCTGCATTGCAAAATAATCGTAAACGTCATTCAACTTTGTTTTTTCCACGTTACTCTTACCAAATGCAGCCAGCACGCTACAATTGTTTATTGTGTTGCCAGAAATTGTATCTTGACTCTTTTTAGACAATTTCAAGTTGCCACCGAATTCAATAACCGAAGAATCCGTGTTGGAATCATATGTACGACTATATAATTTTGTCGGACGGATAGATTCATACACAAACAATGTTTCTGAATGGATGTATTTTGAATCCAACTCAAGACTAAGAATGTACTTCAACTTATTTATATAAAAAGACATCGACATCTTTGTCTTTTCATTTCTTGAAGTTTCGTCCAATAGGAAGGGAACAACACCAGTCTTTTTATTTCGATCTTTAGGCATACTCAAAACAAGCATTCTAAAGAACTCCATAGCATTTAATATATTAGTTTTACCTGAAGCATTGGCACCATATATAATTCCTATCTTAAGCAATCGCACTCCTTCTTTCACTTCATAAGAATACTCATCCGACATGAACATATCGGCAGTCGGCTCGAAACTAATTTTCTGAAGCGACTTAATGGAGAAGAAATTCTCTATTGCAAATTCAGCTATCATAATTCTATTGTCTTAAGTTAATTCGTATTGCAAATATATATACAAAATCCATTATGTACAAATTATAAACGCTTTATTTGTAGTTTTGTTACATATTTATGATTTATAATTACTATTTACCCGTATATAGAGGAGTTTTAACTGTATTTCTTGTTATTGATTCTCCAAACTTATATCATAACCAATCACATGTAAAGATATAGCCACCAAAAGAAAAAGAACCAGAGTAAAAAGTGGTTTAGTTTAAATCCTTGAGTATATATATACAAGAACTAAACTAAACCTATATT
>JAGCJW010000027.1 GCA_017647785.1 Bacteroidales bacterium | reverse complement strand
TAAAGACTTTCGTAGAATAGAATCCATAGACTTTGAAGACACACTCGTAAACCAGTACCGACAAATCGGCGAAAAAGAAGTAGTAGTCGTAACAAGAAGCAACTTTGCCGCCAATCAACTCAATCAATACATTAGAAACAGAATTTTAGAAAAAGAAAACATAATAGATATTGGCGAAAAACTAATGTCTATTCGCAACAACTATTATTGGAATACCGAAGACGAATACTCCGACTTCATAGCAAACGGAGATATTATAGAGATTACAAATATCTTTTCCTACGAAGAAAAATTCGGATTCAACTTTGCCAATATAGAAGCCAAGATTAACGAAAGCGAAATACGAATTGAACTAACCATAATGCTTGATACACTAACCGATAAACAAGCCCACCTTTCACAAGAAAAAGAAAGACAACTCTATGACGCCATATTCTCTTACTATCAACAAGACTGCAAAAACAAAGCCCTTGTTCACAAATCCGTAAAAGAAGACAAATACTTCAATGCCTTACAAGTAAAATTCTCAAAAGCCATAACCTGCCACAAAGCCCAAGGAGGAGATTGGCACACCGCCTTTGTGCTGAACGAAGTCCCAGCCTTAGAAACCGAAAACAAAGACTACTTCCGTTGGCTCTACACAGCCATAACACGAGCAAGGAAACAAGTGTTCTTAGTCAATTTTTCAGAGGAGTTTTTTGTTGATTTTTAGATAATAAAAATCTTTTTCCTTAAAATCAAAATCCCAAATACTGCGAAAAAATCGAGCAGTGATTTTCTTCCTTGCAAATTCTTTAAGCATTTCAAGTTAAGCAAAATGCTGCTAATCAGTGATTTATCACTTTCAAAGCCTTATTTATCCCATTTTTAAGCCAAAAAAGGCTGTTTTTTCCTTGATTTTGGCAAAATTAAACGGCGTTTCGTTGAAATTAAACGGCGTTTAATTTTTTTTAAACGGCGTCTGGTGAAAATTAATCAGCGTTTGGTGAAAACGACTCTTCATTTTAGTGAAATTTACCCTCAATTTTGGTCAATTTTTTCAAGGAATTGAAGCATTTTTCTTTAAGAAAATATATTTATTAGGTGTTTAAAATGAATGTAAAATACCTTTAAAGAAATTTTTGTAGTTATTATTTTTTTTATACCTTTGCAAGCAAGTTATTAACCCTTAAAAAAGGAGGAAGAAAATGAAACGTATATTTATGATGCTATCGATTTTAATTGTTTGTTCTTCTTGTAGTTCATTATATTTTCAGGTATATAATATAGAAGCAGACAATGTAGTGAAAAAAGAAAACAATTTTATTTATAGTAATGAATATTGTGATATAAAGTACGATTTATGGTCAGAAAAAGGAAATTTAAGTTTTGTCTTTACAAATAATACCGATATAGATATTTGTTTGGATATGGAGCGTTCTTGTTTTATTAGAGACGGATTTGCATATAGTTATTTCTATTCAGAAGAATATCCATCTAAAATTTGGATTCCTGCTAATTCTTCAAGAATTATAAAGGGATTTAACATATTATCTGAACCATATCTTGAATGCGACAAATTTGATCTGAATTTTCCTAAAAAATATTCTGAAACAATAAAATATACAGAAAGTACTACTCCATTAACTATTAAGAATAGACTTGTATATTATTTTGCTAATGACGAAAAAGATAGAATAATAGAAAATAAATTTTGGATTATCGATTACACTAATTATAGTGAAAAAGAAATGTTTGAATGGAAAAATAATTATGATTGTTTAAGAGGAACAACTCAAAATATAAAAGTCTTAAAACATCAAAAAACTTATAGATTTTACAATACTTATAATGAAATAGTTCCTGTTCCTGTTCCTGTTCCTGTTGATTAAAATATAGTAAACAAAAAAACGCTCGTGAGTCTTGATTTTATTTTGACAAACGAGCGTTTTTCTTTTTTTTAATTCTTTGTTTCGTTTAACTAATTCTTGAGATTAGTTCTTGAACTATTACATTCATTTTATCGCCAGCTTTGGCTACTCCTTCTAAAACTTCTTCGTGAGTGCATTCTTCTTGCACTTCTTCACGGAAAACATTACTTATAACTGACATTCCAAAGACTTGCATTTGTGAGTGTGAGGCTACGATTACTTCTGGCACGGTACTCATTCCTACTGTGTCGCCTCCTATTGTGCGGAAGAATTTATATTCTGCTGGTGTTTCAAAACTTGGTCCTGTTGTGCCAACATATACTCCTTCTTGTAGCTTTATATTGTTTTTTTCTGCTATTTCTTTGGCGTATTGTCTTAGAGTAGGGTTGTAGATGTTTGTCATAGATGGAAATCTTACGCCAAGAGTTTCATCATTTCGCCCAATGAGTGGGTTTGGCATAAGGTTTATGTGGTCTTTTATTAGCATTATGTCGCCTACATTATAGTTTGGATTGACTCCACCTGAGGCATTTGTTACTATAAGTGTGTGCACTCCTAATGCTTTCATTACTCTAATTGGGAAAGTTACTTCTTGCATTGTGTATCCTTCGTAATAGTGAAAGCGTCCTTGCATACAAATTACTTTTTTATTACTTATTTCACCAAAAATCAACATTCCTTTATGTCCTTTTACTGTGGATTGTGGAAAATGTGGAATTTCTGAATAAGGTATAGAATGTTCTATTTTTAAGTTATCAACGAAATTGTTTAATCCGCTTCCTAATATTATTCCTACTTCGCATTGTGTGGCGTATTGCGAAAGATATTCTGCTGTCTCTTTGATTTTATCTAACATCTTCTTGTATTGTTTTTTCTATTAAAGGGTTTTCTTCTCCGTATTGATGAACTTTTATGTCTATTGGTAAGACATATATATCGGTTTCAACCTCTTGTAATCGCATTGCATCTTTTTCGGTTGTGAGTAGTATGCTTTGAGATTGCGAAAGTGAGTTGTAGCGGTTTGTTATAATTGATTTGTCTTTTGAGGTAAAGTTGTGGTGGTCTGCAAAGGTTATTGTGTCTATTACTTGTGTGATTGAGTTAAGGTATTCTACTATATGTTGGTTGTTTGCTATGCCTGTAAAGAGCAATACTTTGTATTCCGATAGGTTTATTTTCTTATTTTTGTCTTTTATGTGATATGGTTCTTTATATACTATGTTTGAGAAAAAGATTTTTTGGTTTGGCTGTGCTGATAGTTGGTTTACAAAGTTTTGTTTTTGATTTTGGTTTAATGGTGGGCACTTTGTGATTACTATATAGTCGGCTCGTTTAAATCCTTTACGATATTCTCTCAATCTTCCAAAGGGAATGACTCTGTCTTTAAAGAATGGTCGGTTGTATTCGGTGAGTAGTATGTTTATGTCTCTGTTTATGTAGCGGTGTTGATAGGCATCGTCTAATATTATAAGGTTGGTATTTGGGAAGTCTTTGAGTAGGTTTTCTACTCCTTTGTTTCTGTCTTCACATACTGCTACACAAGTATTTGGATTGCGTTTGTAGAGCAATAATGGTTCATCTCCTACCTCTGAGGCTGAGTGATGAGGTTGTAATTTGATGTATCCTTTGGTTTTTCTGCCATATCCTCTGCTCAATATTGCTAAATTGAAGTTAGGACTTAGGCTTTTGATAAGATATTCTACGAAAGGGGTTTTGCCTGTTCCTCCAACGCGAAGATTGCCTACGGATATTATTTTTACGCAGTGGGATTGTTGTTTTAAAATTCCGCAATCAAAGAGTTTGTTTCTTAGATATGTGATTATTCCGTACATATTCTATTGGCAATTATTTACCCATAAATAAGTTCCATCAAAGAAACTGCAATATGTATAAAGCATTCGTCTGGATTTACTGCCTTCTAATGGAGAGCCATCGTAATATATGTATTTGGAATCGCAGTTTGGACAGTGTAGAAGCACGTTATTTGTTGTATCTACTTCAAGACGTCCGTCGCAATCTTGGGCTACACAACTTCTTTCAAAGGTTATAAACTCGTCCCAATTCTTTCGGAAAACTACAACGCCTCTATATCCTCCTTCAAAGTATTCCCATTGACGATTTCCTAAGTTTAAATTGAAGTATTCAGCAGTATCGGGTTCTATGTAAAAATTAACATATCCATAATCATAGGTTTCTTCGCATGAAGTAAAAAGAAAACTTATGCTTATTAAACCTAGAATTATGGATATGTGCTTTTTCATATTCTAAAAACGATTATTGGTTTGAGAATATTGTTATCAAACAAACTTCTCCTACTATTCGCAAACTTTCTTTGCTGATATTTTCCATATTATCTTGCATTGTATGCCAGAAAGGAAAGAAACTGCTATTTGAATCGTTTTGTACAATATCTATCATAGGGATTCTTGCATTAAGATTCACCCAATGATGGTCATCCATTATAGGATATGTTTTTTCATTTATAAATATGTTTGAGTAATTCTTCGCGGCTGCTATATCCCATACTTTATTCATAATGTAAGGTGCATAGTGCATTGATAAACCTTCTTTTGTAAATCGTAGATTCTTGTAACCAACCATATCTAATAATATTCCATAGTTAGCAGTATAGAAAGGATAGTGAGGAGTTTTGCTCCAATATTGAGATCCTAAACACCAATCACTTTGGTCTTCAACATCGCTTTCTGCCCATGAAGGTGTACCTTGGTCTTCAAGGTCAAAAAATATAATATCTACTCCTTGTGTATTTTGTTTTTGACGAAATACTCTTGCTATTTCCATTAAAACACCTACTCCACTTGCTCCGTCATTTGCTCCGTCTATGGCTTTTTTATGATTCTCTTCATTAGGATCTTCGTCTGCCCAAGTTCTACTATCCCAATGTGCTGCTAAAACAACTCGTTCTGAGGATTCTGGATTGAAAGATGCTATAATATTTCTTCCTTCTACCTTTGTGCCGTCCCAAAGCGAAGAGTTAAAATTTTGTACATAGACAGTGTCGGCGTATTTCTTCATAAAGTCTATTAAATAATCGCCACATAATTGTGCTGCTTTGCTCATTGGTATTCTTGGACCAAAATCGCATTGTGCTTTGACGTAGCTATAGGCAGAATCCGCATTAAAAGTAGGGATTTCTACTTTTGTATAGTCTGGTAATTGCGTAGTTTGATTTTCTTCTGTGCTTTTTTTACAAGAAGAAAGGCTCAAAATCAATGCAAATATTACTAATATGTTTAATTTATTTCCCATTTTGCTCCGTCTTTTCCGTCTTTTATTGTAATTCCTACTGAGGCTAATCTATCTCTTATCATATCACTTTTTGCCCAATCTTTGTTTGCTCTTGCATCAGCTCTCATTTCGGTAATTATACTCATCAATCCATCAATTATATTGCTGGTATTGTCGCTTTGTTCGCTCTTCATACCAAGTATTTCACTGAATACGATTTCGAAGTTTTCTTTTAATTGAGCTTTGTCAGCTTCTGTGATTGTTTCTTTTTTGTCTGAGATTAGATTTACTAAACGTGAGATTTCAAACATATTGGCAATTACAACAGGTGTATTGAAATCATCGCACATTGCTTCAATACATTTTGTAAATACTGCATTGAAATCTACGCTTGTTTTGTCAGATGTTGGTAGGCTATTGATATTTCTTTGTGTTTCAAATAGCTTTTTCATTCCTTTTTCTGCTGCTGATAGCGCTTCGTTAGAAAAATCAAGTGTTGAACGATAGTGCGCTTGCAAGATAAAGAAACGAATTGTCATTGGGCTGTAAGCTTTGTCTAATTTAGGGTGATTACCTGTAAAGAACTCGTTTAGAGTTATGAAATTACCAAGACTTTTTCCCATCTTTTGGCCTCCAATAGTTATCATATTATTATGTAACCAATATTTAGCAGGCTCTTTTCCAAAAGCACAAATTGATTGTGCTATTTCGCTTTCGTGATGAGGGAAAAGCAAGTCTAAACCTCCGCCATGTATGTCAAATTGTTCTCCAAGATACTTTCTGCTCATTGCTGTGCACTCTAAATGCCAGCCAGGGAAACCATCGCTCCAAGGAGATGGCCAACGCATAATGTGTTCTGGTGAGGCTTTTTTCCAAAGTGCAAAGTCGGCAGGATTTCTCTTTTCTTCTTGTCCGTCAAGCTCACGAGTGTTTGCTATCATCTCATCAATAACTCGGTTAGACAAAATTCCGTATTTGTGAGTGTCGTTATTGTATTTTAAAACATCGAAATAAACACTACCATTGCTTATATAAGCGTAACCATTTTCTAATAATTTTTCTACAATCTGGATTTGGTCAATTATGTGTCCTGTTGCTGTTGGTTGAATACTTGGACGCAAAATATTCATTGAGTCCATAGCTTCAAGGTATCTTTGAGTGAAGTATTGTGCTACTTCCATTGGCTCTAATTGTTCTAATCTTGCTTTTTTTGCAATCTTATCTTCGCCACTATCAGCGTCGTTTTCCAAGTGTCCAACGTCAGTTATATTTCTTACATATCTTACTTTGTAATCTAAATATTTAAGAAAACGAAAAACAGTATCAAATGTTAATGCTGCTCTTGCGTGTCCTAAGTGTGCATCTCCATAAACTGTTGGTCCGCAAACGTACATTCCCACAAAAGGAGAGTTTATTGCTTGAAACTCTTCTTTGTTTCTACTAAGCGTATTGTAAACTACTAATTTTTTTGTATTCTCTATCATAATTCTTCTTTATTTCTATTTGTTAAATTTAATCTTTCTTGACATCAATCCTGTACATAAACATGATATTGTAACAACCATAAGTAATATTGCTATAATATCTGTGAAGTATATTTTGATTGGGAAACTTTCTATTATATAAGATGCCCCCATTTTAATGATTCCAAAGTGTTGTTGTAGCAAGCAAAATATTATTCCTAAGATTAGTCCACACACCATTCCAATCAAGCTCATCATAACTCCTGTTGTGAAAAATATTTTACAAATATCCCTTTTTGTTGCTCCCATTGTTCTTAATATCATTATATCTTTACTTTTCGTCATAATGAGTAAAGATAATGCTCCCATTATATTGAAACTTGCGATGAAGATAATGAATCCTAAAATTATATATACTGCTAATTTCTCTGCTTTTACCACTTTATAGTAAACGGGATCTTGTTCCAATCTATCTTTTACAACATAGTTTTCTGGGATTAGTTTTTCTACTTCGGCTTTTACTTGATTAGTTTTTTTTGAATCATTGAGTTTAATATGTAAGCTACTGACTTGGTTTGAAGGAAACTCCATCAAATCTTGTGCAAACTTTAATGGAACAATTGCTACATTGTCGTCCATTTCACTTCTCGTTACAAAACTCCCTGAAAAAAGGACCTTGTCTATGTTCAAATTATCCTCAGGCACTATAACATTTGTCGGGTTCTTCTTGGGAATGCAAAATTGTATAGGAATATTCATTTTTTCTGCTCCTTGATACAACGACATTTTTAACATTAACGAGTATCCTAAAATGCAATTTGCTCTTTCTTTTGTATAAAGCGATGTATTACCTATGTACATTGTTGTATCTATATTGGAAATCCTGAAATATTCTTCTTGCACTCCATACATATCAACAATACTTTGAGCATTCTCACATGATATTAAAACGGACTCTTTTATTACAGGAGAACAATTTTGTACTTGAGAGAGCTTTGCAATTTGCTGAATGTTTATATCTTTTAAATCTAATACTTTCCCTTTGTTTGGAACTACTATTAAATCTGGATTTGAATAACTAAGCATATCTGAAGCTAATGAAGTAAATCCATTAAAAACAGACAATACTACAAGCAAAGCCATTGTTACAACTCCAACTCCAATAAGCGATATTAAAGATATAATATTTATAACTTTTAATTCTTTCTTTGAAAAGAAATACCTCATCGCTACAAAGAAGCTAAAACCCATTAAGTATTTTTTTAAGACTTTAGTAATCTATCTATATTTTCGCTGTAATCTAAACTATCATCTATGAAGAAAGACAAATCAGGTATTATTCTTAACTGATTTCTCTCCATAGTAGCAAGCTTATTTCTTAATAAAGGTTTATTTGCTTTCACTAATTCATAGATTTCTTCAGTCTTTGCTCCAGCTAATGCAAATATGCTAATATATATTTTAGCTATTGATAAATCTGATGATACCCTTACTCTCGTTACTGTTATCATCGCTCCTTTAAAAAGATTCTTTGACTCATATCGAAGAATCTCGCCCATATCTTTTTGAATTAAGCGGGCTACTTTTTGTAATCTGTTACTGTCCATAGGCTTGCAAAGTTACGAAAAAATAACATTTTCTTATTAAAACAAAGAAAAAATAGTACCTTTGCCGAATGAAAATCAGATTAACAAAGGAATTTAGATTTGAAATGTCCCATGCTCTTGATGAATATCAAGGTTTATGCAGAAATCTTCACGGACATTCTTACAAATTATTCGTTACCGTAATAGGAGAATATGTAAAAAATCCACAAAACAATAGTTCTGGAATGGTGTTAGACTTTAAGAAGGTAAAGGAACTTATAGAAAATAGCGTCATCAATGATTTTGATCATAGCATTGTTTTATATAAGAATAGTGCGTTTGCAAACGTTATAAAAGAAACCGATACTAAAATGATAATGTTTGACTGCCAACCAACATGTGAAAACCTGATTATGGAATTTCACGATAGAATAACTAAGGTTTTACCTGAAGGTATCAAACTTGCTAAAATAAAACTTCATGAAACAGAGACTTCCTTTGCAGAATGGTTGATGGAAGATAACGAATAATTAAAACACAAAATATGAATAACGATAAATTTCAGTTTCCATACATTGCGAAATGGATATTTTCGCTTTCCATAATTGCATTAGTTATTTTCCTAATGTGGTACTTCCGTTTTCTTGTAGTTTGCATTCTTTTAGCCTTGATTCTTGCCTTTATGGGAACTCCTATTCAAAACTTGCTCCATAAATTTCACGTAGGGAAATTCCATTTTTCAAGGACAATAACCACGATTATAACACTTCTTTCTCTTGTTTCAATATTCACGCTTTTAGGTTACATAATTATTCCGTTATTCATTAGCCAAGCAATGGAATTTGCAAATCTTGACGTTTACAAAATCGCAGATTATTACGCAGAGCCAATAAACAAAATAGAAAATTTCCTATTTGAATATCAATTATTACCACCTGATAAAAATTTAGAAGCACTTGTTTCATCATACATATTAGATGCTTTAAACACTCTTAACATTACAAACATAGCTGACGCAACTATAAACCTAACAAGCAATATTGTTATGGGAACTTTCATAGTTCTTTTCATAACCTTTTTCTTTTTGAAAGACAATAACCTTGTAAATAAATTCATTAACGCAGTTACACCCGATTTATATTTAGATGAAATTCACAAAATAATATCTTCTTCACGCTCTCTTATAAGTAGATATTTTTTAGGCATATTTTCCGAAATTGTGATAATGATTGCCATTTTATCTTTGGGGTTTTATTTAGTAGGGTTAAAAAATGTGATTTTGATTGCTACAATTTGTGGAGTTATGGTCATACTTCCTTACATAGGAGTTTTGATTGGAGGAATTGTAGGCTTAATGGTATGTTTAACAAGCTATCTTGGAGCCGATCCAACCCTTGACATACTGCCTATTGTCATTAAATTCCTTAGCGTTTTCACAATAGTAAAGTTAATAGACGACTTTATACTTCAACCTCTCATTTATTCCAAAAGTGTAAAAGCACACCCATTAGAAATATTCTTAGTTATACTAATGGCAGGCGAAGTAGGTGGAATTTTAGGTATGATTTTTGCAATTCCTGTCTATACATTATTTAGAATAATTGCCAAAGAATTTTTCGTAAAATGGAAATTCATTAAGAAAATAACGGAGAATCTTTAATTTTTTCTTAAATTTGCAAACAAGCAACAAAGAAATGAAAAAGATTATCAAGTTTTTTTTACAAAAAGTACCACGAAAATACTTACAGAAGTTAGTTTTAGTATTTAAAATCTTTGCAAAGCTATTTTATTTGGGCAACAAAAAGGAGTGTCCTGTATGTGGGAAACATTATCGCAAGTTTTTACCTTACGAATACGTTATTTCAAGAGAAAATGCCTTATGTCCAAATTGCTTATCCTTAGAGAGACATCGCCTTTTGTGGCTTTATTTCAAGAAAGAAACCAATTTGTTTGAAGAAAAACGCTCTTTCTTACACATAGCACCTGAGATGTGTTTCATTCCTTTGTTTAAAAAGCTACCAAATCTTGATTACAAAACAGCAGACTTAGAATCGCCTTGGGCAGACATTCACTTAAACATAGAAAACATGCCTTTGGAAGATAATAGCTTTGATATTCTCATGGCAAATCACATACTTGAACACGTAAACGACCTTCCAAAAGCATTAAGTGAAATAAAACGTGTACTAAAACCAAACGGGTGGGCAGTGTTGTTAAGTCCTATCAATCCAAACAGAGAAATCACATACGAAGATGCAAGCATAACAAGTCCAGAAGAAAGAGAAAAACACTTTGGTCAAAAAGACCATGTAAGAGAATTTGGAAAAGATTATGCAACTCTATTAGAAAAGGCAGGATTTGAAGTAGAAGAAAACAGATTTGTCGAAACCCTTTCGGAAGAAGAATTAGAAAGATTTGCAATAGCAAAGAAAGAAAACATCAATATTGAGCATCACATTTTCATAGCGAAAAAGAGACAATAGGAATGAAAATAACACTAATAGGGACTGCATATCCATACCGTGGAGGCTTAGCCTCGTTTAACGAAAGACTGATCTCGCAATTTCAAAGCGAAGGAGAAGAAGTAGAAATCAAAACTTTCACTTTGCAATATCCCTCAATACTTTTCCCAGGCAAAACACAATTTTCTTCAAGCGAAAACACAAATAATTTTCCCATAGAACGCTGTGTCAATTCTGTTAATCCTTTTAATTGGATTAGCCTTGGCAGAAAAATAAAGAAAGAAAAACCCGATATTGTTATTATAAAATATTGGATGCCTTTTATGTCTCCTTGTTTTGGAACAATGGCTCGCATAATCAAAAGCAATAAAAAAACTAAGATAATCGCCATTGCTGATAATATCATTCCACACGAAAGACGTTTCTTTGACTCTTGGCTAACAAAATACTTTGTTGGTTGTATTGATGCTTGGATTGCAATGAGCAAAAGCGTGTTTGACGACATTACTCTCTTTAATAAAACAACTCCTCGCTCGCTTTGCTTCCACCCATTGTTTGATAACTTTGGAGAAAAAATTGAAAAAGCACAAGCACAAGAAGTCTTAGGATTAAATTCCAAAGGAATAAATATTTTATTTTTTGGCTTAGTAAGAGATTACAAAGGATTAGATTTTTTAATCAAAGCCTTATCAGACGCACGCTTAAAAGACTATCCTTTACACCTTACAGTAGCGGGAGAATTTTATGAATCGCAATCAAAATACGATGAAATTATCTCTCAACTTGGACTAAAAAACATAACAATCCACAATAAATTCATAGCAAACGAAGAGGTAAAAAACTATTTCTGTGCTTGCGACTTGGTAGTCTTGCCTTACAAAACAGCAACTCAAAGTGGCGTTACACAAATTGCCTTTCATTTTGAGAAACCTATGCTTGTTACAGACGTAGGAGGCCTTGCCGAAATAGTAAAGCATGGAAAGAGCGGATTTGTTTGCCAACCTAATGTAGAATCTCTTGCAGATAGTTTGTATGAGTTTTGCAAAAACAAAACAGATTTTAGCGAAAGTATAATAGAAGAAAAGAAAAAATTCTCATGGGCAAACATGACTAAGTCCATTAGGGAATTACACAATAAAATTCTTAGATAAGAAATGATAATAAGAAGTAAAGCACCTTTAAGATTAGGATTAGCAGGAGGCGGAACGGACGTTTCTCCTTTTTCTGACATATATGGCGGTTGCATTCTCAACGCCACAATTAGCCTATACGCATATTGTGATATTATTCCACACAATGAGGGAAAGATTCGTTTCTTTTTAGAGGACAAAAACCTAAAATACGAATACGAAAGCGTAGAGCAACTTCCAATAAACGGAGAAATAGACCTTTTAAAAGCGGTTTACAACAGAATTGTCAAAGACTTTAATGTTGGAAAACTCTCTTTTGACATTCATACCTTTGTAGAAGCACCCGCAGGCAGTGGTTTAGGCACTTCTTCTACTTTAGTGGTAGCAGTTTTAGGTGCTTTTGTACAATGGTTAAAGCTTCCACTTGCAGAATACGACATTGCCTCATTGGCATACAGCATAGAAAGGGAAGATATGAAGCTTGCAGGAGGAAAACAAGACCAATATGCTGCAACTTTTGGAGGATTTAATTTCATGGAGTTTTACTCAGAAGGAAAGGTTATCGTAAATCCTTTACGTATCAAAGACAAAATTCTAAACGAGCTTTCAAGAAATATAATATTGTTTTACACCGACACATCAAGAGACTCTGCCAAGATTATAGAACAACAACAAAAAAATGTAATGGCGAAGAATACTCAGTCCATTGAGGCAATGCAACAATTAAAGCACCAAGCCATTTTGATGAAGGAATCACTTTTGAAAAACGATTTGGACAAAATTGGAGATATTCTTAACCTTGGTTGGCAGTATAAAAAGCAAATGGCAAAGGGAATAAGCACCGATTTGTTTGAACAGGTATATAACGCTGCTCTTAACGCAGGAGCAAGTGGCGGAAAGATATCTGGTGCTGGCGGAGGCGGATATATTTTCTTCTATGCGCCAGAATCAAAAAGGTATAACGTGATTAAGGCTTTGGAGCCTTTTGGTGGCAAAGTCAGACGATTTGAATTTACAAAACAAGGTTTAGAAACGTGGCAGATTTAACTAAAAAAATAAAAGAAGCCATAGTTTTGGCAGGCGGAAAAGGCACAAGACTACAATCGGTTGTAAGCAACGTACCAAAACCTATGGCACCTATTGGCGAAAAACCTTTTCTTGCTTTATTGTTACAATATTTGCAATCACAAGGTATTGAAAAAGTTGTTTTATCTGTGGGTTATATGTATGAAATAATACAAGAAACCTTTGGTAATTCTTACAATGGTCTTGTGATTTCTTACAGCGTGGAAACCGAACCATTAGGAACAGGTGGAGCAATAGCAAAAGCAATGACAATGACCGAGGGAGAAAACGTGCTTGTGTTGAATGGCGACTCTTTCATAAAGGTTGAGTTAGAGGAAATAGAAAAACACATTCCTTGTTCAAAGAATGAATCTTTGCTTGTTTTGAAAGAAATGAGAAATATTTCAAGATATGGCTCTGTTGTTTTGGAAAACGATGTGATAACAGCCTTTGAAGAAAAACAATTCAAAGAAAAAGCACTCATAAACGCAGGAGTATATGTTTTAAATAAAGATATATTCAAAGACAAACACCTTCCTGAAAAGTTTTCTTTTGAAAAGGATTTCTTGGAAAAAGAAGTTGAGAAAGGAAATCTTAAAGGCATAGTAACAAATGGCTATTTTATTGACATAGGTGTGCCAGAAGATTATCAAAAAGCACAAATAGAATTAGTAAAAGAAATAGAAATAAAATAATTATAAAATATATGGAACTTAATATCCCTTTAAATCTTTGTAATGAAGAAAGAGAAATCGTTAATGCTAACAATGTAGCAACTGTTGTAGGCTCTGGAAGTGTGGAAGTCTTTGCAACGCCTGCTATGATAGCACTTATGGAAAAGACAGCAAACAATTCTTTACGCAATCACTTACCTGAGGGTTGTGTAACCGTAGGAGTAGAAATCAATACTAAGCATATAAAAGCATCAGGCTTAGGAAAAGAAATTGTTTGCAAAAGCGAGCTGATAAAGGTTGATGGAAAAAAATTATTTTTCAATATATCAGCCTACGAAGGCGAAGATTTGATTGGACAAGCCTCACACACAAGAGTTGTAGTGGACAAAGAAAAATTCTTAAACAACCTAAAATAAATTCTCAATGAACAAAACAATTACAAATAGCAAAGACTTCAAAATGACAGCCAAAACAATGGCTGGATTAGAAGAAGTATTAGCAGAAGAATTAAAAGCCTTAGGAGCAAAAAACATAGAAATCCTTCGCCGAGCAGTGAGTTTTGAGGGAGATATGACTCTTTTATACAAAGCAAACTATTGTTTAAGAACAGCACTCTGCATTTTAAAACCTATCGCTTCGTTTGAAGCAAACAATGAAAGAGAATTATACAACGAAGTGTATAGAATGAAATGGGAAAAGTATATGAATCCCGATGCGAAAATCTTTATTGACAACTCAGTCAATAGCGAAATTTTTACGCACTCGCTTTACGCTTCTCAAAAGACAAAGGACGCTATTTGCGATAGATTTCGTAAGATGTTTAATCAAAGACCTACTGTTACAAGAGATGAATACGAAATAAAACTTAACCTACATATTTGGGAAAATCAAGTAACTATTTCATTGGATTCGTCAGGCGATTCTTTGCACAAAAGAAATTACAGAGCAAATATGGGACAAGCTCCGCTGAACGAAGTAACCGCAGCAGGATTGATACAACTTAGCGGTTGGAAACGTGATTGCAATTTTATGGACCCTATGTGCGGAAGTGGAACTCTTTTGATTGAGGCTTGTATGTATGCTTACAATATTCCTGCTCAATATTACAGAAAAAAATTCGCCTTTAAGAAATGGAGCGAGTTTTCAATGCCAGAATGGAAAAGGGTAAAAGAAGAAGCCGATAAGCAAATTTGTGATTTTGAATACGAAATTTGGGGCTCAGACCTTTCAGCTTCTGCAATAGCACAAGCAACAGAAAACATAAAGCTAACAAAACTACATAAGGACATAACACTATTCCGTTGCGAAATAGAAAAACAAGAACCTCCACAAGGAAAAACGCTAATTATTACTAATCCTCCGTATGGCGAAAGAATAGATGTAGAAGACATTTTCGCATTATATGACAGAATAGGTACAGCCTTGAAATCAAAACACGAAGGAAATGAAGCTTGGGTTATTTCTTCGGACTTTGAAGCTTTGAAAAGAATTGGCTTAAAACCAAGTAAAAAGATTCCAATCTATAATTCTAATCTTGAATGTAGGTTCTGCAAGTTTGAACTCTATCATGGCACAAGACGATATGGTAAACAAGAATAAAAGAAAGAAGATTTAAGACTTTAAAAGAAAACGCTCGTTTGTCAAAATATTTCAAAGACTTACGAGCGTTTTTCTTTGGTGTAGAGTTAATAAAAAGCCTTAAAGCTCATTGTTTTCAGTATAAAAATTTTCATCATAATAGTCTAAAAAAACATTAGCTATTACATTCTCTGCCGGTGTTAGCCAAGAATTACATTCTAACCAAACTTGTCTACTAGTTTTTCCTAATCCTGTGTGTTTAATAAGAACACTTGGATCTTCTGTTTTTAGACCATACATTCTATATACATTACTAAGTTTCTCAAAAACAGCAGCACCTTTACGCAGTGCTCTTTCCTTATCATTATGTTCTGCTATAAACCTAATATAATAAAAACGATTGTTTGAAAAATACACAATTATTTGAGTCCATGTAAAACCTCCAAAATTTAACCCATAAAAACTAATTCCGTTTTCATGAAGTTGTCCACGAAAAACAAGTTCATTAGTCTCACTATCTTTGGTTGGGAAAAGGTTATGTTTAGCAAAGCCTTCTATTACCTCTTCTTTCGTTGCACCAAAAGGAACTCCAAAAAATTCTCCTTGAATATTTTCATTGTAAACAATATCTTCTGGTTTTACACTTGTATCTTCTTGTTCTTTTTCTCGCAATCCTAAACTAACTAAGATTGAATTAAATTTTTCTTTTATGCCCATAAATTCTGTAATTTTTAATTAAAGTTCATTATTAGTAACACTAATATCAGAATAATCTAATAAAGAACCATACACTCCATCCATATTCACAGTTGAAACAGCCACACGCCTTTTATCTATTGATACTCCATATACTGATGACAAATACGTATCATTATCAAATATCTTTTTGTCGCACATCTTATATTTTTCAGAAATCCTATCCACGACAAAAGCTGTGCTTCTTTTTGCATCCTTTTCATTCCCATAAGAATTAAAGAATTTTATTTGCCAAAATCGTCCATTATGAAACCTTATTTCAACAAATACAAACGCAAATCCTCCAAAACAAATGCAATCTGTTTTTTTTGATACAAAATATAACCTTTCACGTTGCATCTCTCCATCTGGAATAAGGTCGTATTTAGCAAAGCCTTCTATTACTTCATCTACTGTTGCACCAAAAGGAACTCCAAAAAACACACCTTGAATTGTTTCATTCAAAACAATTTCTTTTTCACTTTCCGTTTTTTGTTTTCTTTTTCGTAATCCAAAAATTTCTTTTAAACTCATAAATTCTGTAATTTTTAATCAAAGTTCATTGTTAGTATATTTAATCAATATTCCAATAAGCTAATGGATCTCCATCAAAAATAGTATCAATATCATCATCACTATACCCCATTACATCTTGCGCATAAGAACCATTATAACGCTCATAAGTTTCTTCTTGATAAAAATCATCTCTATAACATTCATCTTCATAATAATACTCATCTTCAGTGTTATCATATTCATACTGTCGCTGTTTATATTCATACTGTCGCTGTTTAATCAAATAAAACAATTCTTGCGTTATTATAAAATTTGGAAATATTAAATTTATTTCATCTATTACTTCATCAGAAAATGCGCATACATTACCAGATACATTCTTAATAACCCATTCAATATAACTTGGCTGACATATTAAAACTTCACCTAAATCAGACCCTTTAAATTTTCCAAAATTAAATTGTTGTGATAAACTTTCAAAAATCATAATCTATATTATTAATAATGTAGCCCTTCTTTTATGGAATTTCAATAGTAAGCTCATCTAATCCATATTGCGTATAGCACATATTTCCTGTTAAATCATGTATATATCTACACACAACAAGTATTTCCTCTCCTATACTCTTTATCGTATCATCATTATTTTGACACAAAACATCTCCGTTATGAATAACCACCATTAATTTATCTTCTTTTATGGATATTTCCAAATATTGTTCAAGTGTTTTTTGTTCAAATTTAGTTAGTTGAATTGGTTTATTACCATCTTTATATCTAGAGCGAATCCTTTTATAAGTAGTGTTATTGATAAGATTAGGTATATATAACTGTTTTATATCCACTTCTATATTATTTTCACTCGTTGTCAAACGATTATATATTGGAGATACGATACCTTCTGATCTCCCCTCAATATTTACGACTTGATAAATATAATTACTTTGTATAATTTGACTAGTAGAGGATTTATTAACTACTATTTGAAATACATCTCTGAAATTGTAATTATCATAAATTTCTTTACTACAATTAACAAAACCATATATTTCTAATTTATTAATAAGCACACTTTTTGCAATCATTCCAGATTTAAGACATCCATATTTGTCTAAATACTCTTGTAAAGTCATTCTATAATTTTCCATATTTATTTTTACGTTTGTTTAATTAACTAAATTAAAGATTAGTACAATTACAGAAAACAACAATAACATTTTTAATATTTTGAGTTTTTTCTTTGCTTTACTACAAGATATTTTCTCTTATTGTTTCACATTCTGCATTTGTACTTTCATATTTACTTTCTATCTATTTCAAAGCTTTGCTTAATTTTTTTCAACATCATCTTTTCTTAATATAATTTCTATCAATTCTTTTTTTGTTTTATCTAAAAGAGACATTATACATTTGTTTTTAAATTCACAACATTATTATATTATTTGCAACATACATAACATGGTTTAAAACCAAGACTTTTTAACAGACTATCTTCTAAATTCAAATCTGGAATATACTTACGTATATATAAATTTTCCAACTCCCTTTTTATTGTTTTTTTATAAAAGTGTAACTTTGACAAAATATCTTTAACCTCTTCCTGGGTACACCATGAAGGTAGAACAGTATTTATTTCACTTTTTTTATCTCCTAACCAAGAAAGATAACCAAAATTCATACAGATATAAAGTCTCTTATCTCTATCTTCTTCTATATACGTTATCAATTCTTTAAATACTCTACTTATATTATTATTTATCTCTAATATAGAACGATTATCACAAACAATATGAACTCCAGAATTTGGACGAGATACTATTTCATTTGATTTAATAGAAACTTTAAGAGAAAATTTTTCATTTATTCTTTTTAGAAAAATATCTGGTTTCTCTTCTCGAAGTTTCGTATTATCATACCAGTATTGCCTAAATTCCTCCTCTTTCTTTTGTTCGTGTATTTCTTGTGGAATAAGAATGCCTTTAAAATCCGATTTCATAGCAATACAATTGTTATCACGATGATAAGATGGACTTTTTTCTGATTCTACATACGTAAAAGAATCATCAGGCTCTTCTATTTTTTTATAAAAATTTTTAAATAATTCATAATCACCTTTACAACAAGCCTTAAATACTAAAATATCTGTTTTTTCTTTCTTAGAAAACATTTTTGAAAATAGACAAGATTCATCTTCAGAATAAAAATCACTTCCA
This sequence comes from Bacteroidales bacterium, assembly GCA_017647785.1. GTDB lineage: Bacteria > Bacteroidota > Bacteroidia > Bacteroidales > P3 > Onthomorpha. The sequence continues at coordinate 582 of JAGCJW010000027.1, read as the reverse complement.
TTAGGACTTAACCACAAAATTATATCATCTAATTTAAAATCTTCTGGCGTTTCTATTTCATGAATTATTCTTCTAAAATTTGCTTTTGTTATATACATAAAATTTTTCTTTCTTTGCCCAAGTCCCAAATGGCGATTACTTATTTTCTTTCTTTGACTTCAAGGCATAAAAAAACGTGGGACTTTTTTCTTATGATTGTTTGAGGTTCTGGAATACCTATTCACCAAATAAGAAAAGCCCACGATATTACTCGTGAGCGTTTTCCGCTTATCTTATTGGTGAATTTTTTGTGAAATTTTCCAGATTTCAAACAATCCAATATAAGCAAAAACGCTTTTATATGTCGTATTAAAATACTAAGTCTTAATAATAATTATTCTTTGTCTCCTTTTTTTCCTCCTATTTTTAGGGTTTATCATTTCGCAAGCAAATTTATGAATGTTTTAGATAGTAGCAAAATTTTTTTGGTTCTTTTTTGTTCTTTTTAGACTAGGCAAATCTCTCTATTATTAAATATAAATAAACACTTTTTCTTAATAAAAAACACCTCATCTCCTCAAAAAAATTGACAAAAATCAAGAG
>JAGCJW010000026.1 GCA_017647785.1 Bacteroidales bacterium | reverse complement strand
GCAAAGACTTTGGATTCTATTGCAAAGTTGTATAATCCTGATGTAAAGGTTTTGTTTTATATGACATGGGGTTATAGATATGGCGACCAAGTGAATTGTCAGTATTATCCTCCGTTTTGCACTTATGAATCTATGTCTTATCGTTTGAGAAATAATTATTGCTTGATGGCAAATGATTTTTCGTCTTGGGTTTCTCCTGTAGGGGCAACTTGGTCTTGTCTTTTGGAGAATTATCCTGATATGGTGTTGCATTCTTCTGATAATTCTCATCCATCTATTCAAGGTTCGTTCTTGGCTGCTTGTAGTTTCTTTACGATGATAACAGATAGAAAGGTAAATACTAATTATGTGCCAAGTGGAATGACAATGGATGATGCTACAATTTTGCAGACTACGTCAAATAGGGTAGTGTTTGATAGTATCAATTATTGGAAAGGTATTACTTCTTCTTTGGAAGAGGTTGAACAATCAACCCAAGAGTTTTATACAATCAATCCTAATCCTGCAATAGATGATGTTTCTATATTTTTCAAACAAGATTTTAATGTTGTAAGACTTGAGTTGATAGATCTTAATGGTAAAATGATAAATGAAAAGCAAGTAAGCGTGAAGGCGGGACAAAAAATTTCCCTTTCATCTTGTGGACAAAAGGGAAATTTCATTGTTATCGTGAGATTTAATGATAAGGTCTTTAAATCAAAAGTTCTTGTTATCTAATTTCGTTGCCAAGTTTTAGGAGATATTCTAACTGATAGAATATCGCATCCATATCGCTTTCAGATTTTGCGGGAAGATAAGTGCGAGGAAATTCACTGTAATAGTTTTCATTGTCTTTTATCTTCCCTTTTTCAACTATGCAGTTTACTCCGTCAAGGCAATTTAACCATACTTTATAACCTGTACGAGTTATGTCTTTTGAAATAGTTACTTGTGTTAAGTCTACTTGCATTGTTGTTTCTGAATCTTTGTTGTCGGTCCAGATGTAAGACAAATAGGCTGAGCCATCAATTGTGAATTCTTTGTATTGAGCATCTACTATGCTTGTTGCTATTATGTTACAAGCCTCTTCTATTCTTTGTGCATTTGAGTTTTTTGATAAACCTATTGAACACAATAATACGATTGCTACTAAAATCTTCTTCATCTCTATTTATTATTTTTTAAATTCAAAATACATTGTGTTTCCTAATGGAATGTGTTTGCATTCTAATCGGATAACGTCTAACTTTTTCTCTTCTTTATCTTTGTAATAGAATGTTATTTTTCTTATGTCGTTATTCGTTTTTCCTTCTCTCCAAAATGTAGTTGTTGTCTTTGAGTGATCTGTATAGTTGGCGTTAATTTTAAAGTCTTTGAATCCATTTAATTGTATGAAATAACAATCTTTTCCAACTTTTTTGTTGGATTTTAATTTTAAACGAAAGTCTTTTCTTAATTCTTTTTTAGAGATTTCATTTTCGTAATTTCCTTTTTTGTAATAAGAGAAAGGTTTTTTAGTGTTTATTTTACCATCTACTAGGTTTACGAATACTTCAATTTCATTCTTTTGAAAATTTGTTTTGTATTCAAGTAATAGTTTATTTGTTTCTTGTGAATAAACTACTGCGCTAACTAAAAGTGTGACTAAAAATGTAATTAATATCCTTTTCATAAGGCAAAAGTATAAAATATTATTGAATTATTTGATGTTGCTTTCTTAAAAAAAACAAAATGGGGCAAAAAAGTGTCTTTAAGTGGTAGAAAAATTTGTAACAAAAGAAATTTGTTGTAAATTTGCGAGTTGATTTATTAGAATTGGATAAAACTATATTATTGAAAAAATAAAAATTTGTTATATATGAAAAAATTTTTACTAGCTGCTTTCGTCAGCATTTTTCTATCGATGTTTACGGCTTTGGCGCAAGGCCCTACCTTATTGACGCATGTCGATTTTGAACAAGGTATTCCTGCTGGTTGGACTGTATCTTCTACATCAAGTATAGGAGTTACATCGGATATTGCCTCAACAGGAACAAAGTCTTTAAGAATGACTCCAGCTTCTTCAGAAGTTATTATTACTTCTCCTGAGTTTACGATTACTCCGGGTTGTGCAACTCGTTTGGAGTTTAGTCATATTCCTATTTTGGAAAACGAAAAGGGTGGTAGAGTTGAAGTAAAGAAACCTAATGGTACTTGGCAAACTCTTAATTTAGCAGGGGTGCAAATGCCAAACTGTTATGATGCGAGTTATGGTGCTGGTTATATTTCTTTCAATGGTAAGTTTAACAAGGTTATGTATTGGCCTGGAAATACTTCTGTGCCACTTGGAGATTTAGACCAATCGTATTGGAAAAATGAAATATTTTATTTGTTTAGTACTTTAGGGGGAACTGCAACAAGTGTTCAGATTAGATTTATTATACCTGCAAGTACAGGTTCAGCAGCGAATTTTACAGGTTGGTTTTTAGATGATATAAGATTGTATGTAGCAAATGTTCCTGGTGATGAAGTCCGAGTTCCTCAATTGAAACAACTAATTCAATATCCTTCTTTGGAAATGTATCCTACATGTTCGGACGTGCCTTTGAGATTTGATATTCGTGATGCACAAGGTGCGATGTCAGTAGATGCAGATGCCGTTGTTGTAGAATATTTTAATGATGATGAAACTACTCCTAATCAAGTTAATTTAACTAAAGACCCTTCTAATCAAAATATTTATGAGGGCTCAATTCCTTTTAATGGATTTGGTAGTGAAACAAGGTGGCGATTAATTATAAAGGACTTGAAAGGTAATCAACTAACTTACCCTTATGTTTATGGACATTATAATACATATACAGCTATTAGACCTTACGTTGGACACGATCAAATAAGTACTACGGGATTGTCTTCTCAAGAAATGGTGTTTAAAACAAATGCAAGAGCTGCTTTATATCAAATTAGATATTCAAGAGAAGAGTTGATTGCAGCAGGTTATGCATCAGGAGAAATAGGTGGATTGAGTATTAATCTTACTCAAGCTGCGGCAGGTTTCTCAATGCCTAACTTTAAACTATATATAGGTAATATAGATCCAGATTACCAAATGGATCCAAGATATCAATATAGTGCAACAACTTTAACTAATGTTATAAATGAACCAATTTATATAAATCCTCCTATAGGTTGGCATTATATGCAATTCTCTGAACCTTTTATATGGGATGGTATAAGTGATATCTTGATTAAAGTTTGTTGGGGAGATGCGACTAACGTAGGTGGTGTAACAAAAGTTGAGTGTATTTCTACTTCTGGAGACAATGTTACCTACAAATATGAAAAGACAACAGATGCACCAGTTGATGCTTGTACAACTCAATTCCCTGAAACAGGTCAAACAATGAACTACAAACCTAACTTTAAGTTTGATTTCGTAGATAATTGTAATTTGCCTATTGACCCAGGTTTGTCTAATACTCCATCAGGTTTAGTTGCTCCTGGAAATTGTGCAACTACAAATACTCCTTTAATAGTTTATTTGAGAAACGAAGGTACTAATACATTAAACGAAATAGTAGTAAATTATTCTGCTGATGATGGTACTTCAGGTACTGCTACTTGGACAGGAAACTTGGCATCAGGAGATTCAGTTGCGTTTACTGTAACAAGTAATATGAATATTGCACCTGGTTATAGATATTTAACTATCATAACAAGTGTTAATGAACCAAACATAGACTGGAATCAAGATAACGACACTGCAAGATATGAATTTGTTGTATCTGCTGGTCCTATGAGTGGTATATATTCTATTGGTGCTTTGACAGGAGTTGCTGCTGATAGACAGTTCTCTAATTTCAACGAAGCATTTAGGATGTTAGAATGTTCTGGTGTAAGTGGTCCAACAACAATAAAGATTGCTTTGCCTGAAAGTGAATTGAAAGAAGAATTAGTATTCCCTCAAAATATTAATGGGGCTTCTGCTACTAATACAATCACTTTCACAAGTTCAACAACGGCTAAAAAAGTATTACAACCTACAAATGTAAGTGTTGCTAATATTGATTTGTCTGGATGTAAATATTTAGTGTTTGATAATATTGAGTTTAGAGCTGCTGATTCTTATGAAAATAATGCAAGAATAGTTACAGCATCTTTAACTACATCGAATATTACATTTAAAGATTGTAAGTTTGGTAGTAGAGTTAATTCTGCGACAAATCAACCAGATGATATTACTCATTTAGGTTCTTATCCTCAAAGATTAACTTCTGTTCTAAATTTAAGTGCAGCAAGTAATATAAAAATAGATTCATGTATTTTTTCTGTGCCAGCAACAACATATATTGATATACAAGGCATGTCAGACCTTTCTATGTCTGATGGAATAGAAATAGTGAATTCTGAATTTGAAATAGTAAATATGCATACTCCTGCTAATAATACTAATATTACTAATAATGCAATCAATGCTTCTTTGAACAAAAACATGATAATAAGTAATAATAAATTTACAACAATGTTCCCAGATGATATGGGAGCTATATCTTCAAATTATTACGCTATAATGTTATCTTCTTGTAAGAGCTTTGATATTAATAAGAATGAATTTAAATTATCAGGTGTTAGTGGTATAATCTTATCAGATATTCCTAACGGAACAATATCTAAGATAGCAAACAATAAGATAAGTATAAGAAATAATCATGTTTTTAGTTATGCACCAATTACCCTTTATGGTGTGAACCTAGTTTCTGGTACAAATATATTGTTAGCATATAATAATGTATATGCATTAGGAACTGATGCTAATGCAATAGGCTTTAACTTAGGCTATACAGGAACAAACATCTCTAATATACAATCAAAGAATAATATATTAGTAAGTGAGTTAAGTGGATATGCAGTAAAAACAACTCCAACTACTCCTCAATCTGTTGCTTACTCAAACAATTTATACTATAAAATACCAGGTGAAAATGCTCCTTACTTATTCTATTATGGAAGTTCAACTGTAGATAGCCCTACTATTTGGCAAACTTATACAAACGAAACAAACTCTCATTATGAAGAAAATCCATTATTTGTAGCTTGGAATGATTTGAGTACAACAAGCACATTCTTATGTGGAAAAGGTATTGCAATTACTCAAATCACAGATGACTTCTTTGGAAGACCAAGAGCTAATGTTCCTTGTATAGGAGCTTTAGAATTTTTGCCTCCTACAAATAATATATATGTAATGTCTGTTACACCAAATAACGGAACTTACAATGTGATGTTTGACGGAACTCCTTCATATTCTGGTTGTGATTTTGGAATAGAAAGTGTTACTGTTAAATTTAAAAACATAAGTGATAACACTATACCTGCAAACTCTGTTACAATGAACTATAAAGTTGGTAACTCAACTGTTAAAACAGGTACGGTAACTCATCCAATCCAACCAAACGTAGAATATGATTTTAACTTTACACAAACTCATGATTTCTCTGCGCCAACACAAGATTTGGAAATAGAATTGAAAGCATGGAGTTCATTTACATTAGATACAATTAAGTCTAACGATACAACTATTGCAAAAGTCTTCTCAAGCCATCAAATACCTGCAAGAGCAGATATGTCAATAAATGTACCTTATGGAACAGCAGCAACATTAAATGTTCAATCTAATGACTCTGTTTATTGGTTCTATACATTAAATGATACAGATCCTTTCTTGAAATCACACTCTTTACAAACAGATGTTTTATACGCGGATACTACATTGTATTTCTCTGAAAAATCAGAAGTGCCAAGTATTAAGATAACAGAAGTCCAACTTTCAAAAGCTACTACAGCAGAAGGTTTGACAAATCCATTACCAGCATGGGTGACCGTAGCTAATGCATTTGAAATCACAAATGTTGGAAATGGTGCTGCAAATATGGCAGGATACAAGTTCAAGTACATAAAAGCTAATGCAAATCAAGAATTAGGTACAAGTATAACAAAAACTTATGATTTTCCAGCAGACTTCGTATTAGCACCAGGTCAAACTGTAACTTTATTGAATAAAGCTCAAAGTTCAGTAGATACAGATTTGGCGTTAGGTATAGGAACAGGAACTGTTTCTCAAACAAATAAATTAGGTGCATTTATTGAAAATGCACAAGGAGTAATAATAGATGCAGTTGCTTTAAATGGCGCAACATTCCCTGCATCAATAGGTGTTCCTTCTAGTGTATGGACAGGAGCTTCTACATCATTAGATTGTACAGGAAAAGCTGGTATATCTAGAATATCAGCAACTGGTAATGATCAAGCAAGTTGGTATGTTTCTTCTGCAACAAATCCTATGACAATAGGAACTTTAAACCCTACAATATTAATAGCAGAAGATAATGGATGTTATGGTTACAAGACAGTATATAATGTAAATGTAACAGGAATTCCTGAAGTAAACCCAGGAGTAGTAGCAGTATCTATCAATGGAGTAGACACAGAATCTGCTTGTACATTGATAGATGAAGAAGTAAAGGTTAATATAGTTAATATGGGTATTCAAGCAAGTTCAGATCCAATCCCAGTTGTATGTGAACTTTATGAAAACGGAACCTTGATTTCAACTATAACTGACTCTTATACTTCAAGTATAGCGCCATACGATACAGTAGAATTTGTATTAGGTTCAACAATTAACCTTTCTGCAACTACAGCAGCAAGAGCATTTGAACTAAAAGCTTACACTAGTTTATCTACAGATGTTTTACATGCAAATGACACATCAATGTCATCAATTACATCTCTATTGACACCTTCTGCACCAGTAGCAGCGGATCAATCAATAGGTTATGCAGAACAAACAACACTTACAGCGACAAGTCAACATTTGTTAATTTGGTATGATGACCCATATACAGAAACAGAATTAATAAGAGGAGATTATACAACACCAATACTTTATGCAACAGATACATTCTATGTAGCATCAATTATTGAACAATCATCAGATAAGCAAGTAGGAACAGGAACTATATTAAATACAGTTGCAGCTAACCCTGCACCATTTGCATACACAACTAAGAAAGCAAAAGAACAATACTTAATTAGAGCAAATGAACTTAATGCAGCAGGAGTAACAGAAGGCCGTATAAATAGTATAGCTTTCAATATCGATGATGTTAATGCCAATGTAACAATGGCTACATACAAAGTGCATATAGGTACAACATCTCAAAATGATATAACAACATGGATTAACGGATTAGAAGAAGTATATTCTGGTTCTATTTCTTTAACAACAACAGATAGTGGATGGGAAACAATACAATTTGCAGAGCCTTTCCAATATGATGGACAAAGCAATATAGTGGTGCAAATATGTTTTGAAACTACAACTACAACAGGAAAAGTAAAAGTAAAACAAACAGAAACAGACTACAATTCAACTATATCTTATCGTAACGCAAATACTAATGCATGTGAATACACAGGAGCACCAACAACTGTATCACAAAGAAGACCAAATATTCAATTTAATTTAAGTAGTTTTGGTTGTGTATCTCCAAGAGAAGATGTGATAGTAACAGTGGCAAATCCACCAGCAGTAGATGCAGGTTTAGTATCAATGCAATCACCACTTGCAGGAACAAATATCTTAGCAGGAGTAGCAACACCAGTAGAAGTAGAATTAAAGAATTTTGGTTCTTCAGAGATAACAACTGCAACTATTAATTGGACAGTTAATGGAACAACACAAACTCCATATAACTGGACAGGAAACTTAGCTTCAAATGCAACAACATTACTTAATATAGGAAACTACACATTCTCTTCAGGAGCAATTGAAATTGTAGCTTGGGTAGCAGTACAAGGCGATGCAGAAACAAGCAATGATACAATTACAACTAACCTTTCTTCTTGTTTAGGAAATACAGAAGGTGTAACAACTGTTACAATAGGTCCTGATGCAACAGACGATTATGCAACAGTAAACGCATTCTTAGATGTATTAAAGACTTCAGGTATTTGTGGACCGATAGAAGCAATCTTAAAACAAGGAACATATAACGAACAATTAGTTATATCAGGTATAGCTGGATTGTCAACAGAAAACTATGTAATCATAAGAGGAGAAGCTACAGCAGAGCAATCAATAATAACATACACTCCAGCAAATAATGCAGATGAAAATGAAAAATATGTTTTATCATTAGACTCTGTATCTGGAATAACAATTCAAGATATTACAATATCTGCAACAGATACAACATCTGCAGCAATAATAAAAGTATCAAACGCTTCAGATATTACATTCAATCAAGTAACATTCGCAACACCACACTCTGTAACGCCAGACTTATTTAACTTAAAGAATAGTAACTCTATAACATTTACAAATAACAACTTCTATGGTTCAGCTAATCAAATAAAAACAGACGATGTTATAACAAGCTTAAATATTGAGAACAACAGATTCTATGACTTTGGAGTAACAGCACTTAACTTATCTCAAGTAAATAACCTACAAATAAATGCTAATGCATTCAGTACAGATACTTCAAAAATAGAATTAACAGCAGTTAAGTTATCACAAATTAGTGGCTCATTAAATGTAATGTCTAATAGAGTATTCTTACTAAAAGGTTCTGCAGAAAGAGTCGGTATAGAATTAACTAACTCTACATTTACACAAAACAATGCAGCAAAAATTGCAAACAATGCAGTTTCATTAGTAGGACCAAATGTAAGTACAAACTTTGAATCTTATGGTATCTCTATAAACAATGTAACACACGTTGACTTGTATTACAATACTGTATACATGAAGACTTCTACAAATAGTGCTAAATCAAGAGCATTGACAGTAGGAGAAGAAGGAGCAAACATAAGAATAAGAAACAACAACCTTGACAATCAAGGAAAAGGTTATGCTATTTATGTAACATCACCAGGAACACAAGTTGTATTATCTAACACAAATAACTATACAGTAAACGGAAGTAAGTTTGCAAACTGGGGAGGAGATAAAGCAACATTAGCACTTCTTCAAACAGCAAACGGAATGGATAACTTATCATTATCAATAGAAAATGCATTCCTAAACGACTCAATCTTATCATTAAGATGGCCAACAGATATAGTAAGAGCTGCAGAACCATTAGATGATGTTAATGTTGATATAGAAAACAATGTAAGACCAATTTCTCCAAAACCAACAATAGGTGCATACGAGTATATGTTTACAAGTACAGACACAGGTATCCCAGCAATTTTACAACCAGTTGAAGGAGATGAATACATAGAAAGTGAACCTTTGACAGTAGAGGTTGAAATAAAGAACTTTGGTAATTACTCTATCAGTTCAGTTGATGTAACAGCAGTATTAAAATATCACCAAGACTCTACAGATATTATTCAACAAATGACAGAAACTTGGACAGGAATGTTAGCATCATTAGAAACTACAACATTTACATTCCAAGGCACATTTACTCCTCCATTAAACTATGACAATGATGAAGAATTATACTTGTATGTTTACACAACATTACCTGATGACACAACAGTAACAAACGATACAGCATACACATCATTCCTAACTATACCATCAACAGACCTTAAGATAGATGGAGTAGTTGTAACAACAGAACGTTGTAATCTAACAAATTACGCAGTTCAAACAAAGGTTAAAAACATAGGGGAGTATATGGTTAACTCCAATAATACAATAGAAGTAAAATACTACTTTACAGAAAGACCAGATCAAATGGTAACAGAACAACTAACATTCCCATACACAGACCAAACAAACGGAGTAACATTCAATAACCTACAACCTGGAGCAGGATTAACATATACTTTCAACACAACATCAAACATCTATCCAACAGATGCAACAGATGATACATTACACTTAATTACAATAGTAAAAGTAGTAGGAGATAATAAATTTGATAACGACACATTATCATCAGCGAAAACAGTTATCTCTAAAGTATCACCACCAGCACCAACAGTAACAGATGACTTTATACCATACGGAACATGGGGACACCCATCAGCAGAACAAGTAAATAATCTTCCAATAAAATGGTATTCTAACCAATATGCTACATCACCATTCTATGCACCAACATCATACAACTCATCAAGAAATTACACAACTACACAATTATTTGCAGATACAACATTCTATGTAATGGTAAATGCAAGTGGAGCATATCCATGTGCGAGTGACTTTACACCAGTAACAGTTCACCTAGATCCAAGAGCAGCAGTAGATGCATCAGCAAGAGCAGTTGTAGAACCAATACCAGAAGGTTGGGTATATATGGAATTAGGAGATACAATTAAAGTAGATGTTATAAACTATGGAACAACACCACTTTCTAACTTTAATATTTCTTATAGTATTAAACCAACATCACCTGCAACAGCAGAAGAAATAATAGTAACAGAAACATGTACTGCAACAATTCAACCAGATCAACCATATATCTATGCATTCAATCAATTAGCAGATATGTCAAACCCTGCAAAAACTTATAAAGTAAGAGCATGGGTAGATGCAGATAATGACTATACAGCATTGAATGACACTTGTGATTATGTTTTAATCAAACCTAAGAACGGAGCAAATGTCTATACATTAAGCCAAACACCAGGAGGTGAAGAATCGTTAGACATTACAAGAGTTAAGTTAGGAGCAATGGAATCAACCTCTAACGCCTCAGGAAACAAATACACAGATTATACAGAAGAAATTGCTCCAGCAGTGTTGTTCAAAGGAGTAGGAGATGTAATAGAAGTACAAGTCGACAACTCATCATCAATGGAAGCAGGTACTATAGTTGGTGGTTGGGCAAAAGTATTCTTGGATTGGAATAGAGATGGAATCTTTGCAGAAACAGAAGCTATCATGAGTGATACCATTTGGTCAGGACAATCAATAGTAAGTCCAGTAACAGTTTCTTACAACACATTGTCAGGTTTAACAAGAATGAGAGTAATCTTAGCACAAGGTGGAAATGAAACTACAATTACAAATGGAGCCGTATCACCATCAAGAGGAGAAGTAGAAGACTATAAAGTTTTAATTCGTACAGCAGAACAAATAAATGCAGAATTACAAAGCTTTGTAGAGCCAGCTCAATTCTTATCAGAAACACAACAAACAGTAAAAGTCCAATTAAAGAATGCAGGTTTAGATGCCTTGACATCAGCAACAATAACATGGCAATTAAACTCAGATGCAGAGCAAGTTTATAACTGGTCAGGTAACTTGCCAATAGGAGCAACAGAAATAGTAACATTAGGACAAGTAGATTTACCATTAGGTAATACAACTTTGAAAGCATTTGTTTCTGTAGCAGGAGATAACTACCATGAAAATGATACAATAACTAAAACAGTTCACGTGTTTAGAAAAGTAGTTGTACCATACGAAACAAACTTTGATGAACCAGAAGGAAACGATGATTTCTTTGCATACGATGTGAACACATCTAACCCTACAAACTGTTGGGAATTTGGAACACCAGCAGCAAGTAACAGTAAAATTAATGCACCATATTCTGCACCAAATTGTTGGAAAACAAAATTGGAAGGAACATATCCTGCAAACAACGAAAGTTACTTATACACACCAATATTTGACATAGGAGTTGTAAAACCAGACACAATGACATTCATGATGAGAACATCATTGTCAACAGGAACTTCAATGCGTATAGAATATCTAAACTGGGAAGGAAAATGGGTATTACTAGGAGGCGTTGATGATCCTAATGCAAACAACTGGTATAACTCAGAAGACGGATTTACAACAACAGCAACATGGAGAGAGGTAATGTACTCATTGAAATCAATCACACACTTATTTGGTAACGAATTACAATTCAGATTTGTGTTCAAGAGTGCTACATCAAGAAACGATGGTATTGCGATAGACGATTTTGAAATCAAGAGAGCAAAACGTGACCAAGATGCCGGGGTTGTAAGCATAAACTTAGAACCAAATGACTTACCAAATTACGGATCTAACTTCTATCCAAGAGTCGGTGTAATGAACTATGGAGCACAAGTATTAGATAACTTTGAAGTTTGTTACATGGCAGAAGGAATGTATATCCCAATCTGTGAAACTATGACAAACGCAGGATTAGAACCAGAAGATACATTACACTACACATTCACACAAGGAACATACCTAGCAGTAGGAATGCCTGATCCATTTAATCTATGTGCATTCACAAGATTAAACCCAACAGACATTTATACAGACAATGACTCTTGCTGTGTATCAGTTGTGATAGGACCACTACAAAAAGACGTTGGAATAGTAGCAATCACATCACCAGGCGAACAAATAGTATCAAATGATAATATAGAAGTCGCAATCCACATAAAGAACTATGGATTAGATCCAGTATCTGAATTGCCTGTTGGATATACAGTATCAGGAGGAACAACCATAACAGAAACAGTTTACTTCACACCTCCATTGTATAATGGTGACGAATACATCTATCGTTTCAACGAAAGATTCAGAGCATCATTTGGTTCAGTAAACTTGAAATGTTGGACAGGACAAGAAGGAGACTACTATCATGACAACGATACACTATACAAACGATTAGAAGGAACAAGTGCAACAAGAGACCTAGAAGCAAAATATGTAACAATTGACGATGCAGATCCAAATAATATTTCTGTACAATTGACATTTATGAACAGAAGTTCAGTCGGAATAGGAAATGTGACAGTAGGATACTACTACAATGGAGATATAGCAAACGTTATTGAAGAAACATACAGATTAGGTAATATAGTACCATCAGGAACACTTGCACACCATAAGTTTGATGTAGAACTTCCAAGAGCAAACGGACCATACTACTCAATCACAGCATACGTTTCAGCAGCAGACGAAAACGATAGAGCAAACGATACAACAAGTGTGCTTTATATGGGATACAGAGACGGAGTAGCAGACACTATCTTTGTAGAACAAACAGCAGCAGAAGATTGTAAAGTACAACTTATCGCACACAATGCAGGAACGATAGGAGGAACAACACAAGTAAGAGCACACCTTGTACAAAACGGAGACTTTGCTAACAAGATTACTCAAACATTCACTTGGGAGTATGACGAACCAAATCCAGCATTAGTACGTTATATGAACTTTGACCAAAGAATACCAAAGAACGCAGACGGACAATACAACTTGATTGCATGGATTGAATACCCATACGACGCAGACCATAGAAACGACTCAACAAACATAGTAGTAGTTAAGTCTTACGTTGGATTGGAAGATGAAGTTGCAGCACCAAGCTTTGAATTAGAACAAAACCAACCAAATCCATTTGACAACCAAACTTCAATAGGATTCACACTTCCAGAAGCAGGTAATGTGGAATTGGTAATAACAAATAACTTGGGACAAGTAGTATATCAAACAAGCTCACACTACCCACAAGGTAGAAGCGAAATAAAGATAGAAAACCTTAATTTAGCAGAAGGTACATACTATTACACAATGTACTACAAAGATGAAAAACAAGTTAAGAAGATGATAGTTGTTAGATAAGCAATAACACATCAAATAATGAAAGCGGAGTTTCAAAACAAAGAAACTTCGCTTTTTTTTGTTTTTTTCTATTTATTTATTCAAAGAATTATTTTTATCTTTGTAGCATCTATTAAAAATATTATGCAAAACTCTAAAAGCATAACCTACCTTTGTAAAAACAATTTAAGCAAATAGAGATGTTTGCTTACCTGCTTGCTTTGAGCAAACATTGTTAAAATAAATCCAATCAAAGCAAGATTAAAATACGTTTAATGATATTTTAAATACTAATTAAAGATATGAAAAAAATATTATTTATTTTAGCGTTAGTTATAGTTTTGTCTTTTGGAACAAAAGGACAAAGTGTGTCAGATACCATATTTGAAGATTATTTCTTGCCCGATTACATAGATATTGATAATTGTGGTCTGACATTATTTTCAACAGGTGAATTAGATATGAGATATGGAATGACAAGGGGACATTCTTTTTTTTCATTAACAGGAGCAATTTCTGGTACACTTGATAGAGCGCAACCATGTTATACAGATACTTTATTAACTCTTAAAGGTGTTGCAATAGGAGTTAATCATCTTTTTTCCACCTATGATATTTTTTATTCAAATCTATCACATATTGTTTGGGAAACAGAAGGCTTGTCTTCTGCCTATTTTAATCAATGGATAGAATATTATGATTCAATACCAAAAGGTAAATTAAAAATAATGAATGGAACATTAGATAGAGAAATAGTTGATATTGATATTGATTCTAACTTTATTTTTTCTAATGTTAATGGTTCCGGATATCTTGAATTTTATTTTGATACTCCTGTAAACGTCAATGGATTGTTTTATATAGTGGAAGATGTAACGAATACGTCTACTCGTTTACTTCATGTTGTAGGAACAAAAGAATGTTATTTTGATTATCCATCGTTAGTAAGAACCTCTTCAGATATTTCTTCTGATGCTTGGGTACAATGGAGTGAGCATCCATCTAGTGCAGCAGGATATGAATTTCTACCGATAGAATCAGGAGAAAGTCCAGCAGCTCCAAACACCTGTCAAATGTATTTCTTCCCAATTTTTGCAGAAACAGACTCTACTTTGGGAGATGGAATAAACTTTAATACTAATGACACTACTGATATGTGTATCTACGATGCTACGGTAGATAGATATTCTAACGTTTCGCCAAATCCTGCAAATGATGTAGTAACAGTGCAATCATCTTTCAAGATAAGAGAAATAGAAATCCATAATAGTTTAGGACAAGTTGTATTAAGGAAAGAGGGAAAACAAAATATTGAAACCATAGATGTATCACATCTTGAAAGTGGAATGTATATTGTAAGAATAAAAACACAAAGGGGCTTTGCTAATAAGAAAGTAATCATTCAATAAAAGCAAAGAAACGCTTGAAAAAAACAAAGAAAAATAAAAATAACTCTTGAAAAGAAAAAATCCTTTCTTGATTTCAGGAAATTCTTTTCAAGAGTTATTATTTTAAAACAAAGAATTATTTTCTTGGCTTCAAGCCTAAGATTTCTCTTGCTTCTGCTGAAGTTGCGATTTCTCTGCCTAATTCTTTTGCAATGCGAACTACTTTTTCTACAAGTTCACCATTTGAAGCTGCTTTAACGCCTTTTGAAAGGTAGATGTTGTCTTCAAATCCTACTCTTACGTTTCCGCCCATTGCAATAGCAGCTGCTGCCATTTGGAAAGCAGAACGTCCAACTCCTGTAACGGTCCATGTTGAGCCAGCAGGTATGTTGTTTACTAACCAAGCAAGATTGCTAACTGTTGCAGGAGTACAACCTGGTACGCCTAAAACAAAGTTGAATTGCATTGGGTGTCCTGGAACTTCGCCTTTGCGTGCCATTGTTAAAATAGTGTCAAGGTGTCCCATTTCAAAGCATTCGTATTCTGGTTTAATGCCTTTTTCTATCATTCTCTTACCGAATGCACGCATTGTTGGCATTGTGTTGTCGAATATTTCGTCTCCAAAGTTACATGTTCCGCAATCTAATGTAGCCATTTCAGGTATTGGATTAGTGTTTGTTGAGTCTAATCTTTCATCTGGGCTCATTCCAACTGCTCCTCCTGTTGAAGGAATGATGATTACATCAGGACATACTTTGTAAATTGCTTCTTCACATTCTTGGAATCTTGCGTGGTTTTGTGTAGGTGTACCATCGTCTTCTCTAACGTGAAGGTGAACGATTGCAGCTCCTGCATCTACTGCAGATTTTGCTTCTCTCACTATTTCTTCTACTGTATATGGAACAGCTGGGTTTTGTTCTTTTGTAACCTCTGCTCCACAGATAGCTGCTGTTATGATTAATTTTTCCATTTTTTCTTGATTATTTATTGTTTCTTTGGCAATTTTTTGGTACTACGCAAGTTCCGCTTGCTCTACAAACTACTATTGGCTCTGCCAATACGTCTGCTGCTGAATCTGATATGTCTGTTCTTGGAGCAATTACTTTGCGTGCTTCAAATTTCATTTTACGAGATGTGTTTCCAACGTGTGTGATTTCGCCTACTGCTTCAATGTAATCTCCTGCATATACAGGTGCTAAAAATTCTACATTGTCGTATGCACAGAATAATCCTTCATCTCCGTCTTGTATGATTAAAAGTTCTGTTGCTACGTCGCCAAATAGGTTTAACATTCTTGCACCATCTACAAGGTTTCCGCCATAATGAGCGTCATGTGCTGACATTCTCATTCTTATTATTGATTTTGCTGCCATTTTTTTTATGTTTTATTTTTTTGTTATTTTACTAAATAATCTACGAATAGGTAAGGTGTTTTTACTGCTTCAGGAGCTATGCTTTCAACTGTTTCTTTTACTTCTGCAATTACAACATCTGCTGCAGTAGCCATAAGAGGGTTGAAGTTTTGACTTGTTCCGCGGTAAATAAGGTTGCCATATTTGTCAGCAACTGATGCTCCTATCAAAGCAACGTCTGCTCTTAATGGAAGTTCTAAAAGAAATTCTTCTCCGTTTACTTCTATTACTCTTTTTCCTTCGCCTGCTAATGTTCCAAGTCCTGTTTTTGTTAAAAAGCCTCCTATACCTGCTCCACCGATTCTTACTCTTTCTGCCAATGTTCCTTGTGGTACTAATTCAACTTCCATTTCCCCGTCTTTCATTTTTTGTTCTGTAACAGGGTTTGTTCCTATGTGTGAAGCTATTACTTTTTTAACGCAACCAGATGCAACTAACAATCCTGAGCCTTTTTCAGGGTAAGATGTGTCATTACATATTACTGTAAGGTCTTTACGTCCTGCTTTTGCTAATGCTTCTATTATTCTGTTTGCACTACCTGCTGCTAAAAAGCCTCCAATCATTACGGTCATGCCGTCTTTAATCATTTCGACTGCTTGGTCGATTGTTATCTCTTTACTCATATTGCATTTATTTTTTTGTTGTATTATTTTCCTATTATCTTGCAAAGATAACTTATTTCTTTGATTTAAGAAAATTATTTCTTTGATTTGTTTTACTGAAATCAAGAATCGTTTTTTTTTGAAATGAAGAACTATTTGGGATTTTCAGTCTAAACTTATATTAAATTATGCTTTTATGTTATTTTTTTTATATCTTTGCAGAATAAACCCATAATTTTATAGGAAAATATTATGTACACAGATAGTTTTATTGCAAATATAACTGCGGGTTTTAAAAGTAACTGGGATTTACCTGCTTTAAGTGATTATAAACAAGAACCAATATATTATAGAGAAGTAGCTGAAAAAATAGCTAAATTACATATTTTATTTGAACAAACAGGAATTGAAAAAGGGGATAAGATAGTTCTTTGTGGTAGAAACTGCTCTGCATGGGCTGTTGTCTTTTTCGCAACTCTTACTTATGGTGCAGTAGCTGTTCCTTTGTTGCATGAGTTCAAGAGTGAATCGGTAATGCACTTGGTAAATCATTCTGATGGTAAATTGTTATTTGTTGGAGATGTAGTGTGGGAAGGTTTGCAAGCAGAGGATATGCCTCATCTTTCAGCGATTATTCAAATGCAAGGATATGAATTAGTAAGTTGTAATGATGACAACTTCGCTAAAGTGTATAATAACTTAGATAATGAGTTTGCAAAGAAATATCCAAATGGATTTACTAAAGATGATGTAAACTATCAAAGAGATAATTTGGATACTTTAGCTTTAATCAACTACACTTCAGGTACAACATCTGTGAGCAAAGGAGTAATGCTTTCATATAGAGCATTATTGAGTAACTATATGTTTGCTTGCGAGGTGTTGCCTAATTTACAAGCAGGACATAATGTTGTTTCTATTTTGCCAATGGCTCACATGTATGGTTTGCAATTTGAAGTGATATTTGAGTTTATAAGAGGTATTCATATTCATTTCTTGACTCGTATCCCTTCTCCAAAGATAATAGCAGAAGCCTTTGCAAGAATAAAACCTGATATTATTATTTCTGTACCTCTTATCATAGAAAAGGTTTACAAGAGTAAACTAAAACCAATATTGGATAAGACAAAAATGAAACTTCTTTTAAGAACTCCTGTTATAGATACAATAATAAAGGGTAAGATACTTGCTACTTTGATGGAGTCATTTGGTGGAAGATTCTATGAAATCATTATAGGAGGAGCTGCATTTAATAGAGAGGTTGAAACATTCTTTAAAAAGATAGGTTTTCCTCATACAGTAGGATATGGAATGACTGAATGTGGACCAATCATTTGTTATGCTGACTGGAAAGAACATAAATTAGGCTCTTGTGGAAAGCCTGCTCCAAGAATGGAAGTTAAGATTGACTCGCCTGATGAAATAAAGATAACAGGAGAAATTCTTGTAAGGGGAGCCAATGTGATGATGGGTTATTACAAAAACGAAGAAGCAACAAAAGCAGCCTTTACAGAAGATGGTTGGATGCGAACAGGCGATTTAGGTATAAAAGATAAAGATGGAAACCTTTATATAAAAGGACGTAGCAAAAATATGATTTTAGGACCAAGCGGACAAAATATATATCCTGAAGAAATAGAAGATATAATCAATAGTTTAGAAATTGTAAGTGAAAGTTTGGTAAAAGAAGAAGATGGAAAGTTAGTTGCTTTAGTTTATTTGGATCAAGACTACTTGGATTCTCATAATATAACAGCAAGCCAAGAAGAATTGAAGAATCAAGTTAAGACTCAAACAAATCAGCTATTGTCTTCATACGAACAAATATCAAATGTTTACTTACAAGAAGAGGAATTTGAAAAAACTCCTAAACGTAGTATCAAGAGATATATTTATATGGGTAAATAATAAATAAAGAACCGAGAGAATGAAAAAAATAATCGTAATAGCATTGCTTTTTGTGTCAGTAATCTCTTTCGCACAGGAAACTCCATGTAAACTAATGGTAGAAACGAAAGATGGTAAGACACTTTATAAGGGGGAAAGAAACTATGTTAATACTAACTATGAAAATTTCAGAATCTGTATTCAATATCTTTATGATGGAGAAAAACATTGCTTAGGATTGACAATAGATTCTAAAACTCCCGTAACTATTGAAGAAAACTCTGTTATATATGTTCAATTTGCCAGTGAAAAAGAAGTGGAATTAAAATTAAGTGAAATGATTCCAAATGGCAAAAAGATAGAATGTAGATATGCAATAACAGATTCAAATAAAACGATTTTTTCTAATGAAGTAATAAGTGGAATTTACCTATCAACACAGGAATATCCACAAGTTGAAGTGCCGGATTTGAATAAATATACGGCAAAAAAGATAATGGAACGATTTAATTGTGCAATTCAAACTATCAATACAGAAGAATAAAAAATAAAATTAAAATATATGAGTACAAAAGTAACAAAGCAATTAGTAAATCCTCAAAGCATAGTAGTTGTAGGAGCAAGTAATGACACTGCAAAACCAGGTGGTGCAATACTAAGAAACATTATAGAAGGTGGATTCAAAGGACAATTATATGTAGTAAATCCTAAAGAAGACGAAATCCAAGGAATAAAATGTAGCAAAACAGTAAACGAACTTCCACAAGTAGATTTAGCAGTTATAGCAATAGCAGCAAAATATACAGAAGAAACAGTTAGAGTTCTTACAGAAGAAAAAAATACAAAAGCATTTATAATTATATCAGCAGGATTTGGAGAAGAAAGCCACGAAGGAAAAGAACTAGAATTAAGAATAGTAAACTTAATAGAAAAAGCAGGAGCTTGCTTGATAGGTCCAAACTGTACAGGTATCTTTACACCACACCATCACGCAATATTCTCAAAACCATTCCCAAAATCATCTCCTAAAGGAGTAGATTTCATAACAGGTAGTGGAGCAACAGGTTGCTTTATTATGGATATCGGAATGCAACAAGGATTGCATTTCAATCACTGCTGGGCAGTAGGAAACTCTGCACAATTAGGAATAGAAGACTTATTGGAATATCATGATGAAAGTTTCGACCCAGAAACTTCTTCAAAAGTAATATTGATGTATATAGAAAACATCAAAAATCCTCAAAAATTACTTACTCACGCAAAAAGTTTAAGAGCAAAAGGAGTTAAGATAGCAGCAATTAAATCAGGTTCATCAGAAGCAGGTTCAAGAGCAGCATCTTCTCACACAGGTGCTTTAGCATCACCAGATGTAGCAGTAGATGCATTGTTCCGTAAAGCAGGAATCGTAAGATGCTATGGTAGAGAAGAACTTTGTACAGTAGGTAACATATTCACTTATCCTCAATTCGAAGGTAAAAACATAGCAATCATAACACACGCAGGAGGACCAGCAGTAATGCTAACAGACGCATTAAGCAAAGCAGGAATGAATATCCCTCACATTGAAGGAGCAAAAGCAGACGAATTACTTTCAAAACTTTTCGCAGGTTCAGCAGTTGGTAACCCAATAGACTTCCTTGCAACAGGAACACCAGAACAACTTGGAACAATTATAGATTATTGCAACAACGAATTTGATAACGTAGACGCAATGTGTGTAATCTTCGGAACACCAGGTTTAGCACCAATTTACGATGCTTACAGAGTGCTTTCTGAAAAAATGAAAACAAGCAAAAAACCAATCTTCCCAATACTTCCTTCAACACTTGTTGCAGGTGATGAAGTAAAAGAATTTGTTGAAATGGGCAATACTTACTTCGCAGATGAAACAGTATTTGGTAATGCAGTAGGACGTATAGTTGCTACACCAGAACCAGCAGGAGAAGAAGACACAGTAAAAATTGACGTAGAAAAGATAAGAGAAATCATCTCACGTTGCGAAGATGGATACCTTGATGTTAAGTTAATGAACGAATTACTTGACGCAGCAGGAATCAACCACGCAGTAGATATTTCAAGCGATAACGTAGAAGATATAGTTGCTTTCGCAAACAAAACAGGATATCCTCAAGTTATGAAAGTTGTAGGACCTGTTCACAAATCAGACGTAGGTGGAGTATCATTAAACGTAAAAGACGAAGCACACGTTAGAGCAGAGTTTGAAAGATTAATGAAGATTAAAGATACTTACGCAGTTCAAGCATACCCAATGTTATTTGGAACAGAAATCTTCATAGGAGCAATGCGTACACCATTATTTGGACACCAAGTATTATGCGGGTTAGGAGGAATATTCGTAGAAGTATTGAAAGACGTTCAAGCAGGACTTGCACCAATCGGAGTAGCAGAAGCAAAAGCAATGATAAAACGTTTAAGAGGATACAAGATAATTCAAGGCGTTAGAGGACAAGACCCTGTAAACGAAGATTTGTATGCAGACCAAATAGCAAGAGTTGCAGCATTAGTACAAGCAGCACCAGAAATCGCAGAAATGGACTTAAACCCATTGTTAGGTTCTCCAACAGCAGTAGTTGCAGTAGATGCTCGTATAAGAATAGAAAAATAATTTCTAAGATATACAAAAGTAAAACGAAGTCTCAAAAATGGGACTTCGTTTTTTTTATTATCAAAAAATAAATAAAATCTTAATTATTTGAACTGAATAACATCAGCAGTTGCAGTAATAGTTTTGATGTTTACTATTCCAAAAATTGAATGGAAAGACTTTGTAACAGTAAAGTTTGTTAGGGCTTGGTTAGGTTGTAAATTAGCAGTAGCTTTCAATTTATCAATAGCTTTTTGTTCAGGATTGCCTCCACAAAGTCCTAAAATATAAGTTGCAGAAGCATCTTCCTTAATTGTTTTTACATATTCAAAGTTCGCAGAATCAAGGATAACTAAACTATTATCCATAGTTTGCAATTTACTTGTAGTAGAACAACTTGTCATTCCCAATGCTACAATCACAATAGCAAGGATTGTTAATAAACTTTTCTTCATAATAATATCTTTTTATGTTAATAAAATATGTTATTTACAAGCAAAAGTACAAAGAATTTATATTTCCGCAAAATAAAAATCAAGGAAAATAAATTTTTCGGGGGGGGGTAAATCTATATGTTTGATTATTAAAAAAATAACTCTAAGAATTACAAGAATAAAACAAAGAGTTAGAAAATTAAAACAAAGAAATAATTTACTGAAACAAAGAAAAAAATTACTGAAACAAAGAAATATTTATCTCTCCTTTGAATACCATTTTTGCTTCTCCTATAAGGTGGACTTCGCTGAATTGATTGTCGGATTGTTTCTCAAATCTTACTTGTAATTCTCCGCCTTTGGCAGAAAGATTTATGGTGTGAATTCCGTAAGGTAGTTGTTTCTTTACACTATATGTTAGGGCAGAGGCGCAAATCCCTGTTCCGCAAGCAAGGGTTTCGTCTTCTACTCCTCGTTCATATGTTTGGATTTTTAAATTGTTTGCTGAGATTTCTTCAACGAAGTTTACGTTGCAACCTTTGTAGGTGAGAAATCTTTCATCGTAGCGTAATGCTCTACCTTTTTTTATTATGTCGATTTCGTTTAGGGAGTTTTCAAAAACAACAAAGTGAGATGTACCTGTGTTTATGTAATATCCGTCTTGATGTGCTTGAAATAGGGTAGGGTTTACCATTTTTAGACTAACGATGTCGTCTTTTATTGTTGCAAAGTGTAGTCCGTCAGGGGCAATAAAGCAACAACTTTCTTTGATTATGCCTTTGTCTGCTGCAAATTTTACGATGCTTCTTCCGCCATTGCCACACATCATTCCACCACTACCATCGGGATTGAAAAACTGCATAGAGAAATCAGTCTTGTCGTCATTTTCCAATATGATTAACCCATCGCTTCCAATCCCGAAGTGTCTGTGGCAAAGAAATCTAATATTTTCTTCTGTTAAGTTTATATCTTGATTTCTATTGTCAATGATTATGAAATCGTTTCCTGTTGCTTGATATTTGTAAAATTCTATTTTCATTTAGAAGAAAACTTATACAATAAAGAAACTCCTAATCTGCAATTTCCAACTCTGTCTTTGCAAACTGCGTCTTCGTATTTTACGTTTGTGTATTCAAGAGTTAGGGTAAAGAACAGGTCTTTGTTTAAGAAGAAATCTACTCTTGGTGCTATACGATAAAGGTTTTCTATGCTCATTCCCGAACCGTAAGTATGAGTTTCTGTTCTGTCAAATTCGTGTGTTGCACCTGCTATGAATAATGCAGGAGTTATTCTTCCAAGATTGTAAGATAAATCGCACCAAAGGGAATTGACTGTTGTAGGTGTGTATTCACCGGTAGGAACACCATAATTCACTCTTTCGTAAAATCCTCCCACCATACAATAATCATTAAGATTTCCTCCGCTTATTGCTTGCATTTTTAGGTTTAAGTTATTTGTCTTGTAATTTAAAAATGCTGTGTAAGCGAAACTTGTAAGTGAAGTTTCAAATTCTTTTCTTGGTTTTAGTTCTTTGCATTCTGCTCCAACTCCTGCAAATAAATTGTCAGTTTTTACTTGAAGTTGAAGATTTAATTCAGGTAAGGATGCAAAGGATTGTTGTTGGTAATATCTTCCTCCATTAACTCCTATTGAGGCGTAGTCTCTTTGCCAACCTGCTGTGGCAACTATGTTTAAGATTTTAATAGGAGAGTAGTCTAATCTTATGTGATTAAGACGTGAAAATGGGTGGAAAGGTGCTCCGTTGTTTAAGTCTTGCATTGCAGGCATCATTTCAGGAACGCAAAATGCACTCCAACCATGTCCCATTGTAAGACTTAATTCGTCCCAACTCATCTTTACGTTTGCTTGTCTTAATCTTAATAGGTGCATATTTGCATCGCTTTGTCCTGTAAAGTCGGTTTCTAAATTACCAACTACCTTTGCTCCAAGAACATCGTTAAGGAATATTCTTGCTCCAAAACGACTTGCAGCGGCAGAAAAGTTTTGATTTATATTTTGGTTTCTGTCTTTTCCGTTTTCGTCATAGTTTGCAGGTTTTGGGTAAAGCGATAGTTGTCCATCACGTGCTTCTACTATTTCGTGAGAGTTTATGAAATATTGTGGACTAACCCAACCATAGAATTCAAAACCGAATTTCTTTTCTTGTGAAAAAAGGTTTGAGAATAGGCAAACTAAACTCAAACCTAAAAAGATTTTTTTATTCATTAACTAAAAAATTTTATTTCTTTTTCATATTTGCTATTGATAAAATAACTCCTAAGGCAACTCCTAATAAGGCAGCAAACAATACTCTGTACTCTGATGGTAATAAGAAAGTGATTGTGTGTGCAGGATACCAAAATAATGGAATTGTTTTTTTGAATACAAATCCCCATTGTACTTTCCAGTTAAGGTTTGCTATGATATTTCCAAATGGAATAGGAGAGAAGAATCCTTTTAATGTACCTCCTGTTTGTAGAATGTGAGTATCAGTAACTTTATGCACAGTCATAAACATTGGTGCAAAGAAAGTATTCATCAATACTGAAACTGTAACGGCGTAAATCAATTGAACTCCAAAAGATTCTTGAGAGATAGTTAAAGGATTGATGTCTAATCCAAAATATCCTAATACTTTGAAACTACCTGCTGCGAAAACTGTCATC
Source organism: Bacteroidales bacterium (assembly GCA_017647785.1). Classification (GTDB taxonomy): domain Bacteria; phylum Bacteroidota; class Bacteroidia; order Bacteroidales; family P3; genus Onthomorpha. Next base: position 47,667 of record JAGCJW010000026.1, on the reverse strand, counting down.
GCAATTGTAATTCCAACTCCTAATATACCCCAAACAAATGCTCTTGGTAAGATTCCAAATCCTTTTTCGTTGTAAACTCCTTTGCTAATTCTTAGTCCTATACATTCTCCTGCTGTTGCAAGAATTGCGAATTTAAAGAATGCTAAAACCATATAACGCCAATCCTTTGCTGAGGACCATGACATAAACCAAGAGTTTATTGGTTCTACAAAGACAAACGCTCCTACTACGATAAGTGTGCTTAAAATAAATATTAAATCGCTCTTTTTCATTTCTTATACTTTATTTTAGTTTTTTTATTGTTGTTGTGCCATTAAAGTGTTTAATACTTCTTGAATCTTTGGATTTTTAGTTAATGCTTCTTGAACCTTTAATAAAGAATTTCTGTAAGCAATGTTATAAATAAATCCAAAGTATTGAGCAGATTGTTCTATTAAAGTATTATTACCTGTTGAAAGAATTTGAGTATTCAATCCTTCAATAACTTCCAATAAAACTGCTTCTGCTTGTGCCTTATCTACATTAACCATAGAATTTACTTGATTTAACTTCACTGCATATTCGTTCATTAAATCTCTTACCTTATATGTTTCCATTATTTCTGAAACCATAGGAATAGATTTTGCTAAATCAAGTTCTGCTTTTAAGTTATAGTTTTCTGCTAAACTTGCCAATTCCGATAGAACATAGATTGCAAGAGTTATTTCTCCTTCAACTGCTTTTGCTTTCTTGCCTTTGAATTGTTCAAGATATTTAACGTAAGACACATAGTAAGAAATAAGTTCATTCAATACTCCTTGTCCTTTATCCATTGCACCTGCCTTTAAATATGCTTCAGCAAGCATAATATCATATCTGTCAAAAGGAATTTTTGAACTTGGGAACTCAATCAAAGACTTATCAAGTATTTTAACTGCCTCTGCTTTATGTCCATTATTTATAAGTTTATTGGCATATAAAGAGAAGTTATTACGCATACTTCTTGAATTGTTGATAGTTACTGCTTCTTCAAGATATACGCCTTTATCTTTAACTCCTCCCCATTGGAATTTATCAAGGAAAAGTTTAGAAGTCTTGTTGTAATCAAATGTTCCATCTGCAGGATATGGTACGATTCTATAAACTATACCTTCTTGTCTTATATATTTTTGTATATCAGGGAATACCTTTGTTAAGTAACGAGGATTCATCACATAGATAGGACGCTCAAAACAGTTAGTTCCCAATATATCAAGAAGCATTAACTCGTTTCTAATTAATTGTTCGTAACGATATTCTTCAGGAATATTGATAGAGAATTCAACTCTACCTTCTTGTTCATCAACTAATTCTTTTGGATATATACCATTTGCTGCTGCTTTTGCTTTGTTGAAAGAAATATAGAAATTATTAGTTGGAAGAACCTTTACAGAATCACCATCATTAGAGAAAGTAGTAGTATTAGGGTTTGTGTCAAATTCTTTCAATACGCTTCTAATATCTCTATAAGTTTCATTGCTTGGAGTAACCAAAGAGATATCTAAACCTAAACTATAATACTTCTTATCTAATGTGAAAGGTAATTTTTCGCTTTCGTAAACCTTATTATAAAGTTGTTCCACATACCAATGCATTCCTGATAGAGTGTAGTTCAAAACTCTAACGTCAGTGCGTATTCCTTCAACCTCTTGTGCATACCAAAGAGGGAAAGTGTCATTATCACCAAAAGTAATAAGGATTGCATCTTTCTCACAACTTTCAAGGTAGTTTCTTGCAAATTCTCTTGCCATATATCTACCACTTCTGTCATGGTCATCCCACTCTTCTGATGCCATAAGAACAGGCACTGCCAATAAGCAAATAACACCAAGGATTGTTGCTCTCAACTCAGGTTTTATTTTCTTAACTCTTTGAGTCCATTCATATAAAGCGTAAACTCCCAATCCTATCCAAATAGAGAAAGCATAGAACGAACCTGCATAGGCGTAATCTCTCTCTCTTGGTTGTGCAGGAGGTTGGTTAAGATAAAGCACTATCGCCAAACCTGTCATAAAGAATAGTAAAAATACTACAAATGAATCCTTAGGTGCTTTCTTTATGTGGAATATCAAACCTGCTAAACCTAACAATAAAGGTAAGCAGAAAAGTTTATTCTTTCCTTTGTTGTTTGCTAAATCCACAGGAAGATTGTCTTGTGGACCTAGTCGCATTTGGTCAATGAAATCAATACCTGTAATCCAGTTTCCATGAAGTAAGTCTTTCTCTCCATTGCTTACAGACATAGGTTCATTACCTGAAAGAAGAATACCATGAGATTGAATATCATTTTGTCTTCCTGCAAAGTTCCACATAAAGTAACGCCAATACATGTGATTAACTTGATAACGGAAGAAATATTTTAAGTTTTCAGCAAAAGTAGGAGTTCTGTCAGTCCCCTCATTCATACCACTCCACATCTTATAATAAGTAGGGTGGTTTCTACTTGCATCATTGCTCCACATTCTTGGGAAGATAGTTGTTTTATCAGACTCATATACTATCTTACCTCTTTGCTTAACCTCTATATATTTACCGTTTTCTTTGTCTTTAATATATTTAGAAGAACCCTCTTTTTGGTCCACTGCCATAGCGTTGAAATACTGTCCATGTAAAAGAGGAGTATCTCCATATTGCTCACGATTTAAGTAAGTTAATAACGCAGTTGCATCCTTTGGAGCATTTTCATTAATAGGAGTATTTGCATTAGAACGAATAACCAATACAAAGAAAGTAGTATAACCTACCAAGATAAATAACACTGAAAGAATAACTGTATTAAGAATAACCTTTCCTTTCTTGATAGAATACAGAATACCTGCAACAAGTAAACCAATCAAAAGAACGAAATAGATTATTGTACCTGTGTTAAATGGAAGACCTATAGAGTTAGTAAAGAATATTTCAAACTTACCTGCAAATATTACTATATAAGGCACTATAAAGAAAAGAATTATAGCGACCAAAATCATAGAAATAATACCTACAAGAATGAAATTACGTTTCTTGTTTTTCTCTACGTTAGGATATTTTTTGAAATAGAAAACATAAGTAATAGCAGGGATTGCCAAAAGGTTAAGTAAGTGAACACCAATAGAAATACCAATCAAGAAAGCAATCAAAATCAACCATCTTAAATTATGTCTATCATCTGCCTCTGCTTCCCATTTCAATATTGCCCAAAACGAAATAGCAGTAAAGCAACTACTCATCGCATAAACCTCACCCTCAACTGCCGAATACCAAAAAGTATCAGAGAAAGTATATGCCAAACTACCAACTACAGCACTTGCGAATATTGCAATCATTTGAGCAGTAGTCATTTCCTCTTGATTCTTCACTAATTTCTTTGCAAGCATAGTAATACTCCAAAACAAGAAAAGAATAGTGAAACCACTACAAATAGCACTCATAGCATTGATAGTGTAAGCAACTAAACTTGTGTCAGAACCTGCAAAGTTAGAGAATAAAGAACCCAATAATTGGAAAGTAGGTGCTCCAGGAGGGTGTCCCACTTGAAGTTTATCTGCTGTTGCAATATACTCACCACAATCCCACCAAGGAGCAGTAGGTTCTGCAGTCATAAGGTAAACGGTTGAAGCAATTAAAAAAATCACCCAACCCAAAACATTATTTATTAGATTATATCTTTTCATTTTTAAGTATTATAAATTACCAGTTAACTTTTTTACGTTTAATAGGCATAGTCATACATCTTGCACCACCACCTCCACGAGGAAGTTCAGCAGCATCAAATGTAACTACAAATCTTTCGTAATCTCTCATATTTACCTTGTCTTGGCAAACGTCCTCTGCTCTTAATACCTCGAAACCTGCCTTGTTTAAAGCATCGATAGTGTGAGTGTTACGAGCATAACCAAGAATCTTACCTTCACCTAAAGCAAAGAAATTAGCACCACTGTGCCATTGTTCTCTCTCTTGCATCCACTCATCATCACCACCACAAAGAATAGGATTGAAATCAAAACCAAGTTTCTTAGTTGCTTCAAGCATATTGCTTCTTTCATGATAATGAATTTGTCCATTATCTATTTCAATATGAGTAACCTTAAACTGTCCAATAGGATTATTTATAATAGGTTCATAAATCATACATCTATCTTGAGCAAGCATAGTAAACACCATATCAAGATGGATAAAAGATTCAGGTTTTTCAGGTAATTCTTGAACGATTATATGTTGTTTTTCCTTTCTTGCGGCATAATACTTAGTAAGGAAATCAATACCCGCCTTATTAGTTCTGCAACCATTACCAATAAACAACACATCCTCTCTTGCAATCAACACGTCACCACCCTCAGTATGAGCACCATCACATGCTCTTGGGTTGATGGTATCAGTATTAAAATAATTCTTAAAGATAGCCTCCATTATAAAACTTTCTCTATCCCTAACATCAGTTGACATAGAGTGAATTAAAACCTTATCATAAACACTTGAAGAAGCATCACGAGTAAAGAAAAGATTATATAAAGGATTAAAAACCCCTTCTCTATACTTATAACCCTCAATAAGAATTTTAGAAAGTTCATCAGCCTCTTTCTCAATAAACTCAGAAAATAAATACTCCTTATTCTCTGCCTTTAAAATCTTATCAATAAGATTAGTCTTAACCTCTCTATTCTTTAAGATTTCAGAAAGCAAATCCTTTACCTGATAAGTCTTAGTCCACTTTGACAATACCCCTGAAAAGTTGGCGTATTCCTTTGATGCAATATTTAAATTTAATAAATCGCTGTATAATGCTTGTTGAATGTTACTAGGAGTCATACTCTCAATCTCAACACCAGGCGTGTGAAGAATAACCCCCTCTAATTCTCCGATTTCGGAATTAATTTCAATGAAACTCATAAAATATATATATTTTTAAAACTGCAAATATAAGAATAATTTTCGAGAATTCGATTATTTAGGTATAGAACTTATCAACCTTTGAGTATATTCCGATTGAGCATTAGCATAAATCTCATCTGCCTCCCTCAATTCCTCAATAGCACCCCTTTGCATAACCATCATTCTATCGCTCATGTATTTCACCACCGCCAAATCATGAGAAATAAAAATATAAGTCAAACCAAACTCACGCTTCAAATCATTCAAAAGATTAAGCACCTGTGCCTGTACACTCACGTCCAAAGCACTCACACTCTCGTCACAAATAATCAACTTAGGATTCAAAATCAACGCCCTAGCAATACCAACCCTTTGTCTTTGTCCACCACTAAACTCATGAGGATAACGATTAAAATGCTCCCTTTCTAAACCAACTCTTTCCAATATTTGAAGAATCAACTCCCTACGCCTTGTCTTGTCTTTCTCAATCCCATGAACAATCAAAACCTCCTCAATCGCCTTACCAATCGTAATCCTTGGATTCAAAGAAGAATAAGGGTCCTGAAAAATAATCTGAATATCCCTTCTAAGACGCTTCAATTCCCTTTGCTTCAAATCAGAAATCCTTTTCCCTTCAAAGAAAATCTCACCCTTTGCTCTTTCAATCAAACTCATAAGCGAATAACCTAAAGTACTCTTTCCACAACCACTCTCACCAACCAAGCCCAAAGTCTCGCCCTTATATAAATCAAAACTAATGTTCTCAATAGCAGTGAATTTACCATACTTAATTTGAATATTCCTTACCTCCAATAAAGGAGACTGAGAATAAATCATCTGGTGCGATTTCAAGCGCTCAGAAGGTAAAATAACAGAGGGTTGAACATAATCCTCGTTCAAAAAATCCTTAACCGTAGAAAGTCTCTCAGGACGAAAGTTCATAGGAGGACGAGAAGCAATCAAACCCTTTGTGTAAGGATGCTTAGGATTAGAAAAAATCTCTTCATTACACCCTTGTTCAACAATCTCACCCTTGTAAATCACCGCAACCTTATCAGCAATCTGATGCACCACCCCCAAATCATGAGTAATAAAAATAATACCAATATTATACTTGCTTTGTAAAGACTTCATTAAATCAAGAATCACCTTTTGTACACTCACATCCAAAGCAGTCGTAGGTTCATCAGCAATCAAAACATCAGGATTTGCTGCCAACGCCATAGCAATCATAACCCTTTGACGCTGTCCCCCTGAAAGTTGATGAGGATAGGAAACAAACGCCTTCTCCACATCAGGCAAAAGCACCTCTTTAAATAACTCCAAGCACCTTTCCTTGCTAACCCCCATCTCCATTACCTGCTTACCACAACGCATCACAGGATTTAAAGCAGTCATCGGTTCCTGGAAAATCATCGCCTTTCTCTTACCATGAAAAAGAATAGAATTCTCCGAAACCCTACAAGTTTTCTTCTCCAATAAATCCATAATCGCAAGCGAAGTAACACTCTTTCCACTGCCACTTTCGCCCACAAGTCCCAAAGTTTCCCCTCTTTTGAGCGAAAAACTAACACCCTTCACCACTTCATTCCAAGATTTCTCCCTTTTAAAAGAAATTCTTAAATCCTTAACTTCTAATATGTTTGACATAATAATGACTAATAATTTGCAAAAATAATAAAAAAAATTTGAAAAAAAATTTGGTAGGAAAGAAAAAAGACGTATCTTTGCACTCGCAAATCGCAAAAGTAATAGTTCGATTCATGGATTGTCCCGTGGTGTAATGGTAACACAACTGATTTTGGTTCAGTCATTCAAAGTTCGAATCTTTGCGGGATAACAAAGGAGAGTAAACTTAATTACTCTCCTTTTTTTTTGTTTTCTATTAATGATTATTCAATCAATCCTTTCACTTCAAGAGATTTCTCTTTCAATGATGCTTTAGATAACATTGTTTTGAACTTAACCGAAGGTTTGAAAATACATTTTACTCTTCTTATAGATTCGTTCGTTACATCATCAACGCTGTCGCAAGCCTTACTTGAAATAGCGGGAACAAACGAGCCAAGCATTCCAAGTTTTACCGCTGAACCATTCAAAATATGTTTTGAAATTTGTTGTTCAAGCGCCTTTACAACACCTATTACATCGGCGTAATTCATTGTAGTTGAATTGCTTATTTCTTCAGCGATTGTGTCAAGATTAATATCGTTGTTTCTCCATAATCTCGCCAAAAATTTTTCACCAGGATTTTCCCCGCAGTGAATCATTCGTTTTACTTTAACATAATTTACACTCATTTTTTTAATTGTTTATATAATTATTACATATATAAATAGTCGGAAATTTAAATTTTTAACTAAAAAAATCTATAATGCGAAAATTATTAAGAAAAAAATAAATTTTTTTGTAACGAATTGAAATTTTCATTGTATTATTAAATACACGAGACAAACCACAAATTATTAAAAATAGATTTCTTTAATATTTTTATAGGTAGGAATCCCCATTCCTATAGGGGAGATTTTGTCTTGTTTTTTTCAGAATAATTTATTTAAAAATTAATCATTATGAATTATTTTACAATTTATATCAACTTCATAAATCATGAAGAGGTGATAGTTAAGAATAAGGGTAGCGCACTTTCTCCACAGGAGAGATTTCTACTTAGTTATATTGCTAATTTTCATAAGAATCGAGGGTTTACGGGGGCGGTTGAAAACCTTGAATCTATCACTAGAAAGAATAGAAAATCTTTGTTGAAAACCCTTAAAAAATTAGTGGATATAGAAATCTTAGAAAAGAGTGATATTCCACATTTCAGAACCAAAAAATACAAACTAACTAAAAGATTTCAAGAGATTTACGATATCGTTAAGGAAGAGAAAGACAGATTCTTTCATGTCCGTTTGGATTTTCTTGAAAATATAGATGAAATTGACTTAACCGACATGATGTTAATTAGTTACATCTCGTCTTTTAATGAGGGTTATTGTGGTTATCAACGAGATTTAATCTCTGTTTTGGGGATTGGAGTAACTACTCTGAGTAAAAAAATAAAAAATAAACTATTTATAAAGAAAGGAGGGAAAATATGTTTAACAGATGAATTGGAAAAAAAAAACTAAAATTTTCGACAGTAAAAGTTTGATTTTTGATATTCAAAAGGGAACTTTTTATTTTCAAAAATGGTGTTCTTATTTTCAAAAAAGGGACACTATAATAAATATAATAATAATAAATATTAAATTAAATTATGGATATAGTAACTATAGAAAAAGAGTCTTTAAGAAAGACATGGGAGTTGTTCTCCCTAGAAAAAAGACAGATAGGGATTAATCCTTATGCTGATGATAGAAAATGTGTTATGTCTAACACATTTGATGAGTTTTACTCTAATTATTCTTCCCTTTTGGAAGGGAAGAGTGTGTATTTTCGACTCAATCCACTGAAAGAGTTGGATTATTCAAAGTGGAATAGGGTTTGGGTAAAGGATGTTGATATTTCTCATAGGGAGTGGATTTTGATTGATTTGGACGGTGAAGGACATTCTTCTTCAGCAAGTGAAGAGAGTTTACAAAAGGTTGAAATCGTTAGAGAAGAGGTTATTCAATTTCTTGAGCAAGAGGGTTTTCCTCAACCGATAGTCGCTTTCAGCGGTAATGGTTATCATTTGCTTTATAAGTATGATAATTGTTTGGGTGATTGTGACGTGAGTGGTTTCCTTTACTCGCTACAGGAGAGATTTCACCAGGTAGATATATCTGTTGCTAATACTTCAAGATTTACAAGGTTTTACGGTACTTGGAATCCAAAATGTGGACGACAAAGTAAAATACTTTCCATTCCACAAGAGATAAATTCTATAAACTCAACTCATATCACTTCCTATCTGGAGAAGTATCCAGCACCGATAAAATCTTCTCATTTTGTAAAAGTGAGAAAAGAAAACGGTAAAAAGACTTCTTCTTTCCAAAAAATACAATGGACAGCGGAAGATGATAAATTTAGGGATAAGTTTTTCTCTGTGTATCACTCTATTCCTCAATTCTTACAGGAATATGGTTTGTATTCTCGTAGCGAGTTATATAAAGAGGATGGAGAAAAGCATATTTTAAATTGTTGTCCGTATCAAAAACATGATAATGAGGGAGGGACAGATGCTGTTATCTTCGATAATTATAAGCATGTTAGACATACGATACGTTTTTCGTGTTACCACTACACCTGTGGGTGGGACGAGGATGGTAATGATTTACCGGGAACAAAAAGTTTTGTTGATTTCGTTCGATATATTGTTGGTGATGAGGAATTTGAAAGGTTGTTTTCGGATAAAGAAGAAGTTCAATCTCTTCAAGAAGATGATGAAAATTCAGCGTTTATCTTTGACATTAAAAAGCGTAGAAAACCTCCACAAAAATTTTTTTCAACAGGTTATCAAAAAGTGGACACTGCTCTTGGTGGTGGACTTGTTCAACGTGGACTCACAATTCTCACTGGTAGACCAGGAAGTGGAAAATCAACTTTTTTGAACAACCTTATTTGGAACATGAATGTAAAATCATTGATTTTTAGTGAACAACATTCTGATGATGTTTGTTCTAACTTAGCAAAAACGTATTTTAAACAAGCATCTGTAAGCGAGCAAGAAAGAGAAGAGGCTTTGAGCAAGTTGGAAAATAAAGTGGGATTCTTTAATAAGAAATTCTCAACTGATTGGAGGGTTGTTCTTCATGAGGTAGATAATTTTCTTTCCTCTCACGAGGATTTCAAGATTTTATATCTTGATAATTTGTCGATTCTCTGTCCTTTCAACAGTGAGAATTCTATTGAGCAACAAGAACTAGCAAGAGAGTTGGTTAATATGTCGCAAGAAAGAAATATAAACATTACTTTGGTTGCTCACCCTTCGAAAGGGGGAGAAAAGGTGTGTGGGACTTCTCTTTTCGAAGATTTCGCTAGTCAAATTATTGAAATTGAGAACTGTAAAGAAAATGTTTCAAAAATAAACATTTTGAAAAATCGTGACAAGGGAATAATAACAGGTATAAAAGTTTTGTTTGACAATTCTCGTTTTATAGAGGCGTAAGTTAGGTGTCGAGGTTTAAGGACATAAATATTTCAGGAGTTAGGTTTTTACACATTTCTATGGTGGAAGTTATTTGATTTTCAGTAGGAAAGTGCTTTAACCTGACTTCTTTTTTATATTTTTTATATATCATTTCAGCGAATATTTCAGCGGTTTCTTTTTCTTTACAGAAGCAGTCTAAAACCTCAATAGGAGAAAAATCAGCAATTACAACGCCTTGTGCGACTAGGGTGTTGTCTTTATAGAGATTGATGATTTCGTAATCGGTTATGGTGTAGAGTTTTAGGGTTTCCTTGTTATGGATTATACAATTATTTCTTTCTTTTTGTATTTGTTCAATTAGGTTATAGTCAAAGTCTTTTACTTTTTCAATTTGGTAGTCTTTTAGTTTTTCTTTATTGAAGGTGTTTTTTATTATAATTCCTTCTTTTCCACAGAGTTGGTATCCTCTTTTTTCGTAGAATGGGACTAGTCCTTCGTGTGCTGCTATTAGTATATATCCTTGTTTTCCTAGGTTTTTTAGTTCTTTTTCGGCGTTTTGCATTAGTTGGGTAGCGAGTTGTTTTCCTCGGTGTTCTTCTTGTGTACAAATACTTCCTATATAAGCAATTGGAATTAGTTTGTTGTCTTTTTTAATGGTGTGATGGGTGGCGAAAAGCATGGAAAGGAGTTTTCCGTTTTCTTCTATGTGAAAGAAATTTCCTTTTTTGAAGTAGAGCGAAAAGAATTTTTCTATGTATTCTTCACTATCTCCAAAGGTGTTGTGCCATAGTGCTTTTGCTTGGTTTTCTATTTCAGTACTGCAAAACATTTTTCTATTAATTTAATGGGGTAATAACTTAGTTTCGCTTTTCTTAGTCCTTCTATTCCTAAGTCTTCTTCTCTATTTATATATTGGTAGTTTTTTGGTATATGGATTGCCATTTCTCTATTGATTAGGGCAAATGCTCCTTCGTAATCTCTGTCTGCTTTTTCTATGTGTACATCAAATGTGTTGTCATTTATTTTGCTTCCTATGGAGAAGGCAACTATTTGGTTTTCTGTGGTTATTGCTCCTGCGAATAAGTCTAAGTCGTCAAAGTTATTGAAGAGGTATTCTATTACTTTTCTTTCTTTTTCATAGTCGGAAAGGAGTTCAGGGAATTTTTCTATTGCTTTTTCTTGCCATTTATCCAATAGGGGTAGGCAGTCAAAGCAGTTTTGGGAGTTTAATTGAATGAATTCCCATTGGTATTTTGAGGTGAATTTATTGATGTGGTTTCGTTTGGGTTGGTATTTTCTTCCTTTGAGGTGTTGTAAGTCTTCTCTTAGGTAAAGGTAGTCAAAGAAGTCTCTTTCTTCATATATTTCGCATTTTTCTTTTCTGTTACATATTATGGTGATTTTTTGATTTTTTTCTTTTGAGTCTTCTATTAGTTTTTTGATTATTTCTTCTTTATTTCCTTCTCCAAGTGGTTGGTGATAGCAAATTTCTTTGTCTTTTATGAAATGAATTCTCGTTACTAGGTTATTGTCAATTTCTGTGTATTCTCCATGGTAAATAAAGGCGTAAGCACAGAGGTTAGCAAAGGAGGATTCTGCGTTTTGAATGGTTTTATATTTGTAATATTTTTCAAAAACTTCTCTGACTTTTGCAGTTATGGGTTTAAATTCTATCATATCAACGTTTTTACATTGCAAAATTATTCAATTTTATTTACCTTTGCAAAAGAAATTAACATTTGATATGGAAGTTTTGATTGAAAATGAAGCAGGATTTTGTTTTGGAGTGGTTAGTGCTATAAATACTTGTGAGCAAAGTCTTGAAAAATATGGGGAGATTTATTGCTTGGGGGAACTTGTGCATAATACGATTGAGATAAATCGTTTGGAAAAGCGTGGGTTAAAGATTGTAGAGGTAAAGGATTTAGAGGGGTTGAAGGATTGTAGGGTGATGATTAGAGCGCATGGGGAACCTCCTTCGACTTATGCTCTTGCGAAAAGGAATAATATTGAGATTATTGATGCTACTTGTCCAATTGTTCTAAAACTTCAAAAGGATGTGAAGAAAGCGTATGAGCAGTGTGCTATGAGCGATGGGCAGATAGTTATCTTTGGTAAGAAGGGACATGCTGAGGTGATTGGACTTTGTGGACAAACGGATAATACTGCAATAGTTATCAGCAAGGTGGAGGAGATTGAAAGGATTGATTTCTCAAAGGCGGTTTATCTTTTTTCACAAACGACAAAGAATAAGGAGGAGTTTGAAAATTTGGTGTCAATTATTGGACAGCGAATGAGGGAAAATAATAATGATAATTTCTTTCCTACTAATTCGATTTGTAAGAGAATGGCAAGCAGAACTAAAACTCTTTTGGATTTTGCTGATAGTGTGGATGCTGTTCTTTTTGTGAGTGGGAAGCATTCTTCAAATGGTACTTATCTTTATGAGTTTTGTCGTCAGCATAAGGAGGCGACTTATTTCATTAGTGATAAGGGGGATATTGATTTAGAGGAGATTAAAAAATATAATAGAATAGGTATTAGTGGTGCAACTTCTACGCCTATGTGGTTAATGGAGGAGATTAGAGATTATGTACTTGCGTCATCTGAAACTAAGTAATTTTAAGAATATTGAGGAAAGGGAGTTTGATTTTTCGCAAATCAATTGCTTTGTTGGTAATAATGGGGTAGGTAAGACTAATATCCTTGATGCTATTTATTATCTTAGTTTTTGCAAAAGTTTTTTTAATCATAATGATAATTATTCTATAAGAAATGGTAGTGATTTCTTCGCTATTCATGGTGATTATTCAATAAATGGGGTAGAAGAGAAGATTTCTTGTAGTCTTAAAGCACAGGGTAAGAAGCAAATAAAGCATTCGAGTAAGGCATATACTAAACATTCAGAGCATATTGGAAAGATACCTGCTGTGATGATTGCTCCTACATCTCATAGTCTTATTACAGGTGCTTCAGAGGCAAGAAGAAAGTTTATTGATATAATTATAAGTCAGCAAGATAAAGTCTATTTACAGAGTCTTATACGCTACAATAAAGCGATAGAACAAAGAAATAAATTATTAAAGAATTATCAAATTTTTCACTCTTTTGATGAGATAGGAATGCTGATTTGGGAGGAGCAAATCGCTATTTTGGGTAATGAAATCAAAGAAAAAAGAAAGCAATTCTTTGAAAAAATTCAGCAACCTTTGAATAATTTTTATTCTTTCATTTCAGAGAATAAAGAAAATATAGCAATAGAATATATAACCTACGAAGGGGATTTGTTAAATATATTAAAGGAAAATAGAGAGAAAGATAAGATAGTGGGATATACCACCAAGGGAGTTCATAAAGATGATTTAGCGTTTTACTTAAAAGGTATGCCTATTCGCTCTCACGCGAGTCAAGGACAACAAAAAACTTTTCTTTTGGCACTGAAGTTAGCACAGTTTGATTATTTACAGAAGAATTTGGGTGTGAAACCTATTTTGCTTTTAGATGATATATTTGATAAATTTGATTTTGAGAGAGTTAGTAGGATATTAACCCTTTTGGAAGATAGAGGTTTTGGACAGGTTTTTATTACTGATACTCATCTTGAAAGGGTGGAAAAGATTATTGGTGAGGGGTTGAAAGAAAAAACTAAAATCTTTAAATTATGAGAAGCGCAAAGGATTTTATATTTGAAGAAGATTACGTTAAACCAAGGGGTGTTTCGGAAGCAAGTGAGCAACCGATAAAGAACGTTATGGAGAAGTTTTTTGAGTCTTTGGGTATCGCAGCAGACTTTAATCAAGAGGAGATTATAAAGACTTGGGAGGAACTTACAGGAGAGTTTATTAAGAAATTGACAAAGAAAATTTACGTTGAGGATAAAGTCCTTTACGTTCATGTGAATTCTCCTGCTTTGAAGTCAGAATTGATGATGTTAAGAACTTCGGTTTGCGATAGGATAAACGAAAGAATGGGCGAAAATACTTTAAAATTTATTTATATTAAATAACGATAAATGCAATTAAGTCAATCTTTTAAACGATTTATTTCTCTGTTTTCAACAGACGTATTGGTAAGGGGTGCGAACTTCTTATTGATTCCTGTCTTTTTGCAGTTGATGACAAGAGATGAGTTTGGTATTTATGGTTATCTTTATAGTTTCGCAATGGCGATGAGTTTGGTGTTTACGCTTGGTTTTCACGCTTCAGTTCCAAAACTTTTTGCTGATACGAAACAAAACCCAAAGGAGCAGGGTAGTATGCTTTTTACTTTGAGTCTTACGCTTATTTCTACCCTTATCGTATTATTTTCATTGATTTCTATTACAGGTGTTGATGAAGTCTTTTTTGGATTGGTTAATAGGAATGAAGAAGTAAAGAATTTTGATTACTCTACATATAGAATCTATCTTTTGGTGGCAATGTGCTCTATGGTGTTGAGTAATCTTTTAACTTATTATTTTGTTGCTGCTGAGAAGATTAAGAATATTCAAGCATTTAATTTAATTAGATTTTTCCTTGCGAATGGTTTGGCATTGGTTCTTTTATATACGGCAAAGGATTCTGATGCCGCATTGGTTAGATTGAGTGCTACTTATTTGGTGGAGTTAGCATTGTGTTTGTTGTTTTCTATTTTTCTTTGCAAAAACTTTACTTTAAAATTCAGTAAGTATTATTTGCTTAAAGGGTTGAAAATAGGACTTCCTTTGTCGTTGGTGGCATTGATGAATGCAATTACAAACTTTGGAGATAAACACTTTGTGATGCTTTATTGTGGTGCTGCAATAGTGGGAGTTTATAATCTTGCTTCGCTATTGGCAACTATTCCTGTGATAGTTTATCAGAGTTTTAATTTCATTTGGTTACCAAGTTTCTTACAAGAGAAAAATCTTAGTTTATTAAGAAAAAAGACTGATAAGAATGGTATAAGAATTTTCTTACTATTATTATTACTTTCTTTCTTTATATATATAGGTGCGTGGGTTTTATTAAGATTAGGCATATTCCCTGAGAATTATTCTCTTATTATGGAGATTTTGCCTCCTCTTTTATTAGCACAAATCTTTGCTTCTCTTAATTTGTTTTATTTTAATTATTTCACATATTTTGAAAAGAATTATATTACTATTCTTACCTCTATTTTAATCAATGGTTTAGGGTATTTGCTATTTAGTTTAACTTCTTCTACTTATGGTTATTTGGGAGTTGCTTATTCTTTATTGATAGCAAATCTTTCTCTTTTTATAATTTATTATTTTTTGAGTTCTTATTATATTAAAAAGGCATTATGAATATAGCATACGCTTGCGATGACGCATATATAGAACAAACGGGTATTAGTCTTCTTTCAGTTTTTGAAAACAACAAAGATGAAAAGATTATAGTCTATCTTATTTCAAAGGGTATTAGTAAGGGGAATATAGAAGTCTTGGATATGATTTGTTCTGCTTACAATGGGGAGTTAAGGGTTGTGAATTTTGAAAATATTGCTTGGGATTTGCCAAAGGGTAGTTGTGGAAGGCATTTGGAAACTATATATGCTAAAATCTTTTTCTCTCGTATTGCAAGATTAGATAAGGTTCTCTATTTGGATAGTGATATAGTGGTAGTTGGTAGTTTGAAAGACTTGTGGAATACAGATTTATCAGGGGTTTATATGGGTGTTGTGGAGACTACTTACGCAAAAGGGAAAAAAGCATTAGGAATAGCAAAGGATTATCCTTTCTTTAATGATGGTATGGCGTTGGTTAATGTGGACTATTGTAGAAAGAATGATTTAATTTCAAAGTCAATAGAGGTTATAAATCAATTTAATGGTAATCCTCCTGTGCTTTCTGAGGGGGTTTTAAATAAGGTTTGCGGTGATAAAGTGAAATATGTTAGTTTGAGATATAATCTTATTTCGGGTAATCTTTATTTTGGTTTGAAGGATTTGGATTATCTTTTTGAGCAACTTCATTATGATAAGGAGGATTTAAGGGAGTCTTGTCTTAATCCGGTGTCGGTGCATTATATATCAGGTTTTTATAATCGTCCTTGGTGTAAGAATTGCTCTCATCCTTACAAGGATTATTACTTAAAATACAAAGAACTTTCTCCATGGAAAGACGCTGTTTTGCAAGATAAAGACTTGAGTTTTAGAATTAAAATCGCAGAGTTGGCATATAAGATTTTTGGTTTTAGATTGATAGACGGATTAAGGAAAGTCTTGGGATTATTTTATTAAGTCCATATTTTTTTGTATGTTTGCACGTTAATATAACTAAAAAATAAAAAGATTATGAGAAGAAATATAGTAGCAGGAAACTGGAAAAGCAATAAATCATTTAATGATGCAGATGAATTGATAACAGATATAGCAGAAGGATTAAGAGAATTTGACACTATTGATGTTGATGTTATAGTTTGTCCTCCTTTTCCTTATCTTGAACTTATAGGAGATGCAGCAGAAGATGTAGAGTTTTTCGTTGGTGCTCAAAACGTATCAAAGTTCGAAGATGGTGCTTATACAGGTGAGGTATCTGCAAGAATGCTTTCTTCAATGAATATTGATTATTGCATCGTAGGACATAGCGAAAGAAGAAAATACTTTTACGAAACAAATCAAGACGTAGCAGAAAAGGTAAATAGACTTCTTGCTGAAAATATTGCTCCAATCGTTTGCGTAGGTGAATTATTAGAGGATAGAGAAGCAGAAAAACACTTTGAGGTAATTCGTTCTCAAGTTGAGGAGGGATTATTCCACTTAAATGAAAATGATATTCAAAGAGTAATCATAGCATACGAACCTGTTTGGGCAATAGGTACAGGAAAAACTGCTACAAAAGAACAAGCACAAGAAATTCACGCTTTTATAAGAAATTTACTTGCTGAAAAATATTCTGATGATATAGCACAAGAAATTTCAATCCTTTATGGTGGAAGTTGTAACGCAAAGAATGCAAGAGATTTATTCGCACAAACTGACGTTGATGGAGGATTGATAGGAGGTGCCGCTTTAAAGAGTGAAGATTTTATCGAAATAGCAAAAAGTTTCTAATGTATTACATTAAATTAAATATTAGTATTTCTCTCAATAATGAGTGGAATGAATCTACTTTTTGGGTTGCAGATATATTAAAAGACGCTTTAATCAGCATAGGGTTTGACAGTTTTGTCGATACTGAGGAAGGATTTGAAGCATATTGTCCTGAGGCAGACTATTCCTTAGATAAAGTGAAAACGATTGCCGAAGATAATTTATCCTTCCTTAGGAATATTTCAATAAAGTACGAAGAGGAAAAAATAAAGCAAAGAGATTGGAACGCAGAATGGGAGAAGGATTATCCATCTGTACGTTTCAATGATTTTTGTGTAGTGCGTCCTCCATTCAATCCCGCACAAGAAGGCGTTCAATACGACATAATTATAGAACCAAAGATGAGTTTCGGAACTGCTCATCATCAAACCACATCCCTAATCATTAACTTCATTTCCAAAGAAGAGATTTCAGGAAAACGCATTATGGATATGGGTTGTGGAACAGGAGTTTTCGCAATTCTATGTAAGAAAATGGGTGCTGAGTATGCTAAAGGAATAGATATAGATATTTGGGCAGCAGACAATGCAAAAGAAAACGCAGCAAGAAATCAAGTAGAGGTAGAGGTGCTTTTGGGAGATGCTTCTTTATTAGATGAAAATGAGAAATTTGACATCTTTTTTGCAAATATAAATCGTAATATACTTATAGCAGATATGGAAACCTATTCAAAATCAATTGAAAAGGGAGGAATATTGTTTTTAAGTGGTTTTTATAGTGAAGATGTAAAAATATTGGAAGCAGAATGCAAGCAATATGGTTTAGAATTGACTGCTGTGGAAACAAAAGACAATTGGGCAGCAATGCGAATGCTAAAAAAATAATAAAATGAGAAGAATATTAAGTGTTATATCTTTATTAGTTGTTTTTACAATACTAATTCCTTTTGAGGTAAATGCTCAAAAGTTCAAAGGTTTTTCAGGTAAAAGCGAAACTTATATATCAGAACTTAAAGAATTGGCAGAATCAGATGTCAATTTAAAAGGAGATGCCTTAAAAGAATGTGAGAAATTACTAGAAGACTATGAGCAATTTTGGACAAATTTCTCAATGCAACAAAGAAAAGATATAGTAACCCTATCACAAGCGATGTTCAAAAAGAACATTAGAATAAGAAATGGTTTTATAGGGTTTATAAAAACACAACTTGCATTTCAATCATCAAATATTTCTGCAGAGAATTACACACAATGGTTAAAATCAATGCAGAGATGTTTAGCAGAACATAATGTTAAGATATATAATCAAATAGTTGAAAGTACATATGATTTAGTTTCAGATGGTTATCTTTATAAATCTAAAAACGTTGCCTGGTATATTGGCGATGCAGGAGGATATGATTTTAGAGATGATAAAGAGAAAGGATTATATGCCGACTTTACAAGCGAGATAGATTTGACTTATCGTTCTTTGCAAGATTCTAATACAATCTATGCCACAAAAGGACGATTATATTTTAAAGACAATAATTTTGAAGGAGAAGGAGGAGTAGTAAATTGGAGTAAATTAGGATTGCCACAAGATGATGTTTATGTGGAGTTAAGCAAGTATTCAGCAACATTAAACAGAGCAGTTCTATTTGCAGACAGTGTGCAATTTACAAATAAGGAATATTTCTCTTATAAATTAGAAGGAAGTTTTCAAGACGAATGTCGTGATAAGAAAACGAATAAAAAATTCCCTTTATTTACCTCTTACAAAAAAGCAGAGATAATTAAGAATATATATCCTGATGTTGATTACGTAGGAGGATTCACTCAACAAGGAGGAACAGTGCTTGGAACAGGTGATGTTGTAACTCCTGCACAATTGCGTTTCTATAAAGATGGAAAAATCTTTGTCAAAGCATCAGCAATAGAACATCCATTTAGTAGAGATGGTATCATAACAAAGGATTGCCAAATAACGATTTATACAAATAACGACTCTATTTATCACCCAAGTACGAAGATGAATTTCAATAAATCTAATCGTCAATTATTTTTCAGTGATTATAAAGAAGGTATTTCTGCAAGTCCTTGGGTTGATAGTTATCACTGCGTAGATATCTACACCGAGGCGGTATATGCTAATTTAGATGACTTAAATATAGAGTTTGGAGCAATACGAGGACCTAAGCGTGAAACCTTTGCCGTAATAGAAAGTAATAACTATTTCTCTGATGAAAAATGGCGCAAACTACAAGGAATAGAAAGTGTCAATCCTCTTTACAGAGTAAAACAATTCACAGACACTTACAAGAAAGAAGAGTTTACAGTAAAGCAATTTGCCAAGTTTATCAAGTTAGATGAAGTACAAGCAAAGATGATGCTTATGAATTTGGCATTAGATGGATTTATTATTTACGAAAGTTATAGAGAAACTGCCATAGTAAAGCAAAAACTTTATGATTACATCTTAGCAAAAACAAAGAAAATAGACTATGATGCTTTGAGATTTGTCTCTGCTGTGAAAGGAGAACCTAATATAGTGTTGAATACAGCAGATATGAATTTACAAATGAACGGTATCAAAACATTTACACTTAGTGACACTCACAACGTAGTTATTCGTCCAAAGAACGGAGCAATCAGAATGCAAAAGAATAGAAGTTTTGAGTTTGATGGAGATATTATGGCAGGACTATTTACTTTGAGTGGAATGAATTGTAAGTTCTCTTATGATAATTTCTCATTAGATTTGCCTGTTGTGGATAGTTTGAACTTCTTTGTGCAATTATTTGAAGACACAAACAAATACGTAATGGTTCAAACTCCTTTACAAAAATTACAATGTAAACTTGTAATTGATGCTCCAAACAATAAGAGTAGTTTAAAGAAATTGCCAGGTTACCCAATGCTTTCTTCTTTGGCAGATAGTTATGTTTACTATGATGAAAAGACTATTCAAAATGGAGTTTACGACAGAGAACACTTCTATTATAAAGTGGACCCATTTGAGGTGAAGAATCTATATAAACTAAAAACAGATAGTATATTCTTTACAGGGGTATTCAAGTCTGCAGGTATATTTGAAGACATTACAGAACCATTAAGAGTGATGAAAGACTACTCACTTGGTTTTAAAATAGAAACACCTTCTGCAGGAATGCCTGTTTATGGAGGTAAAGGACAAATTTATAAATCAGTAGATTTAAGTTGCAATGGACTTTTAGCAACAGGATATTTAGATTATCTTGCTTCTCGTAGTCATTCCAAGAAATTTGTCTTCCACCCTGACTCAATGTTCTGTCAAACAGATAAATTCACTACATTCTCAAAAGGAGCAGTAGGAGCAGGCGTTGCTTTCGCAGATGCAAAGGCAACAACAACCTCTGAACACTGGTATCCAAAGTCAGATTATATGTTGGTAGAACAAAAGAAAGAACCTTTTGATATGTATAGTTCACAAGCATATCACACAGGTAATTTAGTAGTATCACCAAAAGGTTTAACAGGAAACGGAGCCACTCAAAGCGAAGAATTAGTCGTTAGTTCATCTTACACACGCTTTGGACAAAAATCCTACTCTGCCGATACCTCTAAGGTAAAGATAAATGCCTTAGATGGAAATTCTGTAGCATTTCAATCTGATAATGTGAAATCGCTTGTAGATTTCACAGAACAAAAAGGATTCTTCAAATCCAACGAAGGCGTTAAGAAAAACGAATTACCATATTTACAATACGCCTGCTACATAGACCAGTTTGAATGGGGAATGCAATCTAAACTATTAGGATTAGTAGATACAGAAGCACCAAAACTAGGAGATTTTGCATCTAAACCATTAAGAGAAGCAGTAGATTTGCCACATCCAGGAGCAAAATTTGTTTCACAACACCCTAATCAAGGAGGATTTAACTTCAATTCTCCAAAAGCATTACTTGATTTGAACAAGAATAAATTATTTACCGAAGATGTATATGTAATAAGATGTGCAGATATCGCAATACGTCCATCAGACGGAAGCATAACAATACACCCAGGAGCACAAATAGATACATTAGACGATGTAACAATACTAGCAAATACCGACACTAAATTACACGAAATCTACGATGCAAGAGTTTACATAGAATCAGCAAAACTATATAGCGCAAACGGATATATAGACTATGTAGATGAAGACAAGAAAAAGCACCCAATCTTCCTTAAAGAGATAAATCCATTAAGTGGACACACACTTGGAAAAGGAGTGATTGCACAAGATGAGGTACTTCAATTAAGTTCAGCGTTTGATTTCTACGGAAATGTAACAGTAAATGCACAAGACACCAACTATCTATTTGATGGAGGCGTTCAACTATCAACAAACTGCTTTGCAGACGGTTCAGCATGGATTAAATTCTCAGCACAATTAAATCCAAATCACATTTACATTCCTATAAGCGAAGCACCTACCGACATAGAAGGCAAACGAGTTACAACATCCATTATGTTTAACCCTGATAACTTTGAACCAAAAACAGCATTCTTAACCTATGATATAGAAGGGGATAATGTGATGTTACAAAGCAAAGGATACCTAACCTATTTCAAAGAGAAAAATAAATACTACGTTGCCTCAAAAGAAAAACTTGAAGACTTAGAAAACGTTTCCTCACCATACCTGTCTTTACATAAAACAACATGTAAATCAGAAGGAGAAGGCGAAATTAAACTAGGATTCTCACCATCAGAATTAGTAAAAACAAATAACTATGGTACAGTAAAAATAGACAAAGAAGGTGAAGCATCAATCAAAATGGCACTCGCACTTGATTTCCCTATAGCACAACAAATCATAGATATGATAGGAGTAGAATTATACGAAGACTTAAACCTATCACAAATAGAATTTGAAACATCAGGTTACAAACAATACCTACACTACCTATTAGGAGCAGAACAAGGCGATGATTGGTATGCAGATTTGTTAGCAACAGGCGAATGGAAAGAACTACCAAAACAAATGAACAACAAGATATTCTTCCCTGAAGTAAGATTAGATTGGGACCCAGTCTTACGTTCATACATAGGTAAAGGCAACTTCCAGTTAGGAACAGTAGGAAAATATCAAGTCAATCGCACAATCAAAACACGCATACAAATAACAAAAGGAGCAATATCTCCAACAATAAGAATCTACATTGAAGCAAACCCAGACCATTGGTACTATTTTGAATACAACGGTTCTGCTATGGATATCTTATCTTCTTACGAGGCAATCAACGAGAAAATCAACACAACACCAAGAGAAGACAGAGAATTCAAATCCTCAGCAGGAAAGATATATGTATATAGAGTTGCAACACCAGCACAAAAACGTAACTTTATAAGAAATATAGAATTAGGACAAGAAGAAGAATACGTAGAACCAGACACAGACACAGAAACAGAAGAGGAGGAATAATAAAATGACAATCACAATCACAATACCAGTAGTATTAGCACTAATAATAGGAGGATTAGTAGCATACCTTTTAGGTTCCATACCATCAGCAGTATGGATAGGAAAATCCTTTTACGGAATAGACGTAAGAGAAAAAGGCAGTAAAAACGCAGGAGCAACAAATACCATAAGAGTATTAGGACTATTACCAGGAATATTCGTGCTTTGCATAGATGCCTTCAAGGGATGGTTTGCCATTTACCTATCAAGAATATTTGGAGTAGAGTTAATAGGAACAGACTATATGATATTCTATCAATTACTCATAGGAATACTTTGCGTAATAGGACACGCCCTACCAATATTTGCAGGATTCAAAGGAGGAAAAGGCGTTGCAACAATGCTAGGAATAGTAATAGGACTATTCATAAAGATTATACCATTAGTATTAGCAGTATTCATAGTAGTATTCATTCTCTCTCACTATGTATCCCTATCATCAATGAGTGCAGCAGTATCTTTCCCAATATTCTATGTAGGACGTAGTCTTTTCATGCACGAAAAGATAGACATCGTTCAATTGATATTTGCTATATTAGTTGCAATATTTATAATATGGACACATAGAAAAAACATAAAACGACTAATAAACAAAGAAGAACCAAAATTTAAGTTCAAGAAAACAGAAGAATAAATAAAATAATTAAAAACATAAAAAAGTATGAAGAAAACACTTATGACAATTTTAGTATCAGGACTTGTACTAGCGTCTTGTTCTAAAAATCAGACAGCAGACAATCCATTGTTGCAAGAATGGGATACACCATTCCAAACAGCACCATTTGAAAAAATCAAAGTAGAACACTATTTGCCAGCCTTCCAAGCAGCAATGGAAGAGCACAACAAAGAAATCCAAGCAATAATCGACAATGCAGAAGAACCAAACTTCGAAAACACAATAGCAGCATTAGATTATAGCGGAGCAACTCTTTCAAAAATAGCAGGAGTTTACTACAACATGATGGCAGCAAACACATCAGCAGAACTTCAAAAAGTACACGAAGAAGTTGGACCATTGATGGCAACACATTCAGACAA
Source organism: Bacteroidales bacterium (assembly GCA_017647785.1). Lineage (GTDB taxonomy): Bacteria > Bacteroidota > Bacteroidia > Bacteroidales > P3 > Onthomorpha. The sequence goes on along the minus strand of JAGCJW010000026.1, from coordinate 24,206 downwards.
CGTTTCAATGAATGCAGACTTATTCGCTAAAATCAAAAAAGTATATGATGCAAAAGACAAGCAACAATACACAGGCGAACAATTAGCATTATTAGAAAAAACATACAACAAATTCGTACGTTCAGGAGCATTACTTGACGCAGCAAAACAAGAAGAATTAAGAAAAGTAAATGCAGAACTAACAAAAGTAGAAGCAAAATTCGATGCAAATCTTCTTCAAGAAACAAAAGCGTATCAATTAGTAATCGACAAAGAAGAAAACCTTAAAGGATTACCACAAGGCGAAATCGAAAAAGCAGCAGCATTAGCAAAAGAAAAAGGACAAGAAGGAAAATGGATATTCACACTTGATAACCCATCATTCATTCCATTTGTAACATACGCAGACAATAGAGATTTAAGAAAAGAAATCTTCCTTGCAAGAACTAATCGTTGCAACAACGGAGGCGAAACCGACAACAACGAATTAGTAGCAAAAATGGCTGAATTAAGAGCACAAAAAGCACAAATACTAGGATACGAAACATTTGCACACTATCAATTAGAAGATAGAATGGCAAAAGAACCTAAAAACGTATTTAACTTATTAGAAAACCTATTATCATACTCAGTAAAAGTAGCAAAAGAAGAAGCAGCGCAATTCCAAGCATTACTATCAAAAGACGTACCAGGAGCAACACTTGAAGCATGGGATATGTACTACTATGCAGAAAAAGTACGCCAACAAAAATACAACTTTGATGCAGAATTAACACGTCCATACTTTGAAATCAACAACGTAAGACAAGGATGCTTTGACGTATTAACAAAACTTTACGGAATCACCTTCACACAAAGAGATGACATATCAGTATATGCAGAAGACGTATTAGCATTTGAAGCAAAAAATGAAAAAGGCGAACACGTAGGAATTATGTACTGGGACCCATACACAAGAGCAAGCAAAGGCGGTGGAGCATGGTGTAATGAATACAGAGGACAATCACGCAAAGATGGAAAGAACATAACACCAATAATCACAGTATGCTTCAACTATGCAAAATCACCAAGCGGAGCAACAACCCTTACAGCAGACGAAGCATTAACAGTATTCCACGAAATGGGACACGCAATCCACCAATTATTATCTAACTGTACATATCCATCAGTATCAGGAACAAACGTAGCAAGAGACTTTGTTGAATTACCATCACAAATCCTAGAACACTGGTGCATGCAACCAGAAGTATTACAAATGTACGCTAAGAACGAAAAAGGCGAAGTAATACCACAAGAAATGGTAGAAAAAATGGAAGCAGCAGGCAACTTCAACCAAGGATTCAACTTCAGCGAAATACTTGCAGCATCATACCTTGACATGTGTTTCCACTCAATCAAAGCAGGAGAAAAAGTAAACACACAAGAAATGGAACAACAAGCAATGGCAAAAATAGGAATGCTTACACAAATACCACCAAGATACCGCTCAACATACTTCTCACACTGCTTCGGTGACGGAGGATACAGCGCAGGATACTACTCATACACATGGAGTGAAACATTAGACGCAGACGCATTTGAAGCATTCAAACAAACAGGAAACATATTTGATGCAGCAACAGCAGCAAAATTCAAAACACTATTAAGCAGCGGAAGCACAAAAAATGCAATGGAACTTTACGTAGAATTCCGTGGAGCAGAACCTGATTTGAACGCATTATTAAGAAATAGAGGATTGATAAAATAATCCAACGATAAACAAATACTTACAAATAGAAGAGGAGTTATTCTAACTCCTCTTTTTGTTTTTATAAACCTTGATTTCAGTAAACTAACTCTTTGTTTCAGTAAATCAAAACGCCGTTTCGTTTTCCCAAAACAAAGAAAAATAAAATTCCAACAGCGTTGTAATACTTCTCCAACGGCGTTGTAATACTTCTCCAACGGCGTTGTAATACTTCTCCAACGGCGTTGTAATCTCAAAAAACAAAGAAAAGAACAAAAAAGAACTGAAAATAATTTGGTTAAGTCAAAAATAAACGCTAATTTTGCGCCTTTGTAAAAAGGTAATAAACAAATTTTTCCGGGGGGGGTAAATAAAAGATATTTCCTCCTTTGCTTTTTTGTATTAGAGTATAATAAAAAAATAAAATAATATGAAAGTAAAAAAAGTTTTAATTTTAGTATTAACAATCTTAATCACAAATGTGATTTTCGCCCAAACTTTTACTATAAATAATATAAGGTATAAGGTAACATCAAACACTCCACGAACAGTTGAAGTGAATGATGTAGTCAATAATTATAATCCAGAAACAATTACAATACCAGAAACGGTAACTAATAATGGTATTGAATATACAGTTACAAGAGTTGGAGACTATTCTTTTGCAGGTTGTGATGATAGTAATTATGAGTATTCATCATGTCCTTGTAATACTTCAAATTTAAAGAATATTATTTTACCTTCTACAATTACAAGTATTGGGTACAAAGCATTTATTTGTTGTATAAACTTAGAAAATATAACTATTCCAACAAGTGTTAATACCATTAAAAGTTTTGCATTTTGGGGTTGTAGTAGTTTAACTTCTATCGTTATTCCTGAAGGAGTAACATCTATTGGTGAACGTACTTTTAGAGGTTGTAGTAGTTTAACTTCTGTTACTCTTCCTTCAACACTTACATCTATTGGACCATCTGCATTTAAAAATTGTTCTAGTTTAACAAATATAGTTAGTAATGCTACTGCAGCGCCTTCTCTTGGTGCTGATGCTTTTTATGGAACATCTAATAGTAAAACAATAACAGTTCCTATGGGTAGTACAGGTTATGGCACATGGGGAGTAAGTGCACAAATGACAAATTATGTAATTAAACAAAATGAAGTTCATTCTCTTTCTACAACTTTTGAAATCAATTCTGAAAGAAAATTAATCAACGATGGAGTTTTAGTAATTGAACAAGGAGGAGAGTTAATCAACAACACAAGTGATAACAATTTAGGTATAATAGAAATTGAAACACCTTCATTAACTAAAAATACTTGGAATTTCATTGGTGCTCCATTGACAGGAACTGATGGAAAGTATAAATTAGAAACAATAATACCAGGAGAGCATGATGTTTCAGTATCAGTATTTGATTACTATGATGAGGGGGCAGGAGCTTGGAGTACATATTGGGCAGATATTGATACTCTTATAGGAGAAGGAGAAGGATTTTTAGTATGGCCTTTTGCAGACGGGAAAATAGCATTCTCTAATTATGGAGATGGTATGTATTCTCCTAATGCTCACTCTACATATTCTCAATATACTTATACAGGAACTCCTATTTATGCTTTAAATAATGAAAATGTAGTGGTTTCTAAAACAGTAGTAGCAAGCCCTGCACCAGCAAGTGGATATTGGATGGCATTAGCAAACCCTTATACATTTAGATTAAATATTGCAACATTCTTAAACAATAATACAAGTATTTATAATAATCAAAGTCAAGGAAATGGTAGTCAAATACAAGGAAGATGTATTTATAAATTAAATAGTGATAATACTTTTAGTCCTGATTTCAGTGGAGCGTTAAACGTAACAGAAGGTTTCTTTGTGAACTTTGCAAGCGCAGGTGCAAAAACAATAACATTTAATAAAAACCAAAGATACACAGGAAATGCAAAAGCATTGGTACAAAGAGATTTCGTAAAACTTACAATGATAGATGGAGAAAACGAATCAGAACTATTTTTTGCATGCAATGAAGAAGCAAAACAAGGATATGATATATTTGATGCAAACAAATTGTTCTCTCTTGCAGAAGTTACAGAACCTTATTTCTTAACAAATGAAATACCTTTGGTAAAAGAAGAAGTTAAGTCTTTACCTTATTATGCTACAATGAATGTTAAGAGCTTTAGAAATAAAGAGGTGTCATTCAAAGCAACTAATGTGCCTGAAGGAGTTACAGTAAGTATAATTGATGGTGGAGAAATTATTGACTTAAGCGAAGATGTAGTTTACACAACTAATATTTCAGCAGGAGAAAATGCAAATAGATTTAAAGTAGTATTTAAAAACTCTGTTGGATTGTTAGATATAAAAGAATGGGATATAGATATCACAAATAACAATCGTAATGTAAACGTATCAAGTACAGAAAATGATCTTCAAATAGAGGTTTACAATGCCTTGGGACAAAAGGTTTACGAAACAAAAGACTATAACTTTACATTAAATCAAGTTTCTGCAGGTGCTTATATTATCAAAGCATTTAACAATAAGATAAATGAATCTATGAAGATAATAGTTAAATAAAACTAAAGCAATTACACAAAATAAATAAGGGTTGAATTTTTAAGTTCAACCCTTTATTTTTTTAATTACATATTTAATATTACATATTCAATTTATTGTAAGCGATTAACCATCTGTCGGGGATGTGGTTTTGCATTGCTGATTCGTAATCGCTATATGTGCAAGGTACAAGGAAGTGTCTGATGTATTTCTTTTGCATTTCTTCGTTGCAACTTACTTGCATCCACCAACGTTCGCTTTTTTTACTCTTATAGAAGATTATTGTATCGCCTGTTTCTAACATTACGTTGAAGCGATAGTAATTGTTGATGTCTTTATAAGGGAAATCGTTTTTTCTCCACAAGTATCCGTCAATGAAATACCATAATGCGTGTGAGATTATCTTTGCTGTGCGATTGTCAATGTCTTTTTCTGCATCGTAATTAAATAATCCTAATGAAGAGAGTTTGTCACTCATTCCTGCAAAGTGAAGAAGTTTACAAAATTCTTCTCCGTATAGTCCATGAGGAGAGTCACTGCATGGTGAATCACTTGCTCTTATTGAGTTGATGTCTGCAATAAGCATATCGGAATTACGAATTAGTGGTTCTGCGTTTTCTAAATGACTTTGTATTTCTCCTAATCTATATGCTTCAAAACGGATTTCTTGTAATAGTTTTAATACGTTGCTTTCTACAAAATATGATTGATAGGCTATGTGTGTGTAATTGAAAAGGTAGTTAGGGTCACTGCAAAAGATGTGTGCAAGGAAATTGTCGCTTCTTGCGTCTTTTTCTAGTGATTTTAAGTCTATGCGAGAGTCAATATTACTTATGTTGATGATTTGTCCTATTGATTCGTATCCTTTGTAGATTCCTATTGCGTTGTCGTTGCTTCCTCCTATGATAATAGGTATGATTTTGTGTTGTAGTAAGAAACTACATACTTCTCCTAAAGCAAAGTAAGTGTCGGTTAAGTCTTTGCCTTGCTTTATGTTTCCTAAATCTATTATTTTTAGTGTGTTGTTGTGTTGTTTTAGTTTGTAGAATTCTTGTCTTACGATATTGGCAGCAAGTGGTGAACTTTCTTTGTTTTCTCCTCTGTATTCGCTTAATCCTATTATTGCCATATTGGCATCTAAGTCGCTTGTTTTAATGTTGTTAAGCGTACTGTTACAAAGAATGTTGTTGCTTATGCTTCCTTCTTCGTTGTCTAGTAGATTTAATTCTGCTATGTCTATTTTGTCAAATAATTCTAATATTTCCATTACAATCTTCTTATTCTTGCTCCTAATTGATTTAATCTTGTGTCTATGTCTTGATAACCTCTGTCTATTTGTTCTATGTTATCTATTATGCTTGTGCCTTCTGCTGAAAGTGCGGCAATCAATAATGCAACTCCTGCTCTGATATCAGGACTTGTCATTCTTACTCCTTTTAATGGATATTTACGTTCTGAACCAATAACTGTTGCACGGTGTGGGTCGCAAAGTATGATTTGTGCTCCCATGTCTATTAGTTTATCAACAAAGAATAGACGACTTTCAAACATTTTTTGATGAATTAATACACTGCCTTTTGCTTGTGTTGCAACAACTAAAGCGATACTTATAAGGTCTGGTGTAAATCCTGGCCAAGGTGCGTCAGATATTGTCATTATAGAACCGTCCATGAATTTTTCTACTTCGTATATTTCTTGCTTTGGTATGAAAATATCGTCACCTTTCTTTTCTAGATTGATTCCTAAACGGCGAAATACTTCAGGGATTATTCCTAAGTGTTGATATTCTACGTCTTTTATTGTGATAGAGGATTGTGTCATTGCTGCCATTCCTATGAAACTACCTACTTCTATCATGTCTGGAAGTAGTCTGTGTGTACAACCTCCTAGTGAATCAACTCCTTCAATGGTTAAAAGGTTACTTCCTATTCCTTGAATCTTAGCACCCATTGCATTTAACATTTTGCAAAGTTGCAATAAGTAAGGTTCGCAAGCGGCATTGAAGATTGTGGTTGTTCCTTTTGCCATACAGGCTGCCATAACTATGTTTGCTGTTCCTGTAACAGAGGCTTCGTCTAATAGCATATAGCATCCTGTTAATTTGTCTCCTTTAACGTGATATGCTTTTGTGTCAAAATCGTATGAGAAATTGGCTCCTAATTTTTCAAATCCTGTGAAGTGTGTGTCTAATCTTCTACGTCCGATTTTATCTCCTCCTGGTGTTGGAATATAGGCTTCTTTAAATCTTGCAAGCATTGGTCCAACAAGCATGATAGAACCTCTTAATGAGGCTGCCATTTGTGAGTATCTTTCAGTGTAAATACGACTTATATCTACTCTGTTTGCTTGAAAACTATATGATTCTTTGCCTAGTTTGTTTACTTTTACACCAAGATATTCTAATAATTCTATTAGTTTGTTTACGTCTCTGATGTTAGGAATATTATTGATAGTTATTTCTTCATCACTTAAAAGGGTCGCACATATAACTTGTAGTGCTTCGTTTTTTGCACCTTGAGGAGTTATTTCTCCGCTTAGAGGTTGTCCTCCTATGATTTCAAACGAACTCATAATTTTATGGTTTTAATTTTTCTTTTGATGTTTATTCTTTTGATTATTCTTGTTCTTCTGATTGTTTTTGTTCTTCTGGTTATTGCTTAGTATCTTTCGAGTGCTGTGTAGTTTGAAGTTTTCTTGTAATTTTAATTGCCCATTGGATAGTTGTTCAAAGTGTTGTAGTATCATCTCGTCATCGCAACTATTTATGTTCCATTGTAGGTATGATTTCTTTAGTTGTTGTGCAATCATTTCTATTAGAAGTTGTTTTTCTTCTCCATCTTCCATAGTGATTACTTTGTCTATCATATTTTCAATGTTTTTTCCGTATGGACGAAAACGTATTTTAGAGTTTTTATATTCTATTTTGTCTGGTTTTGATATTTGGTCCTCTGGTTTTGGTTTTGGATATGGTGAGTCTACGTCTAAATTGTAATTTGCCATAATGTGCAAATGATCCCATAATTTGTGTTTGTAGTCTGCTACTTCTTTGCAATTAGGGTTGATTTGCGACATAGTCGTAATTATGATTTGAGTAAATGCGTTTCGTTTTTCTTTGTCTTCTATTGTTAAAGCGTAATCTATCATTTTTTGAACATTACGCCCATATTCTGGTATTTCTAATTTTTTACGATTTATGTTGTATTCCATTATGAATTATATTTTTTTCAGTTTGGCAAATTTTAAAACTAATACTTTTATTCCCTCGTTTACAAAATCTACTGTTGCTCTTTTGTCATTGTGAGTAGAGTCTATGTTTATGACAAGTCCTTTGCCGAATTTATCATGAAAAACATTCATGCCTGTTTGTAGTTCGTCTGGATTTATTAATGGAGCATTGCTTGCTGCATTAAGACTTTGACGTGTTATTACATTGTTTTTTAGACTTGTTATTGGTAGTTGCTTTTTTTCTTTCTTGATAAAATTTGGATAAGATGAAGAAGTGCTTTTTTGTGTGTAAGATGTAGGTAGTGCTTTCTTTGTAGCAATTCCAGTGTCAATGTATTTGCTGTCTATTTCGCTTATAAAACGACTTTTTTCTGAGATTATAATTTGCCCATATTTATATCTCATACTTGCTGCCGTAAGGGTTAGAGTTTTCTTTGCGCGAGTCATTGCAACATAGAAAAGTCTGCGTTCTTCTTCTGTTTCTTTCTTTGAGGTTAATGATAGGGTAGAAGGGAATAGGTTTTCTTCCATTCCAACTATAAATACGTTGTCAAATTCCAATCCCTTAGAAGAGTGTATTGTCATTAGTTTTACGCAATTTTGATTTTCTTCTAGGTTGTCTGTTTCACTAAATAGGCTAATTTGTTGTAAGAAAATGTCTAATGTTTTTTCGTTTGTGGAGATTTCTTCGCCAGTTGTTTCGTTTAAAACACTGTCTTCTTCATTTTCTATAAATGCTTTTAGGCTATTTACTAATTCATCTATGTTATTTATGCGGTCAATGTTTTCTGTAGTGTTTTCTGCTTTAAGTGTTTCTTTAATTCTGCAAGTGCGAACTATTTCTTCTCCTAATTCGTATGCGTCTTTGTTGTAAAGATTTGCAGTGAACGCTTTGATGTAATCGCAAAATGCTAAAAGTTTGCTTTGTGTTGATGAATTGATATTGTAGTTTTTTAAATCAACTTTATAGATTGTGTCAAAAAGCGATAAATTATTTTCAGCAGATGCTATTTTTAATCGGCTAATAGTTGTTTGTCCTATTCCTCTTGCAGGGTAATTGATAATTCTTTCAAAGGCTTCGTTGTCTTGATTATTGACTACTAATTTGAAATAGGCTAATACGTTTTTTATTTCTTGTCTTGAATAGAATGACATACCAGAAACAACCATATATGGTATGTTTTTTAGTCTAAAGGCATCTTCAAATGCTCTTGATTGTGAGTTTGTTCTATATAAAATTGCAAATTTATTATAGTTTTTGTCAACTTCTTGACTTACTATTTCTCTTATTCTTAAAGAAACATATTCGGCTTCTTCTCTGTCGCTATCTAGAGATTTGAAAGCAATCTTTTCGCCTTCTGGGTTTTCTGTCCAAATAGTTTTCTTTATTTGTTCTACGTTTTTATCTATGACAGAGTTTGCTGCATTTACGATATTTCCTGCTGAACGATAGTTTTGTTCTAACTTAAATGTGTATGCGTCAGAGTAGTCTTTCTTGAAATTTAATATATTTTGAATATTTGCTCCTCTAAATGCGTAAATACTTTGTGCATCATCGCCTACTACACATATGTTTTTGTGTTTTTCTGCTAACATTTTAATTACGGTGTATTGAGCGTGGTTTGTGTCTTGATACTCATCTACCATAATATATTTGAAGCGATTTTGATATTTTTCTGCTACTTCTGGAAATAGGCTTAGTAAGGTGTAAGTGTTGAAAATTAAGTCGTCAAAATCCATTGCCATATTTTTCCTTAATCGACAAGTGTATTCGTGATATATTCTGCCAATTTCGGGTTTTCCTGCAACGATATCTTCTGTAATAAGCATGTTGTCTTCTAGATATTCTTCTGAAGAAACAAGATTGTTCTTTGATTTAGAGATTCTATCTAATACATATGATGTGTTATACACTTTATCGTCTAAACCAAAGTCCTTTACAATGTTTTTAATTAAAGATTTGCTATCAGAGGTGTCGTAAATTGAGAAATTCTTTATGTATCCTAATTTCTCGCATTCCATTCTTAATATTTTTAAAAATACAGAGTGGAATGTTCCTATCATCATTCCTGTTATTTTTGGACCAATAAGCTCGATGATTCTCTCTTTCATTTCATCTGCTGCTTTGTTCGTGAAAGTTAAAACCATAATTGAGTATGGTGATGCGCCTTGTGCTAATAGGTTTGCTAATCTATAAGTTAGTGTGCGCGTCTTTCCTGAACCAGCTCCTGCAATAATCATTACGGCTCCATCAATTTGTGAAGCGGCTTCTCTTTGTTCTCTGTTTAATCCGTCTAATAGCATTAAGAATATAGGTTACTTTTTTCGCAAAAATACAAAGAAATTTTCACAAAGCATATAACAATATTAGTGTTTACTCTTTTTTATTTCAAAACAAAAGATGAATACTAATATTACAATGCTTAGTATGATCAAAATGGGTGCTTGTGAAAACGTTTCGCTATTTTGAGTTGTGATTATATTTTTTGAATTTAAGAAGTATAAAAGGCAGACTCCAAAGTTATTTATAAAGTGACATATTATAGGAATTAGTAAATTCTTTGTTGTAACAAATAGATAACCAAGAAAACATGATAAAACAAAGCGTGGAAGAAAAGAAAATATTTCAAAATGCATTAATGAGAAGAAAATGGATGTAAGTATTATTGCGAGTAATGTGTTTTTGCATAAGTCTTTAAAAAGATTTTGAATAACACCTCTAAAAAATAATTCCTCAACAACTGCAGGTATTAGTGCTAAAACAAAACTTACCTTTATTAACCCTAAAAATGAATCGCTTGTTAGTAAACGCTTGCTTTCACTTTCTGATGTTGCTTGCATTTGTCTAAATATTTCCTCTCCTGAGAAGTGAATGTTGTTGTTTAATATTTGAAGAAAATCATTTAAAGGAATGCTTCCAATAGGAATTATTATCGCCCAAATAATCCATCTTTTGTTTTTAATTGTAGAAAAATTGCTTTTAAAATCCTTTAAGAAAAGTGAAATACATATCCAACTCGATAAACCAAACATACATAGAGAACCTATTGCTTGTATACATAATGCTCCTGCATTGGTTTGGCTAAATATTGGGAATGAATATTTAAAGAAAGACATTAATAATGAAGTAAAAGATGTAGATGTCATTAAAAACGCTATAGACATCAAGATTTTTACTGTTGGAGATAAATCCTTTGTGAGTAATTTCATAGATTAATATTTGTTTTTGTACCCTCGGCGGGAGTCGAACCCGCAATGTCAGAACCGGAATCTGATGTTTTATCCTATTGAACTACGAAGGCTTGTTTTATAACCACTTTCGCTTTTTGAAGTAAATGAAAAAGGCGATAACAATGATAAGCATCGCTATTACGATTCCGCTGAATACATAAGGGGATTTTTGGAATGGTAATACTACGTTCATACCATAGATTGATGATACCACGGTAAGCGGAAGCATAATTGTAGAAAGGAAGGTAAGCACCTTCATAATCTCATTGGTTTTATTTGTTTGTAAAGAATCAAACGTTTTACTTAAACCCTCAATTAATTCTCCATAGTCTTCGACCAAGTCAAACATTTTTTGATATTGGTCAAGAATGTTTCCCCAGTAGTCTTCCATGTCTTCGGCATAACCTTTGATTCCCCCACTTTCAAATTTGTAGAAGACTTTTAGTTGAGGTTTAAATGTTGTATTTAATAGGATAATATTCTTTCTTGTTAAGCTTAATTGCTCAATTACTTTTTGTGGTTTCTTTGTAAAGATGTCGTAGTTGATACTATCAACCTCGCTTCCAATTCTCAAAATCAAGGTGTAGGTTTCTACTATCAAACGGTCCAATATGTTATATAGTAATGCGTCTGATGAAGTGCCTATTTTCTCTATTATTTCTTGTTCTTCTTTGCTTGCTGTGCCGTTTTTGTATCTGTCCATCATTTCTTGTGTTTGCTTGAAAAGATTTTTTACAGCCCAGTGAGAACGTCCTATAGTTATGATATAGTCATTACCCCAGAAGATTTTAACTTCCTTCATTCTTAGGAATTTATTGCTTTTATCAAGGTAAGGGAAATGGAGTATTAGGAAATAATAATCATCATACTCGTCTATCTTTGGACGTTGGTTGATTGCTCTACAGTCTTCAATGTCTAAGGGGTGGAAAGAATAATTGTCTAATAGGTAAGTGTAGTCTTGTTCTTCTGGATTAAGTATGTGAAGCCATTGTAATTCTTCAAAGTTTACTTTTTCAATCATTTTTAACCTCCTTTCTTTTATTTAGCAAATCAACAAAAAGTCTTGCAAAGATAAGAATAAAAACTTAATTTACAAAATCTAATTTGCTTAGAATAAAACAAAGAAATAAAAAATTAAAACAAAGAATTAATTTTCTAAAACAAAGAAATAATTTTCTGATTCTTTGTTTTATTTTCGTCTTTTCTAAGAAAAAATGAACGTTAGTTGATTTATTATTGTTACCTTTGTAAATTAAAATAAAAAATAACTAGTTATGAATAGCATAAAAGACGTAAACTTTTCAGGTAAAAAGGTTTTAGTAAGAGTAGATTTTAATGTGCCAGTAGAGAATGGCGTAATTACTGATGATACAAGAATAAGAGAAGCAATGCCAACTATAGAAAAACTAATGGCAGATGGTGCTTCAGTTATTTTGATGGCGCACTTTGGAAGACCTAAAAAAGGTGGTTTTGAAGCAGAATTAACTCTTAAACCTGTGGTTGAATACCTTTCAAAAATGATTGGTAAAGAGGTGGCTTTCACACAAAGTTTGGATTTTAATGATATAAAGGTTTTAGCAGACGGATTAAAAGCGGGAGATGTTATGATGATAGAAAACATTCGCTTTTATCCGGGAGAAACTAAGGGAGATGAAGAATTAGCAAAAAATCTTGCTGAATTAGGAGATTGTTACGTAAATGACGCATTTGGAGCAGCACACAGAGAACACTCTTCTACTGCTACAATCGCAAAATTCTTCCCTAACGCAAAATATTTTGGTCTTTTGATGGAAAATGAGATAGTGAACCTAAATCGTTTAATGTCTTCACCAAAGAAACCTTTTACAGCAATAATAGGAGGTAGTAAAATATCATCAAAAATCGATGTAATACAAAATCTATTGCCATTAGTGGATAATTTAATCATTGGAGGAGGAATGAGTTATACATTTGCTAAGGCAAGAGGTAAAAGAATCGGTAACTCAATTTGCGAAGATGACAAAATGCAAGTAGCATTAGATTTGATAGAAGAAGCAAAAAATAGAGGTGTAAACTTATATTTACCTGTTGATATTGTAGCAGGAGATGGTTTCTCTAATGATTGCAATGTGAAATATTGTCCTGAGGTAGATATTCCAGATGGATGGGAAGGAATGGATGCTGGAGAAAAAACAAGAGAGTTGTTTAGAGAAGTTATTTTAAACTCTCAAACTATTCTTTGGAATGGTCCTGTTGGAGTATTTGAGTTTGAAACTTTTGCAAAAGGAACAGACGCAATAGCAAAGGCAGTTGCAGAAGCTACAGATAAAGGAGCATTCTCAGCAGTTGGAGGAGGAGATTCTGTAGCAGCAGTAAATAAATCAGGTTTTGCAGATAGAGTTTCGTATATTTCTACAGGTGGGGGTGCAATGTTAGAATTTTTAGAAGGTAAAACTTTACCAGGAATAAAAGCAATAATGTAAAAATCTATAAACTATGAGAAAAATAGCATTAGTAACAGGAGCTACGTCAGGCATAGGAAGAGCGTGTGCAATTAAGTTAGCAAAAAACGATTACGACATAATAATTACAGGACGCAGAAAAGAACGTCTTGAAGACTTAGAAAAAGAATTAAGAAATCTTGGAGCCGATGTGCTTAGTCTTAACTTTGATGTAAGAAACAACCAAGAAGTAGAACAATATTTAGGAAATCTTTCAGGAAAATGGGAAAATATAGATTTGCTTATTAATAATGCAGGTCTTGCAGCAGGAAAAGAACCAATAATTGAGGGAAGCCTTGATGATTGGGAAAGAATGATAGACACTAACGTAAAGGGTTTGCTTTATGTTAGCAAGATTGTCTTAAATCTTATGTGCAAAAGACAAAAGGGACATGTGGTTAATATTTGTTCTATTGCGGGTAAGCAAGTTTATTCAGACGGAAATGTTTACTGTGCAAGCAAACACGCCGTTGATGCGTTGAGTCTAGCAATGAGAATAGACTGTTTGAAATATGGAATAAAGGTTACAAACATTTGTCCAGGAGCTGTGGAAACTGAATTCTCTATTGTGAGATTTCATGGCAACAAAGAACAAGCCGATGCAACGTATAAAGGTTTTGAACCATTAACAGCAGAAAATATAGCTGATACTATTTACTATTGTGTTTCATTGCCTGCACATGTTTGTATAAATGATTTAACAATAATGCCAACAGCACAAGCGGATTCCTCACATTTCTTTAAACAATAGTTAGTAATGTACGATAGAATCATAGATAAGAATAATCCTAATTCAGCTTTGAAGGTGCAGGAAGCACTTCCTGAAATGCCTTCTCAGGTGAATAAGGATTATATCTTTAAATTAAAAAAGAGAAAAGAATTAAGTGTTGATGAATTTGTTGAAGGAATTTTGAAATCTGATAGAATTATTCTTTCACAAGCTATAACCCTTGTGGAAAGTAGTAGATTTGACCATCAACAAAAGGCTCAACAAATAATAGAACGCTGTTTGCCTTACGCTGGTAAAAGTATTAGAGTAGGTATTACTGGAGTTCCGGGTGTGGGTAAAAGTACTACAATAGAAGCTCTAGGAGTTAAGCTGACTGCTATGGGACATAAGTTAGCAGTTCTTGCAATAGACCCAACAAGTGAAAAAACAAAGGGTAGTATTCTTGGGGATAAAACAAGAATGGAAACATTGGCTAATGATCCTAATGCTTTTATTAGACCTTCTCCATCAGCTGGTAGTTTAGGTGGTGTAGCAAGAAAAACAAGAGAAATAATCATTTTATGTGAAGCAGCAGGCTTTGATGTAGTTCTTGTTGAAACAGTAGGTGTAGGCCAAAGTGAAGTAGTAGCTCATTCTATGGTAGATTTTTTCCTATTGCTTCAACTTGCTAATGCGGGTGATGAATTGCAAGGAATAAAACGTGGAATTATGGAAATGGCTGATGCAATTTCTATAAATAAAGCGGAATTAGATCCAAATCGTGCAGAATTAGCTGCAACTCAATATAGAAGTGCATTAAGTCTTTTCCCAGCAAATGAAAATACATGGAAACCTGTTGTGTTTACATCTTCTGCTTACACAGGTGATGGAATTGATAAAATATGGGAAACAATTATGGATTATGTTGTGCTAACTAAATCAAATGGTCATTTCCATAAGAAAAGAAATGAGCAAAATCTTAGAATTTTATCAGAAACTATCAATTCAAGCTTAACTGAGATGTTTTATTCTAATGAAAAGGTAGTTGAGAATCTTGAAAAGTTTAAAACAGATATAATAGAGGATAAAATATCTGCGTATATTGCCGCTCAAAAGCTAATAGAAGAATATTTTTTAGAAATACGTAATAAATAATTATAAGATGAAAAGAATACTGACATTGTTAATGATAGCTACATGTCTTACGTCTTGTTCTGTATTTAAAAATAAACAGCAAAATATGGAACAACAAGAATCTCAAACCGTATTTGGCGTAGAATGGAAGTTGAAACAAATAGGTAATAAAGTAATGAAATATGATGAAGAAAGAGAAACAATTACACTATTGATGACTTCTGAACCAGAAAATGTTAGTGGCTTTTCTGCTTGCAATAGATATTTTGGTAAGTTTATATATAGAAAAGGAGTACTTACCTTTAAGGATATTGCTTCTACTGCAATGATGTGTCCAAATCAAACAATGGAATTAGAAAGACGTTATCTTACTCAACTTGAAAAGGTAAATAATTTCCATATAACAGAAGACGGTGAGTTGCATTTAAGAAAAGACGAAAAAGTTCTATTGGTATTTGTTCAATAATTCAAGATGCAAACTTTATTTTGTCAAGTTTTACTTCCCTTACACTTGCCAGATAGTTACACTTATCGTATACCTCTTGAGTTATACGATAAAGTAAAGGTGGGAGTAAGGGTTGCTGTTCAATTTGGCAAGAAAAAAATCTATAGTGGCATTGTAAGTGAAATACACGAAAGGGTTCCTGCTGCTTCATCAGTAAAATATATTTTAGAAATAATAGATAGTGAACCTATCATCTCAATAAAGACGATATCCTTTTATGAATGGATAGCGTCTTATTATATGTGCTATATTGGAGATGTTATAACAGCTGCAATGCCAGCTTTATTACGATTGAGAAGTGAAAGTAAGATAATAATCTCTCCTGAATTTACAGCTGAAGTAGATAATCTTTCAGAAAAACAATTAGAAATTTTAAAGATAGTTGATGAAAGAGTTAATATATCAATAGATGAATTGAGTAGCCGTCTATCGGAGAAAGGAATATTGCCAGAACTTAATAAAATGATTAATAGTAAGATTTTGGCAATAGATGAACAATTAGAAGAAAGGTATAAACCTAAATTGCAAGATTATATTGTTTTGAATAAACAATATGAATTGCCTGAAAATAAAGCAGAGTTAATACAAAGTCTAAGCGAGAATAAAAGAACAGAAGGACAATTACAAACATTTTTACTATTCTTATCTGAATCTCAAGGTAAAGGAATTGTAGAAAAATCATCATTTCAAGACAAATGCAATAAGAATTCTTTACAAACACTAATAAAAAAACAAGTTTTTGAAATAAAATATCTTGCTTTTACAAGATTAAAATCAAGAAACAGTGAACTGAATCTTGAAAATATAAAATTAACTCTAAGTCAAAAAACAGCCTATGACTCAATTATACAATCTTGGTTAACTAACAATGTTACACTTCTTCATGGTGTAACAGGAAGTGGAAAAACTGAAATATATATCAAATTAATAGAAAATGTTATTTCACAAGGTAAGCAAGTGCTTTATCTTTTACCTGAAATAGCATTAAGCATACAATTATTAACTCGATTAGAAAAGTATTTTGGCGATAAAATAGGTATCTATCATTCTCGCTTTTCAAGAGAGGAAAGAGTGGAAATATGGAATAAAGTCAAAGAAGAGGATAAGGAAAAGAGGTATCAAATCATAATAGGTTCAAGAGCTTCCATCTTCTTGCCTTTTGATGACTTGGGCTTGATAATTGTAGATGAAGAACATGACAGTGGTTTTAAGCAAAGAGAGCCAGCACCACGATATAATGCAAGAGATGCTGCAATATATCTTGCAACTATTCATAAATCTAAAGTAGTTTTAGGCTCAGCAACACCTTCTGTAGAAACCTATTTTAATACTCAAACAGAGAAATACGCGTACGTTCCTTTATTTGAACGATATATGAATACTCCAATGCCAGAAATACAAATTGCAAATATGAAAGAGGAGTATATGAATAAAACTAATTACTCTATATTCTCATCTTTGCTATATGAAAACATACATCAGGCATTAAAAAATCATAAACAAATAATACTTTTTAAGAATTTAAGAGGTTATGCATCAAACATAAGGTGTGATGTTTGTGGATGGGTGGCAAAATGTCCTAATTGTGATGTGTCTTTGACCTATCATAAACATTTGAATTCTTTGAATTGTCACTATTGCGCATTAAATATACCATTAATAAACGAGTGTCCGGAATGTCATAGCCATAGTTTAATACAATCGGGTAGTGGAAGCGAAAAAATAGAGGAAGAAACATTAAAATATTTTCCAGGAGCGAGAGTACAACGTATGGATTTAGATACGACACGCAAAAAGAATGATTATTTAGAAATACTTCAAAATTTCGAGAAAGGAAATATAGATATACTCTGTGGGACACAGATAATAACAAAAGGATTAGATTTTTCAAATGTAGGTTTAGTTGGTGTGATGGATTCGGATGCAATGTTGTTTTATCCTGATTTTAGAGCATATGAACATACATTTGATTTGCTAACTCAAGTAGCGGGAAGAGCGGGGCGTTTGAATACAAGAGGGAAAGTTGTTATCCAAACATTCAATCCATATCATCAAATATTTAAAGAGGTGTTGAATTACGACTATTCTTCTATGTATAGAAATCAAATAGTGGAAAGAAAAATATTCTCATATCCTCCATTTGTATATTTGACTAAAATATTATTTCAATCTTTAGAAAAAGATTTGTTAGATGAGGTTTGTGAAGAATATTCTCAAAAGATAAGACAAATATTCGGACAAAGAATTTTAGGACCAGAGTATCCTCCAATTTTTAGAATTAAAGGAAGATATCAAAAACAATTTATATTAAAATTAGAAAAGAATATATCATATTCACAAGCCAAAAAGGCAATAATGCAACTTAATGAGGAAATCTTAAGTAAGCAAGAGTATAAGAAAATAAGAATAATAATGGATGTTGATCCGATATAAATTTATAATTTTGCACTATGAAAAAAATAATAATACTTATAATTACATTTGTTTTTGTGGGAGAGTTGTATTCACAAAACATAATGTTACAAAATGCAGAACAAGAGTTATCTGCCTTAATGAATGAGATGTTTACATCAAAAGAGGATAACGAAAGATTTAATGCAAATGAAAAATTTATCAATGTATTAGATAATGTTTTAGAGTATCAAAATAGTTTTGATTACCCTTTCTCTAAATTAGACAAAATCAATATTCTTACATCAGATGACAAGAGATTTAAGATATTTACTTGGGCAATCTTTTCTAATGAAGGTACGTATGACAATTTTGGAATCATACAATCACGAAATGAAAACACAGAAGAATATGAGATTTACAGATTATATGATAGAAGTGATGATGTCTTTTCTCCAAGCGAAGCTAAATTGACAGATTCATCTTGGTTTGGTGCTGTTTATTATGAGCTAATAACTACGAAAAATGAAAATATAACTTATTATACTTTGTTAGGTTGGGATGGAAAGGATATTTACTCAAAACGCAAAATAATAGAACCCGTAACATTTAAAAGAAACTCTGGAAGGCCAAACTTTGGAGCTTCAGTTTTTTATAAGGAAAAACAATTAAAACGAATAATCTTTGAATATGCTCCGACAGCTTCTTTTAATCTTAAGTGGGAAAATCAATATTATACAGAAGGAGGTGTTAAGAAAGCAAAGCAAAAGGGATTGAAAAAAAATAAACCATTTGAGACAGAAGAGCAGAAAATAGAAAAAGATTGGATGATAATCTATGAAGAATTAGAGCCAATGTATGATGGATTAGGAGTGACAAACCATCTTAACGTTCCATCAGGTAAGGTTGTTGGTTTGAAATTTGAAAGAGGTAAATGGAGAAAAGTAGATAACTTAACACCTCGTAATGCAAAGAAGAAAAATGAAATAGACATCAATCATTATAATTTCAACAAAGAAAAAAGACTATACTAGTGTAAGGTTTTATCAAAAAGAATGTCTATTTAAGAAAAAAAAAGAACTTATGAAGAAAATTTTATTTTTATTCATTCTATCAAGTTTATCGTTAAGTGCAATGTCACAAAAGATAACAGGAGTGGTATATGATAAAGAAACGAAGGAAACATTACCTTCAGCTAATATCTATTGGTTAAGAGGTGGAGGTGGTTCTATCTCGGATATAGAAGGTAAATTTACTATAGAGAAAAAGAAAGCTGAACAAACAAAATTGGTATTCAGCTACACAGGTTATGCAAATGATACGATAGAAGTAAAGGATATTACTAATCTAAAAGTATATCTTTCTCAAACAGGAACCATACTTTCAACCTTTGAAGTAAGAGAAAGAATGAAAAGCTCTTTCTTATCAAAAACAACATTAGAAAGTAAGGAAGTAATTTCAGGAGAAGGTCTGAAACATTTAGCTTGCTGTAATCTTGGAGAAAGTTTTGAAAACTCTGCGTCTGTTGATGTAGGTTATTCAGATGCAGTGTCAGGAAGTAAACAAATTCAATTATTGGGATTAACAGGTGTTTATTCTCAAATATTACTAGAAAATATGCCATTTTTAAGAGGCTTATCTGCTCCATTTGGCCTTTCATACGTTCCAGGAAATTGGATGGAAAGTATTTCAATTAGTAAAGGTGTTGCAACAGTAAAGCATGGTTATGAAACAATAACAGGAATCATAGATTTAGAATATGATAAGCCACACAAGGCTGACTTGTTTTCTTTCAATGCTTATTTGAATAACGAATTGAAAACAGAGTTTAATGTAAAAGCCAACCACATTATAAATGATAATTTAGCAACAGGAATATTTGTTTACGGAACGTATAATAATTTTAAAACCTTTGACCACCTTGGAAAAGCAGGACAAGGTGATGGATTTAGAGATTATCCATCTCAAACACAAATTAATGTTGCTAATCGTTGGAATTATGAAGTTCATGATGGACTATGTAGTCAAACTTTAATCAATTACACTCGTGAAGAACGTTTAGGAGGACAAATAGCATTTACAGAAGATATGAGAGGAAGTGATTCTATTTACGGATTAGGAGGAACGGTTGATAGAGTACACTTCTTTACAAAGAATGGAGCACCTCTTGGAAATACTTCTTCATTCGGAACACAACTTTCTGCAACATACTTTAAACAAGATGCATATTATGGACTTACAAATTACGAAGGAGTAGAAACTGACGTATATGCAAATGCTCTTGTAAATACGATGGTTCGTGGAGGACACAATGTGGACTTTGGAGCAAGTTTCCGTTATACTGATGTGCAAGAAAATCTTTACTCTATGCCATATCTAGAAGCTATTGCTTTCAATACAGCTAACCAAACAGGTGATTTGCGTACCAATTTCATGAAAGAAGAAATCGTACCGGGAGTATTTGGACAATTTAACTTTATTTATGACAAAATATTTGTAGCAACAGCAGGTCTTCGTTACGATTACAACACTGCATATTCAAAACACATAATTACACCAAGACTTCATTTTCGTTGGAAGATAACAGAAGATTTGATTTTTAGAGGAGCAGCAGGTAAAGGCTTCCGTTCTGCAAATCTAATAGCAGATAACTTCGGTATATTAGCATCTTCAAGAGATATAATCATAGAAGAAGCCTTAGATATGGAAGAAGCATATAATGCAGGAGTAAATCTATCATATTCATTGCCACTTTCAGACGACAGAGAAATGTCAATAGCTTTAGATTACTATCACACAAACTTTGTAAACCAAGTTGTAATGGACTTAGATCAAGATGCTAATCAAGTGCATTTTTACAATCTTGATGGAAAGAGCTACTCTAATGCAGCACAATTAGATGTTAATGTAGAGGCTTTTAAAGGATTTAATATTACATTGGCAGGAAGATACAACGATGTGATGACTACATATTACGGAAAATTGATGGAAAAACCATACGTTGCAAAATGGAAAGGATTAGTAGTGCTGTCTTACAAGACAAAGTATGATAAATGGATGTTTGACCTTACAACACAATTCAATGGCAAACAAAGAATACCTCTAAACGTAGGAGAGAAACAAGGATATGCAGACCCATATATCTATATGTTAGGACAAATCACAAGAAAGTTCAAGAGTTTAGATATATATGTAGGAGTTGAAAACATCACTAACCACACACAAGAAGTGCCTGTTATAGGCGTTGATGATATATTTACAAGAAAATTTGATGCTTCTGTGGTATATGCACCTGTAATGGGAAGATTGATTTACGCAGGTTTACGTTGGAATATTAAATAATTAAAAGAATAAAACAAGTATGAAGAAGATTTTCTTATCAGCCGTATTGGCAATTATTGCATTAACATTTGGATATGCACAAGAACAAAATCAAGCAACAGAACAAACAGTTCAAATATCTTTACCAAAATACTGCTGTTCTGAATCAGATGCTTTGATTGAAAAAACATTGGCTTACGAAAAAGGGGTTGAGAGTTTTCAATTAAATCCAATAACAAAATCAGTTCTTGTAACATTCAAAACAAAGAAAACAAGTCAAGAGAAAATAGAAAAGGCTTTAGCAAAAGCAGGATTTGAAACACCAAACTTCAAAGCAAACGAAAGAGCAGTAGCTAAATTGCCAGGTTGTTGCAAAAATACTGCAAGAGGAATAGAATCAAATTGTGGACACAATCATAATCATAATCACGAACATTCAAGTGGTTGTGGACATGATCATCATCACGATTGCGGACATGACCACAATCATGAGCATAATCACGAATAATATTTATTCAATATCATCAACCTGCTCGTCTGATTTACAATGTTCCGATTGAGAACTTACAGCAGGTTCACAGCCTGCATCTATCGCAATTTGAAGATAGCTGCAGGCTTTTTCTTTATCCTTCAAAGCAACATAGCATAATCCTAAAATATGAGTAATATCACCAAAATTAGGATTTAAAATATATGCTTCTTCTAAATATCTAACAGCAGCTCTATACTTGCCTTGTTCATAATTAATCCTTCCTAAGTTGAAATAAGAATCACTATAGTAAGGAACTTTTCTAATAGAAATCTTATAATGTTCAATGGCCTTATTTAAAAAGCCGTTCTTTTCATAAGCTAAACCGATATTATTATGAATAAAATCTGCATTAGGATTCATCTTAAGTGCTGTTTGAAACTCAAAAAGAGCATCTGCATACTTCTCTAAGTTAATATAAACAATCCCTCTATAGTTATAATAATCAGCAATAGTGTCGCACATTTCAATTGCAGTATTCAAATCGTATAAGGCATCGTTATACTGCAAAACATAATTCAAACAAACACCTCGTAAAAAATAATATTCAGCTTTTACATCTTTTTGTAAAGCTATATTCAAATCCTCAATAGCACTAAAAAAATCCTTTTCAAACCCCTTTGCTTTAGCTCTTTCCTTAAATAAATCTGCAGATTTCAAACCTAAATCTTCAGCTTGATTGAAATACGAAACGGCAGATAAGTATTCGTGTTGCTCACTTTTAATCAATCCCATCAAATAAGAACTTAAAGCAGTTGGCTCTTTGTCAATAAAAGCACTTAATTTATTATACGCGTTTGTTCTATCATCAGCTTTAAAATAAAAGAATGACGCTATTTTATAGAAAATACCTCTGTCTTCTTCCTCTAAAGAAGAGGTAAAAATATCAATATAGCTTGCAAATTTCTTTAAATCCTTTTTGTTAATAATGGTAATCAATTCAAAAAAATCATCTTCCCCCTTATCTAAAAGAATAGATAACTCATCACAAACATCTTCTGCATTATTTTTGTCATCAATCATGTAAAACAGCTTCAATAATTCAGTTTTATCTGTCTCTAAAATCTCGTTTTCAATAATTGACAAACATTTCTTTGCTTCAGTATGTTTTCCTATATAATAATAACAAAAAGCCTTCTTTGGATATAATGCCAATGCACTATCCAAATCTACTTTCTCTAAACTCTCAATATAAAAGATAGCATCGGAAAATTTTGCAGAATCCATTTTGGATTGCACTATATCTTCAGAATAAAAAACCTTTTGGGCAGAAGATATAACAGAAAGACAGCAACAAATTAGAAAGCAAATCAAGCATCTCATAATATCAAATCTCCACAACCCTCACGAATAATTTCAATATCTTCACCAATACAACTAACAACAGTAGAAGGTTCAAAATTCAAATCATCATTACCGCCGACAATACAATCAACTTTATCTTCCCATTCCTCAAGAATTAAATCAATATTAGAATAATCCTCAAAACACCTTCCCTCAGTAGGAAGAGAGCTAACCAATAAAGGACTATCCAAGGCTTTTGATAATTCAGAAATAAATTCGCAATCAGGTATTCTAATACCAATACACCTCTTTTTGTTTTGAAAAATCTTTGGGACCAAACTGCTTGCCTCAAAAACAAAAGTGAAAGCACCAGGGGTATTCCTTTTTAAAAGCTTGAAAAAATCATTAGAAATAGGCTTTGTATAAGAAGAAACCTGACTAATACTCGAGCAAATAATAGAAAAATCAGACTTTTCAAGCTTTTTTCCTTTTAAATCAGCTAACCTTCTTGCTGCTTTTGCAGAATTTACATCACAAGCAAAAGCATAAAAAGTATCAGTAGGAATGATTACAACACCATCATTCTTGATTACATCAATAAGAGAACGCAAAATTCTCTCATCAAAACCATTATTATAAATAGGAAAAAACATAAATCAAAAGATGAAGTGCCCAGGACAAGACTTGAACTTGCACGTCAAAACTGACACCACCCCCTCAAAGTGGCGTGTCTACCAATTCCACCACCTGGGCATTACGTTGCAAAGTTACAAAAAAAAGAAATACCACCAAAACTCCAAGACATAATTTTAAACACCCAATTCTACTGAATATACATATTATAATATAGTATTAAAGAAAGATAAGATGAATAAACAACATTACCTTATGAGAAAACGCAGAAAAACAAGATTCCAACAGCGTTGGAGAAGTATTCCAACGCTGTTGGAGAGGTATTCCAAAGGCGTTGTAATAATTTAGGATTAGAAAAAATGAAAAATTTCTCAAAATTCCCGAAAAAAGAAACAAAGTATTCAAAAAATAATCTTACTAGTAATCAGGGACTTAACAAACGATACCAAAAAAAAGGTTAAAAAAAGTTTGGTAGTAAAAGAAAAAGCAGTACTTT
>JAGCJW010000025.1 GCA_017647785.1 Bacteroidales bacterium | reverse complement strand
ACCTTGGTTCCTATTGTTTCAAAGATCATTTATCCCAAAATGCTCCCTCTCATCTCACTCACTCTTGTCCGTTTTGGGATTGCAAAAGTACTGCTTTTTCTTTTACTACCAAACTTTTTCTACCTTTTTTTTTGGTATCGTTTGTTAAGTCCCTGATTACTAGTAAGATTATTTTTTGAATACTTTGTTTCTTTTTTAGGGAATTTTGAGAAATTTTTCATTTTTTCTAATCCTAAATTATTACAACGCCTTTGGAATACCTCTCCAACAGCGTTGGAATACTTCTCCAACGCTGTTGGAATCTTGTTTTTCTGCGTTTTCTCGGAAAAAGGCTTTATTATATATGTATTACTGCTTGATGACAGGTTTGTGAATAGAGGTTAAAAAAGTGTATTTTCTATAATGTTTCTTTTACTTTTAATGCTACATTAATATATATTGTAATTTATTGCTGCTATATATATGGTATAGAGCTTGGCTTTCTGATTTGCTTCTTTGTGTTATTTTCGTGTTAATAATTATCTGTTTTGTTTGGTTGGAAGTTTTGTTTTTTTTTGTAATTTTGTAAACTATTTTAAAACTTACATATAATATGTTTACTTTATTAAAGAAAGAATTGAATAGCTTCCTATCTTCATTGATTGGTTATATGGCTATTATTGTTTTCTTGGTTTTCAATGGTTTATTCTTATGGATAATTGAAGGAGAATTCAATGTATTCAGTTATGGTTTAGCAGGCATTGATGGTTTATTCCTTTTAGCTCCTTGGATTTTCTTATTTTTAATTCCTGCTATTACTATGAAGATGTTTGCAGAGGAGAAAAAGAATGGAACTATTGAATTATTATTGACTAAACCCTTAAGCGATATCTCTATTATTATTTCCAAGTTCTTTGCTGGGCTAATCTTAGTCGTTGTTTCTATCCTACCTACTTTGGTTTATGTGATTGCTGTTTATCAATTAGGTTTACCTAAAGGGAATCTTGACTTGGGAGGAATAATGGGTTCTTATTTAGGTTTATTGTTTTTAGGAGCTATATTTGTAGCAATTGGAATTTTCTGCTCTTCTATTACCGAGAATCAAATTATTGCTTTTATTCTTTCGGTTGTGATGTGTGGATTTATGTATATTGGTTTTGAGTTTTTGTCTCAAATACCTCTTATTTCGAATATTGATTTATTGATAAAGTCTTTAGGTATTAATCATCATTATAGCTCTATCAGCAGAGGAGTTATTGATACTCGCGATGTTATTTACTATTTGAGTGCTATTGGATTTTTCATCTTATTGACTAAGTTAAGTTTGGAAAGTAGAAATTGGAAAAAGTAGTTTGTGTTGTATGAAAAAGATAAATTTAAAATCTCTTTTTAAACCAAGCAGCGTTAAGGCTGACGTAAAGAAATCTCATATTCTTCAACTCATTTTGGGTTTAGTACTTATTGTTTTCTTAAATGTAGTTGGTTATTTCTTTTTTGATAGAATAGATTTAACTCAAGAGAAACGTTATACTTTATCTAATTCTTCAAAGGAATTAATTAGTAATTTAGAAGATATTGCTTTCGTAAGATGTTATCTTGAGGGAGATATTCCTTCGGAGTATAAAAAATTGCGAAACGAAACAAAGGAAATGCTTGATCAATTTAGAGCATATAATAATGATATTGAATATGAATTTATTGACCCTAATAATTTTGAAGATGTAAAAAGCAAGAATGAGTTTTATCAACGTCTCTTTGAAAAAGGGTTTAATCCTATTTTGACTACTTCAACTAATTCTAATTCGCAAATACAACAATATATATTCCCTTATTTAGAAATTACATATAAAGGACGTTCTACCATAGTCCCTTTGATAAGTTCAAAGAATGGATTTTCTGGGGAAAGTATTATAAATGCTTCTATTCAAAATCTTGAGTACAATCTATATACTGCAATAAGATCTGTTGCTACAAACCAAAGAAATAGTGTTGCATTCTTATATGGTCATGGAGAATGGGGAGTTGAAAATATTTATGATTTCATTTCAGCTTTAGGAGAATATTATGATGTGGACTCTATCTCTATAAACGAGAAATTAAATGCTCTTACAGAAAGAACATACGATAGTGTAAATCCTAATATTGTAAAAACAAGAAACAAATATGACTGTTTAATAGTAGCAAAACCTACTTCTATCTTTTCTTATAAAGACCTTTATATAATAGACCAATATATAATGCATGGAGGTAAAGTTTTATGGTTATTAGATCCTCTAAATGTATCTATGGATAGCCTACAAACTCAAGCAAATACTTTTGCTACAACAAACTTCACAGGAGTTGATGATATATTGTTTAGATATGGAGTAAAATTAAACACAAATCTTGTTACTGATATGCAGTGTGCAAAAATTCCTATTGTAACTGGTCAATATCAAGACAACACTCCTCAAATGACTTATTATCCTTGGAATTTCTTCCCTGAAATTAACCCTAATTCTAATCACATAATATCTGATAAGATTAGTCCTATAAAAATGGAATTTGTTTCAAGCATAGATACAACTAATAGTAATGCAAAGAAAACCGTTTTACTTTCGAGTTCAAATAGAACAAGAGTTTTAAATTCTCCAGTAAATGTTTCTTTACAAATGCTTAAACAAAAACAAGATGCAAGTTTATTTAATTCAGGAGCAAAAGATGTAGCAGTATTGTTAGAAGGCGAATTTGTTTCTGCTTTCAAGAATAGATTAACTACAACAATGGAAGTTAATTCTCAAATAGCCTTTAAAGATTTTTCTGATACTACTGCTATGATTGTAGTTGCTGATGGTGACGTAGTAAGAAACGATTTCATCAATGGGCAATTACTACCTTTGGGTTATGATAAATACACTCGTCAAATGTATGGCAACAAAGAGTTTCTTATAAATTGTGTTAATTATCTTTGTGGAGATGAGGATTTAATTCCTTTACGCTCAAGAGAAGTTATCATGAGAAAATTAGATATTGCCAAAATAGAAAGAGAGAAAACTATATGGCAAATTGTAAATGTTGCATTGCCTGTTGTTTTAATAGTATTGTTTGGTATAACATTAGCAGTATTAAGAAAGAAGAATTATACTAAAAAGAATAAATAAAATGAAAAAGATAAACAGAAAGACAAAAAACACAATTATCTTACTAACAAGCTTACTATTAATAGCTGTAATTGTGTTTGTTCTATTAATAAAGGACAACTCAACTATAGAACAAAACTATCATATTGAAGACACTGAAACTATAACAAAAGTAATAATAGATGATAAAGATGGCAATCACCTTGAAATACTAAAAATAGAAGATAGTGTATGGAGTGTTAATAATAGCCCTGCTAACCTTAAAGTAGTAGATATGCTTTTAACTACTCTTAAAAGTATGAGAATTAGGGAGCCAATAGCTCAAGCTGCTCGTAATAATATCATAAAACAATTAGCTTCAAGTGGTAAAACAGTAAAGATATATCAAGAAAAGTATGGCGTAAACTTGGGTTTTATCAAATTGTTAAAAAAAGAGAAACTAACAAAAACGTTATACGTAGGTTCAGAAACTCAAGATAACATGGGTACATACATGATGAAAAAAGGTGATGACAATCCTTGCATTATGTACATTCCTCGTTTAAAGGGTTATTTATCTACTCGTTTTTCAGCTATAGAAGACTTTTGGAAATCTCATGCAGTATTTGCTTACAAGAAAGATGAAATAGTTTCATTAAAAGTAGAAATACCTAATCAACAAGCAGAAAGTTTCCAATTAACAAAAAATGGAGAAGGATTTGACTTTACTTTATTGCAAACTGGAGAAAGATTAAGTAGCTTTGATACTCTTAAGGTGAAAGCTCTCCTATCTAGTTGTTTTGAATTAAACTATGAATCTGTTGCAAAAGATATCTCTAAATTAGAACAAGATACCATATTTGGACAAAAGCCTGCTTTCGTAATCACAATAAAAGACAACGAGGGTAAAGATAACGTTTTAAGAACTTACTCAAAACTATATGACCCTACAAGCATTGCAACAAGTCAAGATGACTTTTATAATATCTTTGATGTAAATCGTTGCTATGCTTTACACTCTAACAACAAAGATACTTTAATTATGCAGTTTTTTGTGTTAGATAATTTATTAAAACCAGCAAGTTATTACTTTCAATCAAAATAAGTACAAACATAATAAAAATATAAAGATATGAAATTTATGATTCATGGCGGGATATTATCTCGCACCTTACAATCAATATCAGGAGTAGTACCATCAGGGAAAGCATTACCAATACTATTAAACTATTGCTTTAAATTAAAAGACAATGAGCTTATAATAACTGCATCAGACTTGGAAACAACAATATCCGTTAGACAACAATTAGAAAATGTTGATGCATCGGGACCAAAAGAACTAACTATCCCTGCAAAAATATTTTCAGACATCGTAAGTAGTCTTTCAAATCAACAACTTATCATAGACATTAAAGAAGACTATTCTATAGAAATAAAAGCTGATTCAGGGGTTTATAACCTTACAGGAGAGTCTGCAGAGTCTTATCCAGAAGAAATCACACTTGAAGATGCTGAAAAAAGTGTATTTACTTCAAGCGTAATGGTAAAAGCTATAAGCAAAACAATATTTGCTACAGACGCTACAGGAATACGTCCTCAAATGTCAGGAGTTCTTTGTGAACAATCAGCAGAAGGAACAGTTTTTGTTGCAACAGACGCACATAAATTAGTAAAATACACAAGAACAGATTGCAAACACGATGAAGCTAAAAGTTTTATTCTACCTAAAAAAACTTTAACATTTCTTAATAAGCTTCTTGCATCAAAGGCAGAGGATGTAGAAGTTGTTTGGTATAACAATATCAATAACATCAAATTTGAATTTGATAACTATACTGTTATAAGCAGATTGATAGACGGAAAGTACCCTAACTACAATATGGCTATACCTAAAGGAAACCCTAACAAACTAATCATAGACCGCAATATGCTTTATGAATCAGTAAAGAGAGTTTCTTACTTTGCTAATCCAGCAACTAATCAAGAAGTATTCAAATTAAGCGAAAACACATTAATTCTTTCTGCACAAGACTCTGACCTTTCAACAAGAGCAACAGAAAAATTATCTTGTAACTATCAAGGAGACGAAATGGAAATAGGTTTCAATGCTAACTTCTTATTAGAAATGTTAAACAACATTGACTCTGAATTAGTGATAATAGAATTATCTTCTCCAGATAGAGCAGGAATAATCCTTCCTTACGATGAAGAAGAAAAAGAAAGTGATGAAAACATATTAATGTTAGTAATGCCAGTAATGTTAATTAACTAAATAAAAACAAAAAATGAGAAAAGTAGTTTATTTATTAGCAGCAGTCCTATTGTTATCTTCAACAGGATTTGCTCAAAAGAAAAACAAAAAAGAAAAAGAAGAGCCAAAAGGCTACGTTTTCACAGCAGTTAAAGACAATCCTGCTACAAGTGTAAAAGATCAAAACCGTTCAGGTACTTGTTGGTCATATTCTGCATTAAGCTTCATTGAATCTGAAGTTATAAAAGCAGGAAAAGGCGAAGTAGATTTGTCAGAAATGTGGATAGTACGTAATGCTTACATGGAAAAAGCTGAAAGATATATCAGATTCCATGGTGCAGCTACATTTGCAGAAGGAGGTGCTTTCCAAGACATTCCTTACATAATCAAAAAATATGGTATAGTACCAGAAGAAGTTTACAGAGGATTAAACTACGGAACAGAACTTCCTGATTTCACAGGTTTAACACCAGCATTAGAAGGATTCGTAAAAGCACTTGCTAACGGAAAAGTATTAACTCCAAACTGGAAAGACGCTTTGAACGCATTATTAGATTCATACTTTGGACCAATGCCAGAAAAGTTCACTTACAACGGAGTTGAATACACACCAATGTCTTATGCTAAAAGCTTAGGATTAGATTACAATGATTACATAGAAATAGGATCATTCACACACCACCCATTCTATGAAACATTTATGTTAGAGGTGCCAGACAACTGGTTACACGCTCACATCTACAACGTAACACTTGACGAAATGATAGCAATCATGGACAAAGCTCTTATGGACGGCTACACAATCGGATGGGGTTCAGACGTAAGTGAAAAAGGTTTCTCTTGGAAAAATGGAGTTGCTATCGTTCCTGATACAGACAAAAAAGACCTAAGCGGAACTGAAAAAGAAAAATGGGAAAAACTTACAGCAGCTGAAAAAGCAGCAGCTTCATACGCATTTGATGGTACTGCAAAAGAAAAAGTTATCACACAAGAAATGAGACAAGAAGGATTTGATAACTTCTCTACAACAGATGACCACGGAATGCACATAGTAGGATTGTTTAAAGATGCAAACGGAAACAAATTCTACAAAGTTAAAAACTCTTGGGGCGCAGATAGCGGAAAATACAATGGATACTTCTACGCTTCAGAAGCATTCGTACGTTACAAAACTATCGATATCCAAATAAACAAAAACGCTTTATCAGCAGAAATGAAAGCTAAATTAGATTTATAGTTAAGACCTAAGTTGATATAAAACAAAACCCTCTAAAGTTCATTTGAATTTTAGAGGGTTTTTCTATTTTTAATACAATAGCAAGTCTTTTACTTTCCGATGCAATACTACGAAAAAATATTAATATTGAAAAGTAAAATTTCGCAAAATTCTATATATCAGCTACATATAATCTGAGTTTGGCACACATTTCGTGATTTTTGGCACACGTGTGCCAGAATATGCGGCAACAAAAAGCTCTGTTTCACATCCTTTGTCACATGTCGTTTATTTATTTTCCTACGCAGTATGATGCCAACTTTCCAAATCCGTTTTTGAGAATTTTCAATATAGCTGAAAATCTGCATGTTATATCTAATCATGGCACACGTGTGACAAGAGAGAAACATGATGT
>JAGCJW010000024.1 GCA_017647785.1 Bacteroidales bacterium | reverse complement strand
TAGTTGGAAAACTCATCTTGGAAAGAAATGTAAATAACTTTGATGCGGGATTTGATGTAAGTGGTTTCTCTTCGGGTTCTTATATAGTAAAGATAAACACCGTAAAAGGAGAAGTTAAAAAGAAATTAATTATAGAATAAAACAAAAAAATATTTCAAAAAAAGTTTGAAATAAACTTTTTTTCTTTACCTTTGTCGCCACAATCATTAAAATATATCAGTTATGAAAAAAAATGTATTTTTTATTATTTTCATTCTATTGTTTGGAATTGCATCATCGCAAGTCTTCATTGATAATGTAGATGCTATGCGCACTACAAGTATAATGGCAGGGACTGATAGATTGTCTGCGTACACTCAAAAGGTTTTATATTGGAGCAAAGATCAACATGTCATTTTATCTCAAAATGTAGACGGAAAAAGTGTGTTTGCTTTAACAAAAAATGGCACCACGGAGATCGTGGAAGATATAACTTTGAGTAGTTATTTTAACGTTAAAGATTTTGCTATTGAAGGGGATACATTATATTTCTGTGGCAACGTAATTGTTGATGGTTCAAACGTCGCATTTCTTGCATATGTTGGAATAGGAGATTTATTCAAAGATCGCAACCTATTAGACTCTATAAAAGCGCCCCACCTTTTGCAATCTGGGATTAAATACACTTTAATAAATAATGCTTATGAAGATAGTATTTACTCAATAGATAGAATAGAAGTTTTTAAAGATGCAACAAATACAGTCGTTGCTGGAATTGGAAAAATGTATTATGGAGAACCTCCTTATGAGGTAATGCACCCAAATTCTAATGGTGACATAACTTTTGAATTAAAGAACCCACATGAATATTATTTAGATTTCTTTATGCTTTATACCATAAAAGAAGATTCTGCTATGTGTAATTTGTTTGATGTCTTAGGTGGAGCAACTCCAAATTATGATATAGCAAATGATTTCGAAATGTTTTATGTTCTAAGCGATACCACTGCAAATTGTTATCATAATAAATTTGCAGATATAACCGAAACAGACAGTAAAATATACTTAATATCAGTAAATTATAGTAATACAACTTTTTCAAATCCTTTGATTCACTCTTCATATATAGACATTATATCTTTTGATAAACAAACTCGCCAACAGCAAACAGGGAGAGTAAATCTGCCAAGCCCTATCCATCAAGCATACGGAGTAAAAGCCACACATACAACTAAAGAGAATATTGCTATTGTTTACAATACTTGTTATGATCCACTTAATCAATACTCTTGTGCTTTCGCTATAATGCCTGATGAACATAATAGTTTTATATCTTCTAAAATATCTATTTTTGACACGCTCCCTCAAGGATTTAAAATCTATGATTGTGAATATTTAGAAGAGGAAGAAGAGCTTGTTGTTTTAAAGAAAAGCGTTTTTAATGATCAAAAAGAAGATCTTGTTTTTCACTTAAAAATGAATGACACAATAAACTATCCTTATGATTACATCAAATACAAAATTAATTTTGAAGATAGTTATGGTTTATGTTGTAATGATTTGAATGTTTCCAACACTTATGATTACACTGTTGCAGGTTATATTTCTGAAAACAGAATATTAATTTATGAAACAAAGATTAATAGTTACTCTTATGATTACCATTGTATAAATAAAGATATGTTTAGAGTCGCATTATTAGATCCTTTTCAAATTACTCAAATTCCACAATTAAAACAATGTCGTTTTTATTCTCCTACTCTTGTTCAAAGTGATTCTAACTATCAACCATTTATACAACACTTATCAAAATTGAAATTAAACGTATTTATTAAATATTATTTATGGCCTTTTAAAAGAAATTCAGAAATAAATATCCATTGTTTAAAATAATCTTTGTTTAATCATTAAATTATAAATAGTTATGAAAAAAGTATTATTAATTTTAGTTTTCGCATTATTTTCTTTATCAAATTTAGATCTTAAAGCTCAATATCATCATATCCCTCCTCCAGATCCAAGTCAATACGATTTACTTTATGTCTTTGACACATCATTTTTCATTGATTGTTTTATGATAAGTGATACGAATAAAACTTGGTTTAGAACACAGGGATATAGTATGCCTTACTCTCGCATGTTTCAAGAGTGGTGTTTTTATGGCCCATACAATAAACTATGGTGCAATCCTACTGCTCCGCTCATTGATGGCTATGTGATAGGAGCAAATTCTTACAATGCAGGTCAACAAACGTATGCCGAAGCATTTGCACAAGATTATTATTTAGATGAAACAAATATTCCGTATAATGATTATGTTGTATGTGGTGTTGCAATGAAAATAGGATTAAGTTCAATAGACACATGGAGAAACATATGTATTTTAGATGACAACTTTGATACTATTTCTTCTACCATTTTTCATACTTTTAACGTAGGTCCAAGTTTAGATTCTATTGTAAATTGGAATAGAGATGGATGGAATACTTATTATTTTCCTGAAAGAGATTATGCCCGCCTTACAAATATCAACGGATTTAAAATAGCTTTTGATGTACCTAAGTTTGGTTCAAATTATTTTTATATGTATCACACATGTAATGTTTACAGTCCTTGTTTAAGAGATTCTATTTTTGCTCATGGTGGACCTTATGAATGCGGACTTTGTTATGATACGATTTACGCAGGTATGGTTCCTAGTATTCAATTGTATTATAATTTAAAAGACTCTTTAACAGGGCAATGGTATTCAGAAGATTTTCACCCAACAGATCATCCAAATATGTGGTGGTTTGTTGAGGAGTATTTTGACATGCTTAAAGATTATACTCCAGAGGATAATATTCCTTTATGTAGTTTCCCTGATGAGAAATATATTAGACACAATGACCAATGGGTGAGATTTGCTGATGACCCTGCTTATACGATTTGGCAAAATATTTACATTGCAATGGTGCCTATTATTATGATTCCTTCTAATACGCAGTCTTTACCGGAAGTGGAATTAGAGAAGATGTGTTATCTTTTCCCTAATCCTACTAAAGATTATTTCAAGGTGATGAGTCAT
>JAGCJW010000023.1 GCA_017647785.1 Bacteroidales bacterium | reverse complement strand
TAGTTGGAAAACTCATCTTGGAAAGAAATGTAAATAACTTTGATGCGGGATTTGATGTAAGTGGTTTCTCTTCGGGTTCTTATATAGTAAAGATAAACACCGTAAAAGGAGAAGTTAAAAAGAAATTAATTATAGAATAAACGGTAATAAATAAAAAAAGAAAGCAAAGATTAAGTCTTTGCTTTCTTTGTATTTTTTATTTTACATTTACAACTCTTATCTCAATTCTTCTATCTTCCATTGCTTGAAGAGTAAAGACTGAGCGACGTTTTTCTTCTAAGGTTGTTGGGTTTGCCGATTTGCTTTCAAGTTTTCCTACCGGCATTTGTTCTATATAGATTTTACCACTTTCAAAGTATGGTTGCAAACGGCTATTTTGCCATTCTTTTAAGTAATTTTCTAAACTTACTATTCTTCTTTCTGATAATATGTGATTGTATTCTGTATCGTGAAGTGCTGAGGCATATCCTCTAACGTGTAGTGTTATTTGTTTTCCGCTTTGTGCTTGTTCTAATAAATACTCTGCTAATAGGTCTAATTTCATCATTCCTTTGTCTATTTTGTCTTTAAAGAATGATTCCATTTTTTCTAATACTGGAGCTTCCAAGCTATCTACTAATCCTCTTGTTGCATTTGCTTTGTATTGATTAGCAAGGCGTCTGTATTCTTTGTAGCATTCTTGGTATGATTTGTCTGTGGTTGGTGAAGTGCTTCCTGGGTTTGGCTCATCGTTATGGAAATATAATGCTATTGGAAGGTCAAACACTGGATTGAATTTCTCTTTTTGTTCTACGATTTGTTGGGTTGGCACTTCTGGAAGGTGTGTATCCCAACGGTAAATGTCGTTGCAACAAGTTTTATTTTTAAGGTTGTTTTCGCTTTTGCGGTTTGATGTAAAGTATCCTTGTTCTCCACTTATATTAACGTATGGGTAAATGTCATTTGCTGGTGAGTTGATTGGTTGCATTAAGTTTTCTGGTGTGGTCCATCTTGTTAATGCTCCTTCACTACGGAATATGTCAAATCCTCCAAAGCCTTTGTGGTAGTCGGAACTAAAGTATAATCTTTCTTCATCTTCACAATAGTGTGGAGTTATTTCATTTCCTTTTGTATTAATAGTGCTTCCAAGGTTTATTGGTTTTGATTCTGGATTTGTTAGATTTACATACCATATATCGTATTCTCCATAGCCTCCTGCTCTGTTTGATGAGAAATACATAAATGTTTCTCCTGCTTCATTGCGTGCTATTACTGGAGTAGAGTTTGAGGATTTCTTGTCATAGGCTTGTTTTACTACTTTAGGGCTACTCCATTTACTATTTGAGTATTGTGAAGAGTATATTTGACTTACTTCTTTTCCGTTCTTTATTTCTGTTATGTTGAAATAGATTGTGTAGCTCAATGTATCAAAGAAGAAGTTTGATATGTTTTTCTTTTTATTATTGACTTGTGTGATTTCAAGGTGTTTTGCTGGTGTGTAGAATTCTTCGTCTATATATGAGTAAAAGATTTGATTGTAGATATCAGAGTAAACTCTTTCGCCGTCTTCTTCGGTTTCTTTATAGATTGGAGATGTGAAATAGATAACGCTATCTCTTAATATAAAGGTATTGCTTTGTGAAAACTCTGTGTTTACGTTGTATCCTAGGTTTACTACTGTTGTATTTTTGTCTGCTTTTTCGTTATCGAATATCCAACGTAGTGTTTCTAATTCTCTTTTTACTTCTTTTCTGATATTGATATCAGGACAGTCTAAAAGGCATGTGTTTAAGAAGTGTTGTGCTTGTACTATATTGCCATTACATTTAGCAACTTCTGCTAAGTGCAAATATAGATAAGGAAAAGTTGTATTGATGTCTAAAGTGTCACCGCTTTCTATCAACACTTTTTGATACCAATATTCTGCTTTGTCGTAATCTTTTTGCATTCTGCAGACTTCTGCTATCTTGTAATTTAGACTCAATGGGTTAAGTATGAATTTTTTTCCCATTCTATAATTTGCCATTGCTTCTTCATAATTTCCTTTTGCAAAGGCTTTGTCTCCTTTTTCTTCGTATGCTTTTGCATATTTCTCTTGTGCGTTTAAGTTCGCAACGGATAAGCATGTTGAAAAGCTTATTAATAATACTAATGCTTTTAAAATGTTGGACATGGTATTGTTTTTATTTTTTTGTTATACGAATATTTATTAAATCCATAGCTTAAGAATATTTCTAATCCTCCATAAGTGTTAGAGACTTGTGAAAGGCCTGAAATATTTATGTCATAGGATAATCCAAAATCAAATGTGTTGTATTGGTATTTTAATCCTACTATTATTGCATCGTTTGAACGATAGTATAGTCCTAATCCTATTGTGTTTCTATCAAAGATTGTAGTGGCTATATCTAAAAGATATTCTCCTCCTACTATGATTTCATAGTTATCGTTTTGCTTTGTAGCACTTGCATGTAATTGTATCTGACTTACATCTGTGGTTGGGAATAAGTAATTGACGTATGTTAGATAGCGTTCGTGCATTCTTAAGTCTTCTAATTCTAAATCTTCTACAAAGGAGAGCGAGGGTCTGTTTATGTGAAAGACTGATATTCCTGCAGAAAGGGTTTGCATATCTGCTGGTTCTATTTGCCAATGTAATCCTAATGAAATATCATTATAGGATGTGTTTGATAGCAATATGCCCTCCCAATCAGCTGGGGTTTGTCCAAAGTCTGCATTTGTAGCATCATATGACCAATAGGTATTGGCTAATTGTACTCCTAATGAGATGAAGTGATTGGTGCGTTTTTGTAGTTGTTTATTGTATGAAAGGCTTAGGAACATTTGTCTTTGTCCAAAGTTAAGAGTGCCTGCTACATCTCTCATAAATCCAACTCCTACTCCTAATGATTGTCTATATCTTTTGCTACTGAATAAGCGTGCTTCTGCTGTAAACAAACTTGTGTTGTATCCATTGGTTGATACAGTTTGCCATTGATTGCGATAGGTTGTCGCAACTTTAAAGTCTGTTGAGAAAAACGCTGTCTTAGCTGGATTTAGATACATATCATTAGCATTTAATGAAGAAAAGTGTATGTCTTGCCCATTGGTTAAAAGAGCAATGCTATTAAAGATTAATATACATACAACATAGATTTTCTTCACATTTAAGATAGTTTATGATTGTTTTATCTTAATTTCGCTCTTATTACTTGACTATCTTTTTCTATTAGTTCTTTTATCTTCATCAAGCCGTCTTGCAATGCAAGTGTTGCTGCTCGTCTTTGGAATTCGTAATAGCCATGATAGAATGCCATAGATTCTTTTGCATATCCTCTTTCATTGAATTTGGCTACTAAATTATTTCTTGAGTCATAGATTTCTACTATTACTTCAAGTTCTGTTACGTTTGAACAGAATGGCATTCCAAATAGGTTTAGTGTTCCAAAGGTAAAGCCACTTAACCAAGACCATTTGTAGTTATTTTTGTTGTAAATTGCTCCTGCTCTCAAGACAATATTTCCTTGACGTTTTGTTGTTTCATCGCAAATATTGTTTGTGACTTCATTAACAAATACAGTTGCGGCGTCTTGTATGCGTTTTTCGGCTGTGTAAAGTTTTGTCTTTTCTGTTATTTCAAAAACGCCTTTGCCGTATGGTGTTTCTGTTAATCCGTATGGACTTCTTAAATCATCTGAAACTTTAACTGAATAAGAGTTTGCGCCATAGGCATTTTCAAATGATGGTTGGTCTATCCAACATGTTAGGCGTGGCAATAGACTCGCATTTTGATAATCTGGTTCAAATAGGTCTTGTTCTAATGATTTACAAGAACTCAATCCAATGATAATAGTTAATAGTAATAATATTTTCTTCATATTTAATTATTGTTTTGTTACTTTGTAATATTGAAGAGTTGAATCTATTTCTTCAAGTGTTTCTTCTGTTATGTGATTTATATATTTTTCGTCAAAAGGTCTGGCTACTCTTATATAGTTTTCTGAGAATCCAAACATCAATCCATTTTCATTGTCTGCTTCCCATAAGACGCTTACTTTGTTTCCTTGATTTCTTTCGTAGAATTGTTGCTTTTTCTTCAAGGATAATTTTTGTAATTCTTGACTTCTTCTGCGTCTTTCTGATATTGGAACTTTTCCTTCCATCTTTGCAGCAATAGTATTTGGACGTTCTGAATAGGTAAATACATGCAAGAATGCAAGTGGTAATGATTCTATGAAGTTATATGTTGATTGAAAGTCTTCTTCTGTTTCTTGTGGAAAACCTACTATTACATCTGCTGCAATGAAAGCATGTGGCATTTTCTCTTTTATGTAGTTTACTCTTTGTGCAAATAGTTCTCGTTCATATTTTCTGTGCATTAACTTTAGGATTTTGTTATCTCCTGATTGTAATGGTATGTGAAAATGTGGTAAGAAAGCTCTTGATGTTGTACAAAAGTCGATTATTTCTTCTGTTATTAGGTTTGGCTCTATGCTTGAGATTCTATATCGTTGTATTTCTTCTATTTCATCAAGGCGTTTTATGAGTTGCAGGAATGTTTCATTAGTACTTTTTCCGAAATCACCAATGTTTACTCCTGTTAGCACAACTTCTTTTTTATTTTCTTTAGCTAATTCTTTTGCACAAGCAATTATGGTTTCTATGTTTTCATTTCTACTACGTCCTCTTGCATGAGGGATAGCGCAATAGGTACAAAAATAATCGCAACCATCTTGTACTTTTAGGAAAGAGCGTGTTCTATCGTCTGAAGAGTAAGATGTATAGAAAGTTTTTAAGTGAGATATGTCAAAGACTTGATTTGTTGGTGTATTAGTTTTTTGATGTGTTAATACATAATCAACTAATTTATGTTTATCATCATTACCTAATATTATATCTACTCCTTCTATATTTTCTATTTGTTCTGGGTTTAATTGTGAAAAGCAACCTATTACAGCAATTATTGCATTAGGGTTAAGGCTATGAGCTTGACGTATTGCATTACGACATTTCTTTTCTGCTATTTGAGTAACAGTACAAGTGTTTATTACATAAACATCTGCTTTCTCTTTGAAATCAACTTGCTTATATCCTGATTGTGCAAAGCGTCTTGCCAAATCTGAACTTTCTGCAAAGTTTAATTTACAACCTAATGTATGAAAAGCTATTGTTGACAATTTAAAATTCTCCTATATTTAGTTTATTTATAAACTCTTGTTCATCTATCATTTTTACGCCTAACTTTTCGGCTTGCTTTATCTTTTGAGGTCCTGTTTTTTCTCCACAGATTAAATAGTCTGTTTTAGAAGAAACGCTACTAAGTATTTTACCTGAATGGCTTTCTATTAGTTGTTTCAACCCGTCTCTTGAAAAGTTGATGAACGTACCACTAACAACAAAACTTAAATTTGAGAGTTTGTTACTTTCTTTTTCTGTTTCTTTTATCTCAAATTGCAAACCGGCTGTTTTTAGTTTGCTTATCAATTCTAAATTATCCTCATTAGAGAAATAGTCTATCAAAGAATCGGCTATTCTTTCGCCTACATCTTCTACCGATAATAAGTCTTCTTTTGTTGCTTTGATTAAGTTATCTATGTTTTTGAAGGTGTTAGCTAATCGCTTTGCTGTTACCTCTCCTACAAATCTTATTCCTAATGCATACAATACTTTTGGGAATTCTATTTCTTTTGATTTCTCTATAGCTTGTATTATATTCTTTGCTCCTTTTTCTTGTATGCTTGTTTTGTTTTCTTTATCAGTGGATTCAAGTCCTATTAAGTCTTCTGCTTTTAGTGTGTAGAATGAATAGAAATCTTTTATTAAATCTGCCATAAACAACATCTTGATTCTTTCTGCACCAAGTGTATCTATATTCATGGCTTTTTTTGAAACGAAATGTTGAAATCTTCCCAATATTTGAGGAGGACAATGATTGTAATTAGGGCAATAATGTCCTGCTTCGCCTTCTTCTTTTATTAATTTGGCATTACAAATAGGACAATTCTCTATAAACTTTATAGGCGTAGAATTTTCATTGTCTTTATCTCGTTCAACTCCTACTATTTTAGGTATAATTTCTCCTCCCTTTTCTACTATTACTATATCGTTTTCTCTTATATCTAATTTTTGGATTTGTTCTGCGTTATGGATACTTGCTCGTTTAACCCATGTTCCTGCAAGTCTTACTGGTTCAAATACTGCAACAGGGGTTATAACTCCTGTTCTCCCTACTTGGTATTCTATTTCTAATAGTTTACTTTTTGCTTGTTCTGCCTTGAACTTAAATGCTGTTGCCCAACGAGGACTTTTTGCAGTTGCTCCAAGTTGCTCCCACTGATTCGTATTGTTGAGTTTAATAACTATTCCGTCAATATCAAATGGTAAATTATGTCTTTCTATATCCCAATAATTGATAAAATCCATTATTTCATCTACGCTTTTTGCTATAGCAACATACTTTGGAACATTAAAATTCCAAGAGCATGCTTGTGCCAAACGTTTATAGTGGAAGTTTTCTTCTATTCCTTCCCCTATCATGTAATAAAGAAAACATTCTAACTTTCTTTGAGCAACTTCTTTTGAGTCTAATAATTTTATACTTCCTGAAGCTGCATTTCGTGGATTAGCAAAAGCCTCTTCTCCATTCTCTATTCTTTTAAGATTAAACTCCTCAAAAGCTTTGTGTGGAAAGATTACTTCTCCTCTTATTTCAAATTTTGAAGGTATATTCTCACCATAAATTTCTAATGGAATTGACTTTATAGTTCTTATATTATCGCTTACATCATCGCCTTTCACACCATCTCCTCGTGTTAAAGCTCTAACAAATTTACCGTCTTCATACAATAAACTAATAGCAACTCCATCGTATTTCAATTCACAAACCCACTCTAAATTTTCTCCTTGTAAGGATTGTGCTGCTCTATTAATAAAATCAACCAATTCTTCTTTAGAGTAGGTATTTGACAAAGATAACATAGGGAAATTATGTTCTGCTTGAACAAACCCTTTACTTACCTCACCTCCTACTCTTTGTGTTGGTGAGTTTGCTGAATAAAACTCAGGATATTGTTTTTCTAAGCTTTCTAATTCTTTCAATAAAAAATCGAATTGCATATCATCAATAGACGAATTATCCAAGACATAATATTCATAATTATATCTATTAATCAATCTACGCAATTCTTCAATTCTATTAAATGGTTGGCTCATTCCCTTCGTTTTCTAAAGCTACACTAATATCTTCATCAATAATATTTTCTCTGCTTACACTTTCTAATGTATCCGATGTAAGCTCATCAAATTCTCTTCTATTTTTAATAATATCTAATGCTAAGAAAACAGCGTTTCTAAAACTATCTAATGAGGCAATGTTCTTTCCTGCTATTTCATATGCTGTACCATGCGCAGGAGAAGTTCTAACTATTGGTAATCCCGCTGTAAAATTAACTCCTTCAGTAAAGCTCATTAATTTAAAAGGAATTAATCCTTGGTCATGATACAAAGCCATTACCCCATCAAAGTTTTTCATAGTACCATTTCCGAAGAAACCATCAGCAGGATAAGGACCAAAAGCCAATATTCCTTTATTAAAAGCTTCTTGTATTGCTGGTGCAATAACCTCATCATCTTCCACTCCTATCAATCCCATATCTCCTGCGTGTGGATTTAGTGCTAAAACTGCAATTTTTGGCATTCTTATTCCAAAATCCCTCTTCAAAGAATCGTTCATGACTTTTAGCTTACGCAAA
Organism: Bacteroidales bacterium; assembly: GCA_017647785.1. Lineage (GTDB taxonomy): Bacteria > Bacteroidota > Bacteroidia > Bacteroidales > P3 > Onthomorpha. Next base: position 3,776 of record JAGCJW010000023.1, on the reverse strand, counting down.
ATCAAGTCTTTTGTAATTACTTTTGGCACTTGTGAAAGTGATAAGTGATTTGTCATAATTCCTATATGCAAATTACCACAAGTCATTATCATTAAACTTTCATCTACATTGAACATTTTTGTTAAATATTCAGTGTGTCCTGGGAAGTTAAACTTTTCACTTTGTATATTTTTCTTATTGATAGGATTTGTAACAAGGGCATCAATCTTTCCATTCATTAAATCCCTACAAGCAATATCCAAACTCATCGCTGCTAATTTACCACCTATTTCTGTTGCTTGCCCTATATCTATCTTTACTTCTTCTTGAATAATATTTAAAATATTGAATTTGTTTGGTTCTGCTTGTTCAACTGAACGTATATTTACAAAAGGAAAATCAGTAGCATTTATCAATTTTTTATGATAAGATGCTATTTTAGACGAACCATACAGTATAGGAGTACAAAAATCAAACATTCTATTATCAGAAAAACACTTCAACATAACTTCATAACCAATTCCGTTTATGTCTCCTTGTGATATTCCTAACTTTATATTACCAATCTCTTTATCTTTTCTATCGTGATTGAATGCTCTTTTATTATTTATGTTATTCATTTTATTCTAATTAAATTTTACTTTTTTTCAATAAGACTTTTAATAAATTCCACCATTAGTCTAAGTCCATAACCACTTGCTCCTTTCAGAATATAATCTCTCTTTCTTTCAAACATTGCTACACCTGCTATATCCAAATGTATGTATGGATAATCGGTAAAGTGTGCTAGGAATTTTCCTGCTGTAATCATTCCTGCTTCTCCTGGACCACAGTTTTTTATATCTGCAATATCTGATTTTATCAATTCATCATACTCACTCCAAAATGGAAATTCAGCAATTCTCTCATAAGCTCTTTCCCCTGCATCTTTCATTATTGTCATATATTCTTTGGCATCTTGCTCTACTGCCGCTATTCCGTAAGGGCCTATTGCTCTTGCTGCTGCTCCTGTTAGAGTTGCTGCATCTACAACCAAAAACGGAGATAATTTCTTCGCATAAGAGAGAGCATCTGCTAAGATTAGTCTTCCTTCTGCATCGGTATTTACAACCTCAACATTAGTTCCATCATACATATTGATGATATCTCCACTTGCGTAAGCATTAAAACCAGGACGATTATCTGTTGAAGGGAAAACTCCCACTACATGAATTGGTAATCCCAAAGAAGCAATAGCATAAATAGCAGTTGCCATCATAGCAGCACCTGCCATATCTTCTTTCATATCATTCATGTAATCGCCAGGTTTCAAATTCAATCCACCTGTATCGTAAACTAATCCTTTACCTACCAATACCAAAGGAGATTCATTAGAACCCTCAGGACGATAACGCATAATAGTAAAAGTTGGTGGGTCAACACTTCCTTGATTTACTGCAAGAAGTCCACCCATTTTTTCATCCTCTATTTTATCCTTATGCCAAACCTCTACTTCTATTCCCACCTCATGAGACATGTTTACGAAAGCAGTTGCTAATCCTTCTGCATTGAGACTACAATAAGGTTCATTAACTAAATCTCTATATTTTTCAACTGCTCTTGCAATAACGATAGCCTCTTCTATATCATTATTTTCAACAAATGGATTTACCACAAACAAATTATCAAAAGGATGAATTGTTTGTTTAGCATCTGTTTTGTAATTATCGAAAGTATAACTTGCAAGCAACATTCCTTCCACAAAGCCCATTGCATACTCTTTTTGAACATCACTAACAAATTGTAAATCCTTAATAAACTCCTTATCACAAAAGTCTAAAATCTTTGCCCCCAACTTTCTAAATGCTTCAACCTGCAAATTCAAATCTTTTTTCTTAGGAACAACTGCTACACACAACCATTGCGACAACTGATTAAAAGCAAAAAAATCTTTATCATTTTCCTGAATTTGTTGATTTACGAAACTTAAAATATCGTGCTCAACAAACTTAGAAGAAATTACATCATTCTCATCTTTGATAAAAACAAAGAGTTTAGAAACCCCTTGCTTCATTGTTATCAATCTTTCAATGCTTATCATAATTTCACAATTATTCAATTTAATTGCACAAAGATACAAAATAAAAACAAAATACCTTATCTTTGCAGAAATAAAAACGAATTTATATGAAACAATTATTCTTTACATTACTAATTTGTATTTCTCTTTCTTTGTTTGGCGAGAATGATTCTAAGAATAAAAAAAATGAATCAAAGAATAAAGAAATTAATTCTTTGATTGCACAAATGTCTTTACGAGAAAAAGTTGGACAACTCATAATGATAGGAGCAGATACCGACTTAAACAAAAAGTATTGCGAAAAAATCCTAAAAGATATTGATTCAAACAAAGTCGGAGGAGTTTGTTTCTTTAAGGGCAAAAGCGACAATTTACCAAAACTTATAGAAAAATACAACTCTATTTGTAAGATTCCTTTGCTTGTTTCAATAGATGCAGAATGGAGTCTTTCAATGCGTTTACATGACTTAACACCTTTCCCAAGAGCAATGGCATTTGGAGCATTGGATTCTAACGACTATAACTTGGTTTATAAGAAAGCAGATATTATTGGAAAGCAATGTAATACACTTGGAATACATATCAACTTTGCTCCTGCCGTTGATATAAATCTTAACCCTGCTAACCCAGTTATTAACACACGTTCTTTCGGACAAAACAAATGGAAAGTTTCTCTCCTTTCAGAACAATACATCAAAGGTTTACAAGACAATAACGTAATGGCAGTTATAAAACACTTCCCAGGACATGGCGACACTGATTTAGACTCTCACCTTAACCTTCCAACAATAAATCACAGCAAAGACTTCATTGACACAGTTGATTTAATCCCTTTTAAATATAATATCGAAAAAGGAGTTTGGGGAGCAATGATTGCACACCTAAATGTTCCCGCTTTAAATAAAAACTACACATATCCAGCATCTATAAATCCTGATATTATTCAAGGATACTTAGTAGATAAATTAAATTTTGAAGGACTTATTTTCACCGATGCGATGAATATGAAAGGTTTAACAAACGATTATCCTGACGGACAAGCACAAGTTTTAGCCTTAAAAGCAGGAGTAGATGTTCTTCTTATGCCTAACAACACAGATTCAGCAATGAACGCCATACTTACTGCCATAGAAAATGGAGAATTAAGTGAAGAATTGATAGATGCAAAATGCAGAAAAGTACTTGAATGGAAATATAAACTTGGAGTAATCAAACCAAAAGCAGAACCAAAACCTTTAAGCAAAAAACAAAAAGAAGAAATTGCTCAATTATGTGATAGCATTGCTCCAAAAGTATTGACACTATTAGAAAACAGCAACAACACACTTCCTCTCGATAAAAAAGACACAAGTGAGGTAATATTTGTAAGCCTAGACGATAAAGACTATTCTGCTTTCATCAAACAAGCAAAAAAATACAAAGAAATAACTACATATTGCACTAATAAAAAAACACGAGACAAAGATTTAGAAAATTTAATGAGCGTTTTAGATTCCTCAAAGACTGTAATTGTAGCAGCAAGTGGCGGAGTTAATTCTAAAAAAACAGATAACTACGGAATAAACCAAAAAAGTCTTGAAACACTTTTCGCTATACAAGAAACAAAAGCAAAAAATATTTTAGTTCTTTTTGCTAATCCTTACGTTTTAGAAAGTATTGACACAATATGTGATTACAACGCCTTAATAGTTGCTTATCAAAACACTACACAACTACAATCTGCCGCAGCAAAAAGCAT
>JAGCJW010000003.1 GCA_017647785.1 Bacteroidales bacterium | reverse complement strand
ACACAAGCAACACTACAAATCAACGGATTGAACCAAGACGCTAAGGTAGTTATTTCTGACTTACAAGGAAGAATCCTAAGTCAAGACGCTATCAATGCAGGCACAAGCCGTTACACAATTAACCTTAGTGATATGGCAAGTGGAGTTTACTACATCAGAATAGTAACTGACAACGTAATCAGTACACAAAAATTGATAGTTGAATAATCTTTCAACAATCAAATACATACAAGAGGGCGATTCTTTTCAAAGAGTCGCCCTCTTTTTTTCAAAGAATTCATGTGCTTTTTCAAAGAGACAATCCATTTTCTTCAAGAGATAATTCATTTTCACAAAGAGAAAATAGATTTTCACAAAGAAAAACCCAAATGAAACAAAGAAATCAAGAATCAATACTTTGTTTTATTTTTTTGTAACTTTGCATTGTCTTGATTGTTAAATAACGAAATGAATTGTATTATGAAGAAAATAACAACATTTGTTATTGCCCTTGTGATGACAATCTTTTTAGGGGCACAGACAGTAAGTAATAGCACAGTAAGTGTTACTTACAATGACACAACTGCTACAGTTGTTGTAGCTGATAATATAGCACAATATCTTACTACAACGATTAGTGGAGCTCACGTTTCAATTGCTCAAAGCAGTGATGTGTCGGAAGAAATAACTTATAAACTTAGTGGTGCATCTAACGATGGTGAGTTTTATATGTCGGGTTCTTACAAAGCAACTATTGAATTGAATGGATTAAGTTTAACAAATCTAAATCCTGTTAATAGTGGAGCTGCAATACATATAGAAAATGGTAAACGTATAAAGGTGAAAATTTCGGAAGGAACTACTAATAGTCTTGTTGATGCTGCAAGTGGTTCTCAAAAAGGTTGTTTTTATGTGAAAGGACACCCTGAATTTTCTCAATCAGGTACATTAAACGTTGTTGGAAATAAGAAACACGCTATTAAATCTGGCGAATATCTTTCATTAAAAGATGCAACTATTAATGTAACATCAGCACAAGGAGATGGAATTTCTTGTAATCAGTATTTTCTTATGGAGAGTGGGGTTGTTAATATAAGTGGAACGACTGATGATGGTTTGCAATGCGACCTTGATGGAGATTCTTCTACGGGTATTATAGAGGATCACGAAGATGAAGATTCGGGTAATATTTATATTAGTGGAGGAAATATCACGATAAATTGTCCAGGAATTGCTGCAAAGGGAATTAAGAGTGAAGGAGATATATATTTGTCTGACGAATGTGTAATTAACGTAACTACAACCGGTAATGGAAGATGGGACGAGGAAGATTTAGAAACAAGTGCTGCTTGTGGACTTAGTGCAGATGGCAATATTACTATTAGTGGAGGAAATATTACTCTTGTTGCAACAGGTTCTGGAGGAAAAGGTTTGAAATGTGATGGAATTTTAACAGTGAGCGGAGGAAATCTTTCTGCTGAAACAAGTGGTGCTCTTTATTATAATAATGGTACAACAGAGAATTTAAACTATACAGGTAATACTGACAATGTAGATAATGCTTATTATTCTTCTCCAAAAGCAATTAGAGTAGGAGTGAAGACTGAAAATGGCAATAGCTATACTTATAGTGGAGGAATTGTTATTAGTGGTGGAGTAATTAAAGCAAGAACAAGCGGTACTAATGCAGAGGGTATAGAAAGTAAAAATACCTTAGAAATTAGTGGAGGAGAAATTTATGTTGATGCTTACGATGATGGAATAAACTCTGGTCAAGATATGACGATTACAAATGGGTATGTTTATTCACGTTCTGCAAATAATGATGCAATAGATGCAAATGGAGATGTTTATATAAATGGAGGACTTGTTTACGCAATAGGCTCTCGCGCTCCAGAAGTAGCTATTGATGCTAATTCGGAGGAAGGAAAACGTCTATTTCTTAACGGAGGGGTTGTGATTTCTATTGGAGGATTGGAACAAGGGGCTTCTTTATCTCAAGCATGCTATCAATCATCAACAGTAAATAGTGAGACATGGTATTCTATGAGCTATGGCAATGAAGTTATTGCTTTTTATGTTCCAACAATTAGCAGTGGTGGTTTCCCAGGTGGATTTTCTGGAAAGGGACCTGGCGGTCCTGGTGGACCAGGAGGAGGACCTGGTGGTGGTAATTCAAGTGGTTTAATAGTGTCTGCTCCTTCTACTCCTACAATAATGAGTGGTGTTACAGTTGATGGAGGAAATAGTATATTTGAGGAGAATTGCTATCTTAATGCTATAATAAACGGAGGCTCATCTGTAACGATGACAAACTATGGTAATAGTGGTGGAGGTAATAACTCTCTTGAAGATTTTGATATGACGAATTTTACTATCAGAAATTTGAATGGAGAAATTATTGTAGATGGTTGTGAGAATTGCGAAGTAAAGGTATATGATATTGAAGGACGATTAGTGAATAATTCTAATCTTACTTCGGGAGTTTATGTGGTTAAAGTAGGAAATTATCCTTCACAAAAGATAGTAGTTGTAAGATAATTACTCATTATATGTTACAAAAAGAGAGGATTAATCATTGCGATTAATCCTCTCTTTTTTATTAATAGCTTATTCTATTTATTCTTATTTTATTAGGAATGTGTATTCGTCCCAATGTTTTAAAGCCATTCCTGTTCCTCTTGCAACAGCTCTTAAAGGATCTTCTGCAACGTGAACAGAAAGTTTTGTTTTATTTTGTAATCTTACGTCTAATCCTTTAAGTAAAGCTCCTCCTCCTGCAAGATAGATACCTGTATGATAGATATCAGATGCTAATTCTGGTGGAGTCATAGCTAAGGCTTCTAAAACTGCTGATTCTACTTTAGCAATAGACTTGTCTAAAGCGTGTGCTATTTCCTTGTAGTTTACAGATAATTCTTTTGGAATACCTGTTAAGACATCTCTTCCTTGTACTGCGAAATCGTCAGGTGGGTTTTCTAAGTCAGGAATTGCTGCTCCAACTGCTTTTTTAATTCTCTCTGCCATACGTTCTCCAATGTGAATATTGTGTTGTTTACGCATGTATTCAACAATATCTCTATTGAATTCGTCTCCTGCTATTCTTATAGATTTGTTACAAACAATACCTCCTAAAGCTATAACAGCTATTTCGCTTGTACCTCCTCCGATATCAATAATCATATTTCCTTCTGGCTCCAAAACGTCAATGCCTATACCGATTGCAGCAGCCATTGGTTCGTGAATAAGACGTACGTCTTTTGCTCCTGCTTGTTCAGCAGCATCTCTAACGGCTCTTTCTTCAACGTTTGTAATACCTGAAGGAATACATATAACCATTCTTAATGAAGGTGGAACTAATGTTTTTCTTATGTTCATCATTTTGATAAGCTCACGAATCATATCGTTAGCCATATCAAAATCTGCAATAACTCCATCTCTTAATGGTCTTATCGTTTTAATGTTTTCGTGCGTTTTTCCATCCATTTGCATAGCTCTTTTTCCTACAGCTATGATTTTTTTGGTGGTTTGGTCAACTGCAACTATTGATGGTTCATCTACAACAACTTTGTCGTTGCAAATAACTATCGAGTTTGCAGTTCCTAAGTCTATTGCGACTTCTTTGGTTAAAAAAGAAAATAATCCCATTTATTTATTTCTTGTTTTTTCTGTTTGCTTTTACGATGATTTCTTCTTTGTGTTTCAAAAACTTCTAATATTTTTAGTGTTTGAAGTGTCTGAAACCTGTTATTGCCATTGCAATTTGATTTTCTTGGCAATAGTCTATGCTCTTTTGGTCGTTAACACTTCCTCCTGGTTGTATCACTGCTTTGATTCCTTCTTTGTCTGCTATTTCTACGCAATCAGGGAATGGGAAGAAAGCATCTGATGCCATTACTGCTCCTTGTAAGTCAAAGTTAAAGCTTTTTGCTTTTTCTATTGCTTGACGTAATGCATCTACTCTTGAAGTTTGACCTGTTCCACTTGCACATAATTGTAAGTCTTTTGCTAATACAATAGCATTTGATTTTGTGTGTTTAACTATTTTGTTAGCAAAAATTAAGTCTGCTTTTTGTTTTTCTGTTAAAGGAGTTGAAGTTATTGAAGATATTTCTTCTACTTTTTCAGTTTTGTTGTCTTGTTCTTGAACTAATACTCCATTTAATGCAGAACGGAATTGCAACGGACTTGCAGTAGTTTCTTTGCGTTTAAGAAGTATTCTATTCTTTTTGCATTTTAACATTTCCAAAGCTTCTGCAGAGTAGTCTGGTGCTATGCAAATTTCCATGAATAGACTATTCATTTCTTCTGCAGTTTCTTTGTCTATAGGTCTGTTGCAAACTAATACACCTCCAAATGCTGATACGTTATCGCACGCCAAGGCTGCAACGTAAGCTTCTTTTAATGTAGGGCGTGATGCAATACCACAAGCGTTGTTGTGTTTGATGATAGCAAATGTAGTTTCCTCAAAATCATCTATCAATCTGCAAGCTGCATCTATGTCTCCTATATTGTTGTATGATATTTCTTTTCCGTGAAGTTGTTCTACGAAGGCATCTAAATCTCCAAAGAACATTCCTTTTTGGTGAGGATTTTCTCCATAACGAAGAACTTTTGCTTCATTGTAGCTTTCTTTGAAAGCAGTAAGTTCTGTTTGTTGGTTGAAATAATTGAAGATTGCTGTGTCGTAATCTGAAGACTCCATAAATGCATATGTTGCGAAACGTCTTCTTTCTTCCAATGTTGTAAATCCGTTGCCTTTGTTTAAGATTTCTAATAGTTCAGCGTAGTGATTTACTGAAGGTACTATTACAACATCTTTGAAGTTCTTAGCAGCTGCTCTGATTAAAGAAATTCCTCCTATGTCAATTTTTTCAATTATATCTTGTTCTGGTGCTTGGCTCGCAACAGTTTTTTTGAATGGATATAAGTCTACTATTACTAAATCTATATTAGGAATTTCGTATTCTTGAACTTGTTGTTGGTCTGTTTCATTATCTCTTCTTGAAAGTATTCCTCCGAAAACTTTAGGGTGTAATGTCTTTACTCTTCCTCCAAGTATTGAAGGGTAAGATGTTAATCCCTCCACTGTTTTTGCCTTTATGCCTAAATTAACTATGTAATCGTAAGTTCCTCCTGTTGAATATATTTCTACTCCAAGTGAGTCTAACTTTTTTACTATTTCATCTAAACCATCTTTATAAAAGACCGAAATTAAAGCTCCCTTTATTTGTTTCATTTCTTCTCTGAATTAAATTACAAACTATTTTAGCTTGCAAAGATAAGAAATAAGTCAAAGAAAGAGAAAAATAAATCAAAGAAAAAATAAATTTTTTCAAAGAAAGAAAAAAATAAATCAAAGAATCGTTTTTGTGTTTACTTTATTTTGTAATTTCGCAAGTTGAAAAACAAGTTTTGATTATGTCTATTTCTATTAAGAATCTTACGAAAATATATGGAGAACAAAAGGCTCTTGACAATATAAATATTGAAATAGAGCAAGGGCAAGTGGTTGGATTGTTAGGACCCAACGGCGCAGGAAAATCTACAATGATGAAGATTTTAACTTGCTTTATTCCTCCAACAGAGGGCGAAGTAAAGGTGTGCGGATATGATATTTTTGATGATCCAATGCAAGTTCGTGCAAATATTGGCTACTTGCCTGAACAAAATCCTTTGTATTACGATATGTATGTTAGGGAATTTTTGATGTTTATTGCAGGAATTCACAAAATAGATAAGAAAATTAGAAAACAAAGGGTTGAAGAAATGATAGAACTTACAGGGATAAGTAAGGAAGTAAATAAGAAAATTTCAATGCTTAGTAAAGGGTACAAGCAAAGAGTTGGTATTGCGCAAGCTTTGATTCATGATCCTAAAGTTCTTATTCTTGACGAACCAACAACAGGTTTAGACCCTAATCAATTAGTTGAAGTAAGAGAATTGATTAAAAAGGTAGGACAAACAAAAACAGTTTTGTTATCTACTCATATAATGCAAGAAGTAGAAGCAGTGTGCTCAAGAGTTATAATTATAAACAATGGCAAATTAGTGGCAGATGATGAAACAAAACATCTTGCTGCGGGAGAAAATTTAGAGAAAATATTCAGACAAATAACCTTAGAAAGATAACAGAAAAGTCTTTTTATAGTAATTAATTTTGCGCTTGCAGAAATAAGTTATAATTTTGCACTAATTTTTATTAGTTTTTAATATTTTAAAATTATAAGATCATGGTTAAAGTAGCTATAAACGGGTTCGGACGTATAGGTAGAGTTTCTTTCAGAAACATACAAAAGAAAACAAATGTTGAAGTTGTTGCAATCAACGACTTAACAGATGCTGCAACCCTTGCATATTTATTGAAATATGATTCAGTTCACGGACGTTTTGACGGTGAAGTGAAAGCTGACGGAGAGTATTTAGTTGTAAACGGAAAAAGAATCAGAGTTTATTCTGAAAGAGATCCAGAACAACTTCCTTGGGGAGAACTTGGAATCGATATCGTAATTGAATCTACAGGTATCTTCAAAACAAAAGAAAAAATGACTAAGCACATCAAAGCTGGTGCTAAAAAAGTTATTCTTACAGTTCCTGCAGACAAAGCAGAAGATGTTGATGCTACAGTAGTATTAGGAGTAAATGACAGCATACTTACAAAAGATATGACTTGTGTTTCAAATGCTTCTTGTACAACAAACTGTTTAGCTCCAATAGCAAAAGTTTTAAATGATAAATTTGGTATTAAGAGAGGTTTAATGAACACTGTTCACTCTTATACAAATGACCAAAATATATTAGATCTTCCTCACAAAGATTTAAGAAGAGCAAGAGCTGCTGCATGTTCAATAATCCCTACTTCAACAGGTGCAGCAAAAGCTGTAGGTTTAGTAATACCTGAATTAGCAGGAAAATTACACGGATTATCAATGAGAGTTCCTACTCCAGATGGTTCAGTTGTTGATTTAACTGTTGAATTAGAAAAGAACGTAACTGCAGAAGAAGTAAATGCAGCTATAAAAGAAGCAGCAGAAGGTCCAATGAAAGGAATATTAGAATATGTTGAAGATCCAATTGTAAGCTGTGATATACTTGGAAATCCTCACTCTTCTATTTTCGATTCAAAACTTACAATGGTAATGGACGGAAACTTTGTTAAAGTTGTTTCTTGGTATGACAACGAAAATGGATACTCTAACAGAGTTTGCGATTTAGCAGAAAAATTAGCTGAACTTATTTAATTAAAATCAAGTTTCATAAAAATAGAACGAAGTTTCATCTCTTTGAGGCTTCGTTCTATTTTTTAATAATCTACTTTTAAAATTATGAAAATTACAGCAAAAGAAAATATTTCTTTATTAAAGTTGTTGCTTGCGGAGTTTCCACAAACTTCAATAACGAAAGCAAAAAAAATGATAATGTATGGTTGCATAACATACAAAGGTGCAGTAGTTAAAAGTCCTGAATTAATCCTTAAAAAAGGAGAATGTGTAGAGTATGAAAAGTACACAGGGGGTAGCAGAATAAGAAAAGAAAGAAGTTATTTCCCTGTATTGTTTGAAGATGAATTCTTTATAATCATTAACAAAAGTGCGGGAGTTAATTATTCTTCAAAAACAAATGGTAGAGGGAAATCTTTATTCGATTTAACTTTATCTTACCTTAAACGTAAATACGGGAATCAGCAAAGTTTATTCTTAATTCATTCTATGGATAATCAAGAAGCAGGTCTTTGTATATTTGCTCGAACAAAACATGCTCAACAAAAAATGATTAATTTATGGAATCAGGTGGAATTAAACTATGTTAGTATATTGCAAAATCCGCTAAAACATAAAAACGAAACTTTTGTTTTTGAATTAGATGAGGAAAAAATTAAAATGAATTATCAATTCGTTGAATCATTAGATTGTTTTGATGAAAGTTTTAGTTTAGTAAATGTTTCAGGATTTGGTTTAAATAGTTTGGTGTGTAGACAAGCTTTTGCTCAAAAGGGTAATCCTATACTTGCAGACTTGACTTATGGAGATGTGAGATTTGAAAACAATTTTTTAAAACTTTGTTGTAATGCAATAAGTTTCCGTCACCCATATACTCAAAAATCAATTAAAATTACTATGAATCTTCCAAAAGGATTTAGCAATATAAACAAACCTTATAAAACTGTGAAATAAAATGGGAAAAACAACTATAACAATAGGAGATGTGGCGGCTTTTCTTGATGAAACAATACCTTTGTCTTGGCAAGAGAGCTATGATAATGCAGGATTGTTATTTGGAGAAAAAGAGAAAAAATGTAGTGGTATCTATGTTTGTTTTGATGTTGATTGTGATGTAATAGAAAATGCCATAAAGAATAATTGTAATTTTATTGTTTCGCATCATCCTTTGATTTATAAAGCTCTAAAAAAATTTACTAACGATGAAAATACTACAAAAGCGCTATTGAAAGCAATAAAAAATGATATAGCATTGTATGCAGCCCACACAAATTTAGACTCTGCAGCAGATATGGGTGTTAATACGATGTTTGCAGAAAAAATAGGTTTAATAAACATAAGAGCTTTGCATAAAGAAAATATACCAGATGCCGGTTATTTTGGATTAGGTGCAATAGGAGAGTTGCAAGAAGAGAAAGGCGCTGAAGAATTTCTTTTAGAGGTTAAAAACATACTAAATCTTCACAATATAAAATACGTTAAAGGTAAAAAAGATACTATAAAGACGGTAGCTTTATGTGGTGGTAGTGGAACTGATTTTACAGAAGATGCTTTAAATGCAAATGCTGATTGTTTCCTTACAGGAGATGTGAAATATCATCAGTTTTTGGATTGCGAAAATCGAATAATTCTTGCTGATGTAGGGCACTTTGAAAGTGAATCTTTTATAAAAGAATATCTAATTTCTTTATTATCAGAAAAATTTTGTAATTTTGTACCCTTAATTTTGGATAATAGTGCCAATCATATAAAGAATATTTAAAAATACACAACATAAATGGCAAAGAAAGTTAAAGAAGAAGTTGCTCCAAAAACTGTTCTTAGAAGTGAGGAAGCTGACTTAGCAGTAGAAAACAGATTGATTGCTCTTTACAGATTGCAACAAATTGATTCTCAAATTGACAAAATCAGAATTATTAGAGGGGAATTGCCTTTGGAAGTACAAGACCTTGAAGACGAAACTGAAGGTTTATTAACAAGAATCGGAAAAATCAAAGCAGAGATAGAATCTTTGAAAGAATCTATCTCAGAAAAGAAAATACAAATGCAAGAATGTGATGCTTTGATTAACAAGTATTCTGATCAACAAAACAATGTTAGAAATAACAGAGAGTACGAATCGTTGTCAAAAGAAATAGAGTTTCAAGAATTAGAAAAGCAACTTTGCGAAAAAAGAATAAGAGATTTCAATGCTCATATAGAAACATATAATTCAGAAATTGAAAAGTATAATGAATTATATGAAGAAAAAATGGCTGATCTAGAACAAAAGAAGTCTGAGCTTGATGAAATCATAAAAGAAACAGAAGAGAAAGAAAAAGCTCTTTTGGAAAAAGCAGAGCAAAACGAAAAGTTAATAGAAGAAAGATATCTTACAGCATTCAAGAGAATACGTTCTAATGCAAGAAATGGATTAGCTGTTGTAACTGTTGATAGAGATGCTTGTGGAGGTTGCTTTAATAAAATTCCACATCAAAGACAAATGGATATAAGAATGCATAAGAAAATCATAGTTTGTGAGTATTGTGGAAGAATTCTTGTAGATGAATCAATAGCAGCAGAAGTACAATCAGAATTATCAGCAGAAGAAAATGTATAAATATTTTGAGAATGCCTTGACTGTAAATGAAGGCAAAACAGAAGTTCTCAATATATTGGTAAAATCAAATCGGATAGAGAAGATTAGCAAATCTCCTTTATCCGATTTGCCTTTAAATACCGAATATATTGATTGCACAGGATTAATTTTGCTACCTGGAGTAATAGATGCTCATGTTCATTTTAGGGAACCAGGTTTGGAGCATAAAGCAAATATGATGTCAGAGTCTAAAGCTGCATTAGCAGGAGGTGTTACTACTGTTTTAGAAATGCCAAATACAAATCCTATGACTACGACTAAAGAGGCTTTGAAGCAAAAGTTGGCGTTAGCAAAAGATAATATGTATTGCAATTACGGACTTTTCCTTGGATTAACAAATAATAATCTTTCGGAAATACAAAATATTGAAAAAGAAGATTATTGTGGATTAAAATTGTTCTTGGGCTCTTCTACGGGTAATATGCTTGTGGATAATCAAGAAATATTAGAAGGAATATTTTCTGGTAGTAATACGATTATTTCTGCTCATTGTGAAGATGAAAGTATAATAAAATCAAATACTGCTCATTATAAAGCTCTTTACGAGGGGAAAACTGCTCCAGCAAGTATTCATCCTTTAGTTAGAAGTGCAGAGGCTTGTTTTAAATCAACATCTTTTGCTATTGAATTAGCGAAAAAACACAAAGCAAGACTCCATATTGCTCACATAAGTACAAAAGAAGAGTTAGATTTATTGGAACAAGGTGAAGTAGGTACAAAGTTTATCACTGCAGAAGTCAGCCCAAACCACTTGTGGTTTTGTGATGAGGATTTTGAAAAATATCAAAATCAAATAAAGTGTAATCCCTCTATTAAAACAAAAGCAGACAGAGAAGCTTTAAGACAGGCCTTAAGAGAAGATAAAATAGATATTATTGCAACCGATCATGCGCCTCACTTATGGGAAGAAAAAAATAAATCATACTTTGAAGCGCCATCAGGAATGCCGTCAATCCAACATTCTTTGCTTATAATGTTGTCTTTGGTTGAACAAGATGTAATATCAATAGAGAAGCTTGTAGAGAAAATGTCTCACAATCCTGCTACATTATTTTCAATAAAAGATAGAGGATTTATTAGAGAAAACTACTTTGCAGACTTCGTTTTTGTGGATTTGAAGCAAAAAACTACAATAAATAAAGAAAATATTTACTATAAATGTAAATGGTCTCCTTTAGAAGGTGAAGCTTTTTCTAATAAAGTGATTTATACATATTTAAATGGAGAGAAAGTTTTTGAAAATGGTAAGGTTTTAGATAAAAAAATGGCCATGAAAGTATAAAAAATAATTTTTTTCTTGAAAAAATTTGGTAGGTAAAAAAAAAGCTTGTATCTTTGCATTCGCAAACAAGGGGAGTATAGCTCAGTTGGTTTAGAGCATCTGCCTTACAAGCAGAGGGTCATAGGTTCGAATCCTATTACTCCCACAAAGAAAAAGCGATTGCAAAGATGCGATCGCTTTTTTTGTTTATATAGTTTTTGATAATTTAAACATTGTTTAAAGTCCGTTTAAATGCCTTTTAAAGATTCCTTTTCTTTATAAGGCTTTCTATTTTTCAAAGAATTCTTTTGTTTTTTCAAAGAGATAATCCGTTTTCTTCAAGAGACAATTCATTTTCTCAAAGAGAAAATAGATTTTCATCAAGAAAAAACGATTTGAAAATAAAGTTTCAATTTCTAAATTTCAAATAAAAATCCAATAAAACAAAAAAACATTGCTATCCTAATTATCAAAATTAATACGATATATATTTTCTGATTAGTTTTCGTATCTTTGCCATTAGTTAATATTTATATTTTTTATTGATTGAGGATAATAAAAAGTAATATATGGGAAAGAAATATAATAGAATAATGTTAGGTAAAGCAGGGTGTTATGCTGAACTTTGCAAATCAGAAGGTTTTATTGGTGTAGATTTTCTCAATGAAGAAGATCTTTCAAATAACCTTCATGAGGATTGGCATGATTTCAATAAACAATATATTCCTATATGGCTGAATTTACATCCTGATAAGAAAAAAGTTGCTGCAGGCTTAGCGTGTGGTAATCTTTGGACAGTTTGTAAAGGTTTGCAAATAGATGATATAGTCCTATCGTCTAATGGAAAGGGCGAATACTATGTTGGAAAGATAACAAGTAATTATTTCTATAAAAAAGGAGAACAGCTACCTCATAGAAGAAAAGTAGAATGGCTTCCTGTCGTGATTCCACGCTCTGAAATGAGTGAACAACTTCAACGTTCAACGGGATCAATTGGTACATGTTGCGATATTACTTCATATCATGAGGAGATAGATAGTTTCATTTACAAGCAATTTCCTACTACAATTACTGCATCAACTCCTGATGTAGAAGATGTTTCTGAATTTGCTTTAGAGAAACATTTGGAAGATTTTCTTGTTAAAAACTGGAAATATACAGAACTAGGAAAGAAGTATGATATTTATGAAGAAGATGGGGCTTTGGTTGGACAGCAATATTTGACAGATACAGGTCCTATTGATATTTTAGCTATTAGCAAAAATAAAAAAACAATGCTCGTAATAGAATTAAAAAGAGGAAGAGCTTCTGATGTTGTAATAGGTCAAATTCAAAGATATATGGGATATGTTCAAGAAGAATTACTAGAAAAAGATCAGCAAGTAAAAGGATTAATTATTGGGTTAGAAGCTGATAATCGCTTAAAAAGAGCTTTGTCTGTATGTTCTAATATTGACTTTTATCGTTATCAAATAGATTTTAAATTGATAAAAGAAGCACACACAAACTCTAATATGTAAAAAAGAGAAGCCATGATTGGTGCTTTTATTGGCGATTTAGCAGCTTGGACTTGGATAAACGAACATGATAAATTTTATCCACAACTATTTTCAGATGTGGCAGAGAAATCTATCTATTCAGACATTATGCTATTTACATCTAAGATTCTCTTGGAAAACCCAAATATTTCAAGAGATGAGTTTATGCAAGCACATCAATGTCGCTTTGGCATAGGTAATGCGAAGATTAATGCAGAGTATGACTTGATGCGATCTATTGTTATTGGCTGGATTTATGATGAAGAGAATATTTCTCCTGCACTTCAAACTTATTGTTTACGTGATGAAAAGGAGGAAGTCTATGCTTCAAATTTCATAGCCAACTTAATCTATAAATTACGAACAGGCTCAAGCAAAAATGATGCAGCTCAAGTTGAGTTTTGTGGCACATTCCGTTCTTTTACAAAAGAAGAACATTGGAAATGTGGGAATGGTGTGCTAGGTTATTTGGTTCGTGCTTGGATTTCATTTTATGATTCATTTGATTTCGGCAGTGCAATTCATAATGCAGTGAAAAAACAAGGTAATCTTAACTTAAATTGTATTCTTGCAGCAGCCTTAGCAGATGCAATGTATGGGTGTGAAAATTATTTTGTCAAAAAGAAATTCAATGGTGGACGCAACATAGAACATTTGAATTTTGTTGATAATTCTCTCTACCATCTAAGCAAAATAAAGCGAACCTTTTTCCCAAAAAACAATGCAAGGACAAATGTAGAAAAACATTTTTGGCACAATTCTCCATGTCCATTTTCCGACAAAGTTATCACTTCTGAACTAAAGCGCAGAATTACCAAGGCATTCTATACAAGTTGGGAAAACAGATATGGATTCTATTTAGATAATGGGTGGTTCTATGTTTATAGAAGTTTTATTTTATTGTCTCGTTTTAAGTTAAAAGAACTATCAGATGGTACATTTCGTATAGTTCAATATCAAAAATCAGAGGAGTCTAAACTATATGATTTAAAAGATTATGCAATAGAAGAAGCTATGTATGCAGTTGAATACAAATGGGATTTAATATCTGAAGGGTAAAAACAAGGGGATTTCATTATGAAATGAAACCATTAGGCCTTTGAAAACAAAAAAACATTGCTATCCGATAATAGAAACCTATTAAGATAGCAATGTTTTTATTTTATGTTCTATTGTTGGCTTATAGGTAAGAAGCCATTTCTTCTTGCAATTCTTTTGCTTTAAGAGCTGCTACTTCTGCAAAGTTTTCTGTTGTGTCTGCAAAGATGATTCCTCTTGAAGAGTTAACTAATAAACCACATTCTTCATTTAGTCCATATTTGCATACTTCTTGAAGAGAACCTCCTTGAGCTCCAACGCCTGGAACAAGTAAAAAATGTTTTGGAGCTATTTCTCTTATTCTCGCAAACATTTCTGCTTGGGTTGCGCCACAAACAAACATAAGGTTTTCTTCTGTTCCCCATTCTTGTGCTTTGCCTAATACGGTTTCAAATAATGGTTTTCCGTTTTCATCTTTTATGAATTGGAAATCGTTTGCTCCTTTATTTGATGTTAGTGCTAAAAGTATAACCCATTTTTCTGGATAAACTGTGAATGGTTTTACTGAATCTTCTCCCATATATGGAGCGATTGTCATTGAGTCAAATTTGAAATCTCCTTCTTCTGACAAAAAGGCTTTTGCATATTGCTCTGAAGTATTTCCTATGTCTCCACGTTTTGCGTCTGCTATTGTGAAACATTCGTTTTTGAATTGACGCAAATAATCCATTGTTTTCTTCAAACTAACTAATCCTTCTATTCCTCTTGATTCGTAGAAAGCTAAGTTTGGTTTGTAAGCTACGGTGTATGGCAATGTTGCATCTATTATTGCTTTGTTAAATTCAAAAACAGGGTCTTCTTTTGCAAGAAGGTGTTTTGGTATTTTGTTTATGTCGCTGTCTAATCCTACGCACAAGAAGCTTTTCTTTCTTCTTATAAGCTCTACTAATTCTTTCCTATTCATAATCTTTATTTATATTAAGTTTAAGAAATGTTGGTATAATTTTTTTTCTATTTCTAATATATTCAACTCTTCTTGCAAACCTAATTCTTTTTTCAAAGAGGTTACGCCTTTATCTATAAATCCGCAAGGGTTAATGTAATTGAAATATTGTAAATCTGTGTTGATGTTAAGGGCAAAACCGTGCATTGTTATTCCCCTTGATGCTTTCACACCAATGGCACATATCTTTCTTGCTTTTGTTGTGTGAGCATCTATCCATACTCCTGTGGCTCCTTTCAGTCTTTCGCAGTTAATGGAATAGTCTTTCATTAGTTGGATAACGCTTTCTTCCACAGTTTCAATGTAGGTTCTTAGAGTTAAGCCTAATTTATCTAAGTCAAGACTTGGATATCCTACGATTTGTCCCGGTCCATGATAGGTTATATCTCCTCCGCGATTGATATGGTGAAAGCTTGCGCCTATTTGTTTTAGGAATTGCTCGTTTGCCAAAAGGTTAGTCGCCTTTCCATGTTTACCAAGTGTGTAAACATGGGGGTGTTGGCATACAATGAAGTCTTGCGAGATAATTTCGTTTGCAAGAAGTTTTTGATTAACTTTTTGGTTAAAGATTTCTTCTTGCTCTCTCAAAGCTTCATCGTATGCTTTTAAGCCCCAATCAACAAAATTTAGTTGCATTATTTATGCTTTTCTAATATTTATTGCTAATTCTTTGCCTTCTATTACATCTATTGTTTGTAGCGGATTTTCTACTCTTTCAACAAATTTAAGTTCTTGGGTAAGGGTTTCGCTACAAATATATTCTTTAAATGTTTCTGCTGCTTGGCAAAGTTCTTCGCATTGCTCTATTTCAACTATTATGTTATCTGTTACGTCAAAGTCTTGTTCTTTTCTTATGTTTTGGATTCTGTTTACCAATTCTCTTGAAATTCCTTCTTGACGTAGAGATTCTGTAATAGTTGTATCTAAGGCAACAGTTAGGTCTGCGTCATTAGTTACTACCCAACCTGGAATATCTTGTGTGATTATTTCAACATCTGTTATTGCTATTTCGATTTCAGTGTTGTCTATATTTAATGCGTATTTGCCTTCGACTTCTATTTTTGCAATATCTTCTTGTGAGAATGCTGTTATGGCAGCTGCAATAGCCTTCATCTTACTTCCAAATTTTGGTCCTAGGGTTTTGAAGTTTGCTTTTATGCTTTTTACCAATACATTATTCTCTTTTGTTAAGAAGTCTATGTTTTTAATGTTTACTTCTGAAAGTATTAGGTCTTTTACTGCTTCTATTTGGCTTTGTTGATGAGCATCTTTTGCTGGAATCATTATTTTAGATAGCGGTTGACGTACTTTTAGATTGTTTCTTTTTCTTAATGAAAGCACTAACGAGCATATTTTTTGTGCCATTTGCATTCTTTCTTCCAATTCTTTGTCTATCAATTCTTGATTGCATTGAGGGAAGTCTGTTGCATGAACAGAGAATGTTGTATGACGTTTGCTTACATTGTTTAAGTCAGTGAATAACCTTTCTGCAAAGAATGGTGCTATTGGTGCAATAAGTTGAGAAAGTGTTTCTAAGCAAGTGTAAAGTGTTTGATATGCTGAGATTTTGTCTTGAGAGTATTCTCCTTTCCAGAATCTTCTTCTGCAAAGTCTTACATACCAATTACTTAAATATTCATCTACAAAGTTTGCTATTGCTCTACCTGCTTTTGTTGGTTCGTAGTCTGCGTATGATTTATCGCAATATTCTACAAGTGAATTTAATTCAGAAAGTATCCAACGGTCAATTTCTGGTCTTTCGCTGTGTTCTACATCTTTTTCCGCATAAGAGAAATTATCGATGTTTGCGTAAAGAGCAAAGAAAGAGTATGTATTATAAAGCGTTCCAAAGAATTTTCTTCTTACTTCGTCTATTCCGCTTGGGTCAAACTTCAAATTCTCCCATGGCTGTGTGTTGGTAATCATATACCATCTTGTAGCGTCAGGACCATATTGCGAAAGAATGTCAAATGGATTTACGGCGTTGCCTAATCTCTTAGACATCTTGTTTCCATTCTTATCTAACACAAGTCCGTTTGATACTACGTTTTTAAATGATATTGTATCGAAACATAAAGTTGCTATTGCGTGAAGTGTAAAGAACCAACCTCTTGTTTGGTCTACTCCTTCTGCAATGAAATCTGCAGGGAAATTGTTTGCTAATTCTTTATCATCGCAATCAAATGGGTAGTGAACTTGTGCGTATGGCATTGCACCTGAGTCAAACCAAACATCTATTAGGTCTGTTTCTCTTTTCATCTTTTCGCCATTTGGAGCAACTAAAATCACAGAGTCAATATATGGTCTGTGAAGGTCGAAACTATCGTAGTTTTTATGGTCTTTGTATGGGTTTTCACTCATAAAGCCTGCTGCGATACTCTTTTCTATTTCGTTAGAAAGCATTTCAACAGAGCTTATACAGATTTCGTGTTTTCCATCTTCTGTTCTCCATATTGGAAGAGGAGTTCCCCAATATCTTGAACGGCTTAGGTTCCAATCCACAAGGTTTTCTAGCCAATTACCAAAGCGTCCGCTTCCTGTTGCCTCAGGTTTCCAATTTATTGTTTTGTTCAACTCTATCATTCTATCTTTTATAGCAGTTGTTCTTATAAACCAACTGTCTAATGGATAGTAAAGAATTGGTTTGTCTGTTCTCCAACAGTGTGGATAGTTGTGAGTATGCTTTTCTATTTTGAATGCTTTGTTTGCTTGTTTTAAGTAAACGCAAATATCAACGTCAAGAGTAGGATCTTTTTCTGTTAATGTTGGGTCAAATGCGTTTTTAACAAAGCGTCCTGCAAATTCTTTGTATGATTCGTTTACGTATTTGTTTACAAAATCTGCATCTAAATCTTCTATAAGGAAAAACTTACCTGTTCTATCTACCATTGGTTGATTTTTTCCTTCTTTATCAACAACAAACATTGGAACAATGCCTGCTTGTTTTGCAACTCTGTCGTCATCTGCTCCAAAGGTTGGTGCAATGTGTACTATACCTGTTCCGTCTGCTGTTGAAACGTAATCTCCTTCTATTACCTTGAAGGCTTCTCCCATTGGAGTTACAAAATCTGTTAAGGCTTCGTATTCTACTCCTTTTAAATCCTTTCCTTTACATTCTGCTAATATTTGGAATGGGATTGCTTTGTCGCCTGGTTTGTATTCTTCAAACGATAGTTCTGCATTTTTTTCTGGGAAGAATGAACCTAATAATGCTTTTGCTAAAACAACTATTGCAGGAACACCTGAATAAGGATTAAATGTTTTAACAAATACATAATCTATATTAGGTCCTACTGCCAATGCTGTATTTGAAGGAAGAGTCCATGGAGTTGTTGTCCAAGCAATGAAATAAATATCTTCTGAGTGTATTTGTCCTGCTAAATATTTTGCTTTTAGTGCTTCTTGATTTTTAGCTCTGAATTGTGCCACCATAGTTGTATCTTTTACATCTCTGTAACAACCTGGCATGTTTAATTCGTGAGAACTTAATCCTGTTCCTGCTGCAGGTGAGAATGGTTGAATAGTGTATCCTTTATATAAGTATCCTTTTTCGTGTAGTATTCCTAATAGATACCATAGTGTTTCTATGTATTCGTTCTTAAATGTGATGTATGGATCATTTAAATCTACCCAATATCCCATTTGAACAGTAAGTTTATCCCACATGTCTTTGTATTTCATTACTTCGTTGCGACATGCTTCGTTATATTCATCAACAGAAATTTTCTTTCCTATGTCTTCTTTTGTTATTCCTAACTGTTTTTCAACTCCTAATTCAACTGGCAAACCATGAGTATCCCATCCAGCTTTTCTTGCAACGTAATAACCCTTTTGTGTTTTATATCTACAAAATATGTCTTTGATTGCACGTGCCATAACGTGGTGGATTCCTGGTTGTCCATTTGCAGAAGGAGGTCCTTCAAAGAAAATAAACGGCTTTGCACCCTCTCTTAATTCCAAACACTTTTCAAAGGTGCTTTCTGCTTGCCATTTTTTCAAAATTTCATCTGAAATTTGAGTTAAATTAAGTTGTTTATACTCTGCGTACTTTGTGCTCATAATTCGTTATTATTTAAAATAATTGCAAAAATAGTAAAAAACAATAAATTATTTCTTTAAATCCGTAAATTCTTTCTTTGAATTAGAAAATTTATTCTTTGTTTTAAAAAATTTATTCTACGTTTTATTTTTTCAATCGTTAGTTTGTGGCTTTCCGTAAACTTTTATTATCTTTGCAGAGTTTATTTAATAGCAATTTTGGTGGTATGTTGCATAAGGAAGATGAGGTTTTATGGTATGCGATGAGGGTGCCGTATAGAAATGAGTTGAAAGTGCAATCAAAGCTACAAGATAAAGGAATAGAGAGTTTTGTGCCCAAACGAAAAAAACTTGTAAAAAGGAGAGGCAAAACCTATTATGAACTATTGCCAGCTGTAAATAACCTTATTTTTGTTCACACATCTTTATCCATTATCAAGGAAGTGAAAAAAGAGATAGAGAATTTGCAATATATAGTCAATAAATGCCTAGGTGGAAATGACTATGCTATTGTTAGGGATGAAGAGATGCAGCAATTTATCAAAGTTGTAGAAAGTTTTGATGATGAAATAGCTTATTTATCTCCGGATGAAGTAAATATTGAGAAAGGAACAAGAATAAGGGTTATAGGAGGTAAATTTAATGGAGTAGAAGGCATATTTGTAAAAGTGAAAGGGAAGCGTAGTAAGAGAGTTGTCATTATGTTAGAAGGATTTTTGGCAGTGGTAATGGCAGAAGTTGATACAGAATTAATAGAAGTAATTAAAAATTAAAGATATATGAAATTTAACAGAAGAAGTTTTATTTTTAAATTAAGTCTTTTAAGTGCAGTGATGTTGTTTCTGCAGTCTTGTACATCAACAGAAAATATAGTGTATTATCAAGATGTAGATGCTATTGCAGAATTGGAGGTGCCTCCTGCACAAGAGATAATATTGATGCCAGGAGATAAGATTTCTGTGATAGTCAATTGTAAGGACCCAAAGCTAACAGAATTATTTAATTTGCCATACGTTTCTCAACGTTTAGGTTATTCTACTGCATTAGGACGTACATCAGGAAATGGACAAGTTTCTGGATATACGATAGATGCTGAAGGATTTATTGATGTTCCTGCTATTGGTCAAGTACAAGTTGCTGGTATAACACGAAAAGAAGCAGAGCAAAGAATTAAACAAACAATAATTGCTCAAGAACAAGCGACAGAGGCCGTTGTTACTATAGAATTTATGAATTTGAATGTTGAAATAATAGGAGAAGTTTCAAGACCGGGAAGATATGCTATAGATAAAGATGTGTTCTCTTTAACAGAAGCATTGAGTGCAGCTGGTGATTTGACGATATATGGAAGAAGAGATAATGTCTTAGTGATGAGAAAAGAAAATGGAGTGCAAAAAACATATAGAGTGAATCTGTGTTCTGCTCAAGACGTTTTTAATTCTCCTGTGTTTTACTTAAAGCAAAATGATATTGTTTATGTAGAACCAAATGACACAAAGATGAGACAATCTACTGTTAATGGGAATAATGTACGTTCAACATCATTTTGGATTTCAGTAGCATCTCTTTTAACATCAGTTTTATTAGTATTCATTAGATAACAATAAAAAATAATAATAGTGGAACAAATAGATAATTTACAAAAAAAACAAGAAGAACCAATAATTGATATAAGAAGTATAATTTACTTTTGTATTTCAAAATGGTATTGGTTTGTTATATCCGTTGTTCTTGCAGTAGCTGTGGCATTTTTGTATGCAAAAACACAAGAACCTCAGTATTACACAGACGCAGAGTTGCAAATTAAATCTGATTCAAAAGGTAATTCATTTTCAGCAGAAGCAGCATTTGCTGATATGGGAATGTTTAAAACAAATACTAGTGTATGGAATGAAATAATAGCTTTTAGTTCTCCAGATTTAATGGTTGAGGTTGTAGAAAGATTAAATCTGTATATGGATTATCGTAAAGCAGGATTGTTTTATGATAAACTTCTTTACGGTACAAGTCTTCCTGTGACTGTTTCTATGCCTGAGCTTGCAGATAATGCCTCTGCATCATTTAAACTTAATCTTGTAGGCAAAGAGAAATTTGTTATCTCAGAAATGAAGTTTAATGGTGAAGATTTTGGAGAAAAGAAAATAGAGGGACGTTTGCATGATACAATTTCAACACCTTATGGTAATTTGGTAGTTACTCCTACAATACATTACAATAACCGATTAATAGTAGAAACAAATGAAATACTTGTTTCAAGAGTAAGTAAACAATATGCAATTGAAAGATATTCAAATAAATTAGGAGTTGAACAAAACAATAAAGAGGCTGATGTAATAACTCTTTTTGTGCATGATGTATCAAAACAAAGAGCAGAAGACTTTTTAAGTACTCTAATTGTAGTTTATAACGAAAGATGGATTAAAGATAAAAACCAAATTGCAAATTCAACATCTATATTTATTAATGATCGTTTGTTAGTTATAGAAAGTGAGTTAGCAAATGTGGATAGCGATATTTCTACTTATAAATCTGCAAACTTAATTCCAGACGTTGAAGCTGCTGCTAGTATGTATCTTTCTCAAAGTAATGCTTTGAATGAAGAAATTAGAGAATTGAGCAATCAAATATGGATGGCGCGATACATTAAAGATTATCTTTCAAAGAATGCAATCACTTCAGAGTTATTACCTGTAAACTCTGGTATTCAAAATGCTAATATTGAAAGAATGATTGCTGAACACAATGCAAAGCTTTTGGAAAGAAATAACTTAGTTGCTAATAGTAGTGAGAAGAACGTTCTTGTAAAAGATATGGATAAAGCTTTGATGGAAATGAGAAGAATTATATCTGTATCTGTTGATAATCAAATCGTCGTTTTGCAAAATCAAATGAACGAACTTAAAAAGACAGAAAGACAAACTTCAGCAAAAATTGCATCAAATCCAAATCAAGCAAAAGTATTGTTATCAGTAGAAAGACAACAAGCCGTAAAACAATCTCTATACTTATATTTACTACAAAAACGTGAAGAAAATGAACTTTCTCAAGCTTTTACAGCATATAATACTCGTATAATTCAACAACCAAGAACAAGTATTTTCCCTGTATCACCAAGACGTACAATGATTCTTTTAGTAGGATTTGTTATAGGATTTGCTATACCTTTGGGAATAATTGTTCTAAGAGAATATTTTACAACAACAGTAAGAGGCCGTCAAGATTTAAAAAATATTACATTACCTTTCTTGGGAGAAATTCCAAATTGCTTCCCTAAAAGAACAGGTCTTAAGAGATTGAAGAAGAAATCTCCAGAAGAAAATAAGAAAGTTGTTGTTAAAGCAGGAAGTAGAAATGTTATAAATGAAGCCTTTCGTAGTTTAAGAACTAATTTAGATTTTATGATGAAAGATAATTCATCTAATGCAATAGCTCTTACATCATACAATCCGGGTTCAGGAAAGAGTTTCATATCTATAAACTTAGGTATAGCTTTGGCAATACAAAATAAAAAGGTTCTTATTATAGACGGTGACTTACGTCATGCTTCTGTTTCTCAATTTGCAAATGCACCTAAATTAGGAGTATCTGATTTCTTGGCAGGAAGAATAACAGATGTTAATGATGTAATTGTTAAGGATAAAACTTATAATTCATTACATGTATTACCTGTTGGAACCATTCCACCAAACCCTGCAGAATTACTTTCTCAAGATATATTCAAAACAATGGTGGAAAAATTCAAAAAAGAGTATGATTATGTAATAGTTGATTGTCCACCAATTGAAATAGTAACAGATACTCATATTATAGAAAAGAGTGTAGATAGAACAATATTTGTAATTAGAGCAGGCTTGTTAGAAAGAAGCATGTTAGGAGATTTACAAACTCTTTATCAAAACGGAACTTTCAAGAATATGTCTTGCATTCTTAATGGAACTGAAAAGGATAGTGGTAAGTACGGTAAGTATGGTTATAAGTATGGTTACAAATATGGTTACCATTACGGAAGTTACTATGCAAATAACGATAAATAACGAAAGATAATTGGCGAATTTTTTAAGCAAAATATTTAGTAAAGATAATAGATTAAAGAAGAGTGGATTGTTAGACAAAAAGTCTGACGTCCACTCTCATATTCTTTATGGAGTAGATGACGGAGTGCAAGACTTGGAAGAGAGTTTACAAATACTAGAATATTTAGAATGTTTAGGCTTTACTCAAGTTTGGTGTACCCCTCATATAATGGAAGATATTCCTAATGAAACAAAATTCCTACAAGAGAGATTTCAGCAATTAAAAAACGCATATCAAGGTAATATAAAGTTGCATTTAGCAGCTGAATATATGATTGATAATGTATTTGATAAAAGATTGTCTGAAAAAGATTTGTTGCCACATGGGGAGATGAAAGACAAGATTCTTCTAGAAACTTCTTACTTTAATTCACCATTGAATTTAGAAGAAACCCTAAAACAAATATATACTATAGGTTACTATCCATTGCTTGCACACCCCGAAAGATACGCATATATGACAGATAAAGATTACATAAAATTGAAAGCAGATGGAATACGTTTTCAATTAAATATGTTATCTCTAAAAGGAATGTATGGTAAAATGGCACAAAAGAAAGCAGAATGGCTATTGTCTAAAAACTTTTACGATGAGGTTGGAAGCGATATTCACTCTATAAGACAGATAAAAGCACTTGAAGAATTATTAAAATAATTTATGTCAAACATAAATAGCAAACAACACTATCAATTACTTGATGGATTAAGGGGAGTGGCTGCAATAATGGTTGTTTGCTACCACATATTTGAAGGCTTTGCTTTTGCAGAGCTAACAAATCAGGTGGGAGATGGTTTAATTAGAACATTAAATCACGGTTATTTAGCAGTAGATTTCTTTTTTCTTTTGTCTGGATTTGTAATACAATACGCCTATTCAGACAGGTGGAATAATATCTACACTTTAACATTCTTTAAACGTAGATTGATCCGTTTACATCCAATGCTTGTAATGGGAAGTCTTATTGGATTGATATGTTTTTTAATAGGAGGCTCACAACAATGGAATGGAACAGCTATTCCTTTGTATATATCAATAATTACATTCATTCTAACTTGTTTTATGATTCCTGCATTGCCTAATTCATTTAATGAGGTAAGAGGAAATGGAGAACTATTCCCATTAAATGGTCCTATGTGGTCGCTATTTTTTGAATATATAGGTAATATACTATACGCATTTTTCATAAGACGCCTTTCTACAAAACTATTATCTTACTTAGTATTGCTTTTAGGAATATTGCATACTGCTTTTTCTTTAGGAAATCTTTCTGGTTATGGCTCAATAGGAGTAGGTTGGACATTTGATTCTATAAACTTCTTGGGAGGAATGTTGAGAATGTTATTCCCTTTCACATTAGGAATGTTAATATGCCGTGGATTTAAACCTATAAAAATAAAATATCCATTCCTTGTTTGCTCAATAATATTAATCACAGCACTTTCTATACCATACCTTCCTGGACAAAATATAATAAGTTTTAATGGACTTTATGAATCATTGTGTGTTATTGTAGTCTTTCCTTTAATTCTTCAAATAGGAGCTTCAGCAGGAAATAATGAATCTTCTAAAACAAGCAAAATATTAGGAGAAATATCCTATCCATTATACATAATACATTACCCAATAATGTATATATTCTATCAATGGCTAATCAAAACACAACAATATACCTTAAAAGAAACATATCTTATAGTAATATTAGTAGTATTATTGTCAATAGTACTTGCATTTGTTTTATCAAGACTTTATGATATTCCTTTAAGAAAACGATTAATGAAAAAATAAAAAAGCTATGAAAAGGATATTAATTACACTTTTAGTTTTATTCTTAAATATTAATTTAAGCTTTGCTCAAGACGCAGACTCTATTTTAACAAAAGCTATTTCTCTAATAGATAAAGGAGAATTAGTAGAGGCCGAAAACCTTATGACAAAAGCAATAGGGGAAGGTGTTAATACACTTGCTTTGCATCACGAATTAGCATGGGTATATTACATACAAACCGATTATGATAAAGCAATAAAAGTATTAGAGCCTTTATGTGAAAGAGCAGATGTTACACCAGATGTTTATCAGCTATTAGGGAATGCCTATGATGAAAAAGGACAATTCAATGCAGCAGTAAGTGCATACGACAAAGGATTAAAAAAATTCCCTAACTCAGGTTGCTTATACCTGGAAAAAGGAAATATTTCCTACAAAGCAAATAGATTTGAAGATGCATTCTTTTATTATGAAAAAGGAATAGAACTTGACCCAGAATTTTCATCAAATTACTATAGAGCATCATTACTATTTTTTGCTTCAACAGAAATGGTATGGGGAGCAATGTATGGAGAATTATTTATGAATTTGGAAAAATCTGAAAGATGCAAAGAAATGAGTAAAGCATTGTTTGATTGCTATTTTGATCAAATCAAATTTAATGCAGGTAAGGCTGAAGTAGATTTTGATAATACAATAATAGTTTATTCAAATTCGCCAGAAAGACCAAATCTTTTCCCAGAGAGCTTTCGTTCAGCAATGACAAAAGCTTGTAGAGGAAAAAGATATTTAGACCTTCGTACCTTGGTAGAAATAAGAAAGAGATTCATAACAGAATTCTATGCGACATATCCTGATTTTGACAATGTTTTATTTGATTACCATAAACAATTAATACAAGCAGGACATTTTGAAGCTTACAATTATTGGTTGTTTGCTTATGGAGCATTAGATCAAACAAATCAATGGGTAAAACAAAATCAATCAAAATGGGATTCATTCCTTAAATGGATAGAAGAAAATCCGCTTCAAATAAGCCAAGAAAAAGTTTTCTCTCGCTATACAATGGAATAAGAGAAATATTACTAAGAATTAAAAAAATAAGTCTTGGATTCAAGAAAATGAATTCAAGACTTATTTTTTTAATTAAGCAAAACGTTTAATATTAATCAAAGAATTCAAGAAGTGAAATTTGATTTTCAACTTGTTTTTCTTGATGAAAATCTATTTTCTCTTTAAGAAAATGAATTATTTCTTTAAGAAAACAGATTTTCTTTTGAAGAAAATGAAGTGAATCTTTGAAAAAGAAAACCCTATTCATTGAAATAAATCTACATAATAAGAAAAATAATGTAGTTTGTTAGGAAGTTTAGGCTCTATTTGTTAGAAACAAAAAAAGAAGTCAAGTAATTTCTACCTGACTTCTTTCGCTTTGTGCGGGCGAAGGGACTCGAACCCCCACGCCTCTCGGCACTAGATCCTAAGTCTAGCGCGGCTACCAATTACGCCACGCCCGCTTTTTGCGATTGCAAAAGTAGTACTTTTTTTGTTTCCTGCCAAATTTTTAGAGGATTTTCTGCAACTTTTGCAATCACAATCTAAGAAAAATACTATTTAAGTGTTAATTTTTTTGCTAAAAGACTTGTTATATCATCGCTATCTGCTGCATACCACAATACTCCATTACTTTCAAAAATATATGTGTAGCCATTTTCTGCTGCTACTTCAGCAACTGCAACTTTTATTTTTTCAACTATGGCATTCATTAACTCAACTTGTTTTTCTTGAACAGAAACTTCAGATTGTCTTTGGAAGTTTTGCATACGTTCTGCTACGCTTCTGATTTCGTTTTCTTTGTTAGCTCTTAATAGATCTGTAAGTTGATCTTTTTTTGTTTCGTATTCTTGCATCAATCTGTTGTACTCTTGGCTCATCAACTCCATTTCTGCTTGTAAGTCTGCAACATATTCTTGTAATTTTACTTGTGCAGAATCTGCTTCAGGCATTCTTTGCATCAAATCATTTGAATTGAAATGTCCTAATTTAATTTTTTGTGCGAATGAATCTGTTCCTAATAAACATAGAACAGCTAATACTAATACTTGAAATGTTCTTTTCATTTTGTTTTTATTGTTTTAATTATTTTTATTATCTAATTTTTTCGGTTTGCAAAGGTATAATATTTTTGTGGATTATCTATTTGGTGTGTTGATTTTATATCCTAATTCAGCTAAAACAAGATTGCTTATATCTGTTTTGCTATCAACATATAGAATTGTTGCTCCACTTGCTTTGTCAAAAACAACTGAATAATTTTTCTCCTGTGCGACTTTTTCTATTGCATTATATATTTTGTCTTGAATAGGTTTAATTAATTCAGAACGTCTTTTTGTTAAATCGCCATTGTTGCCAAATCTTTTCTTTTGAATATCTTTCGCTTCTTTTTCAGCAGCAATAATTTCGTTTTCCTTTTGTGCTTTTAAGTCATTAGGCAATAATACTGCTTCTGCTTGAAAAGCTTTGTATAATTTATCAACAGCAACAAATTTTTCTTCTACTTCTTTTTGCCATTGTATAGACACTTCTTCCAATTCTTTTTGAGCTTGTTTGTATTCTGGCATACTATTAAGTATGTATTCTGTATCTACACAAGCGTATTTTTGACTGAATGCACTTAAAGAAATAAATGCCATTACGAAAAGTAAGAATAATTTTTTCATCTTTGTAAGTTTAAATATTATTAATCCATTGAATTACCAAATGAAATATGGAAATGACTTCCTGATGCTGTTACATCTCCAGGGATAGTGTCTAATCCATAACCCCAATCTATTCCAAGCATTCCAAACATAGGCATGTGTATTCTCAATCCTAGTCCGGCAGAACGATACATTTTGAATGGTTCAAAGCTTTGGAAGTTCGCCCAAGAGTTACCTGCTTCAAAGAATGCTAAAGCAAAAACTGATGCTCCTTCGCTTAATGTGATAGGATATCTTATTTCCATTGTGTATTTATCAAATATCATTCCTCCACCAGAAGGTGAAATTGAAGCTTCATCATAACCTCTTAATGCTACAAGTTCTCTTCCGTCTATGTTATAGCCAGTCAATCCATCTCCTCCGACATAAAATCTTTCAAAAGGAGAGTAACCAACGCTACTATTATATTGTCCTAGGAATCCAAATCTTGCTCTTGTAGAAACAACTAAATCATCTACAAGATTAAAGTACCAAGCGGCTCTTACATTTACTTTGTAGTATTCTAACCATTTGTATCTTTCTTGTGCTGTTAGATTTGTATAATCTTTTCCATTTACTAAAGAGTAAGGGAATGTCATTTGTGCTTGCACAGAAATATCGGAACCTTGTCTTGGATATATTAATTGATCTACAGAATTTCTTGCAATAGTGAAATTATAATTAATATTGTTTGAAATACCTGTAGGCATAGCTGTCAAAGTTTTATAATTCTTTACATTATATTGTTGGTAAGCTATACCATGAACAAAAGTAAAGTAATCATCTGGCCATTTAAGTCTTGTTGCTAAAGAAACAGAACCTCCTAATATACCAATAAAATATTCTGATGATCCAGATGTATTCCAAAATCCGTCATCTTGATAAGAGTAATAAACTCCCACACTCAAAGCATTAGGTTTTTTACCTCCTAACCATGGCTCTGTAAAAGATAAAGATACTGCGTTGTAATAATCGCCGTTTGTTTGAACTCTCAAAGATAACTTTTGACCATCACCAATTGGGAATGGATTCCATGCTTTCTTATTAAAGAATTTTTGAGTTGAGAAGTTATTTAAAGAGATACCTGCTTGGAAAATAACATATCCTCCACCAATACCTCCACTTAAGTCAAATTGTGAACTTGATTTTTCTACAAGCTTATATTCTATATCAACAGTTCCGTTTTCAGGATTAGGGCGAATATCAGGCACTATCTTTTCTGGGTCAAAGTATCCTAGTTGTTGCAATTCTCTCATTGAACGATAAACTGCATCTCTACTGAAAAGGTCTCCAGGATAAGTTCTTAATTCTCTCATTATAACATAATCGTTAGTGATAGTATTTCCTGATAAAGATACCTTATTAACTCTTGCTTGTTTACCTTCATAAACTCTCATTTCTATGTCAATAGAGTCATTCTCAACTTTTATTTCAGTTGGCATAACTCTAAAGAATAAGTAACCGTCATCAGTATATAACGAGTAAATATCAGTTCCTGTTGGGTCATATTGAAGATTTTTTTCCAATAAACCTTTGTTGTATGGGTCTCCTTTAAAAATTCTTAAACGTTTAGATAAATCTTCAGAAGAATATTTTGTGTTTCCAACCCAAGTGATATCTCTAAAGAAAAATTTACTTCCTTCGTGAACGTCTAAATCTATATGTACTTCTTTTTTAGGTTGCTTCTTTCCCCAAAAATTCTTTCTAAAAGTATCAACTATATAAATGCTATCTCTTACGATTTTTGCATCTCTAAATCCTTCGTTGTTATATTCGTTTATAACTAATTCTTTATCTGCCTGGAAATCGCTGTCCACAAAACGAGAAGATTTCCAAATTCTCCACCAACGATAAGCCTTTGTGTCTTTCATTTTAGAACGAATCTTCTTGTCTGCAATAGCATTATTTCCATTTACATTGATTTGTCCTATACGAATTTTATCCCCTTTATTAATTTTGAAAGTCAAGAAAACTTCATTTCTGCTGAAATTGGTGTCTTTCTTCTCTTCTATTTCAGTTGTAATTGAGTAATAGCCTTTTTCAATAAAGTGGTCACAAATAATATTTATGCAATTAGATTTAAGGTTTTCGGTTACAACATCTCCTGCGTAGATTTTCATAGTTTCACTTAGCTTATCAGCTTCAGCACGTTTAACTCCTTCGATTTTATATCCTGAAAGTCTTGGTTTAGTCTTTAAGTAATAAGTTAAGAATATAGTTCTTCCTTCTATTTTTGAAATAGATATTTGAATATCTTCAAAAATTCCTTGTCTCCAAAGTTTATCTATCGCCACGCTTGTTTTATCGCTTGGTAAGAAAATCTTTTCTCCTACAGATATTCCAGATAATAGAATTACCGAATTTTTGTCTAAATGATCAGCGCCTTCTATTTCAATACCTCCGACTTCATACTCTTTCGGAGAGAGGTAGTCTAATTCTATTGATTGTGCATTTAAGAATTGTAACGGCAACAAAAACAATATAGATATTATAAACTTTATTAATTTCATCTTTTTTATATTTAATATATAAGTAACGTTATAGCTTAACAATAATTTTGTGATGGTTTATTTTTTTAATTGTTCACTTGTTTTACCAAACCTTCTTTCTCTATTTTGATAAGAAATAATTGCTTCATAAAGCCCTTCTTTATTAAAGTCAGGCCAAAGAGTAGGAGTAAAGAAAAGTTCAGTATAAGCTAACTGCCAAAGTAAATAATTGCTTAGACGATATTCACCAGAAGTTCTTATCAATAAGTCAGGGTCAGGATAACTTGCAGTAGATAGGTTTTTTGAAATAATGTCTTGGTTGATTTCTTCAATACTTAGAGTATTGTCTTTAGCTTGTTGAGCAATAGATTTTACCATTTCAGTTAATTCCCAACGAGAACTATAATTCAAAGCAAGAATAAGAGCCATTCGTGTGTTGTTGCGAGTATTGTAGATAGTATTTTTTAGGGCTGTTTGAGTCTCCAAAGCTATTTGAGAAATATCTCCAATGTATTCTAACTTAATATTGTTTTTCATTAAAGTGTCTTCTTCCTTTGCAATTGTATCAACCAACATAGCCATTAAAGCATCTATTTCTTCTTTTGGTCTATTCCAATTTTCAGTAGAAAAAGTATATAATGTAAGATATTTAACACCCAATTCAGCACAGCCTTCTGTAACTTCCCTTACTGCATTAACACCATTCTGATGTCCAAAGATTCTTTCCTTTTGTCTTTGCTTTGCCCAACGTCCGTTACCGTCCATTATGACTGCTATATGCTTTGGTAAATTTTCCAAGTTTATGTTTTCTTTCAAACTCATGTTCTTAATATTTACGTTATCAATATTTTGATAGTAAAATTAGCTTGCAAAAATAATGATTATTTTGTAGTTTACAAAGTATTACAAAGATTTTAAATGCTAATTTCTTTCATTGTGAGTCTTT
Organism: Bacteroidales bacterium; assembly: GCA_017647785.1. Classification (GTDB taxonomy): domain Bacteria; phylum Bacteroidota; class Bacteroidia; order Bacteroidales; family P3; genus Onthomorpha. Next base: position 7,468 of record JAGCJW010000003.1, on the reverse strand, counting down.
TTTCGTACCTTTGCCGCTTCATTTTTAGACAAAATTTTATGAAAAGAACATTAATTTTTATTTGTTTGGCAGTTATTACAAGCCTATCCTTTGCTCAAAGTAACGATTTTTCGTTAAGATTTAACACAAGAGCAGATTTCGATTACAACTATTTTGAAGGAGAAAACAATGACAACTCTGGATTTGCAGGAAAGTTTCTAAACATAATGTTAGATGGAAAGATAAATGACAAATTTGAGTATCATTGGAGACAAAGACTAAATAAGACAAACTTCACTTCAAACTTCTTTGAAGCAACTGACTGGGCATATCTTTCATATCGTATAAACGAAAGCCTAACCCTTTCAGCTGGAAAGCAAGTTGTTGCAATAGGAGGATTTGAATACGATTACGCACCGATAGATGTTTACTTCTATTCAGATTTTTGTAACGTTATGCCATCTTGTTACGAATTTGGAACATCTCTTACTTGGAATAACGCCACACATGACCAATTCTTAACATTTCAAATCAGCAATTCAATTTTCAAACAACAACCATTCGACGGCTTATATGCTTACAACCTATTATGGAATGGTAAAATCACAGATTGGTGGAAGACTTTATATTCAGCAAACCTTATAGAATACACACCAAACGACTATGTAAATTACATAGCCTTAGGAAACCAATTCTATGTTGATAATTTTGTAATAGATTTAGACTATACAAATAAATACATTGACGGACAAGACAATTTCTTTGCCGATTTCACATTAGCAACACAAATAAAATATCAATTACCTCAGTTAAACGTTTTCGCAAAAGTATCATACGACCAAAACAAATCAGAATACTCACGTTTTATTTCTCCAAATTATTGGACAATGACCGTAGCTCCGGGAACTGATTATATGCTTTACGGAGCGGGAGTTGAATATTTTCCAATCAAAAACAGCAAAGACGTAAGACTTCACGCAGTAATATCTTCTAATAATAGAGAACCTGCAAATCTATTCTTTAACGCAGGTGTAACATGGAATATGAAATTAAAATAAATCAATAAATAAAGACATAGAATGAAGAAATCAACAAAAAAGACGCTTGGAGCGATTCTCTTTTTACTTATCCTAATAGGAGGATTCCTTGTATTAGGAAGCAAAATGGGTGCAGGAAATATGCTGAAAACGATAATGAACACAGCACACGACCTATTGCTTAATACAGTATTTTATTTAATGGGAATCACTGTGCTAACAGGAGCATTAAGTAAGCTATTCTCTGAATTTGGAGTAGTAGGACTTTTAGAAAAACTTCTAAAACCATTGATGAAACCTCTATTCAGATTACCAGGAGTAGGAGCCTTAGGAGCAGTTATGACATTCCTTTCCGACAATCCCGCAATTATTTCACTTGCAAAGGATAAAAACTTCAGTAAGTTCTTTAAAAAATATCAATTAGTATCGTTAAACAACTTCGGAACAGCGTTCGGAATGGGGTTTGTCGTAATTATCACAATGGTTGGTTACGGACACATTTCGGGAGCATTGGTTGGGTTGTTTGGAGCTTTTGTTGGAAGTATAATCTCTACAAGATTGATGCAAAAATTCACTCTTAAAGCATATCCAGAAATGGATTCGCCAGTAGAATTTGAAGAAACAACAACAGCAGAAAACACAGAAGTAGAAGAAAAGAAAGAAAGCCTTTTCATAAGAATAATGAATGCAATCTTAGACGGGGGTAAAAATGGGGTAGATTTAGGATTACAAATCATACCAGGCGTATTGATTATCTCAACCCTTGTAATGATGATTACTTTCGGGCCAAAAGATGCAGCAACAGGCTATGCTGGTGTAGCATACGAAGGAGTTCCTATCTTGCCTTGGCTTGCTGAAAAAATAGATTTTGTTTTCAAATGGTTATTTGGCTTTGAAAGCATGGAGTTAATAGCTTTCCCTATGACAGCTCTTGGAGCCGTTGGAGCAGCTCTTGGACTTTTACCAACATTTGAAGCAAACGGAATATTAGATGCAAACGCTATTGCAGTGTTTACCGCAATGGGAATGTGTTGGAGTGGATATTTATCAACTCACACTGCAATGATGGACTCATTAGGTTACAGAAAACTTATTTCAAAAGCACTTCTTGCTCACACAATAGCAGGTTTATGTGCCGGAATCGTAGCTCACTGGACATTTGTTTTAGTAAGTCTTATGATGTAAAAGAAAACATAATACAAATAAAAATCCCCCAAAGGTTTATCGTCTTAAACTTTTGGGGGATTTACTTTTTAATTCAGTTTCTTATTTTCTTAATTTTCTTTTTTGTATTCTTCGTATTCTTTATTTAATCCTTCAACAATTTCATTTGTTATGTCCATTCCTTCATCAATATAAAGAACAGGAGAACCTAAATAAGACTTTGAAAGAATAATATCAAAGTTTTGATGTTTTTTGTTATAATCTCTTATGAACGCATAAACAGCATCTAACATCTTTTTATTATCTGCTACTTGTCTTTCTTGTAAATCCAACATCATTTGTTGTTCAAGTTGAGGTAATTCTTGTTGTCTTTTTGTTAAGTCTTGCTCTGTTTGTTTTTGTTGAGTCAAAGTTAAATTTGCTCCATTTTTCATATAGTTTTCATAGTCTGTTTGGAATTTCTTAAGCTTTGATTCCAATTCGTTTTTCAATCTTTTTTGATAGTCTTGCAAGTCTTTCTCCATATCAATAGCCATTTGATATTTTGCCATAACAGTATCAGTGTTGATGTAAGCAACTTTTAAACCATCAGACGAAAGAGTCTTGTTTTTCTTAACGGCAGCAGTTGTTTTTGTTTCCTTTGTTTCAGCTTTGTCGCCTGATAATACTAAAATAAATAGCACTATCGAGCAAACGATAGACAATCCGCATCCTATCCATAATGCAATGTTTGAATTTCTTTTCTCCATATCAGTTAATGTTTTAATTTTGGTGGCAAAGGTACAAAAAACTCATATTTTTTTCATAGTTGAAGTAAATTTTATATATTTGCAACATGAAATAAAGTAAAGTATTATGAAAAAGATTTTAATATTTTCCGTATTGCTAAGTGTTTTATTCACACTTTCTGCTCAAAGAAAAAATTACAGGACAGTAGATGTTTTCAATAATAGTGTTGAATTGTCAATAGGAGGAGGAGTGCATGCTTTGCATTTAGTTCAAGAAACTCCAGTAGAAGGTCTTGCTGATGAATTGAAACCAATGTTACAATTTTCAGTTGGTTATCATTTCTCTCCAATATTAGGAACAAGACTTGCCGTTCAGGCTGGAAATACTATGAGTGTATTACAAGATACTCTATTACCAAATTCTATTATTTACGCTCATACAGACCTATTAGTAAATATAACTAATTTTTGGAAGACTAAAAAGAAGAAAAAATACTATGATGCAAGTATTGTTTTCGGAACAGGAATCGTAACATTCCGTCCAGGAGAAGAACAAGATCAATTTGCGGGTTTTGCTCTTAATGGAGGTATGATTCACTCTTTTTATTTAAATAGAAATCTATTGTTCAACATAGAAGCAAAGATAATGTTAACAAATGATGCTTTCCCACCAGATTATTATTTCAATTACGGAGGCTGGGCAATGAATTACGACGTTTCATTTTCATTCAGCTACAAAATACCTACCGATCAAAAGAATAAACGTTATACAGGTAAAAGAAGATAATTCAAACTTTTAAATTGAAAAGCCCAAAAATATATTTTTGGGCTTTTTTAATTTAATGATTTTTAACAATTTACCTTCCCCCCCCCATAAATTTTTTTCTATTATAATGTAACATTTTTGGCAAAAGTTTTGTCTTATATATAAGAAATCAAAAAGAGGAGGACTATAATATGAAAAAAGCATTATTTTTAATTTGTGCTATCTTGTTTAGCAATGTCGTAGTTTTAGCACAACAACTTTTTACTGTAAATGGTTATCAGTATGTAGTAATTAATAGTAGCAGTGTATCTATTTTTAACTACTATAATGGTGAGGATACAGTAGTTATTCCAGAAACAGTAACATATAACGATGTAAAATACACTATTGTTGATATAGGTGGTGGAGCCTTTGAAAGAAAAGACTATATAGTTTCTGTCATTATTCCAAGCACTGTTACCTCTATCGGTCAATTTGCTTTTCGAGAATGTAATAACCTTACTTCTGTTGTAATGCCAAATAGTATTACTAAGATTGACAGATGCGCTTTTTGCTATTGTCCTGTTTTAACTTCATTTACAATTCCTGAAAGTGTTACAAGTCTTGGTGGAGGAATATTTGCTTATTGTCCTAGCTTAACTACTTTGAATTATAACGCAAGAGATTGCAATGGATTTCAAACAGGTACTTCCCATCCTTTTGGAGGTTCAAATATTTCCACTATAAATATAGGTGATGAAGTAGAAAAGATACCTGAGAACTTTCTTTATGATATGGATGATATAACAACAGTAAATTTTTCAAATAATATAACCCATATTGGTAAGAAAGCATTTGCATATTACGATAATTCCAACACATTGAATCTTCCAAATAGTATTACGCATATAGGAGAAGAAGCGTTTTTAGGGTGCGATAATTTAAGTTCAATCACACTTCCAAGTAATCTTACTTACATCGGTATCGGTGCTTTTGAGAGTTGTAATACTCTAAACTCAATAACAATTCCAAGCAACGTTGCTCGCATTGACGATGAAGCATTTCAAAATTGTAGCAACTTAAATTCAGTAGATTTTTTAACTAATAACCTTACTTATATAGGCGATGGAGCTTTTAAAAATTGTACAAGTTTAGCTACGTTTGTAGTTCCTAATACAGTTGATTCGCTTGGTAAAAAAGATGGTTATGTTCTTTATCCTGGTACATTTGAGGGTTGCTCTTCTTTAACTAAAATTACTCTTGGCAAAAACTTAAAATATATAGCAGAATGTACATTTAATGGTTGTACTTCTTTACAAACATTGGTTAGTTTGGCTACTACGCCTCCAACATTCCAATATGCAGATAATACATTTGTAAACACTTATAACGTAGCTTTGATTGTAGGCTGTGATGCTTTGCCTAATTATCAAAATTCATTTGATTGGTCATATTATTTTGCAAACAATATGACTGAGATAATCTATGAAGTAAATGTTTCTTCAAATGATGAAGATAAAGGAATTGTTGATATGCAAAGAGATTGCTCTACTGCAACACTTACTGCAACAACTACTGGAGATTGTTTCCGATTTTACTCATGGAGTGATGGAGTTACTGAAAATCCTCGTATAGTTAATCTTGAAAGTGACACAAATATTGTGGCTATTTTTGATGAAATAAAATTTGTTATAGATACTACGATAAATCAAGGTGAGGTTTACTCTGGATATGGTTTCAATGAAAGTGAACAAGGTACATATTACCAATATTTCACTACTGATGATGGTTGTGATAGCACAGTGGTTTTAAACCTTACGCTAAATGTATCTTTGAATGATGTGGAAGAAAGTACTATTTCTCTATATCCAAACCCTACAAGAGGAGAAATAAATTTCAGCGATATGGTAGGAGAGATTGAAGTAATGGATATGACAGGTAAAATCATGAAAAAAATCCTTAATACAAGCAATATAAACATAGACTTCTTGCCTGCGGGATTCTATTACCTTAGATTGCATTATCAAGACAAGATTCTTATAAGAAAAGTAATCAAACAATAGAAAAGAAGAAGTTGAAAATTTTAACATTTTTTAATTAAAATTAAAGCCCGAAATTCTGCGAAATTTTCGGGCTTTTGTTTTCTTCTTTGCAAATTCTTTAAGCATTTTGAGTTAAGCAAAATCTTGCTAATCAATGGTTTAATATTTTTTAGCCCTTATTTAAGCCATTTTTAAGCCAAAAAAGGCTGTTTTTTCTCTTGATTTTGGCAAAATTAAACGCTGTTTTTGTAGTGAAAAAACAAAGCTTTTTGAAAATTTTCCTTTGTTTTTTCAAATTAATTCTTTGTTTTATTTTTTTCTTTTAATTAATTGATATTCACTAAGAAAAAAAGCATTTTTTCTTATTTTTTTAATTCCTCATCTCTTAATTGTGTAAGGAGTTTTCCAAGTAGGTTAAGTCCATTCCATTTTTCCCCCTCGTAGGCTTGTGTTATAGATATATTAATTCCCCAAATATTATCGTGAGGAGAGGCTTCTACAAAAGTTTTGTTACGATACTCTTCGGCCATAAGTGTATCTCGAAAATCTTTATCTACCGAAAATTTGGCTTTTAATGCAACATACATAGCATTTTCTCTTTCTTTTTCCCATATTCTATGGTCAAAGCCCCTCACTTTTCTTCCTAATTTTTTTGCTTCCGCATGAGTTGCACTAGGTAATTGATTTGCTATTTCTATATCTCCAAAAGTTTTTGCTTTGATGTACATAAATAAACTTTCACTTGATTTGAAAGTGTGATTGTCGTAAGGAATATCGGGAGATTTCCACCAATTACTTAGTGGCGTCTTTTGATAAAAATACACATAATCATTTGTAGAACGAATAGTTTTATTTATTTCCATATTAACCTTTATTTAGATATTGTAATAAAATAACGATACCAATAGAAAAATATTATTTTATTTGAAAAAGAGTAAAAGTTTTACTATTAACTAATATATATCCTTTATCTACTTTCTTAAATGTTATATTTCTCATATCTCTTTTTATTTTTGTTTTACACTATTATAATGAAATTATTAGTGTTTAGAATCCACCTAAATTGAATTTTTTTTCTGATGAGGTTGGAGAGAGTTTTATTTTTACTTCCTTCATTACATCAAAAGTGTAAACTAAAAAGATATGAACATTTTATTTCTTGTGTCTTATTAAGAGTCTGTAATATAAACGTTTTCCTTGTAAACAAGGTCGGCCATATTTTAATTGTTTTGGAAAACAAGGATTATCTATATTAACACAATCACTATTAGTTATATCAATTATTTCAAATTGCTATTCCAACATAGAAGCCCCATGCAAACGAATGAGAGTAAAAGGCTTTAAACACCAAGAACTAACCCCACCAATCAAAATAGAAGACATCTCAAAACACATAGACTACTCCCTAATAGAAGACAAAACCAATCAAGTCCCAACCGAAGCACTAAACCTATGCAAGCTTTTAGCCATAGATGAGGATTGGCTTTCGTGTTGTGAAGAGAAATAAGGTTGAGACTGTAAATAAGTTTTTCAAATTTTTTAACATTTTTTTTATAAAATCAAAGCCCGAAATACTACGAAAATTTGAGCCTTGAAATTTTCATTTGCAAATTCCTTAAGCATTTAGAGTTAAGTAAAATCTTGTTAATCAATGGTTTAATATTTTTTAGCCCTTATTTAAGCCATTTTTAAGCCAAAAAAGGCTGTTTTTTTCTTGATTTTGGCAAAATTAAACGGCGTTTGGTTGAAATTAAACGGCGTTTAATTTTTTTT
>JAGCJW010000022.1 GCA_017647785.1 Bacteroidales bacterium | reverse complement strand
TGTTGCTTTTTCTCCGTTCACTCTTACGAAATAAATGCCTTTTTGTTCTATTTCTATAAGAGAATTAGATGTGTAGTTGTTTATTTCTTTTACGACTTGTCCTAATGGATTTACTATTTGGATATGTGAGTTGTTTTCACAATTTATTCTTACTTTTCCACTTGTTGGGTTAGGATAAACTGAGATTAAGTTTGTTTTTTCTACATCTTCTAACGATGAAGAGTAGTTTATCATCATATCATCTAAGTATAATTCAGGGAAATCAGTTGTTTGAAATTCTTCGCAAGCAACTAATGCAAGAAAAACAATCTCATTTGCTGGCAAATCTGAAATATACATTATTGGAAATTCAAATTGTTGAAATCCTTCTGTCATAGTTTTTTTTCCATAGTAATCTCCTTCTGCAAAGTATTCTCCTAATCCTATTATAGTTCTTTGTTCGTTTTCTGTGTTAAAAACTAATGCCATCATCATATTAGCTTCTCCACTTTGATTATTGAATTTTTGATAACCACTTATACTTGTTGGGCGATTACCTTCTTCTATTTGTAATCCTCCTGTTATAAAATTTGATAACAAATTCATATAATCCTCTTCTGTAATATCTGAACCATCGTTCATCATAATTTGCATAAACATCTCAAAATTTATGACTCCATTTGTAAAAAATGCAGGTATTGCTATAGGTTCCATTTGCATCATTGCTGCAATAGTTGCATCTAACATTTTAGGCGCAATTTTAACTGAATAATCTCCTGTGTGGGCATCTGTTGATTGCTCCATTGTGCAAAGGTTAAATCCCATAAACCCTAATGTTGACCAACCTTGTGGCATATTTGCTGTCCAGTTTTCAAAACTTGGATTTGTAAATTGTTGTGCTTTTGCTGTAAAACACATTAGCGATACTGCTAATACTAAAAATAATTTTCTCATCTTTGTTTAATTTTTAATTATTACTTCTATTTGTTCTCTACTTATTTTGTTATTGATTGTTGCTTTGCCTATTTCTTCTAATAAGACAAAGTTGTATTCGTTGTTTATTGTCTTTTTGTCGCTGTTCATATAGTTAAATAGTTCTTGAACATTGTCTATTTGTTGTATTGTGTAGTATTGTGCAATGTATTGTTTTATTTTATTAGTCGTTTCTTTTGATAAATTATTACATAAATCAAGAGTGTAATATACTCCACTTGCAACGGCTTCTCCATGAAGAAGGTCCTCGCCTTTTTTCATTGCCATACTTTCTAAGGCGTGGCCTATTGTATGTCCAAAATTAAGTATGTGTCGGTAATTTTTGTCAAAAGGATCTTGTTTTACTATAGTTTGTTTTAGTTTTATAGCGTTGTGAATTATTTCTTCATTGTTTACTATTCTTAAAGGATCGTTTTGTAGTATTGTTTCAAATAGATTTGCATCTGACACCAAAGCGATTTTTAAAATTTCAGCCAATCCGTTAAGAATTTGTCTTTCTGAAAGTGTTTCTAAAAAAACTGGCTCTAAACATATTGTTATTTTTTTAACGAAAGTACCTATTTGATTTTTTACTTCTCCAAAATTGATAGCGCATTTTCCTCCTATTGTTGCATCTATCATAGCGAGTAATGTGGTTGGAACTAAATATGTATCTATCCCTCTCTTATATGTTGCACCTATAAACAGAGCCAAGTCTGTTATCATTCCTCCTCCCAAGGCTATTAATTGTGTATTTTTATCAGAGCTTTGTTCTATTAGAGTTTGTATTATTGTTGTATAAGTTTCAAGACTCTTGTTTTCTTCGCCCGGATCTATTTCTATTATTTGTGCATCACAAAGACTTTCAACCTCTCCTATGAGTGTTGCAAGACAATTATCGTAGGTATTAGAGTCTAATATTATTACTTTTTGAGAGTTTTTTTTGCGTCTTAAGATATTGTTTAGTCCTATAAAGTCTATTATTCTTTCCATATTTAGTGCCCGTATTTTGTTAGGAATTGAATACGTATTAATCTAACTTCTTCTCTTGAATATTCTTCTTCACCTAATTCTTCTAAAACCTCATCTATATCATCTGTTTCCATTTCCCTAAGAAGTTCACTTATTTCTTCTTGATGATACGGATCTATTGTTTCATTTATATAATAACTTATATCTATTTTTGTTCCAGATGAAACAATACTTTCTATTTCTGTCAGCAATTCATCTAAATCTAAATTCTTTGATTGTGCAATATCTTCTAAAGGAAGCTTTTTGTCAATGTTACGTATAATAAAGTATTTTAATCCAGATGACTTATTGATTAGAGATTTTATAACTAAATCTTGAGGTCGTGTTATATCTTTTGCTTCAACGTATGCATTTATCGCTTGCAAGAAATCGTTACCATATTTTTTTGCTTTTGAAGCTCCAACACCTATTATATTCTTTAATTCTTCTTCTGTAATAGGATATTGTATACACATATCAACTAGTGAACGATCTTCAAATATAACATAAGGTGGTAGCTTTTCTTTTTCTGCGATTTTCTTTCTAATACTCCTTAAAATATTATATAGTTCAGGATCTGTTGAAGTATCTGCAGAATTCATTGGAACAATTTCTTCAGAAAGTTCATTTTCATCTTCAGAGAAATTTCTATCTCCTGCAACTTTTATTGGATATGGTTTTTCTTTATATTCAAGTCCTAATTGTGTTAGCTTTAATTCTCCATACCTTTCTATATCTTTTCTCAAAAAGTTGTTAATTATACAATTTTTTGATACAGCTTTCCAAAATGTTACAGGCTTTTCTTTACCTATGCCAAAGCATTCCAACTTATGATGCTTATTTGTTTTGATATTAGGAGTTAATTCTCCCATTATAACATCTATTAAATAGTTAGATTTATATTGTTGTTTTGTTTGCTCTACAACTTCTAAAAAATCTACTATTTCCGAAGAGGCTTCTATTTGAGGTTTTGGATGTAAACAATTATCGCAATTGCCACAATTATCTTGTTCATAATCTTCACCAAAATACTTTAGCAACAACTTTCTTCTACATTGTGAAGTTTCTGCATATGATATTGTTTCGTCAATTAATTGTTGAGTTATTTCTCTTTCAGAAACTGGTTTATCATTTAGGAATTTCTCTAGTTTTTCCATATCCTTTTCAGAATAGAACGCTATACATTGACCCTCTCCCTCATCTCTTCCTGCTCTTCCTGTTTCTTGATAATAACCTTCCAAACTTTTTGGCATATCGTAATGTATTACATATCTAACATCAGGTTTGTCAATTCCCATTCCAAATGCTATTGTTGCAACTATTACATCTATGTCTTCCTTTATAAACATATCTTGATTAGATGCTCTTACAGAAGAATCTAATCCTGCATGATATGGTAAAGCTTTTATTCCATTTATAACTAAAGTTTCGGTTAATTCTTCAACTTTTTTTCTACTTAAACAATATATAATACCACTCTTACCTTTATTTTGATTGATAAACTTTATGATTTCTTTATTCAAAAGTTTCTCATCTTTCGGTTTTTGTCTGATTTCGTAGTAAAGATTAGTTCTATTGAAGCTACTAATGAAGATTTTTGCTTCATTCATTTCCAAAGTTTTCAATATATCTTGTTGCACTTTTGGAGTAGCTGTTGCTGTTAAAGCAATTAAAGGCACATCTACTGATATTGTATCTATAATAGGACGTATTCTTCTATATTCAGGACGAAAATCATGCCCCCATTCACTTATACAGTGAGCTTCATCTATCGCATAGAAGCTTATTTTTATTGTCTTTAATAAATCAATATTTTCTTGTTTCGTCAGAGATTCTGGAGCTACATACAATAGTTTTGTTTTTCCTGAAAGCAAATCATCTTTTACTTGTTGAATTTCTTGTCTATTTAAAGTAGAATTAAGAAAATGAGCGACAGAATTATCTTGACTCATACTTTTAAGAAAATCTACTTGATTTTTCATCAAAGAAATCAAAGGAGAAATCACTATGGCAGTTCCGTCTGATATTAAAGCAGGCAATTGATAACAAAGACTCTTACCACCACCTGTTGGCTTTATAACAAACACATCATTTCCTTCCAACAATTTTTCTATAATTTGTTGTTGATTTCCCTTAAATTTATCAAATCCGAACAAATCTTTTAATGCCGAATTTATCTTTTTTTGCATTTCATTACTTTCACAACTCTCCATATATCGAGTATTATTCAATAATAATGTGTAATTTTGCTGTCCAATTCAGTCGTTTTACAACGTGCTTTTGAATATGTAAAGGTACAATGTTTTTTTATATTGAACAAATGTTTTTAAAAAAATAAAATTGTGAAAAGTGATTTTGAAATTTTGGAGATAGCAAAAGACACTATCCAAAAAGAAAGTAAGTGTATTGAAAAATTATTAGATTACATTGATAATGATTTTGTTTCTGCAGTTAAAGAAATCTTTAATAGCAAAGGAAGAGTCATAATAACTGGTATTGGAAAAAGTGCAATAATTGGAAATAAAATTGTTGCAACCCTTAACTCAACAGGGACTCCTTCTATATTTATGCATGCTGCAGAAGCTATTCATGGAGATTTAGGAATTATTCAAGCAGACGATACAGTAATATGTATTTCTAAAAGTGGCAATACACCAGAAATAAAAGTTCTTACGCCTCTTGTTAAAGCTCGTGGCAACAAATTAATAGCTATGGTTGGCAGTACAGATTCTTATTTAGCAAAATCTGCTGACTATATTTTAAATTGCACAGTTGATAAAGAAGCATGTCCAAACAATTTGGCACCAACTTCAAGCACAACAGCTCAACTTGTAATGGGAGATGCTCTTGCTGTTGCTTTGCTTCATTGCAGAAATTTCACAGCAGAGGATTTTGCAAAATACCATCCAGGAGGTAGTTTAGGCAAACGCTTATATCTAAAAGTAAGTGACCTATACGTTAAAAACGAAAAACCTAATGTTTCTGCAAACACCCCTCTTACAGAAACCCTAATGGAAATAACAAGCAAGCGATTAGGTTGTACTGTTGTTAGTGAAAACAACAATATATTAGGAATAATAACTGATGGCGATTTGAGAAGAATGCTAAACAACAAAAGTGTTATTGACACAAAATCGCAAACAGCAGAGCAGATTATGACAAAAAATCCAAAAACTATTACAGCTGATGCGTTTGCAGTTGAAGCATTTACAATAATGCAACAACATCACATAACACAATTAATAGTTACAGATACAGATAATAAGTATCTTGGAATAATACACATTCACGATTTAATAACAGAAGGCATAATTTAAAACAAATAACAATGAGTCATAAAGCAGGTTTTGTAAATATAATAGGCAATCCAAACGTAGGGAAATCCACTTTGATGAATGCCTTAGTAGGAGAAAAAATAAGTATCATCACAAGAAAAAGCCAAACAACACGTCACAGAATATTAGGAGTTGTAAGCGGAGATGATTTTCAAATAGTTTTTTCCGACACACCAGGTATTTTAAATCCACATTACAAATTACAACAATGCATGTTACAACAAGTAGAAGGAGCATTAACAGATGCAGACGTTTACTTATTAGTAACAGACTTGGGTGAGACATTAAAAAATAGCGACATATTAAACAAAATCAAACAAAGCAAAACACCGACTATTGTTGTAATCAATAAAGTAGATAACGCAACACAAGAAAAAGTTACAGAAATAATAAACTATTGGGAAGCAGAAATACCAAGAGCAAAAGTTATTCCATGTTCTGCACTACACAAAATAGGAGTAGAAAGAGTAATGGAACTTGTTAAAGAAAACCTTCCTGACTCTCCTGCTTACTACGACAAAGATATGCTAACGGACAAAAGCATGCGTTTTTTAGTTAGCGAAATCATTAGAGAGAAAATACTTCTTCGTTACGAAAAAGAAATCCCTTACTCAACAGAAGTAATGGTAGAGGAATATCTTGAAGGAGAAAACCTAAATAGAATTAGAGCAGTCATTTTCACAGAAAGAGAAAGCCAAAAAAGAATAATCATAGGACACGGAGGCGAACAAATCAAAAAGATAGGAATAGAAGCCAGAAAAGACATTGAAGAGTTTACATCTAAAAAATGTTTCTTAGAACTATTTGTTAAAGTAAAGAAAGACTGGAGAAATAGCGAAAGAGAACTACAAAACTTTGGATATGAACAAAAGAAATAAATATGACGTCATTGTCATAGGAGCAGGAGCTGCAGGATTACTTGCAACTCTCTTGCTTCAATCAAAAAACAAAAAAGTCCTGCTGTTAGAAAAGAAAAAACAAGCAGGACTAAAACTACGTCTTACAGGAAAAGGACGTTGCAACCTCACAAACACTCTTGAACTAAAAGAATTTATTTCCCATTGCAGTTCATTGAATTCTAATATCAATGAAATAATACCTGCATTAAAAGCCTTCTCTAACAAAGACACAATAAACCTTTTTCAATCTCTTGGAGTAGAGTTAATAGAAGAAAGAGGAAGACGAATTTTCCCAAAAAGCGGTAAAAGCCTTGACATATTCCTTGCACTAATCAATCAAATAGAAAACAATCCTCTAACAGAGATACGTTATCACCAAAGCGTAAAAAAACTAATCATAGAAAACAATAGCATAAAAGGAGTAAAAACAAGCGAAGGAAAAGAATACTATTGCGATAAAGTATTACTTGCCAC
>JAGCJW010000021.1 GCA_017647785.1 Bacteroidales bacterium | reverse complement strand
ACAACTCCTGTTTTATATTTTAATGATTATTATTTAGATGTTAATTCTAATGTTCAATATAGACAGATAGAAAAAGCAGAGTTTTATAATTGTATAATTCATGGCGCTCTTGCTGATTCTGAAATAGAATTTGATATGATAGAACAAACGCTTTCTACAATAAGATTTGATTATTGTTTAGTTAAATATGAGGAAGAGTCTCCAAATTCTAATCTTTTCACAAATTCTATTTTGAATCAAGACCCATTGTTTGTTGAGGCTTCAGAGGGAGATTTGCATTTGCAAGAAAACTCTCCTTGTATAGGCAAAGGAAATGGTATTTGGGGTTATAATTTACCATACGATATTGAAGGAAATTATCGCTTAGACCCACCAAGTATAGGGGCTTATGAATACAAAGCACAAAGCAATCAAACTAAGTTTAGAAGAAAAACAAAGTAAAAAACAAAGACTAAATATACAATAAACGAAGAATTTTTTGTATTTTTGCAAGTCGCAAATATGTATTTGATAAATTTATAATATTTTAATTACAAACTTCATTTTAAAAAGATGACAAAAAAGTACGTTTACACTTTTGGTGGTAAGACCGCAGAAGGTAAGGCAGATATGAAAAATCTGCTTGGGGGAAAAGGAGCTAATTTAGCAGAAATGTGTCACTTGGGATTACCTGTTCCTGCAGGATTAACCATTACAACAGAATGTTGTACAGATTACTATGCAAATGGATGTCAATTACCTGCTGACTTAATGCAACAAGTTAGAGAAGGATTGAAAAACGCAGAACAAGTAATGGGAATGACTTATGGAGATAAGGACAATTGCTTGTTAGTATCTTGTCGTTCAGGAGCAAGAAGCTCAATGCCAGGAATGATGGATACAGTGTTAAATATAGGATTATGTTCTGCAACAATACCAGGATTGATTAAGAAAACAAATAATCCTCGTTTCGTTTATGACTCATACAGACGTTTAATTATGATGTATGCTGACGTTGTTATGGAAAAAGCAGAAGGCTTAGAACCATGCAAAGGCGTTGGTATCCGTCGTTTATTAGATGATATGTTTGATGAATACAAACATTCAAAAGGATATGCTCAAGATACAGATTTAACTACAGAAGACTTAATGTTCCTTGCAGAAGAGTTCAAAAAAGTAGTTAAAGAAAACATAGGAGTAGAATTCCCAGATGATGCAGAAAAACAATTAGAAGGTGGTATTAGAGCCGTATTCAAATCTTGGAACGGAAAGAAAGCTGTTGCTTATAGAAGAATTGAAGGTATTCCAGATGATTGGGGAACAGCAGTAAACGTTCAAGCAATGGTATTCGGTAACATGGGTAATGATTCTGCAACAGGGGTAGCATTTACTCGTAACCCTGCAAACGGAGATAATCAATTCTACGGAGAATGGTTAATCAACGCACAAGGAGAAGACGTTGTTGCAGGTATCAGAACACCAAATCCATTGAACAGCGAAACAAAAACAGAACAAAATAAGCACTTACCTTCAATGCAAGAGGTAATGCCTGAAACATATAAAGAACTTTGCGATATCAGAGAAATCTTAGAAAAGAATTTCCGTGATATGCTTGATATCGAGTTCACAATTCAAAACAACAAATTGTACATGCTTCAATGCCGTGTTGGAAAAAGAACAGGAGTTGCTGCAGTTACAATGGCAATGGAAATGCTTGGCGAAGGCTTAATCTCAGAAAAAGAAGCTATTTGCAGAGTATCTCCAGAACAATTAGACGAATTACTTCACCCAATCTTAGACGCAAAAGAAGAAGCTAAACACACAGTAATAGCACAAGGTTTACCAGCAGGTCCTGGTGGTGCAGTGGGAGTGATAGCTCTTACAAGCGAAGAAGCAATGCGTCTTGAAAAAGCAGGAGTCGCTAACATCTTAGTTAGAGAAGAAACAAACCCAGAAGATGTTGAAGGTATGCGTGCTGCAACAGGTATCTTAACAGAAAGAGGTGGTATGACATCACACGCTGCCTTAGTTGCAAGAGGATGGGGTAAATGTTGTATAGTAGGTTGCAGTTCATTAAAAATAGATATGAACGCAAAAACAGTTTCAATGGGCGGAAAAACTTACAAAGAAGGAGAAACTTTGAGTTTGAACGGAACAAGAGGAACAGTTTACGAAGGAGCATTACCAACAATCAACGCATCAGAAAACGAATTATTCAAACAATTCATGCAATTGGTTGATAAATATAGAACAATGGGTGTAAGAACAAATGCTGACAACCCACAAGACGCTGCACAAGCAATAGAATTTGGAGCAGAAGGTATAGGATTGTTTAGAATTGAGCACATGTTCTACGGAGAAAACTCTGAAAAACCATTAGCAATATTAAGAAAAATGATTCTTTCTGGCTCAACAGAAGAAAGAAAACACTGGTTGAACGAATTATTACCTTACATCAAAAAAGCAGTAAAAGGAACAATGCAAGTTATGAACGGAAAACCAGTAACATTCCGTTTGATTGACCCACCATTGCACGAATTCGTTCCACACACACAAGAAAACGTTGAAGCCTTAGCTAAGGAATTAGGAATAGAAAGCGCAGAATTAAACAAGAGAATTGAAGCATTGGAAGAAGTAAACCCAATGATGGGATTAAGAGGAGTACGTTTAGGAATCACTTATCCAGAAATTACAGAAACTCAATTCAGAGCATTATTTGAAGCAGAATCAGAATTAAGAAAAGAAGGCTTTGATCCACACTTAGAAATCATGGTTCCATTGACAATATCTGTAACAGAACTTAAACACCAAAAAGCAATTTGCGACAGAGTTCACGCAGAAGTTGAAGCAGAAACAAACTCTAAGATAGATTACTTGTACGGAACAATGATAGAAATCCCAAGAGCAACATTGGTAGCAGACAAAATAGCAGAAGTAGCAGACTTCTTCTCATTTGGAACAAACGACTTAACACAAATGACCTTCGGATTCTCAAGAGATGACGTAAACGGTATTTTGGAAACTTATCAAGCAGAAAAAATAATCCCTGCAGACCCATTCCAAACATTAGACCAAGAAGGAGTAGGACAATTAGTTACATTGGGAGTTCAAAGAGGACGTGCAACAAAACAAAACCT
Source organism: Bacteroidales bacterium (assembly GCA_017647785.1). Taxonomy (GTDB): domain Bacteria; phylum Bacteroidota; class Bacteroidia; order Bacteroidales; family P3; genus Onthomorpha. Next base: position 16,464 of record JAGCJW010000021.1, on the reverse strand, counting down.
AAAAGTAGGAGTTTGTGGAGAACACGGAGGAGATCCAGAATCAGTTAAATTCTTTTTCAAAAATGGAATGAACTATGTATCATGTTCACCATTTAGAGTACCGGTTGCAAGACTTGCAGCAGCACAAGCAGCAGTAAGCGAAAAATAATAAAAACCGAAATACATAAAACTCAAAAAGGCGATTGATATTATTTCAGTCGCCTTTTCTTTATTTGATATTGTTATTTAAATGTTTTATTTATTTTGTTAAATGGTTGTATTTTAAGGAAATTGTTAATAATTCTTGTGTTTTAGTTGTTATTTGATCTATCGTAGTATTATCATTTGATTTTACAACTCCATACATATCCTCATTTAATATTTTAGCTATATCAAATAGGTTAATTGCAATACTTAATGATAAATCGTATAAACTTTGATTAATGGTATTTGAATTGTTTTTATTATCTTGTTTGTATTTTTTAAATAAATCTTGTTGCTTGTATACATTTATAATTTCTGTTGTTTTATTTATAACACACAGGAATCTATTGTTATCCATATGTATTCGTAAATAGCTGAATTGGTTGATTAATTCTTGTAATGAATTAATATTTTCATAAGCTGTTTTGTCATTACCAGATAAATTACGCATAGTAAGATTTTTAATTATTAATCCCAATTCATTTAAGAAAGCATGATATGTTTCCTGCTTTTTCTCGAATTTTTTTACATTACGTTCTTTCAAACTTTCTGCTTGACTTTGATCATTTAATAATATATATGTTATTGACATCGTAATCAATATACCTATAAAAGCACTCAAAACAGTAACTATGCCATCTGATATATCGCTTGATGGGAAAGAAAATTTTCCTATAAAAACTATCAATAAACATAATAAAATAACGCATATGGATAATATTATCCAAGTAATGTTCTTTTTCATAATATTAAATCATGTGTTTTAAATTAATGATATTTCTAAATTGTTAATGTATGATTATGAAATTTATCAATTGTTTTACGATGTGCAACACTAATTATCGTTGTTTGAGGTAGTTCTTCAATCAACTGCGTGTATAAATTTTCTTCCATCTGATTATCTAAAGCCGAAGTTGCTTCATCTAAGAATAAATATCCAGGACGAAGTAAAAGGCATTTAGCAAAAGCTAATCGCTGTTTTTCTCCAGGAGATAATTTGTGACTCCAAGTTATATCATCATCATCAAGGTTGCTAATGTATTGTTTTAACCTACATTTTTCTAAAGCCTCACGACACATTGCATCTGTAAATTTATCTGTGGATTCAGGGTAACATAGAGCTGTTCGCAATGAGCCAAGAGGGAGATAAGTTTCTTGAGGCAAGAACATCATATTACATTTAGGTAGATGTATTTTCCCCTCTCCGAATACCCATATGCCAGCCAATGCTTTAAGAAAAGTTGTCTTGCCGGCTCCAGATTGTCCACGTATTAACCATCTTGAACCTGAGGTTATTTCAAGATTATGAATATTGGTTATTATTTTTCCCGAAACAAGAGATAATTTCAGCTTTTCAACTTTTAATGTGTCATCATTATTTTGCTCAAAAATAATATCGTGAGTAATATCCATATTGATTTTATGGTATAATTCACTTAACCGATGGCACATTGAACGAAGACTTGTTAATCTTTTGTATTGGAAAATGAACCAAGCAAAACCAACACGTACATTGGTAAAACACATTGTTAGTTGCATTATAGAACCTAGAGTAATTTGTTTAGCAAAATAACGAGGTATTATTATTAAATAGGCTAGGAGTATTCCAAATTCTGTGTATCCTTTTTCTATGATCGTGATCCGTCTTGTGTATCGTTTATAACAATCCCAATTAGTTTCAATCTTAGAAAATAATCGCTTGAGTAATTTTTCTTCAACTCTTCCACCATCGCTAATAGCTATTTGTGTACTATTTTCTCGAATTCTCATCATTTGAAAGCGGAAATCGGATTCACGGATTTGTTGCTCATATTCCACTGCAACCATTCTTCTTCCTCTTTTTTCAAGAATTATAGAAGCTACAATTGCATATATTATAGAAATCCATAACATATATCCTGGTATATTGATTTCTACTCCAAATACTAATAATGAAAGAGTTCCTGAAATTCCCCAAATAATAATGGAGTAAGTAATTAGCTTTACAAGATTAGAAAAAAAACCTAAGCTCAAATGCAGAGCTATTTCAGGCATATCTTTTAAATCTTCTGAAATTCGTTGATCAGCATTGTCTATTTCATGATTTGTTTCAATGTGATAGAATTTATTTTTATTTAGCCATTTTTTAAGATATACATCTGTTATCCATTTTCTCCACTTCATTTGTAGTGTCTGATATAACCATGTTCTCATGGCTTCAGCTGTAATACCACAAGTAGCAATAATTAAAGCCTCAAACATCAAAGACCAAACTAGATTTTGATTATACTCCGTGAACGCATTGAAGAAATTCTTATTCCAATAAGTTAGCCAAGCACCAATGCCAACTATAGCTAAGTCTAATAGGAATACAAGAAGAAATAGAGCACGTGCAATCCATTTTTCTTCAGAAATCCACCAAGGTTTAATGAGTTGCCAACAATCTTTGAACTCTGATTTTGAGACTTTAATTTTTTTATTTTTTTTCATTTACTATTTTAGAAAGTGCATCTTACGCTAAGCATGAAGTTTCTTGGATCGCCAAAGAAGTCTCCGTTTCCACCTACTCTTGAATAATATTTGCAATCGGTTAAATTATTACAATTGAAATATACTGAAATATTCTTATTTATATCATATGATGCAAAAGCATTTATAAGGGTATATGGTTCTTGACAGCGTTCTGGTGTTAAGACTGAAGCATAAGTAGTGCTCTGAGACATAATATTAAAGCCTAAACTTATTCCTATATCAAAGCGGTAAGCTGTGAAAAACTTAAATGAATGTCTTGGCTCTATAGGACTAAATGCTAAGCCTTCATCACCATCGGCAGACTTGACTATTTTAGTATCGAGGAATGTGTAACTTGTAGATAATTCAAGTCCTCTATAAGGATAAGCATTAATTTCTATTTCAAATCCTTTATTTTCTACTTTACCACCATTTACATAAGTTGGAGCTGGACTAGTTTTGTAAGCTCTGCCGTTATCTTGTAAATAAAATAATGCAAAATTACAAGTTAAATGATTTTCTAATAATTCTGACTTTGCTCCTACTTCAAGTTGGAATCCTGTGCGTGGATCAAGCATAGAACCATCTTCTCTGCGTTCAGTTTGAGGTACAAATATACTTGAATAGCTAGCATATAATGTTAGAGGGTCAATTGGATCATAAGTGATTCCTGCAAATGGAGTAAATCTACATTCTTCTCTAATAACTTCATTCCAATTTGCATTGCTAAAATCATACATACTTGCAAAAACTGAACTCATACGTGTGCCAAATTGTGCGTTAAGATTATCCAATAAAGACAATCTTAACTGTGCATAAATACCTCCTTGTCTAACTCTCATTTTTGAATGGTTGAGTTTATCGTAAGGTACTTCAAAGTCTGGGACAAGAAAAGGATTGCCAAATTGAACTCTGTAATATCCACTAATATTTTTCTTGTCATCAACAAAATCTTCAAAATTAGCTCCAATAAAAATGTTTTGTATTCGTTTGAATAACATAAACTTTCCAGACAGGTCAATAGCCGAAACTATACGAGGTAAATACTCTTCATTATATCCTCGAAGATAATTAGATGTACTATCTGCTACAGTAAAAGTTCCAGCAAATCCATACTTATTCTCTTGAGTTTGTAATTTTACTCCAGATTTAGCTCTAATATTCCAATTATCAGAAAGCTTTTGGTGTAGAGATAACATAATTTCATGGGTATTCCATTCTGTGTAATCCCAATCAGGAGTTGGGTTAAAAGAACGATCAACAGGAAGGCTATTTCTACTATTATCGTCAGATGTCATTCTGAATGCAGGTAAACCATTATACAATACATCTCCTTTTGAATGTTGGTATGCATATGACAACGAAAGTAATGTAGATTTAGAAGGATTCCAATCGACAACACCATATACACCACTCTTATTCATACTTGAACGCTCATAGAAGAAATTTCTATTGTTAAGAAATAATACCCAACGAGTTCTTAGTTTTCCATTCTTTGTAATAGGAGCATTCAAATCAATTTCACTTCTGAAATTTTTCCAAGAACCTATACTAGTTGTTGTATTTATTTCTAAACTATCTTTTGTTCTTTTCTTGACAAGGTTAATCACGCCTCCAAGAGATTGTCCATCTGGAACTCCTTGCAAAATACCTGATATTCCTCTAAGTACTTCTATTTGTTCAAAAAAAGATAAGTCAAATTGTTGAGAAAGAGCAAGTGAGTTATATGCGGGAAGACCATCTGTCATTATACTCATTCCATAACCTCTTGATTTATACTGACTACGCATATTGTCATTCGCAATAGTCGTTACACCAGTAACCGTCTGCATTGCTTGGTCAATAGTCGTGATATTCATTTCCTCAATGCGTACAGGATTTATAACCGATACAGATTGAGGAATACGTCTCATTGGCATATCCTCTCCAGTTAACGAAACAGGTGAAATATATTTTGCTGTAATCTCTACCTCTGGAAGATCTTGTATAGAATCTTTTTCTTGGGCATACAAATTAGAAAATATAATGCAAAATAATGCAAATGATAAAATAACTTTTTTCATAGTTATAAACTTTTGATAATTAATACTATTAATGTCTCATTATATGAGCTTGAACTTTTCCACACCTTTTGCAGCGAGTAACTACACCTACTTCTGTATCGGTAGTAATTTCTAAATCATCATACCCACAATCTTTACAAGTTAAAGTATAGGTGTGTCCGAATTTACTAACCTTGGTTCCTCCTCCCATTCCAAATAGAAATGTGGCAACTACAGAACCGATAATCCCAGCAAGAAGCCCCCACCAAAAACCTTTAGTGATCCAAATAAAAATAAATGCAGCTAGTATGAGTAGATATACAATCCAATCTACAGCTTGAAATAAGCTTCTTAAAATTCTACAAATTATAGATACGACAACTAAAATGATTATCCAACCTAAAATTCCCATAATTATCTTAATTATTCGTTATCAATTGTGTTATTTTTATTACTAAATAAAGACTTGATGCCATTAAAGAGACTTTTAAATAGACCACCAATAACAGATAGCCCAAATTTTAAAATCACCTTTATTAACCAACCGAATATTTCAAATATCCACCCGAATAAAAATTCAATGATATCACCATCTTTTTTTGCCATAATTAATTCTGTTTTTAATTTAATATTGATAATAATTTATTTTGCCTAAGTCCCAAATGGCGATTACTTAATTTCTTCCTTTGACTTATGGATATAAAAAAACGTGGGACTTTTTTCTTATCGGAGTACGAGGTCCTGAACTACCCAACCAACCAAATAAGTAAAGCCCACGATATTACTCGTGAGCGTTTACTGCTTTACAATGATTGGTTTTTTGTAAGAAATTGTTCAGGTTTCGTACATCCAAGTATAAGCAAAAACGCTTTTATGTCGTATTAAAATTTACTAAGTCTAAATTATATTTTTTCTTTTTCTCCTTTGATGACCTCCTTTTTTATGTTAATTATTAATCTATCGCAACAAAGATATAACAATTCAAAGAAACAGAAAAATAAAACAAAGAAAAATTTTTGCGAATGAAGAAAAGGCGATTGAAATAATTTCAGTCGCCTTTTCTTTGTTTGTTTGAATTATCTTTATTTTTTATCATATTTTACAGATACAACTTCAAATTTTTAATATGTCGGTGTTAAATTTAGTGAATTTTAACTTTTTTCAAGATTACATTATCAGAATAATTTACACTACCAGGAAAGGCTGTTGATGTATAAATATAATAGTGCATATAAGTTGCATCAGAATCTACATTTCGTACTGTTATAATACATTGTGTAGGAATGTCTGGAAGTAGTGTTCCTTCAATATTGTTACCCCAACCCAATGTGTTGCCTGCTAATGATATTTTTACAAATTCATTTGGATATTGATTTCCTAAATTATCTGATATATGAGTCTTTTGAGTGAAGGCATTAACGTTTTGTATCGTAATACCCATATTAGCGTATGGATATGTATTTGTAAGGGTATATTTTAGTATTATATCACTACCAGAACGTTTGCAACTGATTAATTCAACTGCTAAATTATCTAACATTGTGGAGACTTCAGCTTCTGAATAATCATCATTATTGTTATTATCTCCTGAACCATTATCATTGTTACCACCATTGCCATTACCATTTATTGGCATAAGACTTATGTCATAAGAATTATTGACTCCCGGATTTATGATAACTGTACGGGTAGTGGAATTATATCCATTGGCACTTACATTTATTGTATATTGCCCTTTATCTATTTCTTCAAAATAATAAAATCCATTTTGATCTGTTGCAGTTGTTGGTAAACCAAATGATGAAATTTCAACGCGTGCTCCACTGATTGTTTCTCCCGTTTGTGCATTTGTAATCGTTCCTGAACAAGAACCTATATCAGGTAATTGTTCGCAAGCACAAAACAACAAACATGTGATGATAGAAACAATACTTTTTATTTTTGTTATTAAAGAATTTTTATAAAAACTCTTTAAAGGTTTTAAATGTGTTATCATTTTATTTTAATTTTAAAGGTTAATAACCAAGCTATTTGGCAAAGATATAAATATTTTAGTAAAGCATAAAATAATATGCTATTTTTTATACTTTGTTTCCTTTCAAAATAAGCCCTCAAAAAAACAAAGAAAAAATCCAACAATTCAAAGACTTAGCAAAATAATCCTAAGAAAGAATTTTTTAATTCAAAGAATTATTTTAGTGAATCAAAGAATGGTTTTTTGCAATGAAAAAGGCGACTGAAAAACTCAGTCGCCTTGTGAAGTATAAATGAAAAACCAATTATTGTTTTACGGCTTTTTGTGTAATGGTTTTGCCCTTTGAGTGTAGTCTTATGTAGTAAACGCCCGCAGGTAATGTAGAGATATTTATTCTATTTGTGTTTTCGGCTTTCATAAGCACCTTTCCGCTAAGGTTAATCACCTCAACTGCATCTACTTTTGCAGAGAAATTTATTTCATCTTTTGTAGGGTTAGGGTAGAAGCTAAGCGTTTTGTTTTCCATATCAAGCAAAGATGAATTATCTACTATTTCTGCAAAAATAGCTATTAGAGTTGTGTCGCTTGTTAGGTTGATGTATCTTGGATTTTCGGTGTTTCCGTCATTCCAAGATACAAATTCGTAACATGGATTGGCAGTTGCAGTCAGCATTGCACTTTCGCAATCGCTTGTAACTATAACTTCTCCAAATGTACTATCGTTTGCAGTGGCATTAACAGTGTAAATGATTTCAGAAATTCTGCCTGCAAATAATTGTCCCCAAAGATTAGTGGTGTCGGAATAAACAGATAAATTTCCGCATGCAACACTTAATGTAGCGGTGCTAACATCTGGGAAAACAAAACTATTTTCCAATACAGGAGGCTCCAATGCTAAACAAGTAATGCTTTGTAAGGCATCACAATAGCTAAACGTTCCATCGCTAAGGTCTGTAATTCCGCTTCCGATTGTAACAGATGCAAGAGAAGAACAATTATAAAAAACTTCCCAACCCAAAGATGTAACTGCATTTGGAATAACTAATGAAGTTAAAGACGTAGCATAATAAAAGGCATAGCTTTCAATAGAGGTAATTGTATTAGGTAATTCTACTGAAACAAGATTTGAACACCAATAAAAAGCGTCTTCTCCAACGCAAGTTACGTTATATGTTATTCCGTTGTTTTCTACCGTTTCTGGAATTACAACATTTGTTGCCGATTGGTTACAACTTCTTACTTTTACATTGTTTCCTGTTGTTGGTTTGTAAGTTATGTCTCCAACTACGAAAGTATTTTGTGCTAAAACTATGTTTGTAAATAATAATATACTAAGTATTGTTAATATTCTTTTCATTTTATCTTACTATTAATTTTTGTGTTTTTACTATGTTTTCGCTTGTTATTTTAATGAAGTAAACGCCTGATTGCATATTTGATGTGTTTAATTCATAGTTGTTTTCAAATGTTTCATCACTCCAAACTATGCGTCCTTGCATATCGCTTACTATGATTTGTGCTTTGCTGTTTAATCCTTTGATATTGATATTTGCTCTTTCGCTTGCAGGATTTGGATATACGTTTATAGAAAATTCATTTGCTAATTCATCGCTTAAAGAAGAAGTATTTTCTTCTGCATAATAAGAAAACGCATCTATACAAAAGTAAGCTGGTACATTTATTCCATAACCTGAATCGTCATTTGATGAAAGTGTGAAAATAACCTTATGACATTCGCCCAAAGAAGTTAAGTCCATATACTTCCATTCTCCAACAATTCCGTTTGCATCGGCTAATGGATAAGATACATCGCTGGTTACTGCTCCGTTTTCATCATATCCTGTTGCTATAATGTTTAAAAAGTAATTGTTTTGTGGGAAATTGGCAGATGACATATAAGAATAAGCCGAAGAAGAGTTGTTTACATAAACTCCAATTGGGCTAAATGCAGTATTATCTTCCCTTTTTATTACATTATGTTCCGCAGTCCCTGCCCAATCACTGTAATATCCTACCATATATGTGCTTGCTGGATTTTCCAATCCCATTAAAGATTGAGCAGAATAGTAAGGTTGGTTGTCAGTTGTGTGGTTTGAAGGTCCAAATCCGCAAGCAAACATTCCGTCATAAAGCCCTAATGCTTCAAAACTTAAACCTCCACTAAGATATGAAAGTCTGTAATTTCCCTCACTATCAATCGTTCCATTATCAGCAGAAATTATTTCGTGAGAATCGGCATTTGTAAGAAGACCTTCAAAATCTGCTACCTGATATGCCTCTTTTTGATTGATAACTCCAAGACCTGTGAAATCAAATCCTGTTGCCCAACCACCAGATTGTGCATCGTAGATAATGTTTTCATGAGAGTCAGTATCAACTCCTCCAATCACATCTACCAAACGAACAAATCTGACATTGTTTCTGTCAAAAAACTCATCATCATTTATTTCTGCTAAATCGAAAGGTGTTCCCCAACCAACTTCATACTTACCTGCAAGATTATTCATCAATTCTGGTAAAAGTGAAGAAGATGTTGTGTAACTTGTTGTGGGAAAACGATAGAAATGCTCTCCATCGCTACTTACTTCTACGAAAGCAATTTCAAGATAAGTTGAAGTAAATCCATTTTCAAAAACGCAGAAGTCAGCACCATCTCCATCTATTATTGGAGCTTCAAATGTGATTAAGGCAATTCCTCCTTCTCCTAAAGCAACTGCAGTTGTTGTTGAACCATCAGGAAGACCTTGTGCCATATAAGGCTTTCCATAAGAAACAAATTCTGTTGTTGAATTTTGTTCATAGCCTCTTTGAACTTCAACTCCAAAAGCCCAAGACTTGATTCTTGAATCCTCTCGGCTGATTGCTTGACAGCCTTCTGTGCCTACTGCTCCGTCAAATTGAGCATGAGCAGATACTGCTACGAATAAAGCAGCTAAACATACGATAATACGTTTCATTTCTCTATAGTTTTAAGTTTAAAAATTATTTTAAAATTCAAAACATAGAGCTCCAAAAAAAGTAAAGACAAATTCGATGAAAATAAATACTGCATCTAATGTCTAAAGCTCTTTCCTCGAAAGCTCAAAACTTTAAACAAAAGGCAGGTCTTCTGACTCGTTCAATACCGATAGCCTTCCCATTGTTTTTCTTAAACAACAGTGGCAAAAGATATTTCGGTATCCTTTTGTGAACTCACAGCAGCGGGACTGTTTGGGACTTACACCCAATTCCCTTTTAATCTCTGCGTAGAGAACCCTTTGCGGCTGCAAAATTATAAATAAAAATCAAACTAACAAAATTTTATTGTTTTTCTTGCGTTATGTTTTCATAAGTATCTATATGAAAAAGCATTGTTTTTTTATTGTTTTCTCTTTGAGTTGTTTTTTGCTTTCTGCACAAAGTGTGGAGCAAATATGCTTTGGTGTTAATCAATACGCAAAAAGGCTTCATTCTGCTTATTATGAAGCGGAGATTGAGGTGAATAATGGAGGGGAGTCAAAGTTTTTTTTTCATAAGGTAAGTTTTAAGAAAAACAGTCCAAGGAATAAATTTTTTGCAAAGGTAAATGCTCAAATTTATTATTCAAATGAGTTGATAGAACAAGTCTATTGCGACAATCAACGCTTTACTTTTGTGGATTTTTATCAGAATATAGCAGAGCAATACGAAAAAGAAGATTATGCTCTCTTTTTAACGCAGGTAGATACTAATATGATACCGAATTTTGTCTTTAATAGGCCGACTTTTGACTTAAAGGCAATAGAAAAAGGTGAAATTAAAGTTCAAAAAAATCAAGATACCATAATCAATGGCTTTGAGTGTTTTAGCCTTGTTGAAACTTTGTTGGAATTTGATAGTGTTTCGTATGTCAGAGTGCATTATATAAGAAAAAAAGACTTTCTCCCACTTGCTCAAAACACTATAATATTTTACTTAAATCAAGAGCAACCAAACACAAGTAGCAAGGTTTATAACATAACGCTTAGTCGTATAGATGAAAATGCTGCTTTTCATGATAGCAGATTTGAATTTAGTGAAAAAAATACGGGAATACACCTAAGATATAAAAGCTTTTCTGCACTTGAAAAGCAGTGGGAAGAGCAGGAGATAAGTCAAAGTTCATTTGCTTACAACTCTCTTGCACTTAACTTTAAGACAACTACTTTGCAAGGAAAGGAATTTGAACTTGAAAAGCACAAAGGCAAAATAGTTATTATGGCTTTCTTTTATAATAATTGCTCTCCATGTATTCCTGTGCTTGATGATTTACAGGAGTTGTATGCTCAATACAAGGATAGGGGAGTTGAGATTATTGCCCTAAACCCTGTGGATAGTAAAATAGCAAAAGAAGAAATGATTGCTTTTGCTAATGAGCATAAACTTTCGTATCATCTTGCACAAATACCAAAACACACTATTGAAGAGATGTATTTGGTGCGTTATTTCCCAACAATTTTTATTATAGATAAGAAAGGGCGAGTTTGTTTCTCACATCAAGGCTACAATACCTTGTTTAAAGACAAGATTTCAAAGATTATAGAAGGAAAATTAAGGTTTTAATTTCTAAGATATTTGAGAAAAATCAGCCGTTTTGTGTTTTGAAACCATATAATCCCTTAAAGGTTTGTTTTCTTCGGCTTTCAATAATGGGTCATACGATATGATTTGAGTAGCAAGGTCTTTTACTTGCACCATAAGAGGTTCATCTAAAACAATGTCTGCTATTTTCAATTCCATAACCCCACTTTGTTGAGTGCCCGCTATGTTTCCTGGTCCTCTTAGTTGCAAATCGGCTTGCGCAATTTCAAATCCGTTGTTTGTAACGCACATTGTGTTAATTCTAAACAAGCCTTCTTGTGATAATTCGTCTTTTGTTCTCAATATACAATAGCTTTGTTCTTGTCCTCTGCCGACACGTCCTCTTAATTGATGAAGTTGAGCAAGTCCAAAACGTTCTGCATTTTCTATTACCATAACTGTTGCATTCGGAACATCGACTCCAACTTCTATTACGGTGGTTGCAACCATTATATTGGTAATTCCGTCTTTAAATCTCTGCATTTCGTAGTCCTTATCCTCAGCCTTCATCTGTCCATGCACTATACTAATTTGATATTTTGGCAAAGGAAACTCCCTAACTATGCTTTCGTATCCGTCCATTAAGTCTTTTAAGTCCATTTTCTCACTTTCCTTAATCAGAGGGTAAACAACATAGATTTGTCTTCCTAATTCTATTTGTTTTCTCATAAAATTAAAGAGAGTAAGTACGTCTTTGTCAAAAAAATGCACTGTTTGAATAGGTTTTCTTCCCTTTGGCAATTCATCAATTACCGAACATTCCAAATCACCATAAACACTCATTGCAAGAGTTCTTGGAATAGGTGTCGCTGTCATTACAAGAACGTGAGGCGGAATGCTGTTTTTTGCCCACATCTTTGCTCTTTGCTCTACGCCAAAGCGATGTTGCTCATCTATAATGGCAAGTCCAAGATTTTTAAACACAACACTGTCTTCCAAAATGGCGTGTGTGCCAATCAAGATGTGAGTTTCTCCTTCTGAAAGAGAGTTTAAGAGAATTTTTCTCTCCTTTTGTTTACTACTTCCTGTGAGTAGAGAAACATTAAGGGGCATATCCTTTAAGAAATTCTTTATGCTGTTGTAGTGTTGCTGTGCAAGAATTTCGGTAGGTGCTATAATTGAGGCTTGAAAACCATTATCTATTGCAATCAACATGCACAAAAGTGCAACAAGTGTTTTACCACTTCCAACATCTCCTTGCAATAGGCGATTCATTTGATAGCCTGTTCGCATATCGTTGCGAATTTCTTTTACAACTCTTTGTTGTGCTCCCGTAAGTGTAAAGGGTAGATAAGTCTTGTAAAAACTATTGAAATTTTCTCCTACGTTTGCAAATACAAATCCTTTGTTTCTTGCTTTGTTGTTGTGTTTCTTTACTTGGTTTTCCAATTGCATAAAGAATAACTCTTCAAACTTTAAGCGAGCTCTTGCCTTTGCAAGTGACTCCTCGTTTTTTGGAAAATGTATTTCTCTTAATGCTCTTTCTTTTGTGTAGAGATTATAGTGTTTTGTGATGTATTGAGGTAAGGTTTCTTCAATTCTGTTTACTGCAAGAGCGAGAACCTCTTGAGAGAGTTTGGCTAAGGCTTTGGAAGAAAGAAAAGAGTTTTTCATTCTTTCGCTTGTGTGATATATAGGAAAGAAAGTTTCTATTGAAGTGCGTTTGTAAGACATTAAAGTTTCAAATTCAGGATGAGCAAAGTTGAAAATGCCATTGAAAAAGGTAGGCTTTCCAAAAACAACATAATCAACACCAATAGCAAAGCTGTCGTTTATCCATTTTATTCCTTGAAAAAATACTAAATCTATTACACCTGTTGAGTCTTGAAGTTTGATTATAAGTCTTTGTCCTTTGCCTTTGATAAGTTCTTTCTTAACTACTCGTCCTACAACTTGAATGTAGTTTTCTTCGCTTGCAATTTCTTTGATTTTTGTGAACTTACTTTTGTCCAAATAGCGAAAAGGGAAATATTCCAACAAGTCTCCAAAGGTAAAAACATTGATTTCCTTTTTCAAAATGTCAGCTTTTTTCTTGTTTATAGAAGGTAAAAGTTCTATGTCTGTGTTTAAAAATTCCCTCATTCGCAAAAGATTTTAGCAAAGGTACGAATAAAAAAAATAAATCAAAGAAAAAATAAATTCTTTCTTGATAAGAATTTTTTAAAACGAAGAATTATTTATACATTTGCAAGAAATAATTTTTTGATATGAAAAGACTATTACTATTTTTATGTTTTATGATGAGCTTATCTTTTGTGATGGCTCAATCTTTTAGCTTAAATGGTTTGAAATATAACGTTATAGAGGGAAAGAACGAAGTTAGTGTAAGCGCAGGTGAAGGAAAACTTATAGGTAATCTTGTTATACCTACCGAAGTCAGCTTTGAGGGAAAGAATTATTTGGTTACAAGAATAGCTGATAAGGGCTTCTATATGCGAGGAGAAATAAAGGAATTAACTTTACCTAATTGCTTGGTGTATATTGGCGAAAAGGCTTTCTATATGTGTAATGGAATAGTGGATTTAATGATGCCACATTCTGTTTTATCTATAGGAGAAGAAGCATTCTTTATGTGTAAGAATTTAACTACTCTTTCTCTTTCAAATTCCTTACAAATGATTAAGGAGAGAACTTTTTGGAATTGTTCTTCTTTAAGTAAGATAAAAATACCAAGTGGAGTTAAGAGGATAGAAAGGGAAGCCTTTTTTGCATGTTCTGCATTGGGTTCAGTAGAATTTGCAGAAGGAATAGAAAGTGTTGGACGTTTAGCTTTCGGCTCTTGCTCTTCTTTGATGAATCTTGATATGCCTATCTCATTAGTTATAGTTGAAGAGCAAGCATTTTGGAATTGCTCCTCACTATTAAGTGTTAAATGTGGAGAATACATAGATAGAATAGGGGATAGCGCATTTGGACAATGCACAGCTTTGAATAAAGTAGAAATTCCTACTAAAGAAGTAATCATGGGCAAGAATGTATTTGAATATTGCCCAAATTTAGTTACTTATAAAAAGGGAGGAGAAACAATAAAGTTAATCTTCACTTTGGAAGACATATAAAGCTAATTCGTATCCCTTAATTCCAAAACCAAATAAACTACCTTTACAAACAGGAGAAAGGAAAGATTTGTGTCTAAACTCTTCTCTTGCTAAAATATTGCTGATATGAACCTCTATAACGGGAGTTTGTATTGCTGAAATAGCATCTGCAATCGCTATTGAGGTGTGAGTGTAAGCTCCTGCATTGATAATGATTCCGTCTTTGTTGGCATCTTTTTGAATTTGCGTTACAATCTCTCCCTCAACATTAGATTGAAAATAAGAAATCTTTAAATCAGGAAACTTTCTCTTTAAGACTTCAAGATATTCCTCAAAGCTTGTGCTTCCATATATGCTTGTCTCTCTTTGTCCTAAGAGATTAAGATTAGGTCCGTTAATTATACTTATTTCTTTCACGATGTTTAAAATCTCTATTTAATATTATTTTGTCTTTACTTATAAGAAAAAGAGTTGGAACTGTCCAAATATAACTCTTTGTAATAGGAGTGCAATCCTCGCAATAAGAATTAATCCAATTATCTGGCACTTGGCTTTTGTGCTCTTGCCAAAGCTTTTCTTCTACCTCAGGGGCAACGGCAAGAATTGTTAGTTTGTTTTCCTCTATCAAAGAATTGAGCTTTTTTGACTTTGACATCTTCTTTTTTAACGCCTGACAATCTTCACACTCTGGACTATAAAACACAACTAACACGTTTGTGGATTTTTCTTCTATTAAAGAATATAAATCTTGTACGCCATTCTCGTTCACAAACGAAAAGTTAATGGCAGTATCGCCTATTTGATTGTCGTTTTCTTTGTCGTAAGTTTGAGCAAACAAAGGCGAGAAAAACAAACAAAGCAAAAACGATATACCTAATCTAAGACTAATGTTTCGCATTTTGAAGGAATATAAACGTTTTCGTAGCCACGCTCTCTTAAAGTATTGGCAAAGTTTTCTTGTGTTTTGCTTTCTCCGTGTACAAGTATGAGTTTTTTAATTTTCTCTTTGTCTTGACACGATAAGAAACGGATTAACTCTTCGTAATCGGCGTGTGCAGAATAGGAATCAATATTTCTTACCTCTGCTTTCACGTAATAGCCATGTCCGAAAATAGAAACTTGTTTGTCGCCTCTGAGAATTTTGTTTCCAAGTGTAGTAGGAGCGCAGTAACCAACGCCAAGGATTGTTGTTCGTGGGTTTTCTATGTTGTTTGCAATATGATGTTTAATTCTTCCTGCTTCCATCATACCGCTTGCAGAGATAATAATGCACGGAATCTTGCTTGTATTTAGCTTTTTACTCTCTTCCGTTCCGCGAATGTAGTGTAGCTTTTCAAATCCAAACGGATCTGGATCTGTTTTCATAAATTCTTTCATTTCATCGTTGAAACACTCGCTGTGAATACGCATTATATTTGTTGCATTAAGACTTAAAGGACTATCAACATATACATCTATCATTGGAAGTAAACCTCGTTCCCACAACTTATTAAGAGCAAAAATTATCTCTTGCGCTCTACCTATTGCAAAGGAAGGAATAAGAAGTTTTCCTCTCTTTTTGCAACATGTATCAACGACAGCTTTTAATAATTCTTCTTCGCTCTTATCTATATTGCTGTGAAGTCTATCTCCGTAGGTAGATTCCATAATTATATAATCAGCTTGTTCAAACTCTTGTGGAGAGCGAAGAATTCTTTTTTGATAACGTCCAACATCACCTGTGAAAGCAATCTTTACCTCTTTGCCTTCTTCTTTTATTGTAATATTACAAGTAGCACTTCCAAGTATATGTCCGTTATCTGTAAACTTTAAAGTAATGTTTTCATCTATGAAAATTCTCTTTCCGTAAGGCACTGACACAAAATAATTCATTGCCTCTTGCGCATCAGCAGTTGTGTAAATCGGTTCAACGCTTTCAAGATTTTGTCTTGCTCTTTTCTTGTTGAAAGTGCGAGTATCTAATTCTTGAATGCCAGCAGAATCCACCAACATAATGGCACACAAATCTCTTGTTGCGGGTGTAGAATATATAATGCCTTTAAAACCTAATTTTACAATGTAAGGAATTAGTCCCGAGTGGTCTATGTGAGGGTGAGAAAGGATTAAATAATCTATCTCTTCGGGATTGAAACCTAAATCACGATTTAAAGCATCGGTT